>NZ_VJMG01000037.1 GCF_007004135.1 Affinirhizobium straminoryzae
CCCGGTCAGAGACCGGGCTTCAAATGTGACAGTCAATTGTGACGGGTTTTAGGCCGAAAGGGCCTTCACGCGCTGCGCGAGGCGAGACACCTTGCGGGAGGCGGTGTTGCGATGCAGAACACCCTTGGTGGCCGCACGCTGGATTTCCGGCTGGGCGGCGCGGAGAGCTTCCGCAGCCTGTGCCACATCACCCGATGCAATGGCTTCTTCAACCTTACGGATGAAGGTACGAACGCGCGAGCGGCGCGCCTTGTTGATGTCGGTGCGGCGTGCGATCTTGCGGGTCGCCTTTTTCGCCGAAGTTGTATTGGCCATTTCTGCCTCTCTTCGAATTCGAACAAAAACTCCGCCGTCGCCGCGCCGGGTCCCTTGCGACCTGTCATCCAGCAATTCGGGAGCAATGGAGGAAGCCGTTCAATGGCTTTCCCAACTGTGGGCGGCGATATAGCTGGAATGCGGGGTCCAGTCAACGCGCATTTTGCACCCTTTTGCCCCGGCCTGACCCGCAAGACGCTGATTTGCGATTCATTTCTGGCAGGCGCCACAGTGGAAGGTGGAGCGTCCGGCCTGGGTCACCCGCAAAACGGTGCCGCCGCAGCCCGGCCGCGTGCATGGTGCCCCTTCCCGGTCATAGACGGCGAAGGTGTGCTGAAAATAGCCAAGCGAGCCATCTGTCTGGATATGATCGCGCAACGAGGAGCCGCCGGCGAGGATCGCGTCGGCGATCACGGCGCGGATGGCTTCCGTCAGCGCGACAAGCTCCGCCTTCGGCCGGCCGGTCGGGGTGACAAGCGTTCCCGCCTTGCGAAGCGGAGAGAGACCGGCGCGCCACAGCGCCTCGCACACATAGATATTGCCAAGCCCGGCAATCACCGTCTGGTCGAGCAGCAGCGTCTTCAGCGGCTGCACGCGATCGCGAAAGCGCGCGGCGAGATAGCCGGCATCCAGGCTGTTGCCGGTCGGCTCCGGCCCAAGGCCGGCAAAGGCAGGATAGAGATCGAGTTCTATGCGCGACCACAGGTGCATGAAACCGAAGCGGCGCGGATCGTTGTAGATAACGCTCAACCGCTCGCCCTCACGCTCCAGATGAAAGAGTACGTGGTCGTGCTTTTCATCCTTCGAGCGCGCGTGGTGGAACTCGCCCGGCGTGTCGGATGCTCCTCCCGCCAGAATGCGGAAGGAGCCGGACATGCCGAGATGGGAAATCACGCTCATACCGTCATCGAGATCGATCAGCAGGTACTTGGCGCGGCGGCCGAGACCGACAATCCGGCGACCGGAAACGCGTTCGGCAAAATTCTCCGGAAAGGGAAAACGCAGGTCCGCCCGGCGTGTCTCCAGCCGCACGATGCGGGCCTTCTCCATCGACGGCGCAAGGCCCCGCCGCACCGTTTCCACCTCTGGCAATTCCGGCATGAGTTCCTAAGTTCCTGTTTCCAACGGCCTGCACAGTCTCTATAGACCAGCGCCATAGTGCCGCAAGCGCGACAAGAGATAGTATCGCCTCGGGGCTTTCGCTATGGTCGCGCCGTGCCAGGAACGAAACGAAGGATGATATGCCATGGCTGACAGCCGGACCTCCGCTGAAGGTGGAATGGAAACCTCCTACGGCTTTCGCGAGGTGGGCGAAGGCGAAAAGCAGGGCCTCGTCAACGAAGTCTTCCACAAGGTGGCCAAGCGCTACGACATCATGAACGACGTGATGTCGGCCGGCCTCCACCGGCTGTGGAAGGATGCGATGGTGGCAAGCCTCAACCCGCGCAAGGACCCCTCCTACAAGGTTCTGGACGTGGCCGGCGGCACCGGCGACATCGCATTCCGCATCGTGGAGGCATCAGGCCGACAGGCACATGCGACCGTGCTCGACATCAACGGCTCGATGCTCGGCGTCGGCGCCGAGCGCGCCGCCAAGCGCAAGCTTTCCGATAATCTCACCTTCGTGGAGGCCAATGCCGAGGAACTGCCCTTCGAGGCGGGCAGCTTCGATGCCTATACGATCGCCTTCGGCATCCGCAACGTGCCGCGCATCGATGTGGCGCTGACGGAAGCCTACCGCGTGCTGAAGCGCGGCGGCCGGCTGCTGGTGCTCGAATTTTCCGAGGTGGAGATGCCGCTTCTCGACCGCATCTATGACGAATGGTCCTTCAAGGCCATTCCGCAGTTCGGCAAGATGATCACCGGCGATGCGGAGCCCTACCAGTACCTGGTGGAATCGATCCGCAAATTCCCCAATCAGGAGGATTTTGCCAAGATGATCCGCAGCGCTGGTTTTTCCCGTGTCAGCTATACGAATTACACCGGCGGCATCGCGGCGCTGCATTCGGGCTGGAAGCTGTAAGAGTGCCCGGCACAGGACCAAACGCGGCGTAGCGGGAAAGGCTGACGGCAGGATGAGGTTTTTCGCATGAGCACGATCGGTGCCTATTTCCGGCTGGCCCGCGTGGGCTGGGTGCTCGTGCGCGAGGGCGTGGTGTCGGCATTGCCGACGCAGGGCCTGCCGCCCGTGGTCGGCCTCGTCAAATCGCTCGCGCAGATCTTTACCCGCCCGGCCTCGATCCAGGAAAGCCGCAGCGTCCGTCTCACCAATGCGGTGGACCGGCTCGGCCCCTCCTATGTGAAGATCGGCCAGTTTCTCGCCACCCGGCCGGATGTGGTGGGTGTGGACTGGGCGCTCGATCTCTCCATGCTGCAGGACCGCATGGCCTTCTTCCCGACGGAGACGGCCAAGGGCGCCATCGAAGCCTCCCTCGGCCGCTCGATCGAGGACCTTTACACCCGCTTCGACGAACCGCTGGCGGCCGCCTCCATCGCCCAGGTGCACCCGGCGGCCGTTGCCTCTGCGGAAGGCGAGCGCAAGGTGGCCGTCAAGGTGGTGCGCCCCGGCGTGCGCCAGCGCTTCGCCCACGACATCGAAAGCATGTACCTGATGTCGCGCATGCAGGAACGCCTGCTGCCGTCCACGCGCCGCCTGAGGCCGGTCGAGGTCACCCGCACGCTGGAACAGACCACCAAGCTGGAGATGGACCTGCGGCTGGAAGCGGCGGCACTCTCGGAAATCGGCGAGAACACCAAAGACGATCCGGGATTCCGCGTGCCGAAGGTGGACTGGGAGCGCACCGGGCGCGACGTCATCACCATGGAGTGGATCGACGGCATCAAGATGTCGAACATCGAGGGCCTGCGCGCCGCCGGCTACGATCTCGAAAAGCTTGCGGAAACGCTGATCCAGTCCTTCCTGCGCCACACGCTGCGCGACGGCTTCTTCCATGCCGACATGCATCCCGGCAATCTGTTCGTCGATCCGGACGGCATCATCGTCGCCGTCGACATGGGCATTGTCGGTCGCCTCGGCAAGAAGGAACGCCGCTTCCTCGCGGAAATCCTCTACGGCTTCATCACCCGCGACTATCTGCGCGTTGCGGAAGTGCATTTCGAGGCCGGCTATGTGCCGTCCCATCATGACGTGGCAAGCTTTGCCCAGGCGATCCGCGCCATCGGCGAGCCGATCCACGGGCAGCCGGCCGAAACCATCTCGATGGCGCGCCTGCTGGCGCTGCTCTTCGAGGTGACCGACCTGTTCGAGATGCAGACGCGCCCCGAACTCATCCTGCTGCAGAAGACCATGGTGGTGGTGGAAGGCGTGTCGCGCATGCTCGATCCGCGCTTCAACATGTGGCGTGCGGCAGAACCCGTGGTCGGCGGCTGGATCCGTGACAATCTCGGGCCGAAGCGGATCGCGACCGACCTGCGCGACGGCCTGAAAGCCGCCGTCAAGCTGGCGGAAGCGGCCCCCGAAATTGCCGCCAAGACCGAAAAATTCCACCAGCAGCTGCTGCACATGACCGAGCACGGCATCCGTTTCGACAGTGAGACGGCCGAGGCGATCGGCAAGGCGGAGGCCAAGCATAGCCGCGGAGGTCGCGCCGCACTCTGGGTGATTGCCGCAACCTTGGCCTACATCGCCTTCCAGCTCAGCTGAGCCGATTGCATGCGGCGCATCAGGTGCTTAGGCTCCGGGACAGGATTGCGGATGACGGGTTTCTGACGGGCGTCGCCCCCTCATCCACACTCCGGGAAGAACACAGGGAGAGGCCCATGGAGCTTCAGGGCAAGCGCATTCTGCTGATCATTTCGGGGGGCATCGCCGCCTACAAGAGCCTGGATCTCATCCGCCGCCTGCGCGAGCGGGGAGCGACCGTCAGGCCGGTGATGAGCCGCGCGGCGCAGGAATTCGTCACGCCCCTTGCGGTCGGCGCGCTGTCGGCAAGCCATGTCTATACCGATCTCTTCTCCCGCGAGGATGAACAGGATGTCGGCCATATCCGGCTGGCCCGCGACTGCGACCTCATCGTCGTTGCCCCCGCCACGGCCGACCTGATGGCAAAGATGGCGCATGGACTGGCGGACGACCTGCCGAGCGCGGTGCTGCTCGCCACCGACCGTCCGGTGCTGGTTGCCCCCGCCATGAACCCGGTGATGTGGAACGCAGCCCCAACGCGCCGCAACGTGGAGACGCTGAAGACGGACGGCATCCACCTGATCGGGCCGATGAAGGGTGAAATGGCCGAAAGCGGCGAAGCCGGCACCGGCCGGATGGCCGAGCCGCTGGAGATCGTTGCGACCGTCGTCGCGCTCCTGTCCCCGCAGCACAAGCCGCTTGCGGGCAAGCGCGCCATCGTCACCTCCGGCCCGACCCACGAGCCGATCGATCCGGTGCGCTACATCGCCAACCGCTCCTCCGGCAAGCAGGGCCATGCGATTGCCGCAGCGCTGGCAAGGCTCGGCGCCGAGGTAACGCTCGTCTCCGGTCCCGTCACGATTGCCGATCCGCGCGGGGTAACGGTGCGCCACGTGGAAACCGCCGAAGAAATGCGGGCCGCCGTGCTCTCCTGCCTGCCGGCCGATATTGCCGTGATGGTGGCTGCCGTGGCCGACTGGCGCGTCGTCGGCACGGCCGGCCAGAAAATCAAGAAGCAGCCCGGCGAACCGCCGGCGCCGCTGGTCCTGACCGAAAACCCCGACATCCTGAAGACCATCGGCCATCATGAACAGCGTCCGACGCTTGTGATCGGCTTTGCGGCCGAGACGGAGAATGTCGAGGCGAACGGCCGCAAGAAGCTTGCGGCCAAGGGCGCCGACCTGATCGTCGCCAATGACGTTTCGCCGGACACCGGCATCATGGGCGGCGACCGCAACCGGGTCCGGCTGATCTCCCACGGCGGCATCGAGGACTGGCCGGAGCTTGGCAAGGATGCGGTGGCAGAGCGTCTGGCCGCGCTGATTGCCGAGCGCCTGAACCAGGGCAAGAGCGACTGAAGCCTAGAAAAAGCTGATGGCGAGTCCGCCAACCGCCCCGAGCGCCAGCACGGCCACCGGATGCGCGCGGGTGAAGACGGAAAGGGCCGCCGTCACGCCGGTCAGGCCCGCCAACCACCAGCTGGTGGCGGAGGCAGCGGTGATCACCACGGCGCTCGATGCCACAAGCCCCGCCGTCACCGGCAGCAGGCCGGCCTGCACCACCGCGCGCCAGGGGCGGTCACGAAACCGTTCCCAGGCGGAAACGGCCATGCAGGTGATCAGCGAGGAGGGCAGGAACTTGGCCAGCGAACTGACGAGCAGGCCCGGTAGCCCCGCCACGTGCCAGCCGATCAGCGGCACGATCATCATGTTCGGGCCGGGCGCAGCCTGCGCCAGCGCAAACAGCGCGCTGAATTCCGCCGGCGTCACCCAGTGCTGCACCTCCACCACCCGCCGCTGGATTTCCGGCAGCACCGCATAACCGCCGCCGAAGGCCATCAGCGACAATTCGGTGAAGATCAGCGCCAGTGCGATCAGCGTTGCGGTCATTGGCCGAACCTCCAGGCAAGCAGGATCGAGACCGGCGCCAGCACCAGCATGGCCACGATCAGCGGTACGCGCAGCATGGCCACGGCAAAAAACAGCATCAGCACCACCAGAAGCGCCACCGGACGCTTCAGGAGAGGTTTCAGCATCTTCCAGGCCATGCCGATCAGAAGGCCCGCAGAGGCCGCCGCAAGCCCGGCAAACAGGTGCTGCACATGCGCATCGGTGCTGTAGCGGTCGTAGAGCACGCCGAGCACGATGACGAAAGCCGTCGGCACCGCCGTCAGGCCGAGAATGCCGGCCAGGGCCCCGCGCCAGCCGCGAAACTTCATACCGACGGCCACGCTCATGTTGATCACATTGCCGCCCGGCAGGAACTGACAGAGGCCCAGCAGATCTGCGAATTCCTGCGGGCTCAGCCAAGCCTTGTCATCCACCAGCATGCGGCGCGCCAGCGGCAGCACACCGCCAAAGCCAATGAGACCGATACCGAGAAAGCCGGTGAACAGCTGGCGCGTGGTGGGAGCAGAGACACCGCCCTGCCCCGCTTCTGCAATGGTGGTCATGGTCGAGATTCCTTCAGAAGATGGATTGACGCAGTAGCGCTGCCGGCACCATAAGTCCAATATATCGTTTCAGTCTTTTCCATACGCAAAGGATATGGCAATGATCGAGATGCGCCATCTGCGCTATGCCGTCGCCATTGCCGACGAGGGCCACATGACGCGCGCCGCCGAACGGCTCGGTATTCAGCAGCCGCCGCTCAGCCAGCAGATCCGCGCGCTGGAAACCATGCTGGGCACGCCGCTCTTTCATCGGCTGCCGCGCGGCGTGGTGCCGACCGATGCCGGCGCCGTGTTCATCGCACGGGCCCGCCAGATCCTCGCCGACCTGCAGACGGCCGTTGCCGAGACGCACCGCGCCGCACGCGGCGAAACCGGCACGCTGTCCATCGGGTTTACCAGTTCGGCCGCCTTTCATCCGCTGGTCTCGTCTGCCGTACGCGCGCTGCGCCTCTCCTGGCCGGACCTGTCGCTGCGGCTGGAAGAAGGCGCGACCGACGAACTGACCGCGGATCTTCTGGCCGGTCGGCTCGATGTCGCCTTCCTGCGCGGCACGACGCTGGAGGCCGCGACCCTTTCCATCGCGCCGGTACACCGGGAAGACATGCTGCTGGCGCTGCCGGACGACCATCCGCTGGCGCACCCGCCGGGCATCGATCCGCCGGAACCGGTCGATCTCGCGGATCTTTCGGCCGAAACCTTCATTCTCTACCGGCGGCAGAGCGGCCAGGGTCTCTACGACCGCATCATCGCCGCCTGCCAGCGGGCGGGCTTCAGCCCCAGGGTGGCGCAGGAGGCGCCGAAACTCGCCTCGACGCTCAGCCTTGTCGCCGCCGGGCTCGGCCTGTCGATCATTCCGGAATCCATGGCTCGCCTGGAAACCTCGGGGATCGCCTATCGCCGCTTTTCCGCAAGCGCCGGCCTCGTCGCGCCTCTCTATCTCGCATGGCGCAGGGAGCCTGCCCGCGCCGCGCTCGATCATCTCGTGCGGGAGGTGAAGGCCCGTGCCGTCGTTGACGGCCATCCCCTCCCCCCGGACTGATGGTGGATCAGGCAGCCTCAGCCAGCGCCACCGGCGCAAATGGCGCGATCGTCATGCCGGCATCGCTCACCATCACCGCGCTGCCGTCCGGAATTTCCATCCAGGCATCCACATCGTCGTTCAGCGGTTCGGAGACGAGGCAATAGCCGCCACCCATGGGTGCCGCATACAGCGTCGGCGGACGATGATCGGTCGCATAACGGATGGCATAGAGCGCGTTCCCGTCGGAAAAGGCAGCGGTGAAGCGCACCAGCGTGCTCACCTCATGCTCGGCCGCCAGTTGCTCGATCGTGCCGATGGCCCGCGACACCGCGCCGAGCGGGTCGCCTGCCATGCCGAATTCCTGGGCGAGCAGGAACAGCATCTCGGAATCGGTGGTGCCGGTGCGGGCGTGGAACAGATCGTCCGACAGATGCCCTTCCATGCGCCGGCGAATGCGGTCGAAGCCGGCGATCTGGCCGTTGTGCATGAAGGACCAGCGGCCATGCACGAAGGGATGGCAATTGTCGCGGCGCGTGCCGCCATTGGTGGCGGCGCGCACATGGGCGAGAAACAGCGGCGAGCGGATCTGGTGGGCAAGGCTGCGCAGATTGCAGTCGGACCAGGCCGGCAGGATATCGCGATAGCGCCCGGGTTCGGGATGATCGCCGTACCAGGCGATGCCGAAGCCATCGCCATTGGTGGCCGTCTTGGCGCGGCTGGCGCAGTGGCTCTGCTCGATGAGCGAGTGGGCGGGCGAGGAGACGAGTTCCTCGAGATAAAGCGGATTGCCGCGATAGGCGGCCCAGCGACACATGGTTTCCAGCTCCAAATCGCGCCGCGCGATGCGGCGAATACCTTGAAAAGGATCGACCCAAAATCTTAAGCGAGGGTTAGCAGGCAAACGCCTGCGATGAAGGGCGATCCGGCAGCAAGATGTCGATTTCGTGACAGATTCCGCAACCCGGTTCCCAAACCTTTGCCCTTGCCATCCCGAGCGGCCGGCCTAGATCGCACCTCATGCGACCAACCGATGCATTCCGCAAAGCCGAAGCCAGACCGTTGCAACCGCAGGGACAGATGCTGGATATTCTCCGCACCGAACCGCAGGCACATGCGCTGTTTCTCGATATCGACGGCACGCTGATCGATCTGGCCGCACGGCCGGAGGCAATCGTCGTGCCGCCGGATCTTGCCGGCCATCTCGACACCCTTTCCGGCCGGCTGGGTGGCGCCCTGGCGCTCGTCACCGGCCGGGCGCTGCCCTTTGCCGACCGGCTGTTTGCCCCGCTCACGCTACCGATTGCCGGCCTGCACGGCGCCGAACGCAGACGCGCCGATGGTGTTGTCGACCGCGTGGAGCCCGACCCTGCCTTCCTTGCGCTGAAGCGCTCGCTGGAGCGGCTGACGGCGGACTGGCCGGGCGTGCTGATCGAAGATAAGGGGGCAGCCGTTGCCGCGCATTACCGGCAGGCGCCGGAGAGGCAGGCAGACCTCGAGGCCCTCATGCGCCAGGCGCTGTCGGAGGCCGGGCCGGCTTATGCCCTGCAGCGCGGCAAGATGGTGATCGAAATCCGCCCTGCCCGCGCCAGCAAGGGCGCGGCGCTACGCGCCTTTCTTGCCGAACCGCCCTTTGCCGGACGCAGACCGATCGCCATCGGCGATGATCTCACCGACGAAGCCATGTTCAAGGTCGCCAATCAGCTCGGCGGCCTGTCGATCCGCATCGGCGAGCCCGGCGAAGACACCGCCGCCCACACCACACTTGCCTCCGCCGCCGTCTTGCGTGCGATCCTGAAGGATCTCGCCACGCGCTGAGCCTGCCGGAGCAGACAGAAGGAGCCCACCGCTTGAGCCGTCTCATCGTCATATCCAACCGCGTTCCTATGCCGGAAAAGAACGGCACGGCCCCCGCAGGCGGCCTTGCCGTGGCGCTGCAGGCCGCCCTTGAGGAGCGCGGCGGCGTGTGGATGGGCTGGTCCGGCAAGTCGAGCGGGACAAAGGAGCCGGAGCCGCTGGCGCTGACGGAGCGCGGCAACATCACCTATGCGCTGACCGACCTCACCAAGACGGATGTGGAGGAGTATTATCACGGCTTCGCCAACCGGGTGCTCTGGCCGATCTGCCATTACCGGCTGGACCTTGCCGAATATGCCCGCAAGGAAATGGCCGGCTATTTCCGCGTCAACCGCTTCTTCGCCCATCGGCTGGCCCCGCTGCTGAAGCCGGACGACATCATCTGGGTGCATGACTACCACCTGATCCCACTTGCGGCGGAACTGCGGCAGATGGGCGTGAAGAACCGCATCGGCTTCTTCCTGCACATTCCCTGGCCGCCGGCCGACGTGCTGTTTGCCATGCCGGTGCATGAGGAGATCATGCGCGGTCTCACCCATTACGATCTCGTCGGCTTCCAGACGGACCACGATCTTGAAAACTTCCGCGGCTGTCTGGTGCGCGAAGGTTTTGGCAATGCGATCGGCGAAGGGCTCTACCTGTCGCACGGCCGCACCTTCAAGGGCGGCTTCTACTCGATCGGCATCGAGACGGCCGCCTTTGCCGAGTTCGCCCGCAAGGCGGCCGCAAGCGTGATGGTGCGCAAGGCCCGTCAGAGCCTTGAAGGCCGCGATCTGATCATCGGGGTCGACCGGCTGGATTATTCCAAGGGCATCACCCAGCGCATCGATGCCTATGAAAGCTTCGTCTCGCGCAATCCCGCGCATCAGGGCAAGGTCAGCTATCTCCAGATCACGCCGAAATCCCGCTCGGAAGTGCCGGAATACGAGGCCATGCAGCGCACCGTGGCGGAGCAGGCCGGCCGGGTGAACGGCGCGCTCGGCACCGTGGACTGGGTGCCGATCCGCTACATCAACCGCTCCATCGGGCGTCCGGTGCTGGCGGGGCTCTACCGGCTGGCAAAGGTCGGGCTGGTCACGCCGCTGCGCGATGGCATGAACCTCGTGGCCAAGGAATTCGTCGCCGCACAGGACCCGGAGGATCCGGGCGTGCTGGTGCTCTCCCGCTTCGCCGGCGCCGCGCGCGAGCTGAAAGGCGCGCTGCTGGTCAATCCTTACGACATCGAGGGCACCGCCAACGCGATTGCCCGGGCCCTCACCATGGGCCGCGAGGAGCGTATCCAGCGCTGGCAGGGCATGATGACCCATCTGCTGGAGCATGACGTGAAGCGCTGGTGCGATGATTTTCTCGCCGACCTGACGGCGGAGGCGGAAAACCCGGCGCCCGCCACGAGCGGCGGGCAGGACTGATCTCAATGATCACGCCGCCTTGGCGACGTGATATTCCTTGATGGCCACCATCTTGATCGCCGGATAACGTTCGGACTCGTAGCGCAGGGAGAACGAATCCTGCGCCAGGAACACCGGATCGCCGTCCAGATCGCGGGCAATGTCGCCGCGCTTGACGGTGAGGAATTTCTCCATCTCCGCCTTGTTGTCGCAGGAGATCCAGCGGCAGACGGAGAAGCGCGACATTTCGAAGGAAACAGGCAGGCTGTATTCCGCAGACAGCCGCTCCTTCAGCACGTCGAGCTGCAGGGCGCCAACGACGCCGACGATGGCGGGCGAACCGTCTTCCGGCGAAAACAGCTGCACCACGCCTTCTTCCGCCATCTGCTGCAGGGCTTCCTTCAGCTTCTTCGCCTTCATGGCATCCTCCAGCCGCACGCGACGCAGGATTTCCGGCGAGAAGTTCGGCACGCCCTGGAAGACGAGTGCTTCGCCTTCCGTCAGCGTATCGCCGATGCGCAGCGTGCCGTGGTTCGGAATGCCCACCACGTCCCCCGCATAGGCCGTATCGGCCAGCTGGCGCTGCGAGGCGAAGAAGAACTGCGGTGCCGTCAGCCCCATCTGCTTGCCGGTGCGCGCCAGACGCGCCTTCATGCCGCGCTCCAGCTTGCCGGAGCAGATGCGGGCAAAGGCGATGCGGTCTCGGTGGTTCGGGTCCATGTTGGCCTGGATCTTGAAGACGAAGGCCGTCATCTTGTCTTCGGCCGCATGCACCGTGCGGATATCGGCCACCTGGTCGCGCGGCGGCGGCGCAAAGTCCCCCAGCGCATTGATCAGGTCGCGCACACCAAAATTCCGGAGCGCCGAGCCGAAGAAGACCGGCGTCATATGACCTTCGAGAAAGGCCTGGCGGTCGAAGGGACGGCAGGCCTCGCGCGCCAGTTCCAACTCGTCAATGAAGGCATCGCGCTCGTTTTCCGGCAGGTTTTCCGCGACGCTCTGCGGACCATTGACCGCCATCGGCTCCACCTGCGTGTCGGACCCGCGATAGGTGTTGTTGGCCAGATTGTAGGAGCCGCAGAAATTCCGGGAACGGCCGACCGGCCAGGTGATCGGCGCGGTGTCGAGCGCCAGCTTCTCCTCCACCTCGTCGAGGATCTCGAAGGTGTCGCGCGCCTCGCGGTCCATCTTGTTGACGAAGGTGATGATCGGAATGTCGCGCATGCGGCAGACTTCGAACAGTTTCAGCGTGCGCGGCTCGATGCCCTTGGCGCCATCGATCACCATCACCGCCGCATCCACCGCCGTCAGCGTGCGGTAGGTGTCGTCGGCAAAGTCCTCGTGACCGGGCGTATCGAGAATGTTGAAGATATTGCCTTCGTATTCGAAGGTCATCACCGAGGTGACGACCGAGATGCCGCGTTCGCGTTCGATCTTCATCCAGTCCGAGCGGGTCTGGATGCGGTCCTTCTTCGCCTTCACCTCGCCGGCCAGCTGGATGGCGCCGCCGAACAGCAGCAGCTTTTCCGTCAGGGTCGTCTTGCCCGCGTCCGGGTGCGCGATGATCGCGAAGGTTCGGCGGCGGGAAACCGCCTCGGCAATGCTTTCAGCCATGTCGTGCAAATCCTTTGAGTTGCCGCGTATCTAGCGATTTTGGGCGCTTTATGCAATTGACCGGCAAACACAGGAAGGAAACCGCCCCATGCGCGATGTCATCGGCCCCGCCCTCAAGCTCATTCGCCTGCCGCACGGTGAAGGGATCGACCTGCCCGCCTACGAGACCCGCGGCGCCGCCGGCATGGATGTGCGCGCCGCCCTGACCGAGCCGATGACGCTTGTGCCCGGGCAAAGAGCACTGGTGCCAACGGGCTTTGTCTTCGAGATTCCGGAAGGCTTCGAGGTGCAGGTCCGCCCGCGCTCCGGCCTTGCCTTCAAGAACGGCATCACCTGCCTCAACACGCCCGGCACCATCGACAGCGACTATCGCGGCGAAGTGAAGGTGCTGCTCGTCAATCTCGGCGAGACCGATTTCGTGATCGAGCGCGGCATGCGCATCGCGCAGCTGGTTGTTTCGCCTGTGGTGCAGGCGCAGGTGCAGGAAGCCGATGGCTTCAGCGAGACCGCGCGCGGCGCCGGCGGATTCGGTTCGACGGGGGTGTGACGCAGCCACGCGACACCGCTGGAGCAGGGCCTACTTTGCCTTGTCCGTCCAGGACGGCGGGGCGCCGACCGCGCTTGCCACAAACCCGCCGACACCCGGTGCCCGCCCGAAAGCCTCGCAGGCCGCATATTTCGGTGCTCCGCCCAGTTGCGACTTCAGCTTCTGGCCGGAGGGCAGGTCGAGATGGACGCCCGACTGTGTCTCGCCCTTGACCAGGATCTGCGCGAAGGTGCCGGCAAAGGTGTTCGCCAGCCCATAGGCATCGCCGATTTCGGAGACGCGCGGGCTGTTGGTGATGGAATTGGCGCCGCGCGACCAGAGAATGGCGGCGCGCTGCGCCCCACCGGCATCCACCGCCTCCGCCTCGACGGCAAGACCGCCCAGTCCGATCGGCAGGCGTGGCACGCCGACCGGCAGCACGGCGGAGGTGCCAAGCGTTGCCACCTTGGAAACCCCGGCGGCCCATGTGCCGGTCGGTACGATGTCGGTGATGGTGCTGCGCACGGTCAGATCCGCCCGCTCGCCCGGCCCGACGACCCGGAAGCGGTCGGAGAGGCCGATGCACAGCGCGCGGTCGAGCGCGTTGGACACCAGCCGCTCCTGTTCGGCATCGTGAACCCTTGCGGCAGCCGCCGGCCCAAGCCTTGCCGGCTGGATGGAGACGGTGGTGGCGGAAAGCAGCGCGGACCGGTCGGCAAAGCTGCGGGATTTCGCCACCCGCCCCTCTTCCGGGCCGAGGCGACTATAGGAACTGAGCGAGCCGGCCTCCCGGAGCGGAACCGAACTGCAGCCGGAAGCGGCGAGCGCCATGCCGATTGAAAGGAACGAGGCTACGGGCAGCGACCACCCTTGCCACTCTGCTGGCGCATGCTTGTTTCTCGTTCCGGACATCACGTTCTGCTGCATCGCGCCCTCTCAACTGGTACCGTCAAGTACCCAAATTCCATCCGCATAAACGGACGCACTTGGTCTTTTTTCGGGCGGCGACGCGCACGCCATACTCTCCGAGACAGCGGCAGCGATTGCCCGACGGCGCATGATCTGGCATCAGACGCGCTGAGGCAGGAGGAAACGGGATGACACTGACGACACTTATCACCTATTCGCTGGCGCTGTTCATTGCCGCCGCCATTCCAGGCCCCGGCATGACGGCGATCGTGGCGCGGGCGCTGGGCTCCGGCTTCCGGCCGACCTTGTTCATGGGGCTCGGCCTCATCCTCGGCGATCTCGTCTATCTCACCGCCGTGGTGCTCGGCCTTGCCATCGTGGCGCAGAATTTTACGACGCCCTTTCTGATCATCAAATATCTCGGCGTCATCTATCTCTGCTACATCGCCTGGAAGCTCTGGACGGCGGGGCTGCTGCGGCAGGATATCGAGGCGAGCCGCGGCGGCGCTACCGGCGGCATGGCCTTTCTCTCCGGCCTGCTGGTCACGCTCGGCAATCCGAAGACCATGCTGTTCTACGTGGCACTGGCGCCCACGCTTCTGCCGCTCAAGGAGATCGGCCCGGCCGATTATTTGGCCCTGGTGGCAATCACCTTCGTGGTGCTGATGGCAGTCCTGCTGCCCTATATCCTGCTGGCCTCCAAGGCGCGCGAGCTTCTGAAGAAGCCGACCGCGCTGCAGGTCCTCAACCGTTCGGCCGCCGGCATCCTCGCGGGCACCGCCGCCTATATCGCCGCCCGCTGAGGGAAGGCGCCCAAGCGGATGAACGGCAAAGATTTTTCCGCCGGCGAGGGCTTTGCGCAAAGACACCCCCTCGCCGTCGGTGCCGTTCGGTCCTAATGTCGCGCCCAATGACAGCCTTGGGAGAAACACCATGTCCGACACCGCCAAGCCCGGCCGCGGCAAGATCTACGCCTCCATTCTCGACACCATCGGCAATACCCCGATCGTGCGCCTCGACAAACTGGCGAAGGAAAAGGGCGTGAAGGCCAATCTTCTGGCCAAGCTCGAATTCTTCAACCCGATCGCCTCCGTGAAGGACCGCATCGGGCTCGCCATGATCGAAAGCCTGGAAGCGCAGGGCCGGATCACGCCCGGCAAGACCACGCTGATCGAACCGACCTCCGGCAATACCGGCATTGCGCTGGCCTTCGCCGCCGCCGCCAAAGGCTACCGGCTGATCCTCACCATGCCGGAAACCATGTCGGTGGAGCGGCGCAAGATGCTCGCTTTGCTCGGCGCCGAACTGGTGCTGACGGAAGGGCCGAAGGGCATGAAGGGTGCGATCGCCCGGGCGGAGGAACTGGCCGCCAGCCTGCCGGACGCCATCATTCCCCAGCAGTTCGAGAACCCCGCCAACCCGGACATCCATCGCCAGACGACGGCCGAGGAAATCTGGAACGACACCGACGGACAGATCGATCTCTTCGTGGCCGGCATCGGCACCGGCGGCACGATCACCGGCGTCGGCCAGGTGCTGAAGGCTCGCAAGCCGGATCTCAAGGTATTTGCAGTGGAACCGGCGGAATCGCCCGTGCTGTCCGGCGGCGAACCCGGCCCGCACAAGATCCAGGGCATCGGCGCCGGCTTTGCCCCGAAAATTCTCGACACCACAATCTATGATGAAGTGGTGACCGTTTCGAGCGCGGACGCGCTGGAGACCGCACGCCTCGTGGCCCGCCTCGAGGGTGTTCCCGTCGGCATTTCCTCAGGCGCGGCGCTGACGGCCGCCATCCGCATCGGTTCGCGCCCGGAAAACGCCGGCAAGAACCTCGTCGTCATCATCCCCTCCTTCGCGGAGCGCTATCTTTCGACCGCGCTGTTCGATGGCCTGGGCGGGTGAGCGAATAGCGAATAGCGAATAGCGAATAGCGAATAGCGAATAGCGAATAGCGAAATTCTACCGGCGGTGTTTTGGCAAGAGGGATGTGCCGCCGGAGGCCTCCGATGAGGGCTTTGATCACGGCCCCGTCTGGTCGGCGGTGGCGCTGACCAGACGCCGGATGCGCGCCTTTTCTGTCGCATGGCCTCAGGTCATCATCAGGGCGGGAAAGTGCAGGATGCCCTGCGGCAGGACCGGGCCGCGCCAGAACATGCAGGCCTCCGGCCACGGGGTCCGGCGCAAACCGCTGAGCAGGGAGACGTCGCCGGGCACGAAACCCAACGCGACCCGGCCGCCCTGCGGGCCGGCCAGTAACTCTATGAGGCTGAAATCAGGCTGCCCGTCACGGGAAAGCCAGTCGCAGAGCATCAGTCCGTCCTCTGTCCGCTCCACAAAGGCAAGCCCCCCGCCCTCAGGCAACTCATGGGCCGTCACATCCGTGTTCATCAGATGCCAGAGCAGAACAGAGGCATCCGGCCGTGCCGAAAGCACGCCACCATGCACCAGCGCCCGGTCGCACCAGGTTGCCAGCAGGGCCCGGTCCTGCGGCGTCTCCGGATCGAGCCGGCGCCCGATGGCCCCTTGTGCCTTTCCGCCCGGCGGAAGATCCAGAAACAGGCGATCCGGGATCAGGCGGCGAAACCCGAAACGCGGATAAAAATCCACCACCGAGGGATTGGCGAACAGCAGAACCGGAGCGCCTTCGCGGTCCGCCTCCACCAGCACATGCTCCAGCAACCGCCGCGCCAGCCCGCGGCCACGATCCTGCGGGCGCGTGGCAACGGCGCCCAGCTGGCGGAGGGGCATCGGCTGGCGCTTGTCCAGCCACCCCTCCATCCGGGTGACCCCGACGGTGGCGCAGATCTCCTCGCCCTCGGTCAGGGCAAGAACGTCGTAGTTATCGCTCCAGCCACCCAAGCGCTCCCAGCCGGCAAAATTGCCGAGCCCGAAGATCGCCTTGAGGTGACCGAAAAAGCGGTCGTGCCAGTCCCGATCATGCCTTCCGATGCGTCGCAATTCCATGGCACCGTCCCCTCTGTGAGAAGACGGTGCTGGCGCCTCATGCCGCCGCCGTCAAGCGTTCGCCGGCAATCCGGTAGGAAATCGCCTCGGCGAGGTGGATGCGGCCAACCCTCTCCTCCCCTTCAAGATCGGCCAGCGTGCGGGCAACCTTCAGGATGCGATGATAGCCGCGGGCAGAAAACTTGAGCTTCTCGGCAGCGTCCCGCAAAAGCTGCGCTCCTGCCGCATCCGGCGCAGCGAAATCCTCGATGAGGGCGGTTGAGCAGCGGGCATTGGTGGAAATCTCCGGCAGGCCGGCGGCCGCGAAGCGGCGACGCTGCCGCTCGCGCGCATCCGCTACCCGTGCCGCGACCGTCGCGCTGCTTTCCGCCGGTCTCGGACGGATGAGATCGGCGGCGGAAACGGCAGGAACGTCGATGCGGATATCGATCCGGTCCATCAGTGGCCCGGAAATGCGGCTCTGGTAATCGCTGACGCAGCGCGGGCCGCGCGCGCAGCTGTGGCCCGGTTCGCCCGCCATGCCGCAACGGCAGGGGTTCATCGCTGCCACCAGCTGGATGCTGGCGGGATAGGAAACCCGGTGATTGGCGCGCGCGATCACGCATTCGCCCGTCTCCAGCGGCTGGCGCAGTGCATCCAGCACCTGCGGCGAAAATTCGGGAAATTCGTCGAGAAACAGCACGCCGTGATGGGCCAGCGATGCCTCGCCCGGCTTTGCCCGCAATCCTCCGCCCACCAGCGCCGCCATCGTGGCCGAATGATGCGGCGTGCGGAACGGCCGACGATCGGACAGCTTGCCGCCAGAGAGCTGCCCGGCGATCGAATGGATCATCGACACCTCGAGGAGTTCGGCGGCCGAGAGCGGCGGCAGGATGGAAGGCAACCGCGCCGCAAGCATGGACTTGCCCGATCCGGGCGGACCGACCATCAGGAGGTTGTGACCGCCGGCGGCCGCCACCTCCAGCGCCCGCTTGGCGCTTTCCTGCCCCTTGATGTCGGCAAGGTCCGGCAGGTTGGCGGCGGGCGCGCGGATCGCAGGCTGCGGGCGCGTGAGAACCTGGGTGCCACGGAAATGGTTGGCAAGCGCAATGAGACTGCGCGGCGCGAGAATGTCGATATCGGAACCGGCCCAGGCTGCCTCCGCGCCGCTATCGGCCGGGCAGATCAGCCCCTTGCCGAGCGCATTGGCGCCGATCGCCGCCGGCAGCGCGCCCGCGACAGCCGCCAGCGTTCCGTCGAGGTTCAGTTCGCCCAGCACCACATAGCTCGCCAGCGCCTCGGCCGGAATGGCGCCGAGCACCGCCATCAGGCCAAGCGCAATCGGCAGATCGAAATGCGATCCCTCCTTCGGAAGATCGGCAGGCGCGAGATTGACCGTCACCTTCTTCGGTGGCAGCGCCAGACCCGAGGCGTGCAGCGCCGCCTGCACCCGCTCGCGGCTTTCGGCCACAGCCTTGTCCGGCAGGCCGACGATCTGAATGCCGAGCTTGCCCGGCCCCACCATCACCTGAACGTCGACGGGCACGCCTTCAATGCCCTGGAATGCCACCGTGCTGACGCGCGCCACCATGCCCCACCTCGCCCCTTGGCGGGCGTCGATGTTCCGCAGATTTCGGTTGTCCGGACGCCCTTTCTGCAATCAAGCACAAGCGCAGGTCTAAAACAAGAACATTCGCGGAACAATTTCGCGCATTGAATGTATTAGCGTTTTCTGTATTCACCTAAAGGGAACAAACATGCACCAGAACAGAAACGCTCTGGTGCATGCTAACAATTTGAATTTCAATCAGCTTCTCTTGACTTCGATCGCATCCCACAGGAGCGCCGCGACATCGGCGCCGCCGAATTTCTTCACTTCCCGGATGCCGGTCGGCGAGGTCACGTTGATCTCGGTCATGAAGTCGCCGATCACGTCGATGCCGACGAAGAGGAAGCCGCGGGCCCGCAGCGCCGGGCCGATGCGTTCGCAAATCTCCGTCTCGCGCGCCGTCAGTTCGGTCGCTTCCGCACGGCCGCCCACATGCATGTTGGAGCGGGCGTCATGCTCGGCCGGCACGCGGTTGATCGCCCCCACCGCCTCGCCGTTGACGAGCAGGATGCGCTTGTCGCCCTTGCGCACTGCCGGCAGGTATCCTTGCGCGATGAAGGGCTCGCGATACATCTGGCCGAACATTTCGAGCAGCGAGGAGAAGTTGCGATCGTCACGCGCGGAGTGGAACACGCCGGCACCGCCATTGCCATAGAGCGGCTTCAGGATGATGTCGCCCAGTTCCTCGCGGAACCGCGCAATTTCGCCGAGGTCGCGGGTGATCAGCGTCGGCGGCATCAGATCGGCAAATTCGGTAACGAAGATCTTTTCCGGCGAGTTGCGCACCCAAGCCGGGTCGTTGACCACCAGCGTCTTCGGGTGCAGGCGCTCCAGCAGATGGGTGGATGTGATGTAGGCCATGTCGAAGGGCGGGTCCTGGCGCAGCATCACCACGTCCATGGTCGAGAGATCAACCCGCTCGCGTTCGCCGAGCGTGAAATGACTGCCCTTCTCGTCGCGCACCGTCAACGGCTCGACGGCCGCGAAGATGCGGCCGTCACGCATGGTCAGCCGGTCCGGCGTGTAGTGAAATAGTTCGTAGCCTCGCGCCTGCGCCTCCAGCGCCATGGCGAACGTGGAATCGCCTGCGATGTTGATGCCGGACACATGGTCCATCTGGAACGCGACTTTGCGGATCTTGGCCATACCCTGTCCCTCTTGAATTGCCCGCCAGATGTAGGACGCCGGGCGGGCAATGGCAACGGCCGGAAAAGCCTTGGTGGCTCCGTGCCGGGCGTCATCCCTGCCGCCCGGCAGACCCATTCAGACGGGTTGAACGACCGGTGCTGCGACACCGGCCGGAACCGAGCCCTTGCCGATGCGCTTGCCGCCATCGACGGCGAAGAAGTGCAGCCGGGCCGGATCGATGGCCAGTGACAGCTGTTCGCCGATGGCGATCTCCGGCGACAGCGCCACCGTCAGCATCTGGTCGCCCACCTGGCCATGCACGAGGCGCTGGGCGCCCAGTTCCTCGACGTAATCCACCGCAAACGGCAGAACGGCTTCGCCCTCGCGTGCCGGATGCAGGTCCTCGGCGCGGATGCCGACTGTCACCGGGCCGGAAGCGGGCGCCTCGGCACCCAGTTCGATCACCGCCGGGCCGATCGCCAGACGGTTGCCGTGCAGTTCGCCGGAGACGAGGTTCATCGCCGGCGAGCCGATGAAACTGGCAACGAAGGTGGAGGCGGGCGCGTGATAGACCTCGAGCGGCGAGCCGATCTGCTCGATGCGGCCGCCGTTCAGCACCACCAGCCGGTCAGCGAGCGTCATCGCCTCCAGCTGGTCGTGGGTGACGTAGATCGAGGTGGTGCCGAGACGCCGTTGCAGACGCTTGATCTCGCCGCGCATGGAGACGCGCAGCTTGGCGTCGAGGTTCGACAGCGGCTCGTCGAACAGGAAAGCCGCCGGCTTGCGCACGATGGCGCGGCCCATGGCGACGCGCTGGCGCTGGCCGCCGGACAGCGCGCGCGGCTTGCGCTCCAGATACTGGGTGATCTCCAGCATGCGGGCGGCTTCCGCCACGCGCGCATCGATCTCCGCCTTCGGCGTGCCGCGGTTCTTCAGGCCATAGGCGAGGTTCTGGTAGACCGTCATGTGCGGATAAAGCGCATAGTTCTGGAACACCATGGCAATGTCGCGCTCGGCCGGCTCCATGCGGTTGACCACGCGCCCGCCGATCGACACCTCGCCGTCGGAAATCGCCTCCAGGCCGGCCACCATGCGCAGCAATGTGGATTTGCCGCAGCCGGACGGTCCGACCAGTACGATGAATTCGCCATCCGCGATGTCGATCGAGACGGAATTGACGGCCTTCACGCCGCCGGCATAGACCTTCGACACACCGGCTATCTTGATGCCAGCCATCTTACTTCTCCGTTTCTGTCAGGCCGCGGATGAACAGCCGTTGCATGAAAATGACGATCAGGATGGGGGGCAGCATGGCCAGCACCGAGCCCGCCATCACCAGCTGCCACTGGATGACGCCGTCCTGCACGGTAACCATGCGCTTCATGCCCATCATCAGCGTGTAGTAGCCGGGATCGGTGGTCACCAGCAGCGGCCACAGATACTGCACCCAGCCATAGATGAAGAGGATGACGCAGAGCGCGCCGATATTGGTGCGCGACAATGGCAGCAGGATATCGCGGAAGAACTTCATCGGGCCGGCGCCATCCACGCGCGCAGCTTCCAGCATCTCGTCCGGGATCGTCATGAAGAACTGGCGGAACAGGAAGGTTGCCGTCGCCGAGGCGATCAGCGGAATGGTAAGCCCCGCCCAGGAATTCAGCATGCCGAGATCGGCAACGATCTTGTAGGTCGGCATGATGCGCACTTCCACCGGCAGCATCAGCGTCACGAAGATGATCCAGAAGGCAAGCTGGCGGAAGGGAAAGCGGAAATAGACGATCGCAAAGGCCGAGAGGATGGAGATCGAGATCTTTCCGATGGTGATCACCACCGCCATGATCAGCGAATTCAACGCCATGTGCGAATAGTTCGGCAGGCCGTTGGCGGCCGAGGCGCTGGTGAGGATCATGCTGTAGTTTTCGATGAGGTGCGAGCCCGGCCACAAGGGCACCGGCCCGCTCATCAGCGTTGCGATATCGTGCGTGGAGGCGATGATCGCCACATAGACCGGCAGTGCCACGACGGCAAAGCCGAGGATCAGGAAGGCGTGGGTGAGGAAGGTCAGGAAGGGACGGTTTTCAACCATGGTCTTACCCTCAATACTGCACGCGGCGTTCGACATAGCGGAACTGCACGAAGGTCAGCACCATCACGATCATCATCAGAAGCACGGACTGTGCCGAGGAGGAGCCGAGGTTCAGGCCCAGATAGCCGTCCTGGTAGACCTTGTAGACGAGCGTCGTCGTCGCCTGCGCCGGACCGCCCACCGTCGTTGCATCGACGATCGGGAAGGTGTCGAACATCGTGTAGTTCACGTTGATGATGAACAGGAAGAAGGTGGTGGGCGACAGAAGCGGCAGCGAGATCGTGAAGAAGCGCTTCACCGGGCCGGAGCCATCGATGGCGGCCGCCTCCATCAGCGACTGCGGCACCGATTGCAGCCCGGCGAGGAAGAACAGGAAATTGTAGGAGACCTGCTTCCACGCGGCGGCAATGATGATCAGGATCATCGCCTGCGTGCCGTTGAGATCATGATCCCAGCGGATGCCGGCCTTCTGCAGGAGGAAAGGCATCAGACCCGTGGTACTGTTGAACAGGAACCACCAGAGTACGCCGGCCACCACGGGCGCCACCGCATAGGGCCAGACCAGCAGCGTGGTATAGACGCGGCCGGTGCGGGTCAGCCGGTCGACGGCCGCGGCAAAGGCAAGCCCCAGCACCATGGACAGCGCCGTGACCGAAACGGCAAAGACCGCCGTGCGGATGAGCGCATCGATGTAGTTGGGATCCTCGAACAGCCGCTGGTAATGCAGCAACCCGACAAAGGTGGTGGACAGGCCGAACGGGTCCTCACGCTCGAAAGAGGATTTTACCGCCTGCGCGGCCGGCCAGATGAAGAAGACCAGCGTGATGAAGAGCTGGGGTGCCAGCAGCAGATAGGGCAGCAGCCGGCTGTCGAAAGTTGTTTTCTTGGTGTCCATGGAAGCCTCCGGCCCGGAGCGGACAAACGGAAGGAGGACCGGCAAAAGCCGGCCCTCCCGCAGGGGTCAGATGCAATCAGTTGGCGGCTTCGAATTCGCGAAGCAGCTTGTTGCCACGCTCGACGGCGCTGTCGAGCGCCTGCTTGGCGTCCTTCTTGCCGGCCAGCAGGGCCTGGAACTCTTCGTCCACGATGGTGCGGACCTGCGTGAAGTTGCCGAAGCGAACGCCCTTGGAGTTCGGGCTCGGCGTGCCGCGCATGATCTGCTTGATGCCGACATCGGAACCCGGGTTCTTGTCGTAGTAGCCCTGGCTCTTGCCGAGGTCATAGGCGGCGTTGGTGATCGGCAGATAGCCCGTGTACTGGTGCCAGTCGGCCTGAACCTCCGGCCTGGAGAGGTAGGTGAAGAACTTGGCAACACCCTTGTAGGTGGCCTTGTCCTTGCCGTTCAGCACCCACAGCGTCGCGCCACCGATGATGGAGTTCTTCGGCTCCTTGGTGACGTCGTCATAGTAGGGCAGCGGTGCGAAGCCCGGCGTGAAGGTCTTGGCGTTGTTGATGACGCCGGCGCGACCGGCCGACGAGTTCATCGTCATCGCGCATTCCTGGGCATAGAACATGGTCGCGGCATTGTCGCCACCGACCGGACCGCCATACTTGAACAGGCCTTCATCCTGCCACTTCTTCAGGTTGGCCCAGTGCTTGACCTGAACCGGACCATTGAAGGTGAACTGGGTCTTCAGGCCGCCAAAGCCGTTTTCCAGCGTCCCGAAAGGCTGGTCGTGCAGGGCCGAGAGGTTTTCCGTCTGGACCCAGGTGATCCAGGCCGAGGTGAAGCCGCACTTGGCAGCACCGGAGGAGACGATCTTCTTCGAATAGTCCTCGACATCCTTCCAGGTCTTCGGCGCGACTTCCGGGTCGAGACCGGCCTTCTTGAACACGTCCTTGTTGTAATAGAGGATCGGCGTGGAGGAGTTGAAGGGAAGCGACAGGATGTTGCCCTGCGTGTCGGAATAGTAACCGACGACGGGCGCCAGGAACGACTTCGGATCGAAGCTTTCGCCCTCGTCCTTCATCAGCTTGTAGACCGGATAGACGGCGCCCTTGGCGGCCATCATGGTGCCGGTACCGACTTCGAAGACCTGCACGATGGCCGGCTGCTGGTTGGCGCGGAAGGCGGCGATCGCGGCCGTCAGCGTTTCCGGATAGGAGCCCTTGTAGACGGGTACGACCTTGTACTCGCTCTGGCTCTCGTTGAACTTCGTGGCGATCTCCTCGAGCTTCTTGCCGAGCTCGCCACCCATGGCGTGCCACCAGGTGATTTCGGTTGCAGCCAGCGAGGTGGTGGCCGACAGCGCAAGCGCTGCAGCAGCCAAAGTAAGCTTCTTGAACATGTTCGCTCCCTCATATCCGTTTGGTCGGGTCCGGGTGCCTTAGCTGCCTTTTATGACAGTTCATTAATGGTTTTGTGACCGGACTGTTACAGCAATGACTTAAATTGCACAGCTTTGCAATATTGTCAGAATGCATCCGGAAGATGCAGCGGAAAACGCAATCCTTGCACTGCGATGATGTCGTATCGCTGCGAGAGCCGGTGGGCGTCCGGCCGGCGCGCCAGCCACAGGTCGCTGGCCGCGCGGATGCGCCGTTGCGCGGCAAGGCCGACGGCATCGACAGCGTCGGACGTCCTGCGGCGCGCCTTCACCTCCACAAAGACGACAAGGTCTTGCCGGCGGGCAATGATGTCGATTTCGCCCTGCGGCGTGCGATGGCGCAGCGCCAGGATGCGGTATCCCTTGAGGATGAGGAAAAGGGCGGCGAACAGTTCGGCGAAGCGCCCGCGGCGCTCCGCTTTCCGACGCTTGCCGCGATCCCGCTCAGCCGCCATCGCCGTCCTTCAGTTCGATCAGCCGCTGGTAGAGATCCTTGCGCGACAGGCCGGTGAGGCGGGCCGCTTCCGCCGCCGCCTTGGTCGCCGGCATGCTGGAGGCCAGTTCGCGCAGCATCACATCCACATCGACGGCGGCCGGCACGTCGTCATCGGCGGGCGGGCCGATCACCAGAACCACCTCGCCCTTGACCGTCTGGTCAACATACTGCGCGGCCAGTTCGCCGAGCGGCCCGCGGCGAAACTCCTCGAAGGTCTTGGTCAGTTCTCGGCACACGCAGGCCGCCCGGGTAGCCCCCAGCACATCGGCGGCGATCACCAGCGTATCGGCAATACGGTGCGGCGATTCAAAGAAGATCAGCGTCGCCGGGATCTTGGAAAGCTCCGCCAGCCGGTCGCGCCGCCCCTTTTCCTTGACCGGCAGGAAACCGGCAAACAGGAAGGCATCGGAGGGAAGACCCGAGCCGACAAGGGCCGCAAGCGGCGCGCACGGACCGGGGATCGGAACCACCTTGTGCCCCGCCTCCAGCGCGAGCTGGCCAAGCCGGTAGCCGGGATCGGAGACGAGCGGCGTGCCGGCATCGGAAACCAGCGCCACCGAACGTCCGCCGTCGAGCGCCGCGATCAGCCGCGGGCCCGCCTCGTCGGCATTGTGTTCGTGATAGGCGAGCGGCCGGCCGGCAATGCCGTAGCGATCCAGCAGCACGCGGGTGACGCGGGTATCCTCGCAGGCCAGCACATCGGCGCCCGCCAGCGTTTCCAGCGCGCGCAGCGTGATGTCGCCGAGATTGCCGATGGGGGTTGCCACCAGATAGAGCGCCGGCTCCAGCGGCCTCGCCGGTATCGCCACATTGCCCACCCGGTAGGTGCGCTGCGCACCCCTGTCGTCTTCCGTCACGTTCAACCTTGCCTCTTGCCTGCGGCCGGCTGGCCGCCATCAGGGGCCCGCCCTCGCCCCGAACGGGCGCCGGGCGGCTCCCAACCTGCAGCTATCCCTCAGACAGGCTGCTCGGCAAGATCGAAAATCTCGGCGCCGGCCCGGATTTCGTGGCTGGAGCCCTCCAGATCGTCGCCGAAGGGCTCGAAGGCGCCGCCGAGATGCTGCGCGAAGAAGGCCTCCGCCATGGCAATATAGGCGATGCGGTTGCCGGGCTTGTGAAAACCGTGGCCCTCGTCGGGATAGACGACATAGGTCACCGGAATGCCCTTGGCCTGCATGGCAGCGACGATCGTGTCGCTTTCCGCCACCTTGCAGCGCACATCATTGGCACCGTGGAAGATCAGCATCGGCCTGGTGATGCGGTCCACCTTGTGGATCGGCGAGCGTTCGGCGAGCAAGGCCCGCCCCTCTTCCGTGCGCGGATCGCCATAGCTGCGATACATGAACTCGGCAAAGCCCGCCCAATAGGGCGGCATGGATTCGAGCAGGGTCTGCAGGTTGGTGATGCCGACCACCGGCACGCTGCAGCAGAACACATCCGGGGTAAACGTTGCCCCGACGAAGGAGGCATAGCCGCCATAGGAGCCGCCATGGATGGCGATCCTTGCGGGATCGGCAATGCCCTCACGGATTGCCCAGTGCACCATGTCGATCAGGTCGTCATGCATCTTGGCCGCGTGCTGCTTTTCGCTCGCCGCCACGAAGGCTTTGCCGAAGCCTGTAGAGCCGCGGTAATTCACCGACAGCACCGCATAGCCGCGATCGGCCAGCCACTGGTGATCGCCGCGATAGCTGTAGACGTCGCGCCCCCAGGGACCGCCATGTACAAGGAGCACCATCGGCAGCGGTTTTTCCGGACGCTCGCCCTCCACGGAAGCCGGAAGCGTCAGATAGGAAAGAAGATCAAGACCATCCCGCGATTTGGTCTCGACCGCCTGCATCGGCGCCAGGCTGTAGGCATCTAGCTCCGGGCGGGCGCGAAATAGTTCGGTGATCGTGCCTGTGTCGCGATCATAGAGGAAGCTGGTGGCGGCCTGCTCCGCCTTGTGGGCGGTGATGATCCAGCGGCGGTCATCGTCCGAACGGCTGGCGATCCCGAATTCGAAACCCGGCAAGGTCCACTCGATCCGGGCAAAATCCGCCTCCACCTGCGCCGTGATATGGCTCCACGCCATGCGCGGACCGGCAACGCTGACAGCCTCCACATCGAACGAAATCGGATGCACCAGCGCCGACTGGATATCGAAACGCGGATGCTCGGCCACCACGGTTTCCGCACCGCTTTCCAGGTCGATCCAGCTGAAGGCTGCGGTGTTGCGGCCGACACAGCTTTTCATCAGCAGCCGCCTGTTGTCGGAATGAAACAGAAGCGGCCAGGTCAGCCAGCCGTCGATATGGTCGACATCCATCCAGTGATGAACCTCCTGACCCTCGATCCGCCAGAACCGTGTCCCGCCATCCGCCGCCGTGGACCGCGCATGGCGCGGCCGCATCTGCCAGTCGAGGCCGATAGAGGCGAACCCCTGGGTGTTCTGCCACAGCAGCTCGCGCTCACCCGTTTCGAGGTCGATGGTGTGGAGATCATGCCAGCGGGCATCGCGGTCATTGAGACCGACGACGATCTTGCCGGGAACCTGCCTCGACAGCATCTCGATCTGCGCACTGATCCCCTTGATGGGCGTCAGGTCACGGGTTGCCCCGGTCCGGGGATCGACGGCAAAGACGTGATGGTTCTCGTCGCCGTTTTCATCGTTGACGAACAGCACGAAGCGGCCGTCCTTCGTCCAGTCCTGCCAGGTGATGGGCCGGCCGGTGGTGCGCGTCAGCGGCTCGGCGGCACGCGGATCATCGGTCGGGGCGATCCAGATATTGATCACGCCATCGACCGGCGCAAGCCAGGTCAGCCACTGCCCATCGGGCGAAAGCTCCGCGCCGTAGGCATGCGGATTGCCGAACAGAAGCTTGCGGGGAATGAGAGACGAACGGGCCAAGGGAACCTCCGGCGGGGGATGGAAAGCCATGCATTTCCGTCAAACTCTCACCTTTCGATGTCGCCTTGACAACACCAGCCGATGCACGAAACCGTTATGCGCCGGCCTGCGGCGCCGCCTCCGGCTTTGCCCCTGCTCGCTTTGCCCGCGAAAACCTGTGCGAAGTGTCAGGTGCACTGCGGAAATCCTGCGGCGACCGGGCA
This sequence comes from Affinirhizobium straminoryzae, assembly GCF_007004135.1. Classification (GTDB taxonomy): domain Bacteria; phylum Pseudomonadota; class Alphaproteobacteria; order Rhizobiales; family Rhizobiaceae; genus Neorhizobium; species Neorhizobium straminoryzae. The sequence goes on from NZ_VJMG01000037.1 coordinate 27,405, forward strand.
CCACCCCTTGCCTTTTCGTTAAAAACTCTGCCATTTTGCGCGTCCACATCGTCCGACCAGCTGACGGACAGGCATAACATTCGGTCCCCTCGCGGACCGGTACGGTCGAAAGCGGTAGCGTCATGCGTATTACTCTTGAGCGGTCCAACCTCCTGAAATCGCTGAACCACGTCCACAGGGTCGTGGAGCGCCGCAACACGATCCCCATTCTGTCGAACGTGCTGCTGCGCGCGTCGGGCAATGATCTGGCGCTGAAGGCGACGGACCTCGACCTGGAAATCACCGAGGAAGTGCCTGCCATGGTGGAACAGGCCGGCGCCACCACGGTGCCTGCCCATCTTCTCTATGAAATCGTGCGCAAGCTGCCGGATGGTGCCGAAGTGCGGCTTGCCACCAATCCGGATGGCGGCAGCATGGTCGTGCAGTCAGGCCGCTCGAAGTTCTCGTTGCAGTGCCTGCCGGAATCCGATTTCCCGGATCTGACCGCCGGCACCTTCAGCCACACCTTCAAGATCAAGGCGACCGATCTGAAGATGCTGATCGACCGCACCCAGTTCGCCATCTCGACGGAAGAAACCCGCTACTACCTGAACGGCATCTTCTTCCACACGATCGAGGCTGGCGGTGAACTGAAGCTGCGCGCGGTGGCCACCGATGGCCATCGCCTCGCCCGCGCCGACATCATCGCGCCCTCGGGCTCGGAAGGCATGCCGGGCATCATCATTCCGCGCAAGACGGTCGGCGAGCTGCAGAAGCTGGTCGACGACCCGGAGGCCCTCGTCACCGTCGAGGTGTCGGATGCCAAGATCCGCCTGACGATCGGCGGCATCGTCATCACATCGAAGCTGATCGACGGCACCTTCCCGGATTACCAGCGCGTCATCCCGACCGGCAACGACAAGGAAATGCGCGTCGATTGCCAGAGCTTTACCCGCGCCGTCGACCGCGTCTCGACCATTTCGTCGGAGCGCGGCCGCGCCGTGAAGCTGGCGCTCAGCGACGGCCAGCTGCTGCTCACCGTCAACAACCCGGATTCGGGCAGCGCGACGGAAGAAGTGGCGGTCGGCTACGAGAGCGACCCGATGGAGATCGGCTTCAACGCCAAGTATCTTCTCGATATCACCGCCCAGCTTTCGGGCGAGGATGCCATCTTCCTGCTGGCCGATGCCGGATCCCCCACCCTGGTGAAGGATACGGCCGGCGATGACGCACTTTACGTGCTGATGCCGATGCGGGTCTGAAAATCAAAAGGGATCGGTTCGCCGGTCCCTTTTTTTGCCGCATTTTTCATTGCGACATTTTCTCTTGTTTTTGCGCCATGAAGCGCCACCTGAAAACCAAAGAGGGGCGCACCGGGAGACCATGATGGAATTGCGTTTGAAGCAGCGGCTGGGCCGCAAGTTCGATGAGGAAATCCGCTTCTTCAAGGGATGGATGGACGGACCGAAGCGGGTCGGCGCGATCCTGCCCACCTCCGGCATCACCGCCCGCCGCATGGCCAGCGTCATCAATCCGCAGTCCGGCCTGCCGGTACTTGAACTCGGTCCCGGCACCGGCATCATCACCAAGGCCATCCTGGAACGCGGCATCGCGCCGGAGAAGCTGGTCTCCATCGAATTCTCCACCGACTTCTACCAGCACCTGATCCGCACCTTTCCGGGCGTGCAGTTCATCAACGGCGACGCCTTCGATCTCGGTCGCACACTCGGCGAACGCAATGGCGAGATGTTCGATGCCGTCATCTCGGCCATCCCCATGCTGAGCTTCCCGATGGAGCGCCGCATCGCGCTGCTGGAAGACCTGCTGGACCGCATGCCGCGCGGCCGCCCGGTGATCCAGATCACCTATGGCGCCGTCTCGCCGATCGTCGCGCGGCCGGAGCGCTATCAGATCCGCCACTTCGATTTTGTCGTGCGCAACATTCCCCCGGCGCAACTCTGGCTCTATACCCGTCCCTGACGACAGGTTCTGCAAGAGGGAGCTGGCCATGTTCGGCCTCTACATCACGCATCCGCAAGTGACGATCGATCCGGCGGTGCCGGTGCCGGACTGGGGGCTTTCGGAGACGGGTCTTGCCCGCACACGGCAGGCGGCAAGCCTGCCCTGGGTCACGCGCCTGTCGCGCATCGTCTCCAGCCGGGAGCGCAAGGCGGTGGAGACGGCGGCGATTCTCGCCGGGGCCGCCGGCATTTCGCCGGAGGCCGATGCCGCCATGCACGAGAACGACCGCTCCGCCACCGGCTTCCTGCCGCCGCCGGCCTTCGAGGCGGCCGCCGACTGGTTCTTTGCCCATCCGACCGAAAGCTACAAGGGCTGGGAACGCGCCGTGGATGCTCAGGCGCGCATCGTCGCCGCCCTTGCCCGCGCGCTCCACGGTCACGATCCGAGCCGACCGATTGCCTTTGTCGGTCATGGCGGCGTCGGCACGCTGCTGAAATGCCATCTGGCGGGACGCCCGATTGCCCGCGACGGCGACCAGCCGGGCGGCGGCGGCAATCTTTTCGCCTTCCGCCTGGGCGCCACTCTTGCCGATTGCCGGCTTGCATGCGACTGGACGCCGATGGAATTCTGGCAAGGAGACATGGCATGACTGCAGGCATGACCGCACGCGACCGTCTGATCGTCGGGCTCGACCTTCCCACGGTGGCCGAGGCGGAAACGCTGGTCGGGCGGCTCGGCGATACGGTTTCGTTCTACAAGATCGGTTACCAGCTGGCCTTTGCCGGCGGGCTGGAATTTGCCCGCGATCTCGTGGCCGAGGGCAAGCAGGTCTTTCTCGACATGAAGCTGCTCGACATCGACAACACGGTGGCAAACGGCGTCGAGAACATCGTGAAGATGGGCGTCACCATGCTGACCCTGCATGCCTATCCGAAGGCGATGCGCGCCGCCGTCGAGGCCGCAAAGGGCTCCAGCCTCTGCCTGCTCGGCGTGACGGTGCTGACCTCGATGGACGACCAGGACCTGCGCGACGCCGGCTACGAATACGATCCGCACACGCTGGTGCTGACGCGCGCCGAACAGGCGCGGGCCGCCGGCATGGGCGGCATCGTCTGCTCGGCCGAGGAATCGGCTGCCGTGCGCAAGATCATCGGGCCGGACATGGCGCTCGTCACACCGGGCATCCGCCCCAGGGGCGCCGACGCCGGAGACCAGAAGCGGGTGGTCACCCCTTTCGATGCGATCAAGGCCGGCTCCAGCCATCTGGTCGTCGCCCGCCCCATCGTGAAGGCAGAGGATCCGCTGGCCGCGGCGAAGGCGATTCTCGCGGAGATGCAGTCGGCGCTCTGAGCCGCTCGACACGACCCAAGCAGAAAAGGGAGAGAAACATGCCGAAGGGATACTGGATTGCCCGCGTCGATGTCCGCGACGCCGAGCGCTACAAGGATTATGTCGCGGCCGCCAAGCCCGCCTTCGAAAAGTATGGCGCAAATTTTCTTGCCCGCGGCGGTGCCGTGACGACGCTGGAAGGCGTGTCGCGGGCGCGCAATGTGGTGATCGAATTTCCTTCCCTGCAGCACGCCGTCGATTGCTACAATTCGCCGGAATATCAGGTCGCCGCCAAGATCCGCCAGGAAGTTGCGGATGCGGAGATGCTGGTGGTGGAGGGCGTCTGACGCCGCCGTTCCGGCATGGTGTCAAAGGCGAAACCCTTTTTGCCGCAGTGCGGGGGTGAGGCGCAGCTTGACACTTCACCTCGTGCACGCTTTGGGCTAGAGAAAAGCCATTGATCCCTTTGGCTTTCGGAGCAGTCCCATGACCACGTCCAATCTTCCGCCGCTCGTCACCGTCTTCGGGGGCTCGGGCTTTGTCGGCAGGCATGTGGTTCGCGCGCTGGCCAAGCGCGGCTACCGGATTCGGGTTGCCGTGCGCCGTCCCGATCTCGCCGGCTTCCTGCGCCCGCTCGGCTATGCCGGCCAGATCCAGCTGGTGCAAGCCAACCTGCGCTACCGCGCCTCCGTCGATCAGGCCGTTGCCGGCTCCGCCCATGTGGTGAACTGCGTCGGCATCCTGTTCGAAAGCGGCAAGAACAATTTCGACGCCGTGCAGGAGTTCGGCGCCAAGGCCGTGGCGGAAGCTGCCCGTGCCGCCGGCGCGACGCTGACCCATATCTCGGCGATCGGCGCCGATGCGCAGTCACCCTCCGCCTATGCGCGTTCCAAGGGCCGCGCCGAACAGGCGATCCGTGAGACGCTGCCGGGCGCCGTCATCCTGCGCCCCTCCATCGTGTTCGGCCAGGAAGACAACTTCTTCAACAAGTTCGCCGACATGGCGCGCACCCTGCCCTTCCTGCCGCTGATCGGCGGCGGCCACACCAAGTTCCAGCCGGTCTTCGTGGAAGATGTGGCAGAGGTCGTGGCCCGCTCGGTGGATGGCACGCTTGCGGCCGGCACCACCTATGAACTCGGCGGCGCCGAGGTGCTGACCTTCAAGCAGTGTCTCGAGGAAGTGCTGCGCGTCACCTTCCGCAAGCGCGGCTTCGTGTCCATTCCCTTCGGCATCGCCTCGCTGATGGGCAGCATCGCATCCGCCGTGCCGCTGATCGCTCCGCCGCTGACGGCCGATCAGGTCACGCTCCTCAAGAAGGACAATGTGGTCTCCGCCGACGCGGAACGCGAAGGCCGCACGCTGAAGGGTCTCGGCATCGCGCCGACGCTGCTCTCCAGCATCCTGCCGAGCTATCTGGTGCGCTTCCGCGTGCACGGCCAGTACACCAATGCCGGCAAGGCGGCCTGAGCCGCTTTCCACGAGAATGTCGCGACATCTGAAGGCAGGCGCCCAACGCCTGCCTTATTTTCGTCTGTTCGCAGTGACACAAAAGCCGCAGGCGCAAACGGGCTCACGTTAACGTCCAATTCATCAAGATGTTCTATTGAATTCTGGGGTTGCGCCTCGTAAATCCCGCTCTCCCTTTGCAGAAACGACTCGTAAGGCCGTGACACCGATCTCCTCCTCCGAAAGGCAATCCTCCATGGGCAAGTCCATCGCACTGTTTTTTGCGTGTGCGGCACTCGTCATCCTCGCCGGCTCCTTCCTGGCCCCCGGCACTGTTGCGGCCAACAAGAGCGCCTGCGCCCCGGCCTATGGCGTCGATCCCTGCAGCACGAGCTCCATTCGTCGCTGATCCGCAAGAACCCGGCAGCGCCTGGCGCCGCGCCGGTCGGTCATCTTCCTGCCGAGACGAGACATGAAAAAGCCGGGGCGCTGTCGCGACCCGGCTTTTCCTTTTCTCCGATACTGGTCTGTCTCGATCAGTGAATCATGCCGAACGAGGCAAAGCCCAGCAGAATGGCACCGAGAATGATGCGGTAGACCGCAAACACGGTGAAGCGGTTGGTCTGGATGTAGGAGAGCAGCCACTTGACCGCGATGAAGGCGACGATCGTCGAGGTGACGAAGGCAACGCCGAGCGAGGTCCAGTCTTCGCCGGCCACGCCCTGATCCTTCAGCGTCTTCAGAAGCTGATAGGCGCTGGCGGCATACATGGTGGGAATGCCGACCAGGAAGGCGAATTCGGTGGCGGCGGCACGGTTGCCGGTGCCGGCCAGCATGGCAACAAAGATCGTCGCCCCGGAACGGGAGGTTCCCGGGAAAACACCGGCCACTACCTGGGCAATCCCGACGAGGATGGCGACCGGCCAGGTGATCGTCGTGCTTTGCGGGCGCTTGGCAGCCGCCCATTCGGCAAAGATCATCCAGACACCGCCGATGATGAGCGCCCAGGCGATCGGGCTTGCATCTTCCGGCAGTTCGAAGCCCAGCTTCTTCACGGTCAGGCCGAGAACGGCGGTGATCAGGAAGGCGACGATGAGCTTCAGGGCATAGTCACGGTTTTCCGGTTCACGCCAGCCCAGCACGAGGTTGAGAAGACGACGCCAGTAAATGATGGTGACGGCAATGATCGCCCCGGCCTGGATCACGATGTTGAAGGTGTCGGAGCGGGCGCCCAGCCACTGTTCGGCGATGATCAGGTGGCCGGTGCTGGAAATCGGCAAAAATTCGGTGATCCCTTCGATCACCCCAAGAATGAACGCGCTGAGGATGCTCTGGTCCGCCATTCTTAATCCTTTATTGAGTAGATGACGACAGTTTGAGGGAGTTGGGTCGGCATTGCTTGTGCTGGGCTTATCAAACCCATATAGCTGCCATACGTCAGGCCGGCACAAGATGCGAGCCATTCTCCCTGTCGAATTAGCATAAAGTTCACGTGTCCATGCCCACCCTCTATCATCACCCGATGTCTTCGGCCTCGCGTTTCGTGCGCCTTATCCTGGCGGAATATGGCTTTCAGACGGATCTGGTCGAAGAACAGCCCTGGGAAAAGCGCAGGGAATTCCTGGCCCTCAACCCTGCGGCCAGCCTGCCGGTCTATGTCGATGACAGTATGCGCGTGCTGTGCGGGCCGACCGTTCTCCTGGAATTTCTCGACGAGACGCATGGCGTGCTGAAGCGGGACCGGCGGCTTCTCGCCGAAGATCCGTTCCAGCGGGCCGAGATCCGCCGGCTAACCGAGTGGTTCCTGCAGAAGATGGAGCAGGACGTGACGCGGCCGCTGACCCGCGAGCGGGTCTACAAGCTGCAGATGACGCCGGCCCAGGGCGGCGGCGCGCCGGATTCCAAGGTGCTGCGCACGGCGCGCACCAACATCCGCCAGCACATGAAGTATCTCGCCTGGCTGGCAGGCTCGCGCACCTGGCTTGCGGGCGAACGGCTGAGCTATGCCGATCTTGCCGCCGCCGCCTCGATCTCCGTCCTCGATTATCTCGGCGAGATCGATTGGCAGGAGACTCCGATCGCCAAGGAATGGTATCAGAGGCTGAAATCGCGGCCCTCCTTCCGCCCCCTGCTGGCGGAACGCATCCGCGGCATCACGCCGGTATCTCATTATGCGGACCTCGACTTCTGATCAGGACAGGCCATCCGCTGCCGAGGCGCAGAAGGCGGCGGAACGCCGGCGCAAGCTGACCGGCTTCCTGCATGCCGAGGCAGCCGCCCAGGGCTTCGATCTCTGTCGCATCACCCGCCCCGATGCCATTCCGGACGCCAAAGCGAGGCTCGATGCCTTTCTCGCCGCCGGACGTCACGGCACCATGGCCTGGATGGAGGAGACCCGCGAACGGCGCGCCGATCCGAAGGTGCTGTGGGGCGCAGTGCGCTCCATCGTAATGTTCGGGCTGAACTACGGCCCGGACGAGGACCCGCGCGGCATCCTCGACAGGCCGGATCGCGCCGCCATTTCCGTCTATGCCCGCAATCGCGACTATCACGATGTCATCAAGGGCCGGCTCAAGGAGATCGCCACCCGTTTTGCCGCGCGTGCCGGCGAGGATGTAAAGGTCTTCGTCGACACCGCTCCGGTGATGGAAAAGCCGCTCGCCGCCGCCGCCGGCCTCGGCTGGCAGGGCAAGCACACCAATCTCGTCTCGCGCAGCCATGGCTCCTGGCTCTTTCTCGGCAGCCTGTTCACCACGGTGGATCTGGAGATCGACGCGGCAGAGCGCGATCACTGCGGCTCCTGTCGGGCCTGCCTCGATGCCTGCCCGACCGCGGCCTTTCCCGCCCCCTACCAGATCGATGCGCGCCGCTGCATTTCCTATCTCACGATCGAGCACAAGGGCCCGATCGACCGGGATCTGCGGCCGCTGATCGGCAACCGCATCTATGGCTGCGACGACTGTCTGGCGGCCTGCCCCTGGAACAAGTTCGCGGCAAGCGCCTCGGAGATGAAGTTCCGGGCCCGCGAGGACCTGAAGGAACCGGAGATCGCCGCGCTGCTGACGCTGGACGATGCGGCCTTCCGGGCCCTGTTCAGCGGCTCGCCGGTGAAACGCATCGGCCGCGACCGCTTCGTGCGCAATGTGTTGATCGCCGCCGGAAATTCCGGCCGCGCTGATCTGATCGCGCCCTGCCTGCGTCTTCTTACCGACGGCTCGGACATCGTGCGGGCGATGGCGGTGTGGGCACTGTCGCGCCTGATGCCGGCAGACGCCTTCGAGACGCTGAAGGCCGAGCCGCGCAGCGAGGCCAGCGCTGAGGTCGAGACGGAATGGCAGAATGCGGGAGTGCAGACATGCGGATGATGATTTTCGGCGCGGGCTATTCGGGCCAGGCGATTGCAGACGAGGCCCTTGCCGCCGGCATGCACGTCTCCGGCACCAGCCGCAGCATGGAAAAATGCGCCGCGCTCTCGGCTGTCGGCATCGAACCCTTCCTGTTTGACGGAGCAACACTCTCGGCGCCGCTGCGGGATGCGATGGCGCAGACGACCCATCTCGTCCAGTCGATCGCGCCGGGCGCCGCCGGCGATCCGCTGCTACAGCTGACGGAAGGCGATCTCGCGCATCACTTTCCGCGCCTGCAATGGACCACCTATCTGTCGACCGTCGGCGTCTATGGCGATCACGGCGGCGCCTGGGTGACGGAAGAGACCGAATGCCGCCCGGTATCGCAGCGCTCCGTGGAGCGCGTGGCGGCCGAACAGGGCTGGCTGGAGGCGGGCGCCCGCGCCAGCGTGCCGGTCGCCGTGCTGCGGCTGTCCGGCATCTATGGACCCGGCCGCAACGGCTTCGTCAATCTCGCCCAGGGCACGGCCCGCCGGCTGGTAAAACCCGGTCAGGTGTTCAACCGCATTCGGGTGGAGGATATCGGCCGCGCGACGCTGTTCCTCGCGGAGCGTCATCTCGGCGGCCTCTTCAATGTTACCGATGACGAACCTGCCCCGCCGCAGGACGTGGTGACGGAGGCCGCGCGCCTGATGGGCGTGGAGCCACCACCGGAACAGGCCTTCGAGACGGCCGAACTCAGCCCCATGGCGCGCTCCTTCTACGGGGAGAACAAGCGGGTCTCCAATGCGAAGATCTGCAACCTGGGATTTTCGTTCCGCTTTCCGGATTACCGGATCTCGCTGGCCGATCTCTGGACCAGTGGTCGCTGGAAGCCCTGATCTGCAGGGGCCTGAATCCCGGATTGAAACACCCGCCGAAAAGGTGAAAATTCCTACTGGCGCCCTCTTTCTGGTCATTCTTTCTTAACCTTGGCGGCAGCGTGCCACAAAATTTGTCCGATTAAGGCGGAAACCACCTTCGGACGACAAAAAAATTTCGTCGATTTTCGTGACCGCGAGTCATGTGGCGACAAGGCAGGAACACTTTTCCGCTTATTGCCTGAAAAGGCACTGTTTTTTCCAGCTCCATCGCCAGCGATGTTTAGCCGGCTTGCGTTCACGAATGTTACGCTCGTTAACATTGCGTGATAACAAACCCCACGTTTTCGCCTTTTTTGACCCTGCCTAAGCCTGCCCCACGCAAATTTCAGCACTCTTTGCAGGGGATAATCCGGTTTGAGACTGACAAAACGCACGAGCTTCGCCGCGGCCGCCATCGCATCCATGTCACTTCTGGCGTCCGCTCCAGCCCATGCAGCAGCAGGTTGTGGCCACGCCTCATGGTATGCCCTCGGATCCCGGACGGCGTCGGGCGAGAAGATGAGCGCGTCGCAGCTCACAGCCGCTCACAAGTCGCTCGGCTTCGGCACCAAGCTGAAGGTCACCAACAAGCGCAACGGCAAGAGTGTCATCGTGCGGGTCAATGATCGCGGTCCCTTCATCAAGGGCCGCGTGCTGGATCTCTCCAAGGCTGCCGCCCAGAATATCGGTATGGTCGCCGCCGGCACGGCACAGGTCTGTTACGAGGTGGTCGGCTGAGACCCCGCGCCTGAGCCCCTTCACCCGGCTCTGGCCCCGGACTTGCCCTTGCGGCGGATCGCGGCTACACGCGCTCTGACACAAGGAGAGCGATCATGCGACTGGGCGGGCGAATGGCGGCAGCCATCGAGGTTTTGGCCGATATCGAGGCGCGCAAGCGTCCCGTGGCCGATGCGCTCAAGGATTGGGGTCTGGCACATCGTTTCGCCGGCTCCGGCGATCGCTCCGCGATCGGCAATCTCGTCTATGACGCACTGCGCATGCGCCTCTCGCATGCCTATCTGATGCAGGACGACAGCGAGACGGCTCTCATCTATGCGGTTCTGCTGCGCCAGTGGGGTTTTACGCTCGACACGCTGGCCGCCGAGCTGGCGGATGACAAATTCGCGCCGGCCGCACCCGATCTTTCCGGTCTTGCGACGCGGGATCTGGCCGAGGCCGAACCGCATGTGCAGGGCGACATTCCGGACTGGCTGGTGCCCTCATTCCAGTCCGCCTTCGGTAACGACTGGCTCTTTGAAGCCCGCGCCATGGCCGAGCGCCCGACGCTCGATCTGCGCGCCAATACGCTGAAGGCCGGCCGTGACAAGGTCGTGAAGGCGCTGGAACGCGCCGGCGCCACCCCCACCCGCATTGCCCGCAACGGCATCCGCATTCCCGCCGGCGATGGCGCGGCACGCCTGCCCAACGTCACGGCAGAACTTTCCTTCCAGAAAGGCTGGTTCGAGGTGCAGGACGAGGGCTCGCAGATCGTTGCCGATCTGGTGCTGCCGCAGGAAGGCCAGCAGGTGCTGGATTACTGCGCCGGCGGCGGCGGCAAGACGCTGGCCATGGCGGCGGCGATGAACAACAGGGGCCAGGTGCATGCCTATGACGCGGACCGCAAGCGGCTCGCCCCGATCATCGAGCGCCTGCGCCGCGCCGGCACCCGCAATGTGCAGGTGCATGACGACGTGCGTGGCCTGAAGGCACTGGAAGGCAAGCTGGATACGGTGCTGGTGGATGCCCCCTGCACCGGCACCGGCACCTGGCGTCGCCGGCCGGACACCAAGTGGAAGCTCACTCCTCGCAACATCGAGGAAAGGCTGGAGCAGCAGCGCGATGCGCTGTCCTCTGCCGCCGCCTATGTGCGGCCGGGCGGTACGCTGGTCTATGTCACCTGTTCCGTGCTGCCGGAGGAGAACGACCGGCAGATCGCTCGCTTCACCGCCGAGCATCCGGACTTTGCCGCGACGACCTCGCTTGACGCCTGGGACCGGCTGTTTGCCGGCGCGCCGAAGCCCTACAGCGGCGACGGCAAGGGCCTGACGCTGACGCCGGCCCGCACCGGCACCGATGGCTTCTTCTTCTGCCGGCTGGAACGCCGGGCCTGACGGCGGCCCAAAGGTGACAAACATCAAGCCAGAAGCAGGAACCGCGTCAATTCTAATCTAGATTGTTTGACACAGGTTTTTATTTGCGCGATGACACGGACCCGTGATCAGCCGATGCAGGAGGGACCATGATCCGCACAACGATCCTCAAAGCGGGCTTCGGCCTGCTGGCGGCCTCCGCCGCCTTTGTCGTCACCCCGGCGGGCGCTGCCGAACCGGCTGCGGTTCTGGCGCATTATGCCGATCTCGCCCATGCCAAGTACGAGGACGCGCTGAATACGGCCAAGACGCTCGACAAGGCCATCGACGCGCTGATTGCCAAGCCCTCCGACGAAACGCTGAAGGCGGCCCGTCAGGCCTGGATCGCCGCCCGCGTGCCCTATCTGCAGTCGGAAGTCTATCGCTTCGGCAATCCGGTCGTCGACGCCTGGGAAGGCAAGGTCAATTCCTGGCCGCTCGATGAGGGCCTGATCGACTATGTCGATGCCTCCTACGGCACCGAAAGCGATTCCAACGCCTACTACACGGCCAACATCATCGCCCATCCGAAGCTGACGGTGAACGGCGAGGAGATCGACGCGACCAAGATCACCCCGGACCTGCTCGAAAGCCTGCATCAGGCCGGCGAAGTGGAGGCCAATGTCGCCACCGGCTATCACGCCATCGAGTTCCTGCTCTGGGGGCAGGATCTGCACGGCACCGGCCCGGGCGCCGGCGAGCGTCCCGCAACCGATTACGACAAGGCCAATTGCACGCACGGCAATTGCGACCGCCGCGCCGATTATCTGAAGGCCGCCTCCACCCTGCTGGTCAACGACCTGCAGGAGATGGTGACCGCCTGGGCGCCGGATGGCGAAGCCACGCAGACCGTGACCGCCGATCCGAAGGCCGGCATCACCGCCATCCTGACCGGCATGGGCTCGCTCTCCTATGGCGAACTGGCCGGCGAGCGCATGAAGCTCGGCCTGCTGCTGCACGATCCGGAAGAGGAGCAGGATTGCTTCTCCGACAACACCTACAATTCGCATCTCAACGATGCGATCGGCATCGCCTCCGCCTATAACGGCACCTACACCCGCGTGGACGGCACCAAGATGACCGGCCCGTCGCTCTCGGAACTGGTGAAGGCCAAGGACCCGGCTCTCGACGCGGAAATGACCGCCAAGCTCGACAAGACGCTGGCCGCCATGAACGCCATGGCCGAGCGCGGCCGCACCGTCGAAGCCTATGACCAGATGATCGGTGAGGGCAATGCAGCGGGCAATGCCGTTGTGCAGACTGCCATCGACGGCCTGATCGACCAGACAAAGACCGTCGAGCGCATCATCGCGGCGCTTGATCTCGGCACCGTCAAGCTCGAAGGCTCGGCCAGCCTCGACAACCCGAACGCCGTCTTCAAGTAATCATGACGGGAGCAGGCCGCCCGCCCTCGGGCGGCCTGGACAGACCTATGCAGACGCGCCGGTTCCTGATTGTTGCCCTGTCGGCCCTGGCCAGCGCCCTTTTTCTGCTGCCGGCCCTGGTGCTCGGCGGTTCCGATCTCGTGCCCGGCCTGCCCGCCGCGCGGCAGGATCTGACGGCCGGCGACGCAGAGCGTGTGAGGACCGTCACACGGCCCACCGGCGATTTTTCCCGGGCCGAGCCCTTCGAGGCCATGCCCGGTGGTGCCGCCACCTCGGTTGCGCGCCCCGATGCCGATGCCTTCTCGCATTTTTCGCCCAATATCAGCTTTGCCGAACAGGAACGGTTCAAGCTCGGCAATGCGCTGTTTTCGAAGCTGTGGGTCGCCGCCCCCTCCTCCACCCAGGCCTCCGACGGGCTGGGGCCGCTCTACAATGCCCGCTCGTGCCTCAGCTGCCATATCCGCGACGGTCGCGGCCATCCGCCGGAAGGGGATGCGGACCGCACCTCGATGTTCCTGCGTCTGGCCCGCCCGCCACAGACGGACGAGGAGAAGGCGCTCGTGGCCCGCCACGCGATCCTCACCCTGCCGGACCCGACCTATGGCGAGCAGCTGCAGGATCTGGCGGTGCCCGGGCTTGCCGCAGAAGGCGAGATGGAGATCGCCTACGAGGAGGTTCCGGTCACGCTTGCCGACGGCACGGTGATTGCGCTGCGCAAGCCGACCTATTCGGTCTCCAAGCTCGCCTACGGCCCGCTCGATCCGGCCACCACGCTGTCGCCGCGCATCGCCCCGCCGATGATCGGCATGGGGCTGATCGAGGCCATTCCGGCCGAAGACATCCTCGCCCATGCCGATCCCGAGGACCGCGATGGCGACGGCATTGCCGGCAAGGCCGCCATCACCCGCGATCACCGGACGGGCGCGCTCGTGCTCGGCCGTTTCGGCTGGAAGGCGCAGAATGCCAGCGTGCGCGACCAGTCCGCCGCCGCCTTTTCCGGCGACATGGGGCTTTCGACGCCGGACCGGCCGGACCCCTATGGCGATTGCACCCCGCACGAAACCGCCTGCCGGGCGCTGCCGACCGGCGAGCAGCCGCGGCTCGGCGCCACCGAAGCGCCGGATCCGGTTCTCGATCTCGTCACCTTCTATTCGAAGAACCTTGCCGTGCCGACGCGCCGCAATGTGGACCGGCCGGATGTGCTTGCCGGCAAGCAGTTGTTCTACCGCATCGGCTGCGCCGATTGTCATGTGCCGAAATTCGTCACCCGCCGCGATGCCGAACATCCGGCCCAGGCCTTCCAGCTGATCTGGCCCTATTCCGATTTCCTGCTGCACGACATGGGCGACGACCTCGCCGATAACCAGCCTGTCGGCGTTGCAAGCGGGCGGCAGTGGCGGACACCGCCGCTCTGGGGTATAGGCCTGACGGGGACCGTGAATGGCCCCGGCTTCTTCCTGCATGACGGGCGCGCCCGCACCCTCACCGAAGCCATTCTGTGGCACGGCGGAGAGGGAACGAAAGCCCGCAATGCCTTTGCCGCCCTTGCCCGGCAGGACCGGGATCGCTTGATCGCCTTTCTGGAGTCGCTCTGATGTCGAGATGGATTGCCGCCCTTACGCTTGCCCTCCTGTCGGCAACGCCCGGCCTTGCGCAGGATGCCAATCCCTCGCCTCCGCCGGTTCTGACCCAGGAGAGCGCCCGCCATCTGATGGACCGCGTGGTCGATGGCTTCATCCGCCCGGGCTATCGCGGCTTTGCCGGCAAGAGCGGCGAACTCACCACCGCCATGGCCAATCTCTGCGCCACCCCGTCGGTGGAGACGCAGGCAAGCGCCCGCAAGGCCTTTGCCGCCGCCGCCACCGCCTGGGGCACCATCGAGATCGTCCGTGTCGGCCCCGTGCTCGACAAGAACCGCTTCGAACGCATCCTCTTCTACCCGGACCGCAAGGGCACGGGCCTTCGCCAGGTGCAGGCGTTGCTGGCCCAGCCGGACGAGAGCGCCACCTCGCCGGAGGGACTGCGCGACAAGAGTGTCGCGATGCAGGGGCTCGGCGCACTGGAATTCGTCCTCTACGGCGCTGGTGCCGAGGTGCTGACCGGCGAGCGCAACAGCTTCCGCTGCCGCTACGGTCTGGCGGTGGCCGGCAGCGTCGAGCGGGTGGCAAACGAACTGGTAGCGGTTTGGGACGATCCCGCCGGCGTGCAGAAGGACTGGAAAAACCCGGGTCCCGACAGCGCCACCTTCCGCACCGGAAACGAAGCCATCACCGAAGCGCTCGGCATTCTCGTCCATGCGGCGGAAGCGGTGCGCGACCAGCGCATCGAAAGCTTCTACAAGGGCGAGTCCAACAATACCTTTCCGAAACAGGCGCTGTTCTGGCGCTCGGGGCTTACCTTCCCGATGCTGGTCGCCAATCTGCAGGGCATTCACGGCCTGCTCGACACATCCGGCTTTCGCGATCTCCTGAACGAGGACCAGCGCTCGGTGGTCAGTTCCATCGATTTCGTGCTGAAGCAGCTGGTGCGCGTCGGCGGCGGAGTGAATGCCGATGTCGAGGTGGCCGTCAGCGATCCGAAGGAACGTCAGAAGCTGGATTTCCTGCTGCTCAACAGCCGCGACCTGATCCTGCGCCTCAACGACAATCTCGGCGGCGGCCTCGGCCTTGGCGCCGGCTTCTCCTTCGCGGATGGCGACTGACATGGTCCGCACCGGCGCAATCGACAGACGCCAGTTCCTGCGGGCTGCCGGCATCGGCTTCGTCGCCGCGCTTTCGCCGCAGAAGCTTTATGCGCTGGAACGCAGCGAGGCCGTCTATGCCTCCGGTTTCCGCGCGCCTGACGGCACCTATGGGATCGCCACCGCCAGCATCCGCGGCGAGGTGATCGATCGCATCCTGCTGCCGGCCCGCGCGCATGGCCTGGCCTATTGCCCGGTCAGCGGCCGCGGTGTTGCCTTTGCCCGGCGTCCCGGCACCTTTGCGATGATCTTCGATCCGGCAGGCCGGCAGGAACCCGTGGTGATCCATACGCCGGAGGGCCGTCACTACTACGGCCACGGACACTTTTCACCGGACGGCCGCCTGCTCTACGCCAGCGAGAACGATTTCGACGGCAATCGCGGCATGATCGGCCTCTATGACGCCACGGACGGCTTTCGCCGCATCGGCGAGTTCGAGGCGCAGGGCATCGGTACGCATGACATGACCGTTTCCGATGACGGGCGGTTTCTGGTCATCGCCAATGGCGGCATCGAGACGCATCCGGATTTCGGCCGCACCAAGCTGAACCTCGACCATATGCAGCCCTCGCTGGTGCTTCTCGATGCGAAGACGGGCAGCGTGGTGCAGCGCCACACCCTGCCGGACAATCTCAGCCAGCTCTCCACCCGCCATCTCGACATCGATGCCAATGGCCGCATCTGGTTTGCCTGCCAGTATGAGGGGCCACGCCAGGATCTGCCGCCGCTTGCCGGCAGTTTCGCGCCGGGCGAGGACCTGCGCTTCCTGTCGCTGCCGGAGGAGACGACGGTGCGGCTTGCCAATTATGTCGGCGCGATCGCCATCAATCGCCGGGATCGTCTGGTGGGGCTCACCTCGCCAAAGGGCGGCACCGCCGTGATCCTCAATGCCGATACCGGCGCGGTGCTCGCCGAAGAGACGGTGCCGGATGCCGCGGGCGTTTCCGCCGCCCCGGATGGCATTGCCGTCACCTCCTATGACGGGACGCTTGCCGGCACCCGCTCGCGCCTTGCCTGGGACCAGCATCTGGTGCGCCTTGCCTGAGCCGATGGGACGCTGCCCCGGCAACGCGTGCAGTGTGAAGACCTGCCGGGTTTCGATCCGTGCCGGGATGCTGTAGCCTGCGGCGCATGAAAAAGATCCTCATCCATCTGCTCTTCATTCTCCTGGTTGTCGGCCTCGGGGCGCTGATCGGCGTCTCCAACGTGCCGGGCACATGGTACCAGTCCCTTGCAAAGCCGCCCTTCAACCCGCCGAACTGGATCTTCGGGCCGGTCTGGACGGCGCTCTACGTGCTGATCGGGATTGCGGGTGCCCGCGCCTGGCTTTCGGCGCCGGCTTCCGGCCGCACGCAGCTGTGGTTCGGCCAGATGGCGCTCAACTTTCTCTGGACACCTGCCTTTTTCGGCGCGCAGAGCATGCTGCTCGGCCTTGTCGTCATCGTACCGCTGCTGCTTGCCATCCTCGCCTTCATCCGCATGAGCTGGACGGCAGACCGCGTCAGTGCGCTGCTCTTCGTGCCCTACGCGCTGTGGGTCGGCTTTGCCACGCTGCTGAACCTCTCGCTCTTCCTGCTGAATTAACCGCAAGGAACGCTGCCGGCTTGCGGGCTCTGCCCGGCCATGCCAGTTTCGCAGCCGCGAAAGGATGGGGCGATGAACGAGGGCGAAGACGTGGATTTCCGCGACCGGGTGCGGCAGAGTTTCGAGCGGCAGCAGGCCATGCGCACGCTTGGCGCGGAACTGACCCGCGTCGAGCAGGCCATGGTCGAGATCGAGATGCCCTTCGACGTGAAGCTGACCCAGCAGCACGGCATCCTGCACGCAGGCGTGATCGCGGCCGGACTCGACACCGCCTGCGGCTATGCGGCCTATACGGTGATTGCGCCGGAGGCCTCCATCCTCACCATCGAATTCAAGGTCAACCTCATGTCGCCGGGGCGCGGGGAGCGTTTCCTGTTCCGCGGCGAAATCACCAAGCCAGGCTCCACCATCATCGTCGCCGACGGGCGCGCCTATGCGCTCGGCGACGGCCCGGCCAAGCTGATCGCCTCGATGAGCGGCAGCATGATGGTGATCCGCGGCAGACAGGAATTTATCGGATGAATTTCGACATCAGGCAGGTCGGCAGCACCGCCATCCTCTTCGTGATGGCGGTCGAGGCCGAATATGGACCGCATCTGAAGGCGCGCTTTCGCCCGCTGATGACCGGCGTCGGCCCCATCGAGGCAGCGATCACTGTCACGCGCGCACTGAGCGTGCTGGAGGCGGAGGATCGCCTGCCGGATCTGATCGTCTGCCTGGGCTCGGCCGGCTCGCGCCAGCTCGAACAGACGGAGGTCTATCAGGCCGCCTCGCTTGCCTGGCGCGACATCGACGCCTCGCCGCTCGGCTTCGAGAAGGGCCGCACGCCCTTTCTCGATCTGCCGGCAACCATTGCGCTTCCCCACCGCATTCCGGGCCTTGCCGCCGCATCGCTCTCGACCGGCGGCAACATCGTTTCCGGCGCCGCCTATGACGCGATCGAGGCCGAGATGGTCGACATGGAGACCTTCGCCGTTTACCGCGCCGCCCAGATGTTCGGCATACCGCTGATCGGCCTGCGCGGCATTTCCGACGGCAAGGCGGACCTGCGCCATGTGGGCGACTGGACCGAATATCTGCATGTGATCGACGAGAAGCTGGCCACAGCCGTCGATCGGCTGACGGATGCCCTGCACAGCGGCGATTTGCGGCTCTGAGAGAGTTGCAAAAATGGCCGTTCTTCATTAAAGGCTCGCCATGACCCAGACAGCTCATCACGACCGCCTCCTCATCATCGATTTCGGCTCCCAGGTGACGCAGCTCATCGCGCGTCGTCTGCGCGAATTGAACGTCTATTGCGAAATCCACCCCTACCAGAACGTCACGGATGCCTTCCTCGCCGCATTCAGGCCGAAGGCCGTGATCTTCTCCGGCGGACCGGATTCGGTGACGCGCGAAGGCTCTCCCCGTCCGCCGCAGTCTGTCTATTCCTTGGGTATTCCAGTGCTCGGCATCTGCTACGGCCAGCAGGTGATGATGCAGGATCTCGGCGGTCAGGTGGAAGGCGGCAAGATTTCCGGTGGCGGCGGCACGGCGGAATTCGGCCGCGCCTATGTGACGCCGGCGGACCGGACCGATCCTTTCCTGTCCGGCTGGTTCGCGGAAGGCCGCGAGCAGGTCTGGATGAGCCATGGCGACCATGTCAGCCGCATCGCGCCGGGCTTCGAGGTCTACGGCACCTCGCCGAATGCGCCGTTTGCGATCACCGCCGATCCGAAGCGGCATTTCTACGCGGTGCAGTTCCACCCGGAAGTGCACCATACGCCGAACGGCAGGACGCTCTACGAAAACTTCGTGCGACTGGCCGGCTTCAAGGGCGACTGGACCATGGGCGCCTACCGTGCCGAGGCGATCGCCAAGATCCGCGCCCAGGTCGGCGACAAGAAGGTGATCTGCGGCCTCTCCGGCGGTGTCGACAGCTCGGTGGCTGCGGTCCTCATCCATGAGGCGATCGGCGAACAGCTGACCTGCGTCTTCGTGGACCACGGGTTGCTGCGCCAGGGTGAGGCCGAAGAGGTCGTCACCATGTTCCGCGACCATTACAACATCCCGCTGATCCATGCGGACGAGCAGGACCTGTTCCTGGGCGAGCTGGAAGGCGTGACCGACCCCGAAGTCAAGCGCAAAACGATCGGCAGGCTCTTCATCGACGTGTTCCAGAAGCACGCCAACACGATCGACGGCGCCGAATTTCTGGCGCAGGGCACGCTCTATCCGGACGTGATCGAAAGCGTCTCCTTCTCGGGCGGCCCCTCCGTCACCATCAAGAGCCATCACAATGTCGGCGGCCTGCCGGAAAAGATGGGCCTGAAGCTGGTCGAACCCTTGCGCGAACTGTTCAAGGACGAGGTGCGCGCGCTGGGTCGCGAACTCGGCCTGCCGGACAAGTTCATCGGCCGTCACCCCTTCCCCGGCCCCGGCCTTGCCATCCGCTGCCCCGGCGAGATCACCCGCGCCAAGCTGGACATCCTGCGCAAGGCGGATGCGGTCTATATCGACCAGATCCGCAAGCATGGTCTCTATGACGAGATCTGGCAGGCCTTCGTGGCAATCCTTCCCGTGCGCACCGTCGGCGTGATGGGCGATGGCCGCACCTACGACTATGCCTGCGCGCTGCGCGCCGTCACCTCCGTCGATGGCATGACTGCGGATTATTATCCCTTCACCCACGAATTCCTCGGCGAAACGGCAACCCGCATCATCAACGAGGTCGAAGGCATCAACCGCGTGACCTACGACATCACCTCGAAGCCGCCCGGCACGATCGAGTGGGAATGATTCTGGTTGTGATGGTAGGCTGATCTCTACCATCACAAACCGCCGTGTGATAGCTTCCAGAAACACTGTCAGGTTGAACGGCGCCGCCGTTTAAGCAATGATGTCTGGGAGGAACGTGCATGGCATACCTCGGTGGAAAAACGCTTACACAGTTGACGCTTCTGGCCAAAGGCCTCTCGGCGACACGGCCGAAATCCTTGTTCCAGATGATTTCCGGAATGGGTGCACCGCTTCCGGATATTTCAGCGGTCACCAATGAGTTTGGTTCGTTTACCGGGCTGCGCAACGATTACCTGTTCCAGTCCATCGGGGAAAAGGGCATCAACGAGGCGCATTTCCGTGATCTCGCCCGGGTGCTGATCGAACCGGACTGGAATGCCCTCGATCTCGGCGCCAACCTTGGCAGCCACTCCGTGCTGATGGCAAAGCTTGTGCCCGGCGGCCAGGTCTTTTCGTTCGAACCGCAATCCCTCACATTTTCGCTGTTGCAGAACAATCTGTTGCTGAACGGCTGCGGCAATGTTCACCCCTATCGCTTCGCCATATCCGACGGCGACCTGCAGGTTCTGACCATGGAAGCCTTCAGCTATGCGGGCGATAGCATCAACAATGGTGCCTTGCGCGTCAGCGCCCGCCGCTCCGCCGGGGACCTTACCATCAGCAAGCGGCTGGACGACCTGTCACTGCCACCGATCGGTTTCATCAAGATGGACATCCAGGGTTCGGAACTGAAAGCCCTGAAGGGCGGCGCAAACCTGATTGCCCGAGACAGGCCCTTCATGTTCATCGAAATCGAGGAGCAGCATCTGCAGTCGCTGGGCACCAGTTCGAAGGAGCTCATCGAGCACATTCTTGGCTTGGACTACATCCTCTTCCGGATCATGACCCACTACCCTTGCGACCATATCTGCGTGCCGGCGGAAAAAATCGACGCATTCCTCGCAGCTCTGGGCACGTCCTATTCCTATCCTCTGGAACGGATCGAAGGACGGCGGGTCCTGCTGACATTTGCGCGTCCGCGGGATCAGAATTACCAGCGCCTTGACGTCATCGGGTAAGCCGCAAGCCGACCGTGCCCCTGCCTTCATCCGGAGGCAGGACGATGCTTCCGTGGATCAACGCAAGCTGTCAGCCATGTTTGACAGAGCGCTCGATCGCGTCAACCCAGACATCGATAGGCCCCAGCAGGCAGCCGATTTCCATGGCGTCGATCAGTTCTTCCGGACCGGTGAGTTCGAGGATCAGACGCGTGGCATCGGCCTGACAGACGGTCTGCTCAAGGCCGAGCTTACGGGCATGACGCTCGACCCAGGGCAACAGGGCAGCACTGTCCAGCGCGCCGTCAATGACCATCCGTTCGCAACGTTGCGTCATGCCTGCTCCGATAGAAGTAAGGTCGCCCGACACGTTGGTCCGGCGACGGGTCCCGTCACACGAAAGGGAAACCGGACATCCGCGACCTTGCACGTGGCAAGACAGCGGGTCAACCCGTTGCCCGCATCGGTTCCGAACCGGGTGCCAGTCCGTAAAGCGGCATTGCCGAGAGAAGCCCTCTTACCCATTTTTGCGCCAGGGAATGATCCGTACGCTCGTGCCAGGCCATCGTCAGCTGACTGCGCGGATAGGGAAAGGGGCATTTGATCACGCTGAGCGGCAGCAGACCGGCATGGTGGGTGGCAAAACCATATCCCGCCGTCAGCACGAGGTCGGTGCCCGGCAGAAGATGAGGCGCCATCAGATAGTCGCAGAGCACGATCCGCTGGTCACGGGCCGTGCGCTGGAGGCCTGCCGCAGTTTCCAGAACACTCGGCAGCCAGGCCGAGCCACCGGGCGCCATCAAATGACGCGCCCCGGACAGATCCTCAAGGCTGGGCGAGCTGTGCGCAAACCGATGATTGCGGTCCACAAGCCAGACCACCTCCTCTTCCGCGAGAATGGTTCGCTTCAGCCCCACCGGCATCTGCAGCCAGTGACCGATCGCCACATCAACCGCACCATTGGCCATCGCCCCCTCGAGATCGAAATCTGCGGGCAATCGTTGCAGCACGAACCGTGCGGCCGGCGCCTGCAATGAGGCCTGCCGCAACACAGTCCCGAGCAGGCCGGGGGACACCGTATCGGCAACTCCGATCGTCATGGTCTGGTCGAGGGTCTGTGGCTCGAACTCCTCCGGCCGCAGGATCAGTTCGTTGAGTTCGGACAGAACATGCTGCGCCGTGCGATAAAGGGCCTGCGCATGATCTGTCGGCACCATGCGACCACCACTGCGCACCAGAAGCTCATCCCGGAAAATGTCACGCAACTGCTTGAGGATCAGACTCGTCGCAGGCTGGGAGAGGTTCAGTCTGCGTGCGGCATTGGTGACATTGCCCTCCTCGATCAGTGTACACAAGACCCTCAGATTGAACGCCGTCAGCGGATTATCCAGTACGCGCAACCTCTCGCCCCCTTGTGGTCGCATGTCATGCAAGTCCAATGATGGAAACCCGCTGAAATTGCAGCTGATCGCCAGACCGAACGATCCGCCCGGAAGCTCCGGACAACCATCCGCACCCACAACGCCATCAACGCATAGAATTAATACATAAATGAAAAATGTCGATATTTTTTGATAAAATTTGAATACTTTTTGCAAATCAAATTGCGAAAATAAGATGAAAATCAATTATATTATATAAGTTATTTAAAATATAAAAATAATAAATTGTCACATTCAAATTTCACACAGCGAAAAATAAAATAATCCATCTCAATAATTCATCTTACCAGCCCAAAGAAAAACAACAATTCAAAATACAAATTATAACACACTACCGCTCTCTCGACATCTATGAACTATTCCAGCAAGATGAGCTGGCGTTCTCCACGAGGGCGCGAAACGCAGTTTGATTACCTGATATCGCCACCGATGCTGGTCGGCGTGAAAAAATCTCAAAAGTCGCCGTCATCGCAAAAATGAACAATCTGGGATCACCCACTGCCAGCGTGGTCGAGTTCGGATCGATTGGCCCGGCACCGAAGAGGTCGTCGCTCAGATGCCCGCCGATCTCAAAATCAAGGCCGAAACCGCCATCCCCATACGTCATCCGCGGCTGACCTTTGACATAATCATTGAAGGCAACACCGGCGTCGAGAAAAATGCGCAATCGAGGGGAGAAGGGCAGTGCCAATGCCTGCTGCCTACTGGCGTTCCCCGCCTCGGGGGCGTCGCGGAGTTGACCGGTCCAATAGAGACCACTGTCACTCGAGATTGACGACATCTCATAGGCCGGTAGCCTATTGGATCCGCCCAGGCACCAGAGTTCACCTGACGACAGCCGCTTGTCCGGCATATACTGTCCATCGGACCGCGCCAGCAGACTGAAGCCATTGCCGAGGGACTGGGAGAGGCCGAGCAGCCTCCCCTGTACTGCATGCCGCGAGACAGGTGGCATAGTGACGACCCGCTCGTGGGATCAGCCCTTCGGCTGCTGCGTTGCCATGCGCGTATTTTCCTTGACCATCTCGTCATAGGCCTTGGAGAAGCCCGCAGCCGAAAAGCCGATGCCCACCTTTTGGCCGGTGCGCGAAACGATGACAACGCGACCACCATCCTTGGAGCCCTGCAGCGCCTTGATGAAGGCGTCATCGGTCGTTCCCTCGACAAAGCAGCCCTGGACGGAGCAACGGTTGACGCCAGCGGTGCTCTGGTAGCTGCCCACTTCGACGGAAACGCCGGGGGTCAGCAGGAAGTCCAGCGGCAGCACATACTGGATGACATTGCTCTTGGCCTTCGGATCGAAGGCAATGCTCATCACCAGGATGTTGCGGTCTGTATCCTTCTGGGCGATCCGCTGCTTGATCTGGCAGTTCACGTTGTTGATGGCCGGGTCATAGCACTCCAGCAGCCAGTCGCCATGCTGCTGCACGGTGACCTTCGGACCGCTCTGCACCGTGCCCGGCGCTGCCCCGTCCTTGCCCTTCTGGGCCGCATCGGCGGGCTGGGAGGGCGTGGAGGTCGGCGCAGCCGCCTGGGATGCCGCGGCGGGTGCCGCAGTATCGGCTGCCTTCGGTTTATCACCCGTGCCGGCAGCATGCGCCATCAACGGTATGGCAACACCCAGCGTCACGGAGACAGCAAAGGCAGTGCTCAGGGACTTCAAACGGAATGCATTCGTGGACACGACATCCTCACTTCTTGGAATCAACTTCATGTTGGCTGTGGCACAAAGGCCATTTCTGTGAAAGGGCAAGGTTCGGCTTCCGTGACCATCGCCCCTCCCTTGATCGTCAGTTCTGGAGGCCCAGAACAATTGTCCCGCCGTCGATGCGGTCGACAGCAATGGCGTTGCTGCCATACATCCAGTTCACGACAGCCTGCTGATCATTGCGCAGGGCAAGTAGAGCTGCCATGTAAAGGCTTGAATCCGGCACTTCCGGAACGAACGGACTGGTTGTGCCGGAATTGCGCATGCCGGTTTCGAGCATGCTGCGATTGCCATCCCCACCATCATCAATCGTATTGCCGGCCGTCGCAATGATGCGCAGCGGCGACGGGTTTTGCGAGCGGACCTTGCGCAGCGTGACGTTACGCGCGCCATGAATGCGCACCCTGCCAAGCCCGCCGTCAATCCATCCCCCCATCATCTGCGTCACACTTCCATCAAGGCTGTCAATGATGACATCCCCGATGCCGGCTGCCGTGATATCCGATGCTGCGCCAATCGAGATATCATGCTGCGCCAGAATGTTGATGTTGCCGTCAGCCGTATCGAGATCATCCTCAAGGACAATGTTGCCAGTTCGGCTGAAGATGCCGAGATCGCCCGCGCCACCCGTCTTCACCTGGCCAAGCGTGGCATCCGTACCAGCCGACAGCGTCACGCTGCCCGTGCCGCCGTCGATCAGCGAGCCAGAGGCCTGCGTCAGG
>NZ_VJMG01000038.1 GCF_007004135.1 Affinirhizobium straminoryzae
CCACAAGGGGGGAGACCCCGTGTGGCGCCGCCTCGCCCGGTATCAGGATCAGACCGCAGAAGAGGCCGTGTTCGTTCAATGGGTGCAGGGGCGTTGCCGCTAGGTTAGCCCCTCCCCCTTGTGGGGAGGGGACTTTTGCTGCGTGAAGGGGTGTTGCGAGCGGATGAGCGTTTTCCCCCACCCGGCGTCCTCACTCCGCCGCCACCAGCGTCTCGATGTCCAGCATATGGCCGGCCCGCAGCGTCTTGGTGCGCAGGTAGTTCTCGTTTTCCGCCGTCACACGGCCGAGAACCGGGGTGCGGGCATGCACGCCGATGCCGCCGGCCTTCAGCGCCGCGATCTTGGTCGGGTTGTTGGTGTAGACCACGACTTCCGCGATGCCGAGCAGCCGCAGCATGGCAACCGCCATCTCGTAGCGGCGGTGATCCTCCGCAAAGCCCAGTTCCGCATCGGCATCGATGGTGTCGAGGCCGCGATGCTGGTAGCCATAGGCGCGCATCTTGGCGCCGATGCCGGTGCCGCGGCCTTCCTGATCGAGATAGAGCAGAACGCCGCCGCCGGCCTGTTCCAGAAGCTCCAGCCCGTTGCGCAGCTGGTCGCCGCAATCGCATTTCAGCGAGCCGCAGAGATCGCCGGTGATGCAGGAGGAATGGATGCGGATCGGCACCGGCTTCGTCATGTCGGGCTTGCCGACGATGATGGCCACCTGGTCCTTCTGCGCCAGCCCGCCGCGGAAGACGACAAACTGCGCATTGCCGTAATCCTTCAGCGGCACGCGGGTCTCGACCACCTTCTGGAAGTTTTCGCGCGCCGGCGAAAGCCGCGTCAGCCGGTCGGCGTGCAGGCGGCAGCAGGCGCTGAAGCGATCCTGAAGATCGGTCACGTCGGCGGCCACCATGGCCGGCAGCAGCAGCGCCGTGCGGGCAAGCTCCGCCGTGGAGGAGAGCAGCGCCTCGGCCGGGCGCACGCGCGCCGGCATCTTTGCCTCCAGCGCATAGGACAGGCGGGAGGCCTCGTCGAAGCTCATGCCGGCAAGCGGCACGGCCACGTCGCCATTGGTCTTGAGCGAGAGGCGCGTGGCGCGCTGGCGGGTGATCAGCAATTCATGGCTATCGCCGACGGTTTCCGCGAACTGGTCAAAGACCCGGGGCGAAACGGCATCGAGGGCCAGCACCGCAAGCTGGCGCGTATCGTTGCCGAACAGCACGGGTCGACCGTAGCGCAGCTCGGAAACGGCACGCTCCACCTCGATGGCGGGATCGGAAAATTCAAGCGAAAATGGGCTCTTGGCTGTCATGCTGGCCTCCTTGGTCTTGTTAGGTGGCGCTACGCCCCGCCAAAGACAACGGATCGCAGAGCGAATATAAATTAATTTTGATGGGCTGCCCCGGCGTCTTTCGGCGCGACTGCCCTAGATAGAGGCGGCTTGAACCGCCACACCCGAACCGACGCCAGGGAGCCGCATGGACCATCCACCGGAACGACCGCCTGCCACCGCCTCGTCCCTCTCTTCCACCTCTGCCCCCGTCACTCCGGCGCTGACCGCGCAGGCCCTCTGGTTCGATGCGCCGGGGCAGGCGGTTCTGCGTCAGGAGCCGTTGACATTTGACGCCTCGGCAGTGCCTTCCGGCGAAACGACCTGTGCCGGCGAGCGGGTGCTGGTGCGTGCCCTGTTCAGCGGCATCAGCCGCGGCACCGAGGCAACCGTGTTTCACGGCCTCGTGCCGGAAAGCGAGCACGAACGCATGAGCGGACCGAACATGGGGGGCGCCTTTCCGTTCCCGGTGAAATACGGCTATGCCATGGTGGGCCAGGTCCAGGCGGGGCCGCAGGCGCTGCTCGGCCAACCGGTCTTTGTGCTGCATCCGCATCAGGATCTGTTTGTCGTGCCGGCAGAGGCCGTTGTGCCGCTGCCCCCGGATCTCGCGCCAGAACGTGCCGTTCTGGCGGCCAACATGGAAACCGCGCTCAATATCGTCTGGGATGCGCTGATCCAGCCGGGCGACCGGGTCGCGGTCTTCGGCGCGGGCGTGGTCGGCGCGCTGACGGCGCGGCTTGCCGCCTCAATCGCCGGCACCGAGGTTCTCCTCATCGACCGCGATCTCGGGCGGGCAAGCCTTGCCGCCGGTCTCGGCCTCGATTTTGCGCTTGCCGACCATGTGGAGGGCGAGTTCGACGTGGTGGTGAATGCCTCCGGCTCCGGGGCAGCACTGTCGCAGGCGATCGATCTTGCCGGTCCCGAGGCGCGGCTGGTGGAGGCCAGCTGGTATGGGGCGCGCACTGTCAGCCTGCCGCTCGGCGGCGCCTTCCATTCCCGCCGTCTTGCCATCGTCTCCTCGCAGGTGGGCAGCATCCCTGCACACCGTCGCGCCCGCTGGAGCTTCCGCCGCCGCCTCGGCAAGGCGTTGCAACTGCTTGCCGATCCGCGTCTCGATGCGCTGATTTCCGGCGAGAGCCGCTTTGCTGATCTACCGGAAGATTATGCCCGTATCGTAGAATCAACCGCCACGCTGTGCCACCGCATCACCTACCAGTCCGATGTATAGAGAAAGAGAAAAAGCATGTTTGCTGTCGAGGTCCGGGACCACATCATGATTGCCCACAGCCTGCCGCGGCCCGTCTTCGGCCCGGCGCAGGGCATGCACGGCGCGACCTTCGTGGTGGATGCCGCCTTCTTCACCCGGGATGTGGACGAGGACGGGCTGGCGGTCGATATCGGTCTTGCCACCCAGGTTCTTTCTGCCGTGCTGAAGCCGCTGAACTACCAGAACCTTGACGAGCTTGCGGTGTTCAAGGGCAGGATTACCACGACCGAAGTGCTGGCCAAGCACATTTTTGACGCGCTGAAAGAGGCCGTTTCGGAGGGCAGGCTGGGGCCGGGCAGCGCCCGCATCTGCCGCCTGCGCGTGCTGCTTCACGAAAGCCATGCGGCACGCGGCTGGTACGAGGCTGATCTGTGAGGACGCCGCTGACCTTCGCTTTTCCGGGCCGACTCGATCTCAACACCGGCGGCTATGCCTATGATCGCCAGCTGATCACCGGGCTTTCCGCGCTCGGCTGGGCGGTAGAGCCGCTGTCGCTCGGCGAGGGTTTTCCGGCCCCCGATGCAGCACAGCGGCAAGGCGCCGAGGAGCGCCTCTCTGCCCTGCCGGACGGACGGCTGGTGGTGATCGACGGCCTTGCTTTCGGCGTGCTGCCGGATTGGGCGGCGCGCGAGGCGGGGCGTCTTGCCATCGTTGCGCTCGTGCATCACCCGCTGGCGCTGGAAACCGGACTTTCCGAGGCGGCGCAGGCTGTGCTGCGGCAATCGGAAATCCGTGCGCTCTCCCATGCGCGCCATGTCATCGTCACCTCGCCGATGACGGCGCGCGAACTCGTCGCCCATTATGATGTTCCGGAGGCGCGGATCACGGTAGCCCTGCCGGGAACCGAACCCGGACCGCTGGCGGCAGGCGGCAACGTGCCGCCGCATATCGTTTCGGTCGGCACGCTGACGAAGCGCAAGGGGCATGACACGCTGCTTCGCGCGCTTTCCGCCATCGCAGACCTCGACTGGCGGGCCTCGATTGCCGGCAGCCGCGACCTCGACCCGGACACCGCCCAGGCGCTGGCGGCGCTCTGCGACGAGCTCGGCCTCTCCGATCGGGTCACCTTTCTCGGCGACCGGCCGGATGCGCGCGCGCTGATGGCGTCCGGCGATCTCTTCGCGCTTGCCAGCCGCTATGAAGGCTATGGCATGGTGTTTGCGGAAGCCCTGTCGCAGGGGCTGCCGGTCGTTGCCTGCCATGCGGGCGCGGTGCCGGATGTGGTGCCGGACGGGGCGGGGCTGCTGGTTGCCCCGGATGATCCGGCAGCCTTTGCCGCGGCTTTGCGCCGGCTTCTGTCTTCGCCGCAGGAACGCCGCAAATTTGCCGAGGCTTCGCGCGCGGCGGGCTTAAATTTGCCCGGCTGGCAGGATACCGCCGCAATCGTGTCCCGTTCCCTCTCCGGCCTTCTGGCCGATCTTGCGAAAGGCGTTTCATGAGCGGCTTCGATGCCAAATGGCTGACCCTGCGCGAACCGGCCGATCAGGCGGCCCGAAGCCCGGTTCTCCTGGACAAGGCGGCGGCCTTCTTTGCTGCGCGGGCGGCCGCCGAAGGGCCGGTCGCCGTGCTGGATGTGGGCTGCGGCACGGGCTCCACCTATCGGGCCTTGAACCCGCATCTGCCGGCCAGAAGCCTCTGGCGGCTGCTCGACCACGATCCGGCGCTGCTGGAAGAGGCGGCAAGGCAGATCGGCACGGAAAACATCGATTTCTTTACCCGCGATCTTGGCATCGTGGAGGCGCTGCCGGATGATGGCGTGTCTCTGGTCACGGCCTCGGCCTTCTTCGACCTCGCCTCTGCTGACTTCATCGATCGCTTCGTGGCGCGGCTGGCGGAGCGGCGCATCGCCCTCTATGCGGCGTTGAATTACGACGGCAAGGTCACCTGGGCGCGGCCGCACCCGCTCGACCAGCGCGTGCTTGCCGATTTCAACCGGCACCAGCTGACGGACAAGGGGCTTGGACCCGCACTCGGACCGGAGGCCGTGCCGCATCTGTCGGCCGCCCTTCTCGCGCATGGCTACCGGGTGGAAACGGCGGAAACGCCGTGGCGGATCGGCACTGCGGAAGCCGACCTGCACATCGCCTTCCTGCGCGGCATGGTCGATCCCGTGCTGGAGGTGGGAACGCTGCCGGCCGAGGTGATCGGCGAATGGCTGGCCTTCCGGCTAGCCTATGTCCGGGGCGAGCGCGGCGGCTGCGCGGTGGGGCATCTCGATCTTCTGGCCCTGCCGCCGGGCTGATCCGGCCGCGAGGCCCGCGTTTGCCGGGGATTTCAGCGCGCAATCGAACAGGATGTCGCTGCCGAGGTTGAACACCCTGGCGGCGGGGCGCTGCGCATCGGCAAGCTGCTCGATCGGCGGCAGCGAAATCCCGGTCGGGCCGGAGCCGATGATCAGCGGGGCAATCGCCACATGCAGGCGGTCGACCAGACCCTGATCGATGAAGCGGGAGAGCGTGCGCGCCCCGCCTTCGACCAGAATGCGCGACAGCCCGCGCTCGGACAGCGCCTCCAGAATGGCATGCGGACACAGCCCGGCGGAGGTCAGCGGCAGGCGGATCACCTGCGCGCCGCGGGGCCTTGCCCAGGCCTCGCGCGACTGGACGAGGATCACCGGCGCGCCGCCATCGTGAAACAGGCCTTCCTCGCCCGTCAGTTCGCCGTGGCAATCGATCACCACCCGCACCGGGTCCGGGCCATTGACCTCGCGCACCGACAGGCGCGGATTGTCGGCCTTCACGGTGCCGACGCCGACAATGACGGCCTCGACCAGCGCCCGGCAGCGATGCAGATGGGCAAGACCGTCGGGGCCGGAAATATCGCGCGCATCGCCGGCAGGTGTCGCGACCCGTCCGTCCAGCGACTGGCCCACCTGACCCAGCACGAAGGGACCATCGGCGGCGGCGATCGGCCCGTAAAGTTCAAGCGCCGGAGTGTCGACCTTCAGCGCCTGTGTCCCTTTTGACCCCTGGGGCCTGCTGCGCATGGCAAGGAGGCTCGCCCAGATCGTCTCGGTCATCCTGATGGTGCGCATTATCCGTCTTTCCGGTGGTCGTCTTGCGGTCTGTTGTCGCGATCCAGCCGTCGGTTCGCTCAAAGGATGCGAAACAGGGTTGAATCGCGGCGGATGAGGTGATGATAGAGCACGCCCAGAAGATGTAACGCGAAACTCGCCAACAGGATCCATGCGCTCCAGGCGTGGATGGCAGAAAAGATCGGCGCGATCTCCGGTGCCTTTCCGATTGGGCTCCAGACGGGGATCAGGCCGAACCAGGAGAGCGGAAAGCCATGCGCATTGGTGGCGAGGAAGCCGCTGACCGGCATGACCACCAGAAGCAGGTAGAGCAGGCCATGCACGGCACGTGCGACAACGCCTTCCAGCCCCGGTGCCGCATCCGGCAAGGCAGGTGCCGTCAGCCGTGCCCCGACCCTGAGCAGCATCAGCCACAGAACGAGAAAGCCAAGACTTTCATGCAGCAGGTAGAAATCGAGCTTCACCTCATCGCGGGTGAAGCGGATGAAATAGCCAAGCGGCCACACCGCCAGCACAAGCCCGGCCACCAGCCAGTGCAGGGCCTTCAACCGTGCCGGATACTGCGCCTCCCGCCGTTCTTCGCTCATGGTTTCCCCCCTCTGGCCGGCGGCGCTCCCGCAAAAGCTGCCGGGGCCCGGGCCATCCTGCCTCGTGGGCACCGGTCTTTCCGGAGCCCATCGCCGGTTTGTGACGGGATGCTGTACGCCCGATCCGTTCGGCCGGATTAAGGCATGGCGCAGCGTTGCGATCAACTCCTCGCGACCGGACGGTCCGCGAGGACACACCGTAGCGGGAATGATCTTCCGGTCGCAGACAGGCCGTCGCCTCAGGGGCGCGGCAAAGTCTTGCCACGCAGGTCTTCCGCGATGGCACGGAAGAAGGACCAGGACGAGACGAAATAGCGGCGTGCAAGCCGGCGCGGCTCGCAAATCACCCGCCAGAGGAACTCGATGCCGGCGCGGCGCATGAAGACGGGCGCCCGCTGCTTGGTGCCGGCGTAGAATTCGAGTGCCGCCCCCAGCGCCATGCCGTAGCAATCCGGCAACTGGCGGGCGTGCTCGTGCATCCAGATCTCCGATTTCGGCGCGCCGAGCCCGAGAATCAGGTGGGTGGTCTGCTGGCGACGGGCGGCGGCAATCAGCCAGCGGGCGAAACGCT
This sequence comes from Affinirhizobium straminoryzae, assembly GCF_007004135.1. GTDB lineage: Bacteria > Pseudomonadota > Alphaproteobacteria > Rhizobiales > Rhizobiaceae > Neorhizobium > Neorhizobium straminoryzae. Next base: position 6,778 of record NZ_VJMG01000038.1, read on the forward strand.
TGTCGTCCTCGAAGGCCGGCGGTGCGGTCATCACGATATGATCGGTAAAGCCCATCTGCTGCAGCCGCTCGTAAAGGCGGCGGCTGGTATCCTCTGTCGGCGAGACGAGCAGGATGCGGTGCACGCCGGGCTCCAGCCGGGCGATCAGCCGCGGAAAGAGATCCGAACCGGTGACCTTGCCGGGCAGGGCAAGGCCGCGCAGCCGGGCATAGAGAAAGACGGGCGTGCCGTCGATCACGGCCCTCCAGGCGAAGCGATAGGCCTCGCGGAATCGTTCGTTCCGCCGCAGGTTGACGATGTGATCAACATTGGCGGTCACGAGCAGGCGAAGGCCCGCCCCGCGCGGCACGGCCTCTTCAGCCAGCGTATCGACCAGGCCATCGGTATCCGCGGTGCTGAACCGGATGCCGAACAGCGTTGCGGTCTTGTCATCCTTGTCCTTGCGCGGATCGGAAACCGGCAGAGCCTTGGGCGAGAGCTTGATCATCGTCATGTTCGATACTCCTGACCCCCGCAGCGCGGCAGCGGGCCTGATAGCCCAGGCCGAACATGGCCACGCACAGGGAAAACCACACCGGACCCGATCGCGTCATGAAGACGCTTTCCAGACCGGCCAGGAAGATCGAATATAACCAGACCCTTAAGAACAGCCGCGCCAGAGCGTTAAAATTGTTCCTTTCCTGCGCTTTTGCGACATGTCGCAGCGGAAGATAGAGAACCCATACCAGCATCAGCAGGAGACCCGGCAGGCCGGCATTGATGGCGGCATCCAGATAGGCATTGTGCGCATCCACCGCCTTCACCGCCCAGGTGGCGATGGAGAGCGTGCTGTTCTTCAGTTCCGGCGTCTGCCAGAAGCCGTCGAAGCCATAGCCGGTGATCGGGCGCTGCGCGATGGCGTCGAGCCCGAGAAGCCAGATGTCGGCGCGCGCGGTATAGGTCGCGTCGATGCCGAGCGACTGCACGAAATCGCGGATCGGCCGGATCGCCACCACACCGATGGTGAGAAGGTTGAGAAGCGCAACGCCGCCGAAGACGATCGGCAGGCGGGTCACGGGAAAGCGTTCCACCAGCGCCGCCAGTACCAGCATGGCCGGTAGCATGCCCATCGAGGTTTTCGCGCCGGTGTGCAGCAGGAAGAAGACCGCGGCCGCCACGATGGCGTAGCCGATGCGCTTCGACCAGCTGCTCGCCACATAAAGCCCGACGAAGCTGATCAGCACCATTGCCACGCCCGCCTCGTTCTTCTGCATGTAGAGCCCGCGCCAGTGGCCGGCATGCTGCGGCTCCAGAAAATCGTTCGTCTGGTGGATGGCGCGGGTGGGGAAGGCGAGCACGCCGAGATAGCAAAGACCGAGGATCAGTATCACGCCTGCGCCGGCAAGCCTGGCAAACTGCCGCTCGTCGCGCGGCAACAGCAGGAAGATGCTGGCGCTGACGGTGACGGTCATCGCAATCATGATGCGCTTCAGCGCGCTGGCCATGTCCGGCGAGACGGCGGCTGTGAAGACGAACCAGCCGAAGAGAAGGCAGAGAAAGGCGCGCGGCCGCATCACCATGCCGCGGATCTGCGGCTGCAGCGCATGGGCAATCAGGACGAGGAACAGGATCGCCGCCAGCATCTGCGACCAGCCGGCGGGTTTGACGAGAACCGGATCGATGCTGAGATCGGGAAAGGGCGTCAGCGTGATCCAGTAGAACAGGCCGACGAGGGCAAACAGAAGCTTTGCGCCGGGATTGGCAGGCTCCGCCTCGGCTCTGTCTGGCAGCGGCGGAAGGGATGTCGGCACGGCAGGCTGCTCCGGTGAGGCAAGGGAAAGGTGGGCGGTGGCGGAACCCGGATCCGCCTCGGCCCACCCGCCCGGCAGGCTCCGTCGCCATCAGTGAAACAGCTTATGGTTTATAAAGTGCAAAGGGCATGCGGCGTTTTGCCGGCAGCGGCTTCCGACACGCGCTGGTGGGACGTCACGATGCCATCTGCGCGCGCAGGCGGGGCGCAACCCAGTCCAGAAAGCAGCGCACCTTGGCGGGCAGCGGATCGGCTGGCCCATGCACAACATTGACCGGCAGCGGCTCCGGCGCGAATTGCGGCAAAAGTTCCATGAGAGCGCCGGAGCCCAGATGCTCGGCGACCTGATAGGACAGCACGCGGATAATGCCGATGCCCGCCAGGCCAGCCTGAATGGCGGCCTCTGTCGTATTGACCGAAAGCTTGGGGCGTGGCTCGACGGCAAAGGCTGCACCATCCCGCCGGTAGCGCCATTCGGGCGCCGTCGCAAATCCCTGGAAACTGATGCCGTCGTGACGGGCAAGGTCGTCCGGCTTGTGCGGCACGCCATGGCGGGCGAGATAGTCCGGGCTTGCGCAGATGACGCGACGCACCGCGCCGACGCGGGTCGCCACAAGCGCGCTGTCGGTCAGGTGCCCGATCCGCACCGCAACATCGATATGCTCGTCCGTCAGGCTGAGCTGACGGTCGATGAGGCTGAGGCGAAGGCTGATGTCCGGCTGGTCCTTGAGGAATTCGGGCACGATGGGCATGAGAAAGCGCTCGCCGAACACAATCGGGGCGGTCACGTGCAGGCCGCCACGCAGCGCGCCGTAATCGCCGCCCGCCTGTCGTTCGGCTGCGTCCAGCTCGTCCAGGATACGACGCGACGCGACGACGAAGGCGCGCCCTTCCTCCGTCAGGGTCAGGCCCCGGCGCGTGCGCAGCACCAGCCGCGCGCCGAGATGTTTTTCGAGGTCGGAGACCTTGCGGCTGACCGTGGCGAGCGGCGCATTCAGCCGCCGCGCCCCGGCTGAGAGGCTGCCGGCATCAACCACGGCCAGCAGCACGGACATCGCGTCGAACCGGTCCATGGCATCCTTCCGGAAAACGGGAACAAGCTTCCCGAATGAGTATCATATCCTGCCGGTTGTAGATGTCATACGCTTTCTTCCGTCACGGGGCGCAGCCCTGCTCCCCGCCTCGCCGATCATCAGGAGGAATACGTCATGCCTCAGCTTTCCCGCCGCGCCTTTGCAACAGCGCTTCCGCTCGGCCTCCTCGGCGGCGGCCTTTTGGGGGGACTCACGGCAGAACCGGTCTCTGCCCTTGCCTCGACGCAGGCGGCTGCAAAGACGCCTGTCAGCGTGACGCCGCTCGCGCAGATTCGCATCGGCCGATTCACGATAACGGCCCTGACCGACGGCTATGCCGACATGCCCTATGACTATTTTCCAGGGCGCAGCCCCGCAGATGTGGAGAAGGCGGCCGTTGCGCAGTCTACCGCCCGCCAGAGCGGCGTGCGGTTTCTCTTCAATCAGTATCTGGTCGAGGATGGAGAACGCCGCATCCTCATCGATGCCGGTGCGGCCGGTTCCATTGGCCAGACAGGCCGATTGCCCAAGGCGCTGGCGACGCTCGGCCTGACGCCGGATCATATCGATGCGATCATCGTGACGCACATGCACCAGGACCACATGGGCGGCCTCGTTCTGGGGGGAAAGAACAACTATCCCAAGGCCGAACTCTACATCGATCGTCGCGATGTCAGCCACTGGACCGACCCCGCCAAGCGCAGTGGCGCACCGGACTATCTGCAGACCAGCTTCAGGATGGCCGAGGAGATTGTCCGGCTCTATCCGAGACTGCAGGCAATCGAGGGGGAGCGCGAGATCGTGCGGGGCGTCTCGATCGTCGATCTCACCGGCCATACACCCGGCCATATCGGGGTGCGGATCGAAGATGGCGGCAAGAGCCTGATCATGGTGTCGGACATGGTCTTTCCGGTCGTGCATCCGGCCGCGACCGATGTGTTTTTCCTGTTCGAGCAGGATCGGGTTGCTGCGAAAGCTATGCGCGATCGCTTCTTTCCGCGTGCAGCGTCGGAGGGCGCGCTGATCGCTGCACGCACATGCCTTTCCCCGGGCTCGGCCGTATCGTGGCCGAACGTGGCGGAATGCGCTGGGACGTGGCAGACTGGGCACTGCAGGATTGAGGGCCGCGCGACGGGCCGAAGGATACAACGTGGCGGGCTGCGGTTCGGCTTGCCAATGATGGACCGGCCCCGCATCGACAGTCGATGATGCGGGCCTGCCGGTGCAGGGAGATCGGACATGCCCTATCATTTCCTCGAGGTTGCCGTGACGCCAAGTGTCCGTGCCGCTCAGGCGGATATGGGGGTGGAGGAGATATGGATGGGCGCGCACGACCGCCCCTCCGACAGTTTCACGGAGGCCGAGATCGCCTTCATTGCCGCACGCGACAGCTTCTACATGGCGTCAGTCTCCGAAACGGGCTGGCCATATGTTCAGCATCGCGGCGGAAAGCCCGGCTTCCTCAAGGTCGTCGATCCCCGGACGCTGGCCTTCGCGGACTATCGCGGCAACCGGCAGTATATCAGCGCCGGCAATTTTGCGGCCAATGACCGGACCTGCCTGTTCCTGATGGATTATGTGCGACGGGCGAGGCTGAAGATCTATGCGCATGTGGAGCGGCTGACGCTCGACGCCGACCCGCACCTCACGGATCTGGTTTCGGACGCGACCTACAGGGGAAGAGCGGAACGGATCTTCAGGCTTCGGCTGGAGGCGTTCGACTGGAACTGCCCGCAGCACATCACCCCGCGCTATACCGAACAGCAGGTTGAGCAGGCGGTTGCTCCGCTTCGCGACCGATTGCAACGGCTTGAAGCCGAGAATGCGAGCCTGCGCCGGCGGCTGGATACGCTCGAGTCTCCCGACGGGGGCGATTGATAACCCTTGCAGGCACGGGTGCGGCACGGAATCCTGCAAGAACGGCCCGAAGGCACCTTCGCCTACCTTATCCCGTGTGCGGCGCGCGCGGTGCGGCAGGCGTGGTCGCCGGGCAGGCAGTCGCGGCAGACCTCAGGCCGCACGGCATAGGCCTGGCAGGCGGTGTGTTCGCCGACCTTTCCGGCAAGGGCGGAGCAGCGATTGTCCTCGCAGCGCATGCCGCGTTCGTCGGCGGCCACGAATTGCGGCGGGATCAGCGCCAGCGCCTCGTCGGTTTCCAGTGTGAAGCGCGGCCATTCGGCGGAATAGGAACAGCAGGCGCCGCAGCTCTGGCAGTCCCAGTCGGGCCGAAGCTCCGCCTCGTCGTCCGGTTCACCGGACGGCTGCGGTTCGGCCCATTCGGGCGCCCAATGACTGGCCATCCGGGCGGCCCAGTGATCGGGCAACCGGGCGGCGAGGTGAGCTGCCGGGGGTGCGGACACAACCGGCGCGGAGCCAGGAGCAGCTGACACGGGCGCAGCTGCAACCACTGCCCCGGTATCGGGAAAGGCATCGGCGGGAGAGGGCGTTTCCCGCTCTGTCGCCGCAGTCGTCCGGCTCATTTGTGCTTCAGCAGCCACATCTTGCCGGCCATGGTGATGCCGTGCGGGCGGCCGGCCTCGGTGACGTCGCCGTCCAATTCGCGGATCAGCCCGGCTTCGCGCAGCAGGGTGACGACAGCGGTGGTGGTGAACTTGATCTTGATCGGCCGCTCCTTGAAGCGATCCGTGCGGGCATAGGTGACAGTCGCATCGCGATGCGTCCAGCGGTTGCCGTCCTGCGGATGGAGGTCGCCATCCTTGGCAAGCTTCAGCGCCCGCAGCTGCGTCGGCGTCAGCTCGATGTCGGGAATGACGGTCGGAACATGCGTGTTCATGGTGTCTTGGGTCCTGCGGTTGCGTGTTTACAGGGTTTTCGGGCTCGGCGCACCCGTGCCGGAGCCTTCGCGCTCGACGCGCGCGGTTTCCACCGCTTCCCTGGCAAGACGTGCTGCCCTGAGGCGCGACGTCTTCATCTGGCGGGCGCGGTCGATCGTGTCAACCTCCTGGAAGGCGCGTTCACGGCTGGCGGTTTCGACGCGGGTCTTGCTGAATGCCTTCTCCGCGGTCTGCCGCGCCTTGCTGTGCTTTTCGTTCATGATGATCTTCCGGTGGGCTGCGCTTTGCAGAAAAAAAGGCCAGGCAATCGCCTGACCTCTCGTGGTGTGGGAGCCGGTTCCGGTCAGGACGGCTCCTCTGAACCGGGACATGTTCTCCGCTCTCGGCAGTGCCAGTACATCCGTGGTCAAGGGAAAGCAGAGAAACCGGGCTCAGGCAGCCTGAAGGTTGCAGGCCGACATCTTGCCGGACTTGCGGTCCTGCTCGAGGTCATAGGCGATCTTCTGGCCTTCGACGATTTCGCGCATGCCGGCGCGTTCGACGGCAGAGATGTGGACGAAGGCGTCAGCGCCGCCGTTGTCCGGCTGAATGAAGCCGAAGCCCTTGGTGGAATTGAACCATTTTACGGTGCCAGTGGTCATGATGGACCCTTTCTTAGCAACAGTGAGGGGCCGCCGCACGGAAGCGCGCAGCGGAGGTGATAACGATGCTTTAAAGAGAGGGTCGATCAACACGCGGTGCCAATCGCGCAGTAAACAAATCTCGGCAAGAAAATATCGATAAAACCTACATAGGCTCCCTCAGCCCATAAGTCAAACATTTGTTTTCGATCGTGACCTGCGGCGTGAAATCCTGCAAACGCTGCCGGTTATTCGGTCGATGAATTTCGAAAGGACAATGAGAGCGGCATTCCACCGCTTTGAAGCGCCCAATTTTTCTCAAAAAAATCTGCAGGGCAGCGAATGCGTGCCGATCCGCGCCAGCGTTTCTGCAACCGTTTCCACCCGCATGCCGCGCCGGGCGACTTCCTCGACGCAGGCGCGGAAAAGGGCGGGGGAGCAGCCGATGGAGGTCGGGTTTTCGCGCACGTCATGGGTATAGAAGATCAGCCAGCCGCGCTCTTCCTTCGCCCTGTCCAGGAGGGCGCCGAGCGACCGGCGGTCCTGGGCGGTGTCGTAAAGCTCCTGTGCCTTCAGGTGGGCAAGGTCGATGAGGCCGCGATTGAGACCGATCTTGATGCCGCGCAGGCCGGGATAGCGGCCCATCAGCGCCAGTTTCGAGCGGGTGGAGATCATGCCGAAGGGATAGGCGAAGGAAAAAGGGTGGGCGGGCTCGCCGACGATGCGGCGGATCTGCCGCTCGTTTTCGGCGACATCGTTCAGAAGGTCGGCGCGCGCCGTGCGCTGCACGTTGATGTGGCCATGGGTGTGTCCGCCGATTTCATGGCCACGCGCTGCCAGATCGGCAACCATGGCTTCGCGGACGATCGGCTCGCCGTTTTCCGCCCCGCCCATCAGACCGCTTGCCAGATAGAAGGTGCCGCGCATGCCGGCCTGTTCCAGAAGGGGCGCGGCATTCTCATAGGCGGAGACCGGAAAATCATCGAAGGTAAAGGCAACCACCGCTTCCGGCAGGGTCAGCCAGTGGGGACGGAAGGGAATATGCCGGCCGACCTTGCGGGAAAACCCGTGCAGGATTTCCCTGATCGATGTGTCGCGCAGGCCGCGCCCGGTTTCATCTCTGTTGATCCTCATGCTCGATCCTTTGCCGGGCGGAGCCGTCACCTCGGACGGACGACCGTCTCCGGCGTGCCTGAAGGGGTCTCTCTCGTCGAAATGGAGGCGCCATTGACGTCAAGCCCCGCCTCGACCAGCACGGCGCAAAAACGCTCTGCCGCCGCCTCCACGGAAAAATCGGCGGCGCGGCGCATCAGAACCGCGCTGTCCGGCGGGGATCTCAGCGTCGCGGCCATGGCGGTGGCCAGCGCTTCGGCGTCGCCGACCGGCACCAGCGGGCCGAACCGGCCGCCGTCCAGAATGTCGCGCGGACCATAGGGTGCGTCGGTTGCCACCACCGGCACGCCGCAGGCCAGCGCCTCGATGATGGCATTGCCGAACCCTTCATGGCTGGAGGCGCAGACGAAGAGGGCCGCCTCGCGGAGCCGCGCCACCGGGTTCGGATCGTGGCCGGCAAGCCGCGCCCGATCGCCGATCCCGAGACGGGCGATCCCGGCCTCCAGCGCCGGCCGTTCGGCCCCCTCGCCGAGAATGGTCAACGTTGCCTCGGCATGCGTGGTGCGCAGGCGGGCAAAGGCGGCGATGAGCGTCGCAAAACCCTTTTCCGGCGACAGCCGGCCGACGGAGACGATGGCGCCCGGCCGCACCCGGCGCGGCGTGGCCTCGATCTGCCGGCGCATTTCCGGCGTGACAACCGTGTTGGTGCCGAGATTGACGACGCGGGCGGCGGGCACGCGAAAGCGGGTGATCAGATCCTGCCGGGCGCCTTCGGTGAAGGTGGTGACGAGATCGGCACGCGGATAGGTGAAGGGGGCCAGCCGATAGCCCAGCCGGTTCTGCCAGTAGGGGTCGCCGGTCACCGCCACCGAGGGCGTTGCCACCTCACGCAGCAGGATGAAGGGGCGCTTGTGCCGGGGAAGGGTGGAGGCGACCAGCGAGACGAGCGCATTGGCCCCGGCCTCGGAGGCAACCAGCGCGCGGGGCGGCGTCTGCGAGAGCAGGCGGCGAAGCGCGGGGCCGGCAGCCGCCAGCCGCAGCTTTTCGCCGGCGCCGAGATCGATCAGGGGCACATCGGCGCGAAGAAGCGTACGCAGCGGCCCGCGGGCCTCAAGCGTGACGATCGCAGTCGCGATGCCGAGAGCCGAAAGCGCATTGGCCATCAGGATCGCATCCTTCTGCGCCCCCCCGCCATCCAGCCCCCTCACCAGGAAGGCAAGGCGGCCCGCAGCCGCGTTAGCCATACCGGACAAATTCGTTACCCTTCACCTCGGAGAGGATGTTAAGCGCTTTCTGATAGACCCTGTTCACACGCGCCCTGCGGCGTGTCTCAGATGCAAGACCTAGACGGAAAACACTAATTTTAGACGAATGGCGGACAAGGTGAGCGCGCACTCCGGCGAACGCGACGTATCGATCTACCTGGCCTGCCGGGCGCTGGCGGCCGTCATCAACGTCGTGTCCGTCGCGCTGTTCACGCGGCTGTCCAGCCCGGACCTCTATGGCCAGTATCTGATCGGCTTTTCCATCTGCTTCATCGTCTATAGTCTCACCGTGCAATGGGCCGTCTATGCGCATTTCGGCACCTTCCGGCAGGAGGCGGCGGATCGCTTCGCCCTGTCGCTGCTCTCCATTTCCGCAATCGCTCTGGCGCCTGCGCTTCTGGCGATCTGGGTGCTGGCCGCACTTTCGGTGATCGACAGCCACATCGCCTGGGGAAGTGCCGTGCTTTCGGCCTGCTTTACCCTGCATTTCGCCGGCACCGAAATCAGCCGCTCGCATCTGAAGCCGGGGCTGGTGGCGGTGGCGACCATTCTGCGCAGCCTGCTGTCGCTGGGGCTCGGCAGCGCGAGCCTGCTGCTGTTCCATGAGCCGGCAGCGCTTCTGGTGGCGGTGGGGCTCGGCTATGCGCTCGGCACCGTGCCGGTCTATCTGCATTTTGCCCGCACGCTCTGGCGCGAGGGCCTGCGCCAGCCGGTCGGAGCGGAAATCGCGGCCATGCTGCGCTATGGCTGGCCGCTGGCGATTGCCTTCGGCGCCTCGGCGGCGGCGATGAACATCGACCGCATCCTGCTCGAACATCACGCCGATGCCGCCACCGTGGCGCCCTATGGCGCGGTGATGGACCTGATGAAGCAGACCTTTCTCGTTCTCGCCGAAGCGATCAGCGCCGGCTATGTCGCCCATGCCCGCATCCACATGATGCGTGGCGAGCGGGAGGCGGCGAACGCCGTGCTGCGGCGCGATTTCGTCTCGCAGGCCTTCGTCGTGGTGTTCGGCACGGTCGCCTTCCTCCTGCTCGGGCGGCTGGTGTTCAGCGTGGTGCTGGCGCCTGCCTATCTCGACATGGCGCTCGACGTGCTGCCGGCGCTTTTGATCGGCAATGCGCTTCTGGTGCTGCGCGCCCATTACTTCGGGCAGGTGATCTATCTCGGCGCGTCCTCGCTGATCGAACTCGCAGCCTCGGTGGTGATGATTGCCGCAGCCGCCTGCGCCGCGCTGCTGCTGATCGAGCCGATGGGCGCGCATGGGGCGGCGCTTGCCTTTGCCATCGGCCAGGCGGCGGCCCTCGTGGTCTACGTGGTCGGCGCGCCGAAGGCGCTGCGCATGCCGGTGGACTGGCCGCGCGCCGCTCTGCTGGTCGGGCTCGGCGGGGTGATCCTCGCGGGCGGTTTCGAGACGGAGGCGCTGTTCGGGCCGATTGCCGGCACCGCGCTTTCGGTGCTCGCCATCGGCGCTGCGAGCCTTGTCCTCGCCATCCGCTGGAACATCTTCAACCTGAGCGCCATGGCGCAGAAGCTCGCCTCACCGCTGCTGGGCCGTCTGGCGAAGCGCGGCCTCTAGGAAGCCGGCATAGAGCGTCAGCATGCGTTGCCGGCTGTGGTGGCGGCGGTGATCGGCGGCGTAGCGGTCGCGGATCTCGGCAGAGGGGCGGCGCTCGAGCAGCGCGACAACCGCTGCGGCAAGCCCCGCCTCGTCGCCCACGGCATGAAAGCGGGTCATCGCGGCGTTTGCCGGCGCATCGCTTTTGGACAGAACCTCGCGCAGCACCGGCAGATCGGCGGCCACCAGCGGCAGCCCGGCCATGGCCGCCTCCACGCCCGCCAGCCCAAAGGTTTCCCAGACCGAGGGGAAGAGATAGAGCGTGGCAGCCGCGAAGAAATCGCCGAGATCGGCGCGTTTCAGCGGCCCGACCAGATGCAGGCGATGCTGCACGCCAAGCGTGGTGGCCAGCGTCTTCAGCGCCTGTTCCTCCGGCCCGTCGCCGGCAATCGCCAGATGCACCTCCGGCAGCCGCGCCAGCGCCCGAACCGCCGTGGCATGGTCCTTCTGATCCACCAGCCGGCCGGTGGCGACCAGCAGCGGCTCGCCGGCGGGAATGGCAAGGCGCCGGCGCCAGTCGATGCGGTGTGCGGCCGGCGGCAGCGGATCGACGCCGTGCGGAATGTCGACGAAGCGGGCGCGGTAGCGTGCCGGCCAGGCGGCAAAGGCATCGCGGGTGGCCTGCGAATTGACGATCATGTGCGTGTAGAGGCCGAGCGTGCCGAAGGCCCGGTCGAGACGCCGCCAGTGCGGGCGGATGCCCTCCGGCGAGGCGGTGTGATGCGCCGCCCGGACCGGCACCTTGCGCAGAAAGCCGAAGGCATTGCCGAAGATCGAGGCGGCTGCCTGATAGGTGAAGATGACGTGGTAGCGCCCGGCAAGGATATCGCGGGCAAGGGCCGCCATGTTGGCAAGCGTTGCAAGCCTGCCCGGCACCTCAACGGCGCGCTCTTCCACCAGATAGCCGCGTTCGCGCAGCCCCTCGCTGACCATGGAGACGAGCACGCGCACGCCGCCGAGCTTGTCATGCGTGACGAGTTGCAGAACCCGCGCGGGGGTTGCGGGGTCGATGGGGGGAATTGGCTCCGGCGCGGGGGCCGGCAGGGGCTCTGTCATGAAGGCTCGGATCGCAAGGGGCGTGACGCTTTCGCCAGCCGGGACCGGAAACGCCGGCGGCCCTGCTGCGGTTCCCCTCGTTCTATCCCGGCCTTTGCCAAGAAAGCGTTGAAGCCTCAGCTCGAAACGCCATCGGGCTTCGAGGATTTCAGCATGCCGCGATAGATGCCGGGCTCGGACCCCTCGATCGGGGTGGCGCCGACGCTGCGCTGGTAGAAGCTCTGCGGACCCGCACCGCCGATCACCGCATAGGCATAACCGGCTTCGGCCATGCAGAGCAGCGTTTTCAGCAGCAGCGCCTGCCCGATGCCCTTGCCGCGCGCCGCTTCATCGACGCCCGTCGGGCCGAAGAAGCCGCGCATGGTGGCATCGTAGCAGGCAAAGCCCATCAGCTTTCCCTGCTGCACGGCGATCAGGCATGAAACGGGGCTGCGCGTCAGCGCCACCGTCATCTCGCTGACCCAGCCCTTGCCGAAGCGCGGCGCGATCCACTCGCCGATGGCCGCAAGCTCCGGCGGCAGCGCCCGGCGGATTGTCACGCCCTGGTCTGCCATGCGCCGGTCGATCGCCGGATCGGGCTTCAGGTCGTAAAGCTTGACGAGCATGTCCATGGCGCGGTCCCCTCCTGCATCGCATCGCGGGCGCTCTGTCGCGGCCGCTCGCCCTGATGCAAGGCCTATACTGCCGGAGGCGATTTGGCCATGGTCCTAGCCGCTGGCCGCAGCGCCGGTCAGGATCCGCACCGGAACCGCCTTGGCCGCCGGCGTCTTCGACTGCACGTCGTGATGCGAGAGCGGGATCAGCGGGTTGAGTTCGGGATAATAGCCGCCGAGACAGCCATCCGGCAGATCGAAGGGCAGAACCTTCAGGCCGCCGACCCGTCGCTCCCGCCCGTCATCGGCATCCGAGGCGAGCGCCACCACCTGGCCTTCCGCAAGCCCGGCGCGGGCCATGTCGTCGGGGTTGATCAACAGCACGTCGCGCGTGCCCTCGATGCCGCGCAGCCGGTCGCTGTAGCCATAGATGGTGGTGTTGAACTGGTCGTTGCTGCGCAGCGTGATCAGCCGGTAGCGGCCCGGCCGGTCCTCGAAGCCGGTGGCGGAGAGTTCCTTTGGTACCGTGAACTCGGCCTTGCCGCTTGCGGTCTTCCAGATCCGCTCGCGGGCGCTGTTGCCGCGATAAAAGCCGCCCGGCGTGAACAGGCGCTCGTTGAAACCGCGGAACTCCTGCGGATAGGTCGCCTCGATCAGGTCACGCACCTTTCCGTAATCGCCGACCCAATCGTCCCAGCGCAGCTTCGGATTGGGGGCAAGCACCGCCTTGGCGATGCCGGCAACGATGGCGGGTTCGGAGAGCAGGTGTTCGCTCGCCGGCTTGCGGCGACCGACCGAGCCATGGATGCAACTGAACGTGTCCTCCATCGTCACCGTCTGCGGCCCGCCGGCCTGCCGGTCTTCCTCCGAACGGCCAAGGCAGGGCAGGAGATAGGCTGCGCGGCCCGGCACCAGATGGCTGCGGTTGAGCTTGGTGGCGATCTGCACCGTCAGCTCCAGCCGCTGCCAGGCCTCCGCCACCGCCTCCTGCTCGGGAATGGCGCGCAGAAAATTGCCGCCGAGGCCGATGAAGGCCTTCACCGTGCCGGCCAGCACGCCCTCGCAGGTTTCCACCGTGTTCAGGCCCTTTTCCATCGGCGGGGAGAAGCCGAACAGGCGGGCAAGCTTGTCCATCGGCACCAGTTCCGGCTTTTCCGAAATGCCGACGGTGCGCTGGCCCTGCACGTTGGAATGGCCGCGCACGGGCGAGATGCCGGTGCCGTCACGGCCGATATTGCCCTTCATCAGCAGCAGGTTGACCAGCATGGCGACATTGTCGAAGCCGTGCACCTGCTGTGTCAGTCCCATGCCGTAGATGCCGATCACCCGCTCGGCCTCGACATAGACCTCACCCGCCTCCCGCAGGGCGTCGCGCGTCAGGCCGGAATTGTCCTCGATCTCCTCCCAGGAGGTGGCGCGGATCTTGTCCGTGAAGGCCTCGAAATCATGGGTGTGGCGCGCGATGAAATCATGGTCCAGCACGCTTTCGCCGCGTGCCCTGGCCTCGTCCTCCCGGTCCAGCACATGCTTGCACAGGCCCATGATCGCGGCGATGTCGCCGCCGGCCTTCACCTGAAGGTAATGGCTGGAAATCGGCGTCTCGTGGCCGGTCAGCATCTCGGTCGGGCTCTGCGGGTTGATCATCGCGACCAGCCCCTTTTCCACGACCGGATTGAAGGCGACGATGCGGCAGCCACGCTTCACCGCCTCCTGCAGCGGGTGCAGGAAGCGCGGGCTGTTCGAACCCGTGTTCTGGCCGAAGAAGAAGATCGCATCGCAGGCGGAAAAATCCTCGAAGACGGAGGTGCCGACCGAGGCGCCGATCACTTTCTTGAGGCTGATCGAGGTGGTCTCGTGGCACATGTTGGAACTGTCCGGCAGGTTGTTGGTGCCGTAGAGCCGAGCAAACAGCTGGTAGAGATAGGCGGTCTCCAGGCTGGCGCGGCCGGAGGTGTAGAACACCGCCGATTGCGGATCGAGTCGCTTCAGATTGTCGCCGATGGCCGCGAAGGCCTCTTCCCACGAACAGGGCAGATAGCGGTCCGTCTCGCGGTCATAGCGCAGCGGATGGGTGAGGCGCCCCTGCTGCTCCAGATCGTGGTCGCTCCAGCCCTTCAGTTCGCAGAGCGTATGGCCGGCGAAGAAATCCGGCGTGCAGCGCCGCGTCGTCAGCTCCCAGAGCGTCGCCTTGGCGCCGTTTTCGCAAAATTCCAGAGGGTTGTGGTGGGCAGGCTTCGTCCAGGCGCAGGACGTGCACATGAAGCCGCCCGGCTTGTTCTGGTGCGCCAGCGTGTCGAGCACGCCCGGTGCCGGTAATTCCTTGCCGAAGATGCGGGTGATGCCGCGCAGCGACCCCCAGCCCCCCGCCGGCCCATCATAATGCACGGTGTCTCGATCGGCCATGGCGCATCTCCCTGCGATGATTGCTCCACGGGCAACTCGGGAGGGCGGAGCAAGGTTCCGCAGGAGACGGGGATTGGGGGATGCGGGGTCGGGCCTCGCCTTGTGGGGAGAGGCCGGCGAGGAGACCTTTGCCCGCGCGCCGGGCAGGCTTTCGATCCGGGAGCGGAGGCGTCACTCCGTCAGGAAGCGTTCCGCCAGCCGCGCCCAGATGGCGGCACCGACGGGGATCGCCGCATCGTTGAAATCATAGCGCGGATTGTGCAGGAAGGCGGACGCCACCCCGTTGCCGAGCCGGAGGAAGGAGCCCGGCCTTTCCTCCAGCATATAGGCAAAGTCCTCGCTGCCGGGGATCATCGGGCAGAGGCTGACCTTGTCCGGCCCCAGCAGATCTTCCACCACGCTCTTGAGGAAGGCGGTTTCGGCTTCGGAATTGACGACCACCGGCGTGCCGCGCCCGTAATCGATCTCGACGCTTGCCCCATGGCCTTCGGCGACGGAGGTGGCAAGTGCGGTGATGCGCGCCTGCAGCCGGTCGCGCACGCCGGCATTGAAGGAGCGGATGCTGAGCGCCATCGTCGCGGTTTCCGGAATGACGTTCGCCGCCTCGCCGGCATGGATGGCGCCGACCGTCACCACGGCCGTCTCGGTCGGATCGATGCTGCGCGAGACGACCGATTGCAGCGCCACTACCAGCATGCAGGCGACATAGACCGGATCGACGGCGAGATGCGGGCGCGAGGCATGGCCGCCCTTGCCGGTGATCGTGATTCGCGCCGTGTCCGAGGCCGCCATGATCGGGCCGGGGCGCACCATCACGCGACCCTCTTCCAGGCCCGGATGGTTGTGCAGGCCGAACACGGCATCGCAGGGAAAGCGCTGGAACAGGCCGTCGGCGATCATCCGCTGTGCGCCGCTTTTCCCGCTCGCCTCTTCCGCCGGCTGGAAGATCACGGTCAACGTGCCGGAAAAGCGTCGCGTGCGGGCGAGATAGTCTGCGGCGGCCAGCAGCATGGTGGTGTGGCCGTCATGGCCGCAGGCATGCATGACGCCTGGCACCGTGCTCGCATGCGCCAGCCCCGTTTCCTCGGTGATCGGCAGCGCATCCATGTCGGCGCGGATGCCGATGGATTTTTTCCCCGTGCCGACCGTCAGCCGGCCGACGACGCCATGGCCGCCGACGCCGCGCGTCACGTCAAAGCCCCAGCCTTCCAGCTTCTCCGCCACGAAGCGCGCCGTCTCCGCCTCTTCGTGCGACAGTTCGGGATGCTGGTGCAGGTGGCGGCGGATCGCGGTGAATTCGGCATGCGTCTCCTCGAAATCGGAGAGACGGGCCAGCGTATTGTCGTGCAGCATGGGGGTATCCGGTTGTTCGGGCAAGCGGGAGCATGGGGTTGCTCGCAGGTGAAGCGGCCAGCATAGACCGAGTGTTCGGCGGAAAGAAAGGCATTGGCGGGTGTATCGTGCCATTCCGGCGCTCCCGGCCTCTCTTGCGAAGTCTGCCGCTGCCGATTACCTTGAGGGTGCTGAAAGGAGACCGCGCGTGACATCCACCGTGACGGCAAGGGGACAGGTGACCATTCCCAAGGAATTGCGCGACAGGCTGGGCCTGCAACCGGGCAGCCGCGTGGATGTTCGGGAAGGCCCGGACGGGGTATTGACGCTGACCCCGCTGGGAGCGCCCCAGTCTTCCATCGCGCCGAGATTTGCCCTGCTGCGCGGCCATGCCGGTCAGGGTCTCTCGACCGGCCAGATTCTTGCGATGACCCGCTGAAATCCCCTCACGCCTGATGGGCGGCGAGCGGCACGACGGTGGCGGCGGCGCCGCCATCGTGGATAGCGCCATCCGGGACGATACCGGTGCCGGAGCGCACCACCACGGCATTGGATGCAAGCGGCACGCCGGCCTCCTTGAAGGCGGCGAGCAGGCGCTTCATCGCCTCGCGCTTGATGATGCTGGGCTTGCCGGGACGCGCGGTGAACTTGAAGCGGATCACCATCGAGGTTTCGTTGACGTCGAAGATGCCCTGCATCTTCACCGGCACCAGGAAATCCTCGCCGAATTCGGGATGGGTCAGCAGCGACTGCCCCACCTTCTTGGCGGTCTTGCGGATCACCTCCACATCGGCGTCGCGGTCGAAGCGCAGGTTGAACTTCGTGGTGCCCCAGTCGCGGCTGTAATTGGTGACGGAATTGATCTGGCCGAAGGGGATGGTGTGGATCGGGCCGTTGTGGTGGCGAAGCCTCAGCGAGCGCAGCGAGATCTGTTCGACGGTGCCCATCAGCTTGCCGGTATCGATGTATTCGCCGATGCGGAATGCATCCTCGGCGAGGAAGAAGATGCCCGACACCACATCCTTCACCAGCGTCTGCGAGCCGAAGGAAAGCGCAAGGCCCAGCACGCCGAAGCCGGCGAGCAGCGGCGCGACATCGATGCCGGCCGAGGAGACGACGACAAGACCGGCGATCGCGATCACACCGCCGAGGATGAGGTTGCGCACGACAGGAAGAACCGTGGTCAGGCGGCTCGTCTCGCGCGGCTGGTCGTCCTCCGTGCCGGGCATGATGACGGCGGCGGTCGGCGCGATTGCCTCGAAATAGCGCATCAGGAAGGCGCACAGGCTCCAGCTGACGATGAGGGCAAGGCTGATCCGCTCCAGCCACAGCAGCCAGCCGGTCACCAGCGTCGAGGCGCCCATCATCAGGGGTTGCCACATGTCGACGATGAGGTGCAGCCCGGTCAGCCAGATCGCGCCGGCGAGCGGGGCTCTCAGGCTCCACAGGATGACCGAGGGCAGGCCGGGGCCGTAGGTACGCTCCCGCTTGCGGGCGAAATGGCCAAGCAGCGAGACGATCGCCATGTCTAGGATCGGGATCATGATGATCAGGAACTGGGTGATGCCGGCTGCCCGCGCCCAGACGGTGTTCTGCGAGGTGCCGGCGACGAGCAGGCCGGCCAGCCAGATCAGCACCGCCGAGACGATGTAGAAATCCGCGAGCGCGGTCCCGACCGCACGGCGGAACGGTGTGTCATCCTGTCCGGCGAAGACGCGGGCGATATCCTGCCGGCCGGCGATGAACCACCACAGCTTGAAGATGGTCAGCACCGTGCTGGAGAGAAACAGCCAGCTGTCCGCGGCGGTCGGCTCCAGCATGCGGATATCGGCCAGCCGCACGCTGTTGCCGATGAAGGCATTCAGCGTCCCGTAGATGGTCAGCATGGCGAAATGCCAGTGGGGCCGGTTGATCGGGATCAGTGGCCGGTATCCCTCGAGCGGCGGCCGGAAGGCCAGCCTGCCGATTGCCATGTAGATGAGGACGCCCGCGCCGCAGGAAATCAGCGCCATGCCGACCTGATGCGAAAACATGCCGCGCGTCAGAAGCTGGCGCAGCACCGCATGCGCGACCGACAGGTAGACGACGATGCCGGCCAGATCGAACAGCAGCAGCGTGATGCCCCGCCAGGCCGGCTTTGCCGGCACATGCGACAGAACCGCGACTGTCAGCAGCCGCCGCAACAGCAGCGCAAGGGCAAGCCCCACGCCCCCGGCCAGCAGTGCCGAAAGAAGCGCATCAGCCGGACCGTGATTGTCGCCCCGCAGCGTATGCCAGCTGGAGCGGAAGGCCGCGGGCAGGCCGGCAAGGCCGTCGATGGAGCGCTGCGAGCCCTGGGCGAGCGCGTTCCACACATCGGCGACCATCCACATGTCGTTCATTGCCACCACAGGCATGCCGGTATCCTCGGTCGAGACCCCCGAGGCGCCCGAGGATGCTGCGGGTGCGGTGGCCGGCGCATGGGCCTTGGCGGGCGCGGCAGCGGGGGGCGCCGGGGCGGTGGCCGAAGCGGCCGGACTTGCGGCCGGAATTGCAGGCGGCAGCGCGGCGCCCGGGGCGGCACCGGTGGCAAATTCCACCTGCACGGGCCGGCCGCCCGCCGCCTTCATTGCGGCGGCGATATCCGCTTCGCTCTGTCCGGGCTGCAGGCGGATGATCACCGGCGTCTCGTCGGCCAGGGCTGGCTTGCCGGCCGTCGTCTCGAACAGAAGGGTGGCAAGGCAGAGTATCGCCGAAAGGCGGCAGAGGGCGAGGAGGAAACGCAATGGCGTCATCTGCTTGGGTTCCAAGGGCATGCGCCCGGCCATGATTGCGGCAGGAGGCGGCTACTGTGACGAACGCCGTCCCTGTCGTCTGGCGCGGATCATGCCTCACAAGCCGCGCGCTTGGCAACGGCGGGTTTCGCCTGGGATCAATAGCCGCGGCCGCGATCCACGGTGGCCGGCAGCGCCCCGTTGCGGCGCCAGCCGGCGATGTTGGCCGCAACGATCTTCGCGGCCGTCGCCGGCGTGGTCGGCGCGGAAATATGCGGCAGCACGGTCACCTTCGGATGCGACCAGAAGGGCGAGGCTTCCGGCAGCGGCTCCACCTCGAACACGTCGAGCACGGCATGGTCCAGGTGGCCGCTGTCGAGTGCGGCGATCAGGTCATCGGCCACCACAACGGCGCCGCGGGCGAAATTGATGAGCGAGGCTCCCTCTGGCATGCGCGCCAGCCGCTCTGCATTCAGCAGGCCGCGCGTTTCGGCGGTCAGCGGCAGCAGGCAGACCACGGTGTCGCTGGCCGCGAGAAGCGTGTCGAGGCCCGCTTCGCCATGATGGGTGGTGATGTCGGGCAGGTCCTTCGGCGTGCGGCTCCAGCCTTCGACGCGAAAGCCCGCCTCGATGAGGCGGGCCGCGCTCAGGCTGCCAAGCGCGCCAAGACCCAGCAGCCCGACGGAGACTTCCGCCGGATGGCGATAGTCGCGCTGGATCCAGCGGCGCTCGCTCTGGGCCTTGCGATAGGCAGGCATGTCGCGCTGCAGGTAGAAGGTCCAGGCCAGCACCGCCTCGGCCATCACCCGCGACAGTTCCGGATCGACGAGGCGCACGATGGGCGGCGCGGTGACGCCGAGTTCCATCACCAGCCGCTCGACGCCGGCCCACAGGCTGTGGATGAAGGAAAGGCCGGGCAGCGCCGCGACATCGGCCGGGTCCGGATTGGCGACGATGGCGATTTCGGCCAGCCGCCGTTCCTCCGGCATCAGCTCGCGGAACGGCAGGATGCGCTCCTCCGGCATGGTTCGCCGCAACACCTCCAGCCAGTCCTGTTCTTCTTCGGGCGAGAGGCGGGTGACGAAGGCAATCGGCGGCAGCATGGCCAGAATCTCCGGTATGGGCTTGTGCGCCTTGTGCGTCCGCTCCGTTGAGGCGTCAAGCCGAAAGCGAGCGGGCAGCAGGGCTGGCCATCGGCTTTCCCTTGGCTCCGCAGGCAGGTGGAACAGACCCGACGGATCGGGCGCAGGTGCCCGAGCTTGTAAGGGGAGACGCACGAAAATGCGACCACCCGCCGGTTGCTTCGCCAGATCCGCAGCCGGTACCGGCCTTGCTTGCGATCGACATCCCGTTTGACGGATGCGCCGGGCGGGACCATAACCCGATCCGACGCAAAGATTCGGCTGGAGGCGCAGCATGTCCCGCATTGTCCATCTCAACGGCGCATGGGTCGCGGAAGCCGAGGCGAAAGTCTCCGTCTTCGACCGCGGCTTCCTGTTTGCCGATGCGATTTACGAGGTGACGGCGGTGATCGGCGGCAAACTGATCGATTATGCCGGCCACGTGGCGCGGCTGAAGCGCTCGCTCGATGCGCTCGGCATCCCCGCGCCGGTATCCGACGAGACGCTTCTGTCGCTGCATCGCGAGATCATGGCCCGTAACGATCTGACCGAAGGGCTGATCTACCTGCAGATTTCGCGCGGGGCGGAAGACCGCGATTTCCTGTTCTCTTCCGATCTCGCGCCGACCTTCGTGATGTTCACGCAGAAGAAGCCGGTGCTCGGCAATCCGAAATGGGAGAGCGGCATTTCCGTCATCACCTGGCCGGAAGGACGCTGGGTGAACCGCCAGATCAAGACGGTACAGCTTCTCTATTCCTCGCTGGCCAAGATGGAAGCGAAGAAGGCCGGCGCCGACGACGTGTTTCTGGTGGAGGACGGGCTGGTGACGGAGGCAAGCTCGGCCAATGCCCATATCGTCACCGCCGGGGGCGTGCTGGTGACGCGTCCGCTCTCCAACGCGCTGCTGCACGGCATCACGCGCGGCTCGGTGCTGGATCTCGCCGCCCGCGCCGGCCTCGCCGTCGAGGAACGCGCCTTCTCGCCCGAGGAGGCGAAAGGGGCGGCGGAGGCCTTCATCACCTCGGCCTCCGCCTTCGTGATGCCGGTCGTTGCAATCGACGGCAAGCCGGTGGGCGATGGCCGTCCGGGGCCGGTGTCGAGGCGGTTGCGCGAGATCTATATCGAGGATCGGCTCGCCTCGGCGATCTGAATTTTTGCCGGAGCCACAGTCGCGATTGCCCACAGATCTCCACAGCCTTGGGGGAGGGGCCGCATTCTATCTCTCTAAGTCCCGCCCCCGCGCTCGTAGAGCCGGCGCAGCAGGCGGATCAGTTCCTCCCGTTCGTGCTCCGATATCACCGAGAGAAAGCGTTCCTCGTGCCGGTCGATGATGCCGTGCACGGTGTTCAGCGTTTCTTCGCCGAGCGCCGAAAGGCGGATTTCCTGCCGGCGGCGGTCTATTTCGGAGGCGCGGCGTTCGATGAGGTCCCGGCCGAGCAGCCGCTTGACCATGCCCATCATGGTGGCGCGGTCCATGGAGAGCGCATTGGCGATCTCCACCTGCGAAGCGCCGGGATTGGTGGCGATCAGTTCCAGCGCGGCCAGCTGCTTCTGCGTCAGGTCGAAATCGCTCATGGCTGCCACGAAATCGCGGTAGAGCGCCAGATGCGCCATGCGCAGATGATACCCCACCAGCTTCTTCAGCCAGGTGCGCTCCAGCCCGTCGCCGTCCGCTGCCGTGTCCGGGGGGAACCCCTTTCCATCCATCGAATCGTCCCTGATCTCTCTTTGCCTATCAGGCATGCCGGAGGCGGCCATGGCAAGACCGGCGGCAAAGTGCCTGCCGACGTGCTTAATACGCAAACCGTCGATGTCAGAAGCGCTCTTGCCAAATGACAGGCAAAATCGTATGCATTGCATACTAATTGGTCGTGGGGGCGATCAGCAGGAGGAGGCCTTGAGGATGCATGCAACTGAAGTGGATATGGCCGGCTTTGCGCTCGGCAATTCCTTTACGCTGGTGGCCGAGGATCCGGTGGGATACCGGGCCCGCGTCTCGCCCGGCCACATCGCCACCCGTCTGCTGAACGACGGCGCGACGCTGACCTATGCGCAACTCGACGACCGCATCGCCCGCTGTGCCGCCTTTCTCTACGCTGCCTTCCAGGCGCGCGGCGAAGGGTTTCGCGTGGCAGGGCTCGGGCGCAACAGTGTCGATCTTCTGGTGCTGGCCTTTGCCTGCCAGCGCATCCGTGCGATCTTCGTGCCGTTGAACTGGCGGCTCGGCGTGGCGGAACTCGCCGGCATCGTCGCCGATTGCGCGCCGGAACTGGTGGTCTACGAGGCGGAATTCCAGGCCGCCGCAGAGACGCTGCGCGAGGGCCGTCCCGGCCTTTCGATCATGCCCTATGCCGGCGCGCCGGAAAGTCTCGATCAGGCGCTGGCCGACACCGCGCCGATGCAGCGCCTGAAGGGCGACCCGGACAAGCCGGCGATCCTCCTCTACACCTCCGGCACCACGGGTGCGCCGAAGGGCGTGATCCTGACGCGGCGCAACCTCTTCTATTCGGCGGTCAACTTCTCCTTCGTCGGCGAGGTGGTGCCGGGTTCCGTGACCTTCTGCGACCTGCCCTTCTTCCACACCATCGGCCTTGTGGCGATTGCCCGCACCACGCTGATGATGGGGGGCACACTGGTGATTGCCGACCGCTTCGTGCCGGAACGGACCATCAACTGCCTCAATGACGATTCGATCGGCGTGACGCATTATTTCGCCGTGCCGCAGATGGCGACCATCCTGCGCGACCAGCCGGGCTATTCGCCGGAGCGGATGGCACGGCTGAAGGCGATCTTCATCGGTGGCGCGCCGCTGCCGCCGCCTTTGGTCGATGCCTATCTCAAGGATGGTGTGGCGCTGGTCAACGGCTACGGCATGAGCGAGGCGGGCACGGTGATGCACATGCCGCTCGACGAGACCGAGATCGCCCGTCGCCACGGCAGCGTCGGCTTCCCGGCCCCGCTGATCGAGGTGCGCATCTGCGACGAGGCCGGGCACGATTGCGAGACGGGCGCCGTCGGCGAATTGTGGATCCGCGGCCCCTCCGTCTCGCCGGGCTACTGGCAGAAGCCGGAGCAGACCGCCGCCGCCTTCGTGGACGGCTGGTTCCGCACCGGCGACATGGTGCGCTGCGACGAGGACGGTTTCCACGTGATCGCCGACCGGCTGAAGGACATGTACATTTCCGGCGGCGAGAATGTCTATCCGGCCGAGGTGGAAGCGGCGATCCTCAGCCATCCGGCTGTGGCCGAAGTTGCCGTGATCGGCGTGGCCGATGCCCGCTGGGGCGAGGTGGGGGTGGCCTTCATCGTGCGGCGCCCGGATGCCGTGCTGGATGCCGAGACGATCAAGGCCCATTGCGGCGAACGGCTGGCCGCCTACAAGCGCCCGACCCACGTGATCTTCATGGATGCGATCCCCCGCAATGCCGGCGGCAAGCCGCTGAAGCCCGTGTTGCGTGCCGATTGGGCTGCCCGCTCTGCCGCCTGACACGGTGTCGGTTTTGCGCAGGAAGGAACGCCGTCTTTCTGCGAGAAGCCTGCATTAATACTTGATGGATGCATTCATATTTAGTAGTCCCCCATGCCGGAGGGTCCGTGCCGGATCCGGTCAGATGGTGGGAGATGGAGATGAATGCGTCCGCAACACCCGGCCTTGCTGTTGCAACGGCAGCCACCGGTGATCGTGACCGGCCGGCGCTCGGCGCCGAGGGGCTTTCCTTCTCCGTCGATGGGCGCGATCTGCTGAAGGATGTGACGATCCGCTTCCGGCCCGGCGAAATGGCGGGGTTGGTGGGCCATAATGGCTCCGGCAAGTCGACGCTGCTCAAACTTCTCGCCCGCCAGCAATTGCCGAGTCGTGGCCTCGTGCGCTATGGCGGGCAGCCGGTCACCGCACTCGGCGCCCAGGATTTTGCCCGCAGGATCGCCTATCTGCCGCAGGACGTGACGGCCGCCCATGCCATGACGGTGCGTGAACTGGTGGCCTGCGGCCGCTATCCCTGGCATGGCGCGCTCGGTCGCTTCTCGGCGCTCGACCGGCAGAAGGTGGAGGAGGCCCTGGCGCTGACCCATCTGGAGCCGATGGCCGACCGGCTGGTCGATACCCTGTCCGGCGGCGAGCGCCAGCGCGCCTGGATCGCCATGCTGATGGCGCAGGATACCGAATGCCTGCTGCTCGACGAGCCGACCTCCGCGCTCGACATCGCTCACCAGATGGAGGTGCTGGCGCTTGTGCGCCGCCTGTCGCGCGAGAAGGGCCTGAGCGTCGTCGTCGTGCTGCACGACATCAACATGGCCGGCCGTTTCTGTGACCGGCTCTATGCGCTGAAGGCCGGCGAACTGATCGCCGAAGGCCGCCCGGACGAGATGATGACACCGGAGACGCTGCGGCACATCTACGGCATCGCCATGAATGTCACCCGCCATCCGGGGCTCGACATCCCGCTCGCCTATGTCTGCTGAGCCGATGCCCCGGATGTTCGCTCGGCGCGATGCGCTGCGGCTGGCTGCCGGCGCGCTGGTCGGCCCGCTGCTGGTCGGCCCCGGCTATGCCGATGCATTGAAGGCCGGCGGGCCGACGCGCATCGCCAGCCTCGATTACGGCCTTGCCTCCACGCTGCTGTCGCTCGGCCTGACGCCGGTTGCCATCGCCGCCCGCGACGACTGGGACAAATGGGTGGTGGAGCCGCCGCTGCCGGCCGGCATTGCCGATCTCGGCGCCTCCTGGGAAATCAATTTCGAGGTGCTGACCAGCCTGAAGCCGGACCTGATCCTCACCACGCCCTACAATGCGGCGCTGACGCCGCGGCTCGAAGCTGTCGCGCCGACGCTGAGCCTCGGCGTCTATACCGCCGATGGCGGCGATGTGCTGCCGAAGGCGGTGGCGGCGACCAGGGGGCTGGCGGAAGGTGTCGGCCGCGTGGCGGAGGGCGAGGCGCTGATTGCCCGCACGGAGGCCTTTTTCGATGCCTGCCGGGCGCGGCTGGCGCGGGTTGCGCCGCCGCCGCTGGCGCTGATCAATTTCCTCGATGCCCGCCATGCGCGGATCTATACCGCGCCCGGGCTCTATCACAATGTGCTGGAGCGGCTCGGCCTCACCAATGCCTGGGCGAAGCCCGGCAATTTCTGGGGCTTCGAGACCATCGGCATCGAACGCCTGGCGGAGATCGGCGACGAACGCGCCCGGCTGATCGCCTTCGAACCGGTGCCGGCGGATGTGCTGCCGAAGCTTGCGCTAAGCCCGCTCTGGCAGGCGCTGCCGCTTGCCCGGCCCGGCCATTTTTCCGTGCTGCCGGGCTCGCTGATGTTCGGCATGCTGAACGATGCCGTGCGCTTTGCCCGCATCCTCACCGACCATCTGGAGCAGACGGCATGACGAAACGCCCGGGCACGTCACAGGCGATCAGCCCCGCCCCCGGCGGGATCGGCGCGGCAGGACCGCGCGCAACGGCGGTCGGGGACGCCGCTGCCGGAGAGGTCTCCTTGTCCGGGGCGGCGGAACGTCCCGCCGTGACCGGTTCGGCGCGGGCCGTTTTCCCGCAGGCGATTCGCGCCCATGCCGGGCCGGCGGCGGTGGTTGCAGCGCTGATGGGCCTTGCGCTGCTGCTCGCCTTCCGGCAGGCGGCCCCCATCCTGGCCGCGCCGCAGCCGGCGCCGGATGCGGCGTCTGCCATGGCCGCCACGCTGTTCTTCTTCTCCACCCTGCCGCGCATGGCAACGGCACTGCTGGCCGGCGCGTGCCTGGCGCTCTCCGGCGCGCTGTTCCAGCTGGTGCTGCGCAATCCGCTGGCGTCGCCCACCACGCTCGGCATTTCGGCCGGTGCCAATCTGGCGCTGGTGGCGGCCATGCTGTTCATGCCGGGCCTGCTCGGTTTCGGGCGGGATCTGGTGGCGCTGACGGGCAGCCTGCTGGCGGCCGGTCTCGTCTTCCTGATGGGGGCGCGGCACCAGTTCTCGCCCTTCTCGCTCGTGATGTCCGGCCTCGTCGTCAGCCTGTGGTGCGGGGCGCTGGCCGCCGTGCTGACGCTGCTGAACGACCGCTATCTCGAAAGCCTGTTCATCTGGGGCGCCGGCTCGCTCTCGCAGCAGAGCTGGACCATTCCGCTGTCGCTTTTGCCGAAACTGGCGCTGGCCGGTCTTCTGGTCGTGCTGCTGCTGCGCCCGCTCTTCCTCAACGAGCTGGGAGAGGCCGGCGCAAAGGCGCTTGGCCTTCGCATGGCGGAGCTCAGGCTCGCGGCGATTGTGATTGCCGTGGCGCTTGCCGCCTTCGTGACGAGCGCCGTCGGCGTGATCGGTTTCATCGGGCTTGTGGCGCCGACCATTGCCCGGCTGGCCGGCACGCGGCGTCCCGGTGCCCAGCTGTTCTGGTCGACGCTGATCGGGGCGGGGCTGCTCTTTCTCACCGATACGGCGCTGATGGCGCTGGCCGGGCAGGTTGCCGATTTCCTGCCGACCGGCGCGGTGACGGCGATTTTCGGCTCGCCGCTGCTACTGATCCTGCTGCCGAGGCTCAAGACTCGTCACCGGGTGATGCAGGCGCCGGCGGCCGGGCGGCGGGTCGCGGCCGTTTTTGCCGGCAGCCGCGGCGGTGCCGCGCTGCGGGTGATCCTGCCCGTGGCCATGCTGGTGCTGCTGCTGGCCGTTTTCTTCGGCCGCAGCCCGGACATGAGTTTCCGCCTGATGCCGCCGGCGCTGTTCGGCGATCTTGTTGCGCTGCGCCTGCCGCGCATCCTGGCCGCCTTTGCCGCCGGCATGATGCTGGCGGCGGCCGGCAGCATTCTGCAGCGGCTGACCGGCAACGAAATGGCAAGCCCGGAAGTGCTGGGCATCAGCGCCGGCGCAACGCTCGGTGTGGCGGTTGCCGTTTTTGTCATTGCCGCCCCCGGCCTGTTCACCCAGCTCGGCTTTTCCGCGCTCGGCGCCTTGGCTGTGCTGGCCATCATCGTGCTGACCGCCTCCCGCTCCGGCCTTCAGCCGGAACGCGTGCTGCTGGCCGGCATTGCGCTCGGTGCCATGGTGGATGCGGTGGTGGGCGTGATCGGCGCAACCGGCGATCCGCGCGCCATCTTCCTGCTGCGCTGGATGAGCGGTTCCACCTATGGCGTGACGCTGGAGGGGGCGATGCTGGCCGGGCTCGCCGCCGCGCTGCTGCTGAGCCTGACTGCGCTTTGCCGCCGCTGGCTGGACCTTCTGCCGCTCGGCGCTTCGGCCGCAAGCGCCATCGGCGTGCCGCTGCGCCCGGCAAGGCTTGTCCTGATGGGGCTTGCCGGGCTCTTGAGCGCGGCCGCGACCACGAGCGTCGGCCCCTTGAGCTTCGTCGGCCTGATGGCGCCGCATCTCGCCCGCCAGCTCGGCTTCACCCGCGCCGCGCCGCAGCTTCTCGCCGCCTGCCTGTTCGGCGGCCTGCTGATGGTTGCCGCCGACTGGATCGGCCGCAGCGCCGTCTACCCCTACGAAATCCCCGCCGGCCTCGTCTCCGCGCTGATCGGCGCGCCGTTTTTGATCGTGCTGATGCGACGGGGGCGGTGAGGGGATAGGCGCATTCGGGACGCGCCCGACCCGTTCAGCGGCCGGTGAAAACAGGCGGCGGACGAGACGGGAGCCCCTGCATCATCCGCCCTTCATCACTCGCAGACGACTGCCCGTCCGGTGGCCGGGGTCAAAAATTGACGGTGAGCCCGACCTTGACGGCATTGTCGTGCGCCCCTCCGGCGAAGCGGCCGCTATAGTTTGCGGAAAGCACTGCGTTCGGACCGAGGTGATAGTCGAGCCCGGCGCGGATCAGTCCGCTGTTGCGGGCCAGCGGCACGCCGGCCACCGCAAAATCCTGGGACCCGGAGGCAAACCGCGCCGTGGAGACCGGGGTCACGTCATCGAAGGCATGCTGCCAGGCGAGGCTGAGGCTGGGGCTGATCGTGACCCCCGATGCCAGCGTTACCTGGCTGCCAAGCCGCACGCCGATGCTGGAAAACAGCGTGTCCATGTCCTGCGTGCTGACCGAGAGCGCGGATGTCGATCCGGTTTCCGTCAGGTCACGGGTGGCAAGATGGACATAGGCAAGGCCCGCAAAGGGCTCCAGCGTCATGTCGTCCATGTGGACCGTGTAGCCTGCCTCACCAAACACCTGCGTCGTTGCGGCGTCATAACCCGCGCTGTTGACACCGCTATAGCCATCGAATGCCACGGCGCGGCGCATGTCGGCATCGTGCCATGTATAGCTGATGCCGGTTTTCAGGTTGAGGTCGCCATAGCGCGCGCCGGCATAGGCGCCGATGTCGTAATTGTCGCTCGTGCCGGAACTGCTGCGGCCGTCAACATCGAAGGTGGTTCGGCTGTATCCGGCCACCAGGCCGGCGCGCCAGGTGTCATCAAGTGCCACATCCAGGCCGCCGAAGAGGCCACCGATGGTGCTGGCTGTGCTTGCCGCATTGCCATTGCCCGAGGCATTGGCCCAGGCACCGAACCCTTGCATCCACAGCGTTGGCGCAAGCTCCGGCGAGAGCGCCGCGGTGGCGGGGCCGGAGGCAGCACTTTCCGGGGTCAGCGCCTGTGCGAGCCGTGCATTCACCGCATCGCGCAGATAGCTCGACTGCTGCAGCATCACGCCGCTGGCGGAGGCATAGGCTTCGCCCGACAGGCTGTCGAAGGCGGCCGGTGCCGCACCGGTGGCAAGGTTGGCAAGGGCATAATAGACGGGATTGCTCCAGCCCAGCGGATCGGCGGCGCCCGCCAGCGCGCGCTGGTTGGCGGTCTCGGCCTGGCTGGCGAAGCTGATGTCGTTGCGGAACAGCGTCAGGTAGACGTCGTTGGCGTCATAGCTGAGCTGCGGCGTCAGGAAGGCGAGGTTGGAGGTGACATCGGAGAAGGTGCCGGTGACGCCGC
Organism: Affinirhizobium straminoryzae; assembly: GCF_007004135.1. GTDB lineage: Bacteria > Pseudomonadota > Alphaproteobacteria > Rhizobiales > Rhizobiaceae > Neorhizobium > Neorhizobium straminoryzae. The sequence continues at coordinate 35,189 of NZ_VJMG01000038.1, forward strand.
CGTTCGCCTGAAGGATCGTGACCCTCGTCATCGGATTGTAGCTGCCGGGACTTGCATTCACTGCCACCGTTCCGCCGAGGATGCTGGCGGTGCCCGTGGCGGTGATCAGGTCGTGCGCACCGGCGGCGGTCACATCGACATCATAGGTGGAGCCCGCCAGGAAGGTGACATTGCCGGCAACCGTCAGCGTGCCCGGTGAATAGCCGGGGGCGGCGGTGCCGCCGGAGGCCACCGTCAGCCCGCCGATGGTTCCACTGCCGCCGATCCGGCCGCCGCTTTCGATGGTATAGGCAGAGCCGGATACGGCCCCCGACGAGAGCACGAAGTCGGAATCCGAAACGGTGATCTCGCCATCATAGCCGCTCGCACCGGTGAAGTTGACCGTGGAGCCGCCGACGATGATGACGGCGCCCGAGCCGGTGATGGTGCCCGGAAAATCATAGGTTCCGGCGCGATCGAAAACGAGGGTGGCATTGTTCACGACATCGCCGACAATCGAACCGGTTGTGCCGCCGTCGCCGATCTGCAGCGTGCCCTCCGAGATGGTGGTGCCGCCCGTATAGGTGCTGTCGCCCGTCAGGATGAGGGTGCCGGTGCCGGTCTTGGTGAGCGAGCCGGTGCCGGAAATGGTGCCCGCATAGGTAAGGGTATCGGACCGGTCGACGACCAGCTGGCCATTGTTGACGATGTCGCCGAGAACCGACCCGCTGGTGCCGCCATTGCCGAGTTGCAGCGTGGCGCCGCCGTTTATCGTCGTGCCGCCGGTATATTTCTGGTCCTTCACGAAGACGATCGTGCCGTTGCCATTGCCCGGATCGGAGGAATTCTTGATGATGACGCTGCCGGGCACGCTGGAATCGGTCAGAACGCCGGGGAGGGTGAGGGAACCTGCAAACCCTGTTCCGCCATCGGAGAAATTATAGTTCAGCGTGAAACCTTCGCCGATCTGGGCGACGCTTTCCATGGTCAGGCCAGTTGCCTTGCCGGTCACCGTCACGCTGTCGGTTCTCAAGGCAAAGCTCAGGCTGTTCGCTCCCGGGCCGGTCAAGCTGTTTGTTGTCTCAGTGCCAGAGACCGTCAGCTTTGCGGCTTCGCCGCTGTCCGATGTTCCGTAGAGTTCGAACGAATACTTATTTGATTGCGGGGAAACGAGGACTTTCCCGAGATGATCGAAGGTATAGGTTGACGTGCCTGCCTTTCCGTCCGCGTCTATCGAGGGAACAGTCAGGATATAGGTCACCGGCGATACGGTTTTCCCGTCAGGATCTGTCAGTCCCTGCTGACTGGCCGGCGCAAGCACGCTGGTCGGGCCGCTCAGAAAACTGGTTCCAGACGCCTGATATGTCTCACCCTGAAATGATGTGTACAGGTTGGATTGCGAAAAACCGCCCATAGAGGTGCCGTTTTGGGCAATGGAGCCTCTGGCGACAAATCCAAATGTATCCAAGGTGGTATCCGCAAAAGCGGTCGAGGCGGTGAGAGCCGTGCTTGCGATCAAAATAAATCCGAATAGCTTTCTGTCTTTGTGAATATAGGTCATGGTGTCTACGGAAGCCTTCATTTTCAAGGAAGGTTTTTTATGATTAATATTTTCTAATATGCGACCACATCAATTAAATTTAATATTTTCATTATTTAATTTCAATATCGATAATACGTTGAGTTTTTTGGGGGTTGCTATCTATCTGTAGATGTATGATATTCGAATTATGAAATAGTCTCGGACCGAGATGTAAGCGTTTGCTCTTCTTCGAGAGGAGGATTCTTTTAAGAGCATCGACGACCCCAGTGCTCGTCTTAATGTCCAGCGACAGCAATTTTGGCGAAAGCGGCCCGATCTTGCTGGAATTGCGTCACAACAAAAGTCAGAGAGCTGCTTCGCAACTCCCACCTTCGCTGGAATGGTTGTGCCGGCAGCCTAGGCCAACGCGGATTGTTTTATGCTGGATTCTGATAAGAGGGCAGGACGACGGCCTTGCGCCTGAGGTCCGGCCTCAATTCCGAGCCCCCAAAGAAAGCCTCACAGCCCGCAGCGTCCTTCCTTGACCGGGCAGATTGCGCCGCATCCGCCAATGGTGGGGATGGCGTAGCGCAGGCAGCAGATGCGGCGGTGGCCGGCATAGGCGCCGGTCTCGTCCAATTCCACGCGGATTAGGCGGGCAAGCGGGTTTTTCCAGCCGTCCGGCCAGGTCGGGCTTTCGGTCAGCAGGCGGCCTTCGGCGGCAAGGGTTTCGCCGGCGTGGCGGCCGGCCTCGTACGCGGCCCAGCTGAGATAGGCCGAGGCGTTGTTCCACAGCGTCTTGCGGCCAAGGCCGGTGTGGCGGGCGATGGCGGCAAACAGCGGGTCGAGATTGTCGCGAATGGCGGGCGCAAGGCCGGCAAACACGTCTGCGGTCTCATCCACGTGGCCGAGATGGGGCAGCAGGAAGCCGCGCGGGCCGCCGCTTTGCCGGTCCATAAGCAGGCTTGCCTCGCCAAGCGAAAGCGGCAGGATGCGCCGCAGTTCCAGGAAGGCGAGCGAGGCGCCGATCATCAGGCTGCTTGCATAATAGAGCGACCAGAGCGAGGCGATGGCCCGCCGGTCGGTCCCGGCGGGCAGGGGGCTTGCAAAACGGTCGAGCAGGCGGTCCAGCGTGGCAGGTTCCGTCAGCTCGACGAGCGGCAGGCTCTCGCAATCTTCCGGCACCACCGTCAGGTGGCTGCCGCGGCAGAATGCGGCATAGCGGTCGCCGGTCCGGGCGATCAGCAGATCGCCAAGATCCTGAACGGGCATGTGCGGCGCCGCATCGGGTTGCGCCGCAGGCGCTGTCTCGCAGAGGTCCATGCCCCTCCTACCAGGTGTACTTGACGCTGGCGAGCACGCTGCGGCGATCGCCGAAATAGCAGCTGCCGTAATAGCAGGTGGTGACATACTCCTTATCGAACAGGTTCTTTGCTGTCACCTGTAAGTTGAGATTATCAGTCACCTTATAAAGGGCCGAGAGATCGAAGAGCGCGTAATCGGCCACTTTCACGGTGTTTTCGCGGTCGCCATAGCTTGCGCCGACATAGCGCACGCCGCCGCCAAGCGTGATGTCACCGCGCACGCCATTGCCCGGCAGGGTGTAGGATGCCCAGGCGGAGGCGATGTGCCTGGGCACCCGCTCCGGCCGGTTGCCGATCAGAGCGGCATTGTCGTCGCCGGTGATTTCGGCATCCCAGTAGGAATAGGCAAGCGTCATGTTCCAGCGCTCGGACAGCTCGAACTTGCCCTCCAGCTCGATGCCGCGCACCGTCACTTCGCCGGTCTGGCGCGTCTCGGTGGGTGAGATCGTGGTCGGCACATTGGTCTGGCTCAGATCGAAGACGGCGAGCGAGAACAGGCCGTTGAACCCTTCCGGCTGGTATTTCACGCCGAATTCCACCTGCTCGCCCTCCTGCGGCTTCAGGCTGGCGCTGGTGCCGTAATTGACCGTCGGCGCGACCAGCGGCTGGAAGGAGGTGGAATAATTGGCATAGGCCGAAAGCGCCGGCGTCGCCTTGTAGGTGAGCCCGATGCGCTTGGTGAAGGCGTTTTCCGTGGTGTCGTCGGCGGTGCCGGTCAGCAGGTAGTCGGCGCGGGTGTTGACATGGTCATAGCGCCCGCCGAGCGTCAGGATCCAGCGGTCGTCCAGCGTCAGCTCTTCCTGCGCATAGAGGCCGAGCGCCTTCTGCTTCACCTTCCAGTCCACGTAAGGGCCGAGCGTGATGCAGGAGAGGCCGCAATAGACGGGGTTGAAGATGTCGATGCCGCCGGCCGTGCCCATCAGGATGTTTTCATGCGTCTTGTCATAGGCATAGTCGAGGCCGACCAGCGTCTTGCTGTCCACGCGGTCAAGGCTCGCATCATATTGCAGCTGGTTGTCGATGACGAAGCGGTCGGCCACGCCATCCACGGTGAAGGCGGTGCGGTCGGCGGTCGGATCGGTGGAGGCGCCGTAGACATCTCCATAGTTCAGGCTGATATGCGTGTAGCGCGCCGACTGGCGGAAGGTCAGCCCGTTGTCGAAGTCATGGCTGAACTGATAGCCGATATCCTTCTGGATGGTGTTGAAGCGGTTGAGTTCCGGCTCTCCGAGAAAGCTTTTCGTGTCGATCGCGACCCCCATCGGAAAACCGCGGGACACGGAGGATTCACGCTTGCTGTAATCGGCCAGCAGCGTCAGCGACGTGCCGGCATCGGGGCTGATGGTCAGCGCCGGCGCGATATAGAGCCGGTCGTCATTGGAATAGGCGGTGCCCATGTCGGCATTCTGCCACTTGGCGGTCAGCCGGTAGCTGTAGACACCCTCGGCATCGAGGGGGCCTCCAAAATCCGTGCCGGTTTCCACATGGCCGTCGCCGAGCGTGGTGTAGACTTCCGCATGCGGCGCATCCTGCGGCCGCTTGGTGATGGCGTTGATCAGGCCGCCCGGCGCATTGAGGCCGAACAGGGTGGAGGTGGAGCCCTTCAGCACCTCGACCCGCTCCAGCCCGTAGGGTTCCAGCCGCTGCGCGGTGAACCAGGCGGGAATGCGCGCCGCCAGCCCGTCGCGATAGGTGCCGAGCGTGGTCTGGTCGAAGCCGCGGATGCGGAAATAGTCGTAACGGTCATCCGAGCCGAACTCGTCGACGAAGACGCCCGCCGTGTAGGCCAGGACCTCCTGCGTGTTGGTTGTGCCGCGTTCCTCGATTTCCTTCTGCGTGACGACGGAGACGGAGGCCGGCACATCGAGGATCGGCGTGTCGGTCTTGGTGGCGGTGCGGGCCTGCTTGGCCACCACCGACCCGTTGCCTTCCACAGAACCCGAGCCCTGAACGAGAACCGGATCCAGCACGGTTTCCTGCGCATGCGCGATGTTTCCGGCACCTGGCAGCGGGGCGGTCCCAAGCAGGGCCACGGCAGCAACGGAGGCACTCAGCAGGCGATGCCGCGTCCCTGTCCTTGCCCGTCCGGCTGGTGTTGAAACATGCTGCATCGCCTTCATCCTTTCGCTTGCGCCCGGGGCGTCACACCCGGCTTCCTCAGGATCACGCGCCCGTGATCGTCTTGCGGGCAGACCATAGAAAGAAGATGAAAAGAGTCAAGTTATAATGCCGGGGAAAAGCGCCGTCATAATTTCCTGATATCGGCAAAATCCCGGCGCGGCAGGGCCTTCCGGTTAACGGGCGTTAACCAAAAACTGCTTGACGCGACTCTGTGCATGTCGCAACGCTGTTACGGAATAAGGGCGAAACTGCCCTTGTCCAGCGTTAGAGCTTCCGGTCCCTGTTAGTATCGGAAGCGGGCGTATAAGATCGATCGAGAGAATCGGTCGCGTCCGCAGCGCTGAACGGTGGCATTGCGCAAAGCCTGCAGCACCGCGGCCGGCTTCGCAAGGCCGGTGATCAGGCCGTGCGGGGCGGCAAGGGTGGCGGTGATGGGGCAGCGGGTCTGATCTGCGCCCTGTCCCGCCCGGCAGGCAGACAAGGCCCGGCGGCTTTGACGGCAGCCGGAACGACAACGGAGAATAAGGATGGCGTCGATGACGCGCGGTCAGGCAAACAGCACATCGGCATCCGGCGCGGACACCCGCCTGCCGGCCGATCAGACCATTGCGGCCGATGCGCAGGCGCTGTCGGAGCAGTTGAAGGCCATGCGCGAGCGGCTGTTTCCGCCGGCCGCCAGCAAGACCCTGCGCGCCTTCTCCTCTGGCGAGGCCGCCAAGCTGATCGGCGTCTCCGATGGCTATCTGCGCCAGCTGTCCCTGGCGGGCGAGGGGCCGCAGCCGGAAACCGGGGCCGGCGGCCGCCGCTTCTATTCGCTGGCCGATATCCATGCGCTGCGTTCCTATCTGTCCGAACAGGCGCTCTCGAAGGGCAATCTCGCCAAGGCGCGCAGCTATCTGCCGCGCCGCGATGGCGCCCGTGGCGAGCATCTCCAGGTCATTTCCGTTACCAATTTCAAGGGCGGTTCCGGCAAGACCACGTCTGCCGTGCATCTGGCGCAGTATCTGGCGCTGACCGGCCACCGGGTGCTGGCGGTCGATCTCGATCCGCAGGCCTCGCTGTCGGCCCTGTTCGGTTACCAGCCGGAGCTGGACCTGACCGGCAACGACACGCTCTATGGCGCGATCCGCTATGACGAGGCCGCGCGCCCGCTCTCCGAGATCATCCGCCGGACCTATTTCCCGGGACTTGATCTGGTGCCCGGCAATATCGAGCTGCAGGAATTCGAGCACGAGACGCCGCAGGCGCTGGCGAGGCGTCAGAACGGCGTGGATTCCGGCCCGGTCTTCTTCGCCCGCATCCAGGCGGCGCTTGCCCAGGTGGAGGAACATTACGACGTCGTCGTGATCGATTGCCCGCCGCAGCTCGGCTATCTCACGCTGTCGGCGCTCTGTGCCTCCTCCTCGGTTCTCGTCACCGTGCATCCGCAGATGCTTGATGTCGCCTCGATGAACCAGTTCCTGTTCATGACCTCGGATCTGCTGGCGGTGGTGCGTGAGGCGGGCGGCACGCTGAACTTCGATTTCCTGCGTTATCTCGTCACCCGCTACGAACCGAATGACGGGCCGCAGGCGCAGATCGTCGGCTTCATGCGCTCGCTGTTCGGTGAGCGCGTGCTGACCTCGCCGATGCTGAAATCCACCGCCGTGTCCGATGCGGGCCTGACCAAGCAGACGCTGTACGAGGTGGGCCGCGAGAATTTTACCCGCGCCACCTATGACCGGGCGCTGGAGGCGATGAACGCGGTCAATGGCGAGATCGAAACCCTGATCCATGCGTCCTGGGGCTGGTGACCCGATGGCGCGTGACGACAGATGAGCAAGGAAAGGCAGGACGGATGGCAGGCAGCCGCAAGAACGAGTTGAAGGCCCTGTTCGGGGGAGGGCTGGCACCCGCTCCGGCCAAGGCGCCGGATGCGGATCAGCGCGCGACCGAGCCGAACGCTGCGCCGCAGCCAGGCTCTCCGGCGTCCTCGGCCCAGGGTGCCGCCGGCCCGTCGCCTGCGATGCCGTCGTCTGCCTCATCCGCCGCTCCGGCTCGCAGCGCCTCGGGCGCCGTGAAGGCCATGGGGCTGTCGCTCGGCTCGCTGTCGCGCGATGCCGAAGAGGTGCGGGCGCTGCGACAGGCGCTCAGCGATGGCGAGCGGGTGGTGTCCGTGCCGACGGAGCGCATCGAGGCCTCCTTCGTGGAGGACCGTCTGCGGATCGGCGATCAGGATGACGAGGATTTCGCTGCCCTGGTCGACAGCATGCGCGACAGCGGCCAGCAGGTGCCCGTGCTGCTTCGCCCGCATCCGACCCGGCCCGGCCACTACCAGACCGCCTATGGCCATCGCCGCATCCGCGCGGCTGCCCGCCTCGGCATCGAGGTCAAGGCGGTGGTGCGCGCCCTCAACGATGACGAACTGGTGCTGGCGCAGGGCAAGGAAAATGCCGAGCGTCGCAACCTTTCCTTCATCGAGCGCGCCGTCTTTGCCCGCAATCTCGCCGCTCGCGGTTTTGACCGCAAGGTGATCGGCGAGGCGCTGTCGGTGCAGAAAAGCGAGCTGTCGCGCCTGATGCAGGTGGTGGAGGCGGTGCCCGAACGCTTCATCCGGTTGATCGGCGCAGCACCCAAGGCGGGCCGCGATCGCTGGATGAAACTCGGCGAATTGCTGCAGCAGCCTGATTCGCTGGCGCGCGCCGCGGGGGAAGTCGAGAGCGATAATTTTTTGTCGGCGCCGAGCGATGAGCGGTTCCAGCTGCTGTTCGACCGGCTTTCCGCGCGGCTGAAAAACGCTCGGACAGCATCTGGCGAACAGTCTGCCGTGCGCACCCTGACGGATGGTCAAGGCACTGTTTTTGCTCGTCTTCGCCGGGATGGCAAGGCAGCGCGCATCGAGTTCTCGAGCGGGGTCGACGAGGCCTTTCTCGAGGAGGCGGCGGATTTTCTGGCTGCCCGCTACAGGGAATTCCTGGCGTCGAAAAAGGCCAAATGAACGGTCTGAGGCCGGGTGTGCGTCCCCGCGCGTAAAGGCGGATCTATAATCAGTGCCGGCCGGATGAACCGGCCCTGTGACGAAGCTGGAAAGGACGAAACGAGAGCAAGAAAAAAGGCCCCCAAAACGTTACCATTTCGGAAGCCCTCTTCAATGTAGCAATTTAAGAGAATCACTTCCGCGCGTCAAAGTCAAGAGTCGGCGGCCGATTGGCTGTTTCCGGCGCGTGATTTTGTGGCCGCATGGTCGCTTTCCGGGCCGCCTTGCCTCCGTGAGGAGATGGCCATGCAAGAGAGACTGGCAACGACGCCGTTTGGCGGCGCTCCGTTGCGTGCGAAGAATTTTGCCCGGATGACGCAGGTCGAACGGCAACAGGAGAGCCTGCGCAAGGGCGAGGGCGGCAATGCCACCGGCACGGCCGACAAATGGCAGCTGATCCGCGCGCTGACCGAGGCGCGGGCGGTCTATGGCCTGTCCGACCGCTCGATCGCGGTGCTGGAGGCGCTGACAAGCTTTCACCCGGCGCGCGAGCTGGATGGCAAGGCGCCGCTGATTGTGTTTCCCTCCAATGCGGAACTGTCGCTGCGCTGCCGCGGCATGTCGCCGGCCACGCTGCGCCGGCATATCGCGGCGCTTGTCGAGGCGGGGCTGATTTTTCGCCGCGACAGTGCCAACGGCAAGCGGTTTTGCCAGCGCGACGACCGCGGCCAGGTCGAAAGCGCCTTCGGCTTCGATCTGGCGCCGCTGGCGCTGGCCGCCGACCGGATCTTTGCCGAGGCCGAGACCGCGCGCGAGACGGCACGTCAGGTGGCGCGGCTGAGGGCCGAGATCAGCCTGCATCTGCGCGATATCGCAAAAACCATCGAGGCGGCGCTGACGGAGGCGCGGACCGGCGACTGGCAGACCTTCATCGAAAGCCTGCAGGCGCTGTCCGGACGCATTGCCCGCAATGGCGAGATCGCCGATCTTTCGGCGCGTGCCAAGGCGCTGCTGTCGCTCCGGATTGCGGTGGAGACGGCTTATCTCGACACCCTTTCCAATGAAGAAATGAGCGCCAGTGACTCCGCTTTTGAGCGCCATATTCAGAATTCAAACACAGACCTCTCACTTGAAAGAAACGGCCAAAGAGTCACAGAGAGGGCGGGACCGGTGGCGGCAAACGCACAGGCAGCGGGGGAGGAACCGCCCAAACTGGAGAGGAAATCGGTCGGCATCGGGCTCAAAGCCTTCCTGGAAGCCTGCCCGCAGATTGCCGATTATGCCCGCGACGGGGTGAAAAGCTGGCGGGACGTGCTGGCGGCGGCCGAGGTGGTCCGCTCCATGCTCGGCATCAGCCCCAGCGCCTGGGCGGCGGCTCGCAGTGCCATGGGCGAGGTGGAGGCGGCGATCGTGATCGCCGCGATCCTGGAGCGGGCAGAGGCGATCCGCTCGCCGGGCGGTTATCTGCGCGACCTGACGGGCAAGGCCGCGAAGGGCCGCTTCTCCATCCATCCGATGCTGAAGGCGCTGCGGTGAGGCGCGGCGCCCGGCGGGAAAGATCAGGCCCGCCGGCGTGGCCGTTCCTCGGCGGGGACGTGACGCTGCTGGCCGCGGGTGCGGAAACGGCCGAGCAGTTCGCCGAGACTGCCGGAGATCGCCACCAGGTTCTGCGTCGAGGCGCTGGTTTCTTCCATCAGCGCCGCGTTGCGCTGGGTGATCTGGTCCATGCTGCGCACCGCCGTGTTGATCTCGTTGATGCCGGAGGATTGCTCGCGGGCCGACTGGGCGATGGAATTGATATGTTCGTTGATGCTGGCGACCCGCTCGCCGATCGTCACCAGCGCTTCACCCGTGCGGTTGACGAGGCTGACGCCGCGGTTGACGTCGGCCGAGGAGCGATCGATCAGGTCCTTGATTTCGCGCGCTGCGGCGGCCGAGCGCTGGGCAAGCTCGCGCACTTCCTGGGCAACGACCGCAAAGCCCTTACCCTGTTCGCCGGCGCGTGCCGCCTCGACGCCGGCATTCAGCGCCAGAAGATTGGTCTGGAAGGCGATGTCGTCGATCACGCCGATGATCTGCGTCATCTTCTGCGACGATCCCTCGATGTCCTGCATGGCGGTGATCGCCTCGCGCACCACCGCGCCGGAGCGCACGGTTTCCTCGGACGAAGCCTGGACGATCTGCTGCACCTCGGCGGTGCGCCTTGCCGTGGAGGCGGAGATCGAGGTGATCTGCTCGAGCGTCGCCGCCGTCTGCTCCAGCGCGGATGCCTGCTGTTCGGCCCGCTTGGCCATGTCGTCGGTCGCGGATGAAATGCCGGTCACCTCGGCGCGCACCTGATCGACGGCGCCGTAAATATCCGACATCGCATTGTTGAGTTCCGCGACGGAGCGATTGTAATTGGCCTTGATCTGCTCGAAATCGGCAGCCAGCGTCTGATGTACCTCCGCTGTCAGGTCGCGCGCCGCCAGCTGGTCAAGAGCGGCATCGATCGCCTTCAGCGCCTCCTGCTGGTCGGCGGCGGCGCGGGCCCGTTCCGCTTCGGTCTTGGCGCGCTCGGCAGCGAGCGCGTCGAGATAGACGGAGATCGCATAGTCCATGTCGAGAAGGGCAGCCTTCACCACCGTGCAAAGCTGCTGTTCCACGGCCTTTGCCTTCTTCTCCACGAACAGGCCCTTCAACTGCGAGCCGATCACCGCCTTGATGATGCCTTCCATGATCATGGCATAGCCGCCGATATACCAGCGCGGTTCCAGGCCGAGCCGCGCATGGGTGCGCCCGACGGTGGAAACCGCATCCACATAGGCCTCGTCATAGCGACCGGACGCAATGCCGTCCCAATGCTGCACCTGGCGGCCCTTGGCATGCGCCACATGGGCGGGATTGCGGAAGAAGGCGGCCGTATGCGGATGGCGTGCCGCCTTTTCATAAAAGACGTCCAGTGCAGGCCCGATGGCGCCCGCCAGCATCGGCCGCATCTCGGCGAGAACACGCCGCTGGGCCTCATCGAGACCGACGAAATCCAGGCGTTCCTTCAGGTGCTGCATCTTTTCATGGGGCGACATGGGCAAACTCCGGGGCAGGCAGGCGGGTTACTTGATTTCGCAGTATTTTAGGCGATATTGATTAATGACGACTTATTGTTGCGTTTCCGATGTCCGGGTTGTGTGCAGGCTAGAAAATGCTGCAGATCCCCCGAAATTCCCTAGATTTTCGACATCAAAAATGCTTCAAGATATGATTACATATCGTAAATTGACTTGGCTTGAGGGAGAGACAGCTCCGATCCTCTGCCACGATCAAGCCTCGAAAGCCCGACGACCACATGCTGAACCGCCCCCTGTTCCGCCGTGCCGACAATCTGGAGGAGTTTGTCGACCTGGCGTCTGTTCCGCGTCATCGCTTCATCCACAACCACCCCTTCATGGAACGCCTGCGCAAGGCCGTGCCTTTCGATTTCGTTGCCGTCAGCGGGCTCGACATCGACCGGTTCCGGTTCGGCTCGGCGCAGTCGCTCGACACCGATTTTCCGCCCGCCTTTCTCGAGGCCTATTACGGCGAGCGCCTCCACCTGACGGATCCCTTCGTGCTGTTGTCGAAGCTCTCCGAGGGCGTCGTGATCGAAAGCGAGGTGCTGAAGGATGTGGAGCTGCCGGAGCGGCTGGCCTATCTGCTGGAAACCTTCAATGTGCGCAACCGCACGCTGTTTCCGATCCGCCGTGGCGACCAGATGTACGGCTCCGTCGGCTTTACCCGTGTCACTCCGTTCGATCCGGACGAGATTGCCTTTCTCGGCGCCATCGCCAAATCCGCCCATACCGAGATCACCCGCCCCCTGATGGAGCGCTTCGCGGCAGCGGAGATGAAACTGTCGACCGGTGAACTGACCTGTCTCCGCCTCGCCTCCGGCGGTCTGACCAGCGAGCAGATCGCGGCGGAAAGCGGCTATCAGGTCGATACGGTCAACACCTATATCAAGAACGCCACGAAGAAGATCGGCGCCTCCAACCGCACCCAGGCGATTGCCGAGGCGATTCGCCGCCGTCTGATCGATTGATGTCCGACCCCTCGACTTCTTGCATACAAACTGCATAATGCAGTGGATTTTCAGGGGCTAATTTACAAAACTTCAATGGAATGCTCCGATAAATCGCTCTAGCGGCGCATGATGCCGGTAGAGCGGCCATGATGGCCGACACTCATTCCCCCTGTCTGACCATTGACCGCGTCCCGCCGGGCGGCGTCCCGCGCCGCGCCGACCGACCGGCAGGAGATCGCATGTCCCCCAGCCCCTTTTCCTCGGATTCCAACCGGGTTCTGTCCGCGATGAACCGCTCTTTTGCGATCATCGAATTCGACCCCTCCGGCCGGATCCTCCGGGCCAATGAAAACTTCTGTACGACGCTCGGCTACCGCGCGGACGAGATCGTGGGGCAGCATCACCGCATCTTCGTGCCGCCGGAAGAGGCCATCGGCGAGGGCTATCAGGCCTTCTGGGCCAAGCTCGGTCGCGGCGAGTTCGACCGGCGCCAGTATCGCCGCATCGCCAAGGGCGGGCGCGAAGTGTGGATCGAGGCCTCCTACAATCCGATCCTGAAGAACGGCCGTGTCTACAAGGTGGTAAAATTCGCAACCGACATCACGGCGCTGAAGCTGGAAGCGGCGGAAAATGCCGGCAAGATCTCGGCCCTGTCGCGCGCTCAGGCGATCATCGAGTTTGCGCCTGATGGCACGATCCTGACGGCCAACGAGAATTTCTGTGCAGCTCTCGGCTATCGGCTCGACGAGATGGTTGGCCGCCACCATTCAATGTTCTGCGATGGCGATTACGTGCGCAGCGACGCCTATCCGCGCTTCTGGGAACAGCTGCGCCGGGGCGAGTTTTCCGCCGGCGAATTCCGCCGCATCGGCAAGGGTGGCCGCGACGTCTTCATCCAGGCCTCCTACAATCCGATCTTCGACATGAAGGGCGAGGTGTTCAAGGTGGTGAAATTCGCCACCGACGTGACGGAGCGGGTCGGCAATGTCAACGTGCTGGGCAACGGCCTGAAGCAGCTTGCCGAGGGGGATCTCACCTTTGGCATCGACATTCCCTTCATCGCCTCGCTGGAACCGCTGCGTCTCGATTACAACGATGCCGTCGGCCGGTTGCGGGAGGCGATGACCGAGGTGCAGCGCAATGCATCCGCCATTGCGGCCGGCTCCGACGAGGTGCGGGCGGCGGCGGATTCTCTGTCGAAACGCACCGAGCAGCAGGCTGCCTCCGTGGAGGAAACGGCGGCCGCGCTGGAGGAGATTACCACCACCGTGGCCGACAGCACACGCCGTGCCCGCGAGGCCGGTGATCTTGTGGAGCGCACCCGCAGCGGCGCCGAGCGCTCCGGCGACGTGGTGCGTCAGGCAATCACCGCCATGGGCGCCATCGAAAACTCGTCCGGCGAGATTTCCTCGATCATCGGCGTGATCGACGAGATCGCCTTCCAGACCAATCTTCTGGCGCTGAATGCCGGCGTGGAAGCGGCGCGTGCGGGGGACGCCGGCAAGGGCTTTGCCGTGGTGGCGCAGGAGGTGCGCGAACTGGCGCAACGGTCCGCCAAGGCCGCCAAGGAGATCAAGGCGCTGATCACCGCCTCGGCCGCCCAGGTGGAACGGGGCGTGACGCTGGTCGCCGAAACGGGCACCGCGCTGCAGGATATCGTCGTGCAGGTGCGAGACATTTCCACCAATGTCGCCGCCATCGTGGAAGGCGCGCGCGAACAGTCGACCGGCCTGTCCGAGATCAACCAGGCCGTCAATACCATCGATCAGGGCACGCAGCAGAATGCGGCGATGGTGGAGGAAAGCAACGCCGCCGCCCACAAGCTGGCCGGCGAGGCGAGCGAACTGTTTCGCCTTGTCTCCCGTTTCCGGCTGGGCGAGGCGGCGATCTCCATCTCCGCCCCGCAGCAGCGTCCCGGCGCTGGCGCCGACCGCACCCGCATCATGCCGCGCGCCCGCCACGGCAACGCGGCCCTGGCGGACAGGGACTGGCAGGATTTTTAAGCCCGGGTCTATTCCCTCCGGGGGGAGGCATGCCGGGCTCGCAACCCTCTGCCTCCAGTACCCGGCACGGCGCGATCGCGTCGCATCATCAACCCGCAGCGGCAAGCTCCCGGGCGACGGCGCGGCCAGCCACGCGCGCGGTCTCCAGTAGTCGGTCGAGCCCGATCCCGTTGCGCGCCTCGGCGGACAGCCCCGCCATGGTGACCGAGACGAAGTCGGTCAGGCGTTGAGCGGTGTCCGGATGAACGGCGGCAATCGAGTGGCGGATCCTGTCCAGTGCGGCTCTATGATAGGCAGCGGCGATCCTGCGCGCCTCCTCGTCATCGCACCCGATCCCTTCCAGCACAAGGCAGCCGGCGGCCGGGGGCCGCGCGACATAACGCCTTGCTGCCTCCTCCAGAACCGCGGCAAGGCTCTCCGCCAGGGGGCGGTCGGGGCGCAGCAGGTCTTCAAGCGGAATCGCGTCGGTCGTCGCATACCGTTCGAGAACCCGGGCATAGAGACCGGCCTTGCTGCCGAAGGCCGCATAGAAGCTTGGCGGGTTGATGCCGAGAGCGGAGGTAATTTCCGCAACCCCCACCGCATCATAGCCGCGAGCATGGAACAGATGCTGCGCCGTGGCCACGCCCTGGCCGGGATCAAAGCGGCGCGGGCGGCCGCGAGGGCGCGAATTATTTGTATCGTTCACTACAAAATACCTTGACGATGGCGTTGGAAGATATATGTAGCACTCGTTACTTTATTTCTCAAGGAGCTTGCATGACCACCTTCCAGGGAAAGTCCGTTCTGGTTCTCGGCGGCAGCCGGGGCATCGGCGCGGCCATCGTTCGCCGTTTTGCCGCTGACGGGGCAAAGGTTCTCTTCACCTATGCCGGCTCCCGGGGCGCGGCAGAGCAATTGGCGGCCGAGACCGGCAGCAGGGCGGTCCACACGGACAGCGCCGATCGTGACGCCGTGATCGCGCGTGTCCGCGACAGCGGACCGCTGGACGTGCTGGTCGTCAATTCCGGCATCGCGATTTTCGGCGATGCGCTGGAACAGGATGCCGATGCGATCGACCGTCTGTTCCAGATCAACATCCAGACCCCGTATCACGCTTCGGTCGAGGCCGCGCGACAGATGCCGGAGGGGGGACGGATCATCGTCATCGGCTCGGTCAATGGCGACCGGATGCCCGTGCCGGGGATGGCGTCCTATGCGGTCAGCAAATCTGCGCTTCAGGGTCTGGCGCGTGGTCTGGCGCGCGACTTCGGGCCGCGCGGGATCACGATCAATATTGTTCAGCCCGGACCGATCGACACCGACGCAAACCCGGAGAATGGCCCGATGCGGGAACTGATGCACAGCTTCATGGCGATCAAGCGTCACGGGCGACCGGAAGAGGTCGCGGCCATGGTTGCCTGGCTCGCAGGCCCCGAGGCTGGTTTCGTAACCGGGGCGATGCACACGATCGACGGCGCGTTCGGCGCCTGACCCGGACCAGCGCAGAAGGAGACCATTATGGGCGTTCGAAGTCCTGAGCTGAAATGCTCTGAGGCCTGATGTTGCCGCCAGGAACCGCATACAGCGTGTACGACAACACCTGTGTGATGATCTCGGTTGTGGTTTGTTCGGTGTTGAGCGTCTCAGCACGAGGAAATTCATCCGCGCCATTTAGTTCCACAAAACGTTGACAACTCACATCCAGCGCGCTTCCGAAAGCATACTGCACCTTATAGCGCCCATCCGGGATCCCGCTGATCCGAGCGGTTTGATTGCTGCGGACAAAGAATGTCGCGACGACGGCTCCAGAAATTTCTGTTCTGACTTTGATGATCGCGTTACCGCCGGCACCGTTGCGGATCTCCAGCGCATGGCCATCGGCAGTCGATAGCCGATTTGGCCCGAGCAGTTGTCCGTTGGGCGGAACGTTCGCACATGTCGGTACATCGGGCGTCGTAACTGCCTTTTGAACATTTTGCTGATATGGTGCCGTTTTCGGAGGTGAGACATATGGTGTTGTCGCCCCGCCATACACGGTGCTTCTACTGCCATTTTGAGAGTCCACAAAAAGGGCCGCTGCCAACGCACCAGGCAGAGCAAAGGCCATGAGGCAATAAGTTGTCGCAGACAGAACTGATGTACGCCAGGGATTTTTTAACTTGCCTTGTTTTGGGTCAACGCCGGACCTTTCGAGCAGACGAGTCAGTTCATCGGCGTTTTTTGCTATCTCTTTATCCAGCGCGTTCTTGGACTGCATCGCAAGCGCGTATGATAGCTGCATATGTCCATGCGAAAGGAATGCAAGCGCGTTGTACCAAATCATCGCCTCGTCGGCGGAGCGCTTATGTTGTCCACCAAAGCCGTTGCCTATGATGGACCCAACTGAATAGAGTGGTCCCCAAGGAACCCCCCACCATCCTGCGATTAAGGTAATGATCGAGGATCTGGCAGCTTCCTTTTTCGCGCAGCTTGCACAAAAAATCCCTTGCACAGGATTACGTGTGGTCATGAATATAAAGCTGTAAACGCGAAAGAATACGATATGTCTTGGCTGTGCCGTGACCTGTCCGCAGCGAGAGCAACAAATCGGGTCGATAACTTTAGTCTGGGTTTCCTGAGTGGGGGCCTTATACGCAGAACGGTCGTATGCTGCTCGGCGGAGAGGATTGCCTAAAACTTCGTAGGCGGCAGCAATTTTCTGGAATTTTTCAGTGTTTTGATCCTGTGAAGTATCCGGATGGGTGTCTTTCGCAAGCTTTCTATAGGCGGTTCTGATTTCATCAGAATTGGCAGATGGCTGTATTCCCAAAGCTCTATAGAGGCCTTGCGGATCGTTATCCGACATGTTCCCCTCAATTTCACGTCGTGTCTGATGTTCATAAGGCATCAACCGTATTAGCGAGGCAACAGGATTTCTGAAGATAGACAGGTTTTCCTAGAATTAATCGACGAGGCACTCTTTAAATTATGGCATCGTTGCTCTCTAAGAGAAAAATTTCTCTTCTATCGCCTTCGCCGCACGGTTCGACCTCACCGCTCACGGCAGCGCCCGCATCTCGCTGTCCGACAGCGGGGCGGGCAGGCCGAGATCGTCGCAAAGCGCGGGAATCTCCTGCGTGGAAAGCCAGAGCAGGAACTGCCTGTCCACCACCTGCAGGCTGCCGCGGGAGGCATCGTAATCGATGACGAAGGGGCGGATGCCGCGCTGGTTCTGCAAGGTCGCGGTAGAGACCAGCGTCTGCGCCACATGGATGCGGTCCAGCGTCTTGCGCCGGGGATGCCGTGCCTTGATGATGCTGTAGATCTTCTTCAGGCGGATGCCGCGCTCCAGCTGGTCGGCGCCGTGGCAGAGCATGGCGTAGATCAGCCATCGCGGCATGTCGAGATCGCTTGCCGCGATGGCGCCGGAAAAGCCCTCGACGAAGCCGGTATAGCGCGCCGCCTGTTCGGTAACGATGCGGCGCACCAGTTCGACCACGTCGAGCCCGGCGCCGACGCCCTGCAGACCATCCTGCCGCTCATGCACCTTCGCGGCCCGGCAGGCACGCCGGCATGCTTCCTGCACCAGATGCACGCTGTCGAAGCAGGCGGCGAGAAGGCCGGTGCTGAAGGCATCGTCGAAGGCAATGCCCAGCATGCCGGCGCCTGTCGTCATCACCTCGGAAAGGCTCTGGGGCGACCAGTGGTCGGTGTTGATCGGCTGCACGCGGTCCGCCAGATCGCCGTTCAGCGTGGAAAGCCGGTTCTCGTCGCGCCAGGCGGCGGCGATCACGAAGGAAATCGCGGTCTTCTCGTGAAAGGTCTTCAGCGAGAAGCTGAACTCGCGCTGCGTGGCTTCCGGCAGGTAATGGAAATCCTCCAGCACGATGTAGCTGGAGAAATTGATGTCTGCGAGCGCCCGAACGATGTCGTTCGGGTCGGACAGATCAAGCCGTCCGGGCTTCGGCCGGATGGGCAGGGCGGGCTCGTCCTGTCCCCCGTCTTGCGCCTCGTCCTGGACATGCTTCACGAAAAACACGGCTTCCTTGAGGATCGAGCAGTGCAGATCGGCCAGCGACCAGCGGTTCTGGCAGGAAACGACGATGTGATCCCTGTCCGCCATGCATTTCTTGCGCAGCGAGGTCTTGCCCTGCCTCGAACTGCCGAATATGATAATATTATCACCTCTCGACATAAGCGTACGAAATGGATGGTCAACATCCGGCCGCTCGACGTAATTGAGGGGCGGATCCCGGCGAATGCCAAAGACGTCGTCGATTGAATAGATGTTCTTCATGCGGCGTCACGACGGTTGCGAATATTGCTTTTTTGCATGTCGCGCCGACAAGGTTCTTGATCTAGGTCGAATGCCGGGCGGTCGTCTGTGCATTAGAAATACGTATCATCATAATCATAAATTATAGTCAGATACTGATTTGCGACAGATACTAGTTTTTGGACTCGGCGCAAGGGAAATTGCACTCCCTGGTGGAAAAATGCTGCGCCGCACCCACCCGACCCGTTCGATCGGCCCGGTTTACATTCCGTTACTCCCTCCTATCTACCTGACCCTACGACCGTCCGGGGCTGAGGCAGGCCCCGTGTGACGGCCCTGCCGCATGATCGGAGACAGGTGTGAACGAAACGGATCCGGATCTGGAAGCCTGCGCGCGCGAGCCGATCCGCGTGCCGGGCGCCATACAACCGCATGGCGCCTTGTTCGTGCTGGCCGGCGCACCGCCGGTGGTGGTGCAGGTCAGCGCCAATCTCGCCGATTACCTGCCGGATGGCGTGCGGCAGGACGCGCCGCTTTTCGGCCCGCTTGCGGACCTGGGCGACAGGCTGGTGCGCTGGCAGGCAAGTGGCGAGCGCTATTTCCAGACGCGGCTGGAAACGGAGGGGCTCATCGCCTCCGCCCACCGGGCGGGCGACCGCGTGATCGTCGAGGTGGAGCGATTGGGCGGCGAACGGCTGGAAGCGGTGTTCAGCCGCCTGCGAAGCTTTACCGCCCAGCTGTCGGACGAGCCGGACATTGCCCGGTCTCTGCCGGCCGTCGCCGGCTTCGTGCAGCAGTTGACGGGCTTCGACCGCGTGCTGGTCTACCGGTTCGATGCGGACTGGAACGGGCAGGTGGTGGCCGAAAGCGGCAATGGCCGGCTGCCTTCCTATCTCGACCTGCGCTTTCCCGCCGCCGATATCCCAGCCCAGGCGCGCGCGCTCTATGCCACCAATCGTCTGCGCATCATTCCCGATGTCGATTACCGTCCCGTGCCGCTGGTGCCGGTGCCTGACCCGCAGACGGGGGACGCGCTGGACATGAGCCAGTGCCAGCTGCGCAGCGTCTCGCCGGTGCATCTCGAATACATGCGCAACATGGGAACCGCCGCCTCGATGTCGGTCTCCATCCTGGTCGATGGAAGGCTGTGGGGGCTCATCTCCTGCCATAGTGCCGGCCCGCACATGGTATCGCAGGCGCTGCGCGAAATCTGCGATTTTGTGGCTCAGGCGCTTGCCATGCGCATCGCGGCGCTGGCCCGCGCAGAGGATGCCGCGCGCCGGGTCATGCTGTCTGCGGTCACGAGCCGGCTCCTGTCTGCCATGTCCTCCGCCCCCGACTGGATGGAGGCGCTGGCGGGTGAAGGCGAGGGGCTGCTTGCCCAGGTCGGGGCGGCGGGTGCGGCGCTCGTCAGCCCGGAGCGGCTGCTGTCGGTGGGCGAGGTGCCGCCGGAAGCGGCGATCCGCCGGCTGGCGGCCTGGCTGGACGCGCAGCCGCGGCAGGACCTGTTTTCCACCGACCGGCTGACCCGCCTGCTCGAGCAGGCGCCGGAGCTTGCCGCCGATCTGGCGCCGGAGATGGCGGCGCGGGCAAGCGGCGTTCTGGCCCTGCCGATCTCGCGGCTGCATGCGGGCTGGCTGATCTGGTTCCGGCCCGAACTGCTGCACACCGTGCGCTGGGGCGGCAATCCGCATGAGAAGGTGCGCGAACAGGGCCGCATCCATCCACGCCAGTCCTTTTCCGCCTGGCAGGAACTCGTGCGTGCCTGCGCCGAACCCTGGAGTGAAGCGGAACTGGCCGCCGCCCGGGCGCTCGGCTCTGCGATCGTCGGTATCGTGCTGCGCAAGGCCGAGGAACTGGCGGAACTGTCCGGCGAGCTGACGCGCGCCAACAAGGAGCTGGAGGCCTTTTCCTATTCCGTCTCGCATGACCTGCGGGCGCCCTTCCGCCACATCGTCGGCTTTGCCGAACTGTTGCGCGAGCGGGAAACCGGGCTGGACGAGAAGTCGCGCCACTATCTGCAGACGATTTCCGATGCGGCCCTTTCGGCCGGGCGGCTGGTGGATGATCTTCTCAACTTTTCCCAGCTCGGTCGCACCGCCCTCGTTACCCGCCCGGTCGACATGGACAAGCTGGTGGCCGAGGTCATCACCTCCGTCACCATGGCGATGGGGAACCGTCGCATCGAATGGCGCGTTTCCCCTCTGCCGGTTGGACTGGGCGATGCCACGCTTCTGCGGCAGGTCTGGTTCAACCTTATCGACAACGCGGTGAAATACACCCGCGACTGCGATCCGGCCCGGATCGTGATTGCAGGAGAAACAAGGAACGACATGGCACTCTATTCGGTGACCGACAATGGCGTCGGTTTCGACATGGCTTACGTGGGCAAGCTGTTCGGCGTGTTCCAGCGCCTGCAGCGGGCCGAGGATTTCGAGGGCACGGGCATCGGCCTGGCGCTCGCCCGCCGCATCGTGGAACGCCACAACGGAAGCATTTCGGCGCATGGCGAACTGGGGCAGGGCGCCTCGTTCACCTTCGCCCTGCCGATGACCACAGAACGGAAAGGTCGAGCCCTTGCCTGAATTGCGCCCCATCCTTCTGGTCGAGGACAGCCCCCGCGACCTAGAGCTGACGCTTGCCGCGCTGGAAAAGTGCCAGCTGGCCAACGAGATCGTGATCGCGCGTGATGGCGCCGAGGCCATGGACTATCTGACCCGCCGCGGTAGTTACCACAACCGGCCGCAGGGCGATCCGACCGTCGTGCTGCTGGATCTGAAACTGCCCAAGATGGATGGGCTCGATGTGCTGGAGCGGGTCAAGACAAGCGACACGCTGCGCCACATTCCCATCGTCATGCTCACCTCGTCGCGCGAGGAGCAGGATCTGGTCAGAAGTTACGAACTGGGTGTCAATGCCTTCGTGGTGAAGCCGGTGGATTTTTCGCAGTTCTTCAAGGCCATTCAGGACCTTGGCGTGTTCTGGGCCCTGCTCAACGAGCCGCCGCCGGGATATCAGCATCATGCACGGATTTGACCTCAACGCGCCGGCCCGCATCCTCATTCTGGAAGACAGCGCGCTCGATGCGGAACTGATCATGCAGCAGCTGAAGACGCTGTCGCCGCCGCCTGCCATCCGCTGTGCCTCCAATCGTGCCGGCTTCATGGAGGCGCTTGAAGGCGGCGGGACGGACGTGATCCTGGCCGATTTCTCGCTGCCCGATTTCGACGGCATGACGGCGCTGGAGCTTGCCCGCCAGCGGCTGCCGGAAACGCCCTTCATATTCGTGTCCGGCGTGCTCGGCGAGGAGGCTGCGATCGAAAGCTTTCGCCACGGCGCCACCGATTACGTGCTGAAACAGCGCCTGATCCGCCTGCCGGCCGCGGTGGAGCGGGCGCTTGCGGAGGCGCGCGAAAAGGCCGAGCGCCGGCGTGGAGAGCAGCATCGCGAGCTTCTCGTGCGCGAGCTCAGCCACCGGGTGAAGAATACGATGGCCATGGTGATGTCGATCGTGCGACGCACCGCCGGCAGCGCCGACACCGTGGAGTCGTATATCGAGACGCTGATGGGGCGCCTGCGCGCCATGGCCGATGCGCATGCGCTGCTGTTCGAGACGAACTGGAACGAGGCCGGCCTCAGGGATGTGATCGAACGCGCCTTTGCCGCCCATCCCGGCTGTCTGGACCGGGTGACCATCGTGCCCGGCCCGCAAACGCCGCTCGATCCGCGCGCGGCACTGTCGCTGTCCATGGTGCTGAACGAGCTTGCGACCAATGCGCTGCGCCACGGGGCGCTGAGTGACGACAGGGGCGAGATCGAAGTGGCCTGGCAGCGCGAGACGGACGGGGGCGGCCGGCCCCGTCTGGTGCTCACCTGGCGCGAACGCGGCGGGCCCGCGGTCTCGGCGCCGGTCGCCGAGCGCTTCGGCACCACGCTCATCCGCCGCACCATCGCCTATGAACTGATGGGCAGCGCGACGCTGGATTTTGCCGAGGACGGGCTTGCCTGCACCATCCGCTTCCCCCTGCAGTCGGCGAGCGCCGAGGCGCTCGGCCCCTCCGCCGCAGACCTGTCCGGCACCCGAAGGGGCTGATCCTTCCGGTGCCTCCCGCCCCTTGCCGCCCCTCGCTGCAGGCCGATCTGTCGAGGGGGAGGCGCGCGGTGCTGTCATCATGCGGTGAGCCCTCTCTGCCAGTTTGAGGACAGCATGTCGAAGGCGTGCCGTCGTCGATGACGTCGGCCGGCGCCTGCCCCGGGCGGCTTTGGAAAGTCAGGGTTCACATTGTACAAATCGGCGTAATTTCCTCCTAGAGCCGAGCCTGTGTCATGCCCTAGGGTCCGGATCCAATCAGCCTGTGTGTTCTGCACGGCGTAATTTCAGTGTCTGGGCCGAAGCGAAGGTGCCGATCATGATCGAACCCTTCCGACGCCTTCAGGCACCGCAAGACGCCGCGTTCGAAGGATTGGCCGGATCTGGCGGCCCGATCGCGAACACGCGAACGCCCCGACTGATGGGCTTTTGACACCGGAGTGCTCTTGGCAAAAAGGAAACCTCTGAAACACTCCATCCCGTTGTTTTCACGCAATTATCGACGCGAAGCCACAGCCCGGTCTCGCGGAAATTGCCCAAGAATGCCGACTGACGTTTTGCTCGAAGGCTTCCCCTTGCCTGAGGATCGTTACCGATGAACCATTGCCCGCGCGCCCCGATCATGCTGTCCGACCGGTTTTGCCTGTCGATCAGCGAGCGCACGCTCTATCGCGATGGCGAGCCGGTGCGCATCGGGGCGCGCGCGCTCGAAATCCTGCTGGTGCTGGCGGAACAGCCCGGCGCGCTGGTGTCCAAGAACGAACTGCTGTCGCGCGTATGGCCGCAGCAGTTCGTCGACGAGACGGCGCTCCGGGTCCATCTGTCCATGCTGCGCCGGCTGCTCGCCTCGGATGGTGACGAGCGCAGGCGCATCGTCAACGAGAATGGTCGCGGTTATCGTCTCGTGCTGCCGACGGGCGAGCCGGAGGTATCGGCGCCGACGCAGCGCGGCATCATCCGCAGTACGCTGCCCGTTGCCATTGCCTCCATGCTGGGACGCGACGAGATGGTGGCGCGCGCCGCCGAGCTGATGGCGACGCGCCGCCTGCTCAGTCTTTGCGGGCCCGGCGGCGTGGGCAAGACGACGCTGGCGCTCGCCGTTGCCACCGCCTTCAGTGCCGCCCATGCGATGCCCGCCCTGTTTGTCGATCTTTCCGCCCTTGGCGGCGATCCGGCCAGCCTTTATGCAGCGCTTGCCCGGCAGGTTCTGCCGGGCGGCGAGCCGGTTGACGGCTGGGCGGTGTACAGGCTGCATGAGGCCGTGACGGCGCCGCTCAGGGCCGCGCCGCTGCTGATCGTTCTCGACAATTGCGAACATGTCATCGACGCGGCGGCGGCCTTTGCCGAGGGGCTTCTCGCCACGCTTCCGCATCTCGTCATCCTGGCGACCAGCCGTGAGCCCCTGCGGGCCGCGGGCGAATGGGTGCTGCAGGTGCCGCCGCTCGGGCTGCCGCCCGAAGGGGCGCCGTCTGCGCCCGTGCAATTGCGCCAGTCGCCGGCGATCCGCCTGTTCATCGAGCGCGCGCAGGCTGTCCGCCCGGATTTCAACCCGGCAACGGCCGATCTCGCCGCCATCGGCCGCCTTTGCCACCAGCTCGACGGTCTGCCGCTGGCGATCGAGATGGCCGCCGCGCGGCTTGCGACCAGCAACCTCGCCGAACTCACCGGTCTCCTGCAGGGCGGCCTTTCCACGCTGACCCATGCGCGGCGTACCGCACCCGAGCGTCACCGCAGCCTGGCGGCGCTGGCGGAATGGAGCCTGGATCTTCTGTCGGCGGCAGAGCGGGACGTGTTCGAGCGGCTCTGCGTGTTCTGTGGCCCCTTCTCGCTCAAGGATGCGCTTGGCGTGCTCGAAGACGCCAGGGATGACGTCACACCGCTGATGGATGCGATTGCCGCGCTGGTGGCGAGATCGCTCGTGGTCGCGCAGCAGGCGGGTGGCGAAACGCGCTACCGGATCCTGAAGACACTGCGCGGCCCAGGCCTTGCGCGCCTTGCCAACCGGTCCGCCGGGCGGGCCGCCATGCGGCAGGTGTGCCGCGCCCATGCCCGCCATGTGTTGACGGAGGCCCGTCGCGGCACGGCGCAGGCCCGCAGCATCGGCATGTTCGAGCCGGTTCCGGCGCTGCTGGAGGAGATGCGCGCCGCCCTTGCCTGGGCCTCCGGCCCGGAGGGCGACAGTGCGCTGGCCGCCGCGCTGGTCGTCAGTTCCTCGCGGCTGCTGCGCGAACTGTCGATGCCTTTTGCCTGCCTCGACCTGCGGGGAACGAAGCTTGCCTGCCTCAGCCGGTCTGTCGGCGTCACCGGGCCCCCGCCGCGGCTTGTCGAGACGCGACGGCCCCCGCCGCCCGGACCGTTTCCCGGTCGCCCCCGCGGTGATCCTCCCCGGCTGTTCGAGCCACGGCTGATCCTTGCCGATCTCGGCTGATGGCCCGCCTTTCCGGTGGCTGCAGTGCCTCAGCCGATATCGTGACCGGCGGTGGCGCGTGCGCCCCTATGCGCAACGGCAGATATGTGCAAGACTGCATGTGCCGCCTTTGCGAGAAGGGTGGTCGCGGACGTGAAGACCGCGCATGCAAGAGCCGGGAGAGGGCCGGTCGAGAGCTGGAGAGCGGGATGCTCAAGCAGGTCGCCAGACGGGATTCTCTGGGGTGCGCCGCCAAGTCCCTGGCAAAGGATCAGGAGCTGTCGCATGGCGGCATCACGCTCTATCGCAAGGGCGTCGTTTCCGACGCCGTCTCGGAAGTGATCCTGCCGGCCAATGATCGCGGCTTTCTGGTGGGCGTCTCGATGTCTGACGGGCACGAGCGACGCATCTTTCACGGCAGGAGCCGCCACGACTACCGGTTCGCCGCCGGCGGCGTCTATCTGCGCAATTTCGCCGAGGATTACCGGGCGGAGATTGTCGGCTCCTTCGATTTCATGCTGTTCGAACTGAGTGCGCTTTTCCTGCGGCAGGTGGCGGAGGAAACCCGCATGCGTCCGGTGGAGGGCCTGTCGGAGCGGGCCGCAGAGGATGATCCGGTGCTCTCCAATCTGGTGCGGGCGCTCGCCCCCTCGCTGGAGCGGCCGGGCGAGGCGCACGGTCTTTTCATCGATCAGCTGTCGCTGGCGATCGCCACCCATCTTCTGCACCGCTATGGCGGCGGGCAGGAGGCACCGGCAACCGTGTCCGCGCTGCTGCCGTACCGGCTGGAAATGCGCGCCAAGGATTTCATCGACGCCAATCTCGACCGGGATGTCTCGATCGGCGAGGTGGCGGAAAGCTGCTCGATGTCGCGCGGCTATTTCATTCGCGCCTTCCGCGAAACGACCGGAACCACGCCCTATCGCTGGCTTCTCGGCCGGCGGGTGGAGCGCGCGCGCCAGCTGGTGGAGGAAACCGACCTGCCGCTGGCGGAAATCGCGACCGCCTGCGGCTTTGCCGACCAGTCGCATCTGAGCCGCCATTTCACCCAGCTGCTCGGCCAGACGCCGGGGCGCCTGCGCCGCACCGGCCGCAGCTGAGACGGCCTTCCCGCGTCCCGGCTGCGGGTGTCGCTTTACCGGGCTTTACGAAACTTTACGGGGCTTAACTGGCTGATTTCCAGTCGGATTCTTAACATCCGGCAATTCCCTTCATGCGTCCCGCGAGGAATTGCCCGTGTCAGAGCTTGCCAGCCCAGCCCGCCATTCCCGTCCCGGAGCCGATTTCGAGGCGACGGAATTTGCCTTCGAACTGCTGACGCTGCTCGATGAGGCAGGTCTTGCCATCGACCGCGACATCGACCACACGCGCGAATGCCTCGACCGGGCGCAGCGTCTTCTGACGAAGCGTCGTGCGGCCGAGGCGCCGAAGACGCATGGGCAGGGGCTTGCCCCCTGGCAGGTGCGGCGCCTGTCCCGCTTCGTGGAGGAACATCTGCACGAGATGATCCGCGCCGAGGATCTGGCCGGCATCGCCCGCCTCAGCGTCAGCCATTTCAGCCGCGCCTTTCGCGAAAGCTTCCGCCAGACGCCGTATGCCTATGTGCTCGACCGGCGCATCGCGCGCGCCAAGCAGATGATGAGCGAGGGCAACGAGCCGCTGGCGCAGATCGCGCTGTCCTGCGGCATGGCCGATCAGGCGCATTTTTCCCGGCTGTTCCGCCGCCTGACCGGCGAGACGCCGAGCCACTGGCGCCGCCGCCACGGCCGGTCCCAGACCGTCTGAGACGGGCCATCCGGCCGGTGTCGACACGCATCATCCCCGCAGGCGCCGCCGGAACTGCGTCGGCGAGAGGCCGACCCGCGCCTGGAAGAGGCGGGAGAAATAGGCCGGATCGGAAAAACCGCTGCGTTTTGCCACCTCCGAGACCGGCAGCAGGGTGGTCTTCAGCAGATCGCGTGCGATCTTCATTCGCCGCTGCATCAGCCACTGATGCGGCGTCATGTTGAAGGAGCGCCTGAAGGCCCGCACGAAATAGGTCTGCGACAGGCGGCAGTGCTCGGCGGCGGCCTTGATCGACAGGTTGTCGTCATCGCTTGCGGCGAGAAATTCCAGGGCCACCCGCTCCTGCCAGGGGGCAAGCCGGCCCGCCACGATCTGCGGCTGGCTACGATTGCCATAGGAGGCCGCCACATGGCTGCAGAAGGCGAGCGAAATCTGGTCCAGCAGTAGGGGGCTCACCGTCTGGCCGGCCTGCACGGCGGCCTGCATGGCTTCGCTTAGCGCCGTCAGCGTCGCGTCGTGAACAATCTCGCCGGGCGACAGCACCAGCGTATCCACCGGTCGCCCGTCATCTTCCTCCAGGAGGCCGTTGATCAGCGCGCGAGGCACATGGAAATTCAGGCAATCGAAGGCGGAGCGGAGATTGGCCTGCCATTGGCGACGATAATCATAGAAGGTGAAGCTGCCCTGCGGCATGTAGGCCGTCGGCAGGGGTTTTCCGTCGACCCAGAGATCGCCCTCATAATCGCGGTTCTGGTAGGTAATCAGGAAGGCATCTTCGAGCGCGTGCGGATCGGTCAGCCGCTCGGCGGCCGACACGCCGACAGAGACACGCGCCGCCGAAAAGCGGCCGCGCCGAAGCTCGGCCGCAAAGACCTGGCGGTCATCCGCCTCGCGAATGAAATCCGAATTCTCGTTTCGTCCCATGCGAACCCCTGCGACAGGACGGGATCTGCCGGAAGACGGGTGTTCCGTCTTGCATAAAACTGCTGTGCCATGGCCCCGCCCGTCGCGTCGTGCAGGATAGCGCCGGAGAGGGGGCGGGGTAAGCCCCCGCCCGTACAATCTTAAAGTGTCGCGAGCGCCTTTTCCATCCGCGCCAGCCCCTCTTCGAGAAGGGCACGCGGGCAGCCGAAATTCAGCCGGATGAAGCCGCCATAGGCGGCGCCGAATTCGTGACCCGCACTGAATGCCACCTTGCCGTGCTCGAGGAAGAAGGCCTGTGGGTCATCGCCGAGACCAAGCGCGCGGCAATCCAGCCAGGCGAGGAAGGTGCCTTCCGGGGCGAGGCAACGGATCCTCGGGAAACGGCGGGCCAGTTCCGCGATCAGGAAATCGCGGTTGGCTTCGAGATAGGCAAGCAGCTCCGTCTTCCAGACGCCGGCCTTGGAGAAGGCCGCAAGGCTTGCCTCGAGCCCCAGAATGTTGACGCTGTCGACCATGCCGAGGCGCGAGGCGGCGAATTTCTCGCGGATCGCCCGGTTCTCGATGATCGCGAAGGCCGTCTTCAGGCCCGCGACATTGTAGGTCTTGCTCGCCGCCATCAGCGTGATGGTGCGGTTGCGCGCCTCGGCGGAGACCGTGGCGATCGGCACGTGACGGCGGCCGTCGAACAGCAGATCGCAGTGGATCTCGTCGGAGATGATCAGCGTGTCGTGCGTCTCCGCCAGAGCCGCGATGGTCTGCAGTTCGGCCAGCGAAAACACCTTGCCGGTCGGGTTGTGCGGATTGCAGAACAGGAAGGCCCTGGAGGCGGCCATGTCTGCGGCAAAACCCGAAGCGTCCATCGCCCAGCCGCCGGCCGATGGCGAAAGCTCCGCCTCGCGCCGGATCAGGCCCCAGTGGCCGGGGGCATTCAGGATCGGCCGGTAGATCGGCGTCTGCACCAGAACGGTGTCGCCCGGCTCCGTCATCGCCTTCAGCGCCATGTTGAAGCCCGGCTCGACGCCCGGCAGGAAGACGATATCGTCCGGCGTGATGACCCAATCGTATTTTGCCGCCATGTCGGCGACGATGACGGCGCGCAGTTCATCGCGCGCCACGCCATAGCCCAGCACGGGATGGGCAAGCCGCGCCTGCAGCGCCGCGACGATCTCCGGCGCTGCCGCAAAATCCATGTCGGCCACCCACATGGGCAGCACGTCGCCGGGATAGCGGCTCCATTTGGAACTGCCGGTGTCCCGGCGCTCGATCACCGCATCGAAATCGGTCATGGTTCAAAGCCCCCTGATCATGCCACCGTCCACACGAAGGCTGGAGCCGGTGATATAGCTTGCCTGGGCGCTGGCAAGGAAGGCTGCGGCTGCGGCAAATTCCTCCGGGCGGCCATAGCGGCCGGCGGGGATTTCGGCGCGCGAGGCAGCTTGCACTGCGTCCACGCTGGCACCCGTATTGCCGGCCTTGATCGTGTCGAGTTCACGCACCCGGTCGGTGTCGATGCGGCCGGGCAGGATCATGTTGACGGTGATGCCGTGGCGGGCCACCTCGCCGGCCAGCGTCTTCGACCAGCCGGCGATCGCTGCGCGCACGCCGTTCGAGAGCGCCAGATTGGCGATCGGCTGTTCGACGCCGGAGGAGCCGATGGTGATGATGCGGCCCCATTGCCGCTCGATCATTGCCGGCAGCAGCGCATCGGTGATGGCAAACAGCGCGCTTGCCATCGTCTCGAAGGCGGCGTTCCAGGCCGCCCGGCTCTGGCCGAGCGCCGGGCCGGCCTTCGGGCCGCCGCTGTTGTTGACGAGGATATCGACGCCGCCCATCGCCCGGATCGTCTCGATCAGGGCGTCCACCGAGGCGGGATCGGCGAGATCCACCGCGAGCGGCCGGATGTTTTCCGAGGCGGCGATGGAGGATGCCGTGCGGGCCGCGGCATAAACGATGACGCCTTCGGCGGCGAGTGCTGCGGCAATGGCAGCACCCAGGCCGCGGCTTGCGCCGAGAACCAGCGCGGTCTTTCCGGAAATGCCGAGATCCATCAGGCAAGCGCCTCCAGGCGGCGGGTCTGGCGGGCTATCAGGCGCTCCACGTCGGCAATGGCGGCCGCATTGAGCGCCGCGCCCGGACGACGCTGGGCAGCGCTCGCAATCGCGCCGCGCCTGGCCAGCACGTATTTGCGCACGGCAAGGCCGATGCCCGGCTGCTGCTCGTAGCGCACCAGCGGCAGATAGGCATCGAACAGATCCTGCGCCCGGTCGAATTCGCCGGCATTGCTCAGGCGCACGACGTCCGCCATCATTTCCGGATAGGCAAAGCCGGTCATTGCGCCATCGGCGCCGCGCTGCATTTCCTCCGTCAGGAAGGCGCCGGCATTGCCGCAGAGGATGGAGACACGGCGGCGGCCCCTGGCTTCCGCCTGGCGCAACTCGCTGATCTTCTGCAGGCCCGGCCAGTCCTCATGCTTCAGCATGACGATGGAGGCGTGCTCCTCGAAGATGGCGCCGAGCGTTTTCGTCGAGATCTGCACGTTGGTGACCAGCGGGAAATCCTGCAGCACCACCGGCACATCCGTGCCGACCGTTTCCACCACGGTGCGATAATAGCCGATGATCTGGTCGTCGGTGCGCAGTGAGGAGGGGGGCGCAACCATGACGCCGGCGGCGCCGAGATCCATCACCGCCTTCGTCAGTTCGCCGATCGCGGCAAGGCCGGGGGCCGAGACGCCGACCACGACCGGCTTTTCCCCGGCGCGCGCGAGCGTCAGCCGCGTCACCTCGATCGATTCGGCCTGGGTCAGCTTCGGAGCCTCGCCCATCATGCCGAGAATGGTCAGGCCATCGGCGCCCTTGTCCATGTAGAAATCGACCATGCGGTCGATGCTGTCGTGATCGAGCGCGCCCGTTTCCGTGAACGGCGTGACGGCGATGACGAAGACGCCCTTCGTGTCTGCAGTGATCTGCACCATGGGTCTTTCCTATTCGAACCAGTGGGATTGCCCGCGGCGCACATAGCGGCCGTCGCCGGGCTGGTTGACGACATCCTGCCCGTCGAAGGCAAGCTGGCCTTCGAGATAGGTGCGGGCAACGGTGATGGAGAAGGTGCGGCCGTCGAACGGGCTCCAGCGCAGCTCGTCATGGGCGCGCGCCGAATCCCAGACTTGCGGCGTGCGGGCAATGACGGTGAGATCGGCATCGGCGCCGACGCGGATCGCGCCCTTCTGCGGCCACAGGCCGAAGAATTTCGCCGGACGCTCGCACAACTGCTCGACGGTGAGCGCCGGGGCATCGAGGCCGCGCGCCTCGGCGGCGGTGAAGAAGGCCGGCAGCAGCGTTTCAAGCCCCGGAACGCCGGCGCCCGCATCGAAGATGGAATCGGTCAGCTTGTTGTCGATCGGCCAGCTGGAATGGTCGGAGCTGACGAAGGCGACACGGCCGGCGAGGATTTCCTCCCACAGCGCATCGATCTGTCCCGGCCGGATCGGCGGGTTGACCTTCATGCGCGCGCCGAGCGCCTTGCCGTCCCGCTCCGGATCGAACCACAGATAGTGGACGCAAAGCTCGCCGGTGGCGCGGAAGCCGTCGGCCAGATAGTTGTCGACCAGCTGGAAGCCGCGCGCTGTCGTCAGATGCACGATATGCGCATGCGCGCCGGCGCTCGCGCCGAGTTCCAGAAACTGGGCGGTGGCGGCCAGTTCCGCCGCCGGCGGGCGGCTTGCCGAATGCGCCTCGATGCCGTTGTGGCCGGCCGCCCTGGCGGCGGCGATGTAGGCGCGCACGATCTCCTGGTCCTCGTTGTGCACGCCAAGCGGCAGCACGCTGTCGGCCAGCGCCGAGAAGAGGCCGAGGATCTGGTCGGAGGCAATGCGCGGAAAGCGCGTCGGGCTGCTTTCGAAGGTGGAGATCTTGAAGGCCACCACGCCGCCATCGATCAGCGGCTGCACATCGTCCGGCGCCTGGCCGGGCAGAATGGTGCCGTAAAGCGCCACATGCGCATGCGCATGGGCGTGGATCGCCTCCACCTTTTCCGACAGCCGCGCCGGCGTGTTGAGGGGGGCCGGATTGTCGTAGGGCATGTCGACGATGGTGGTGATGCCGCCCGCCACCGCCGAACGGGTGGTGGAGCGGATGCCGGGCAGGCCGCCATAGCTGCAGGCATGCGTCTGGCCGTCGATGATGCCGGGCAGGATCAGGCCGTCGCCCGCATCGTGCAGCGTATGCGCCGGCGGCGCCTCGCCCGTGCCGATCGCGGCAATGCGGCCGTCCGACACGGCGATCCAGGCCTTTTCCAGCGGCCCGTCCGGCAGGACGGCGGTGCCGCGAACAATCAGATCGAAGGTCATGCTGTCATCTCCCGTAGGACAGATCGAGATGGGTGGCGGCCAGCGCAACGCCCGCCTGGACCGGATCGACCACCGGCAGGCCGAGCGCCTCCTGCAGGGCGGCGCGATAGGAGCCGAGGCCGGCGCAGCCGAGGATGACGACATCCGCCTTGTCCTCGTCGCGCAGCAGGCGGCCGGTGCGGGCCACCGTTTCCACCACGTCGGTTGCCATCAGCTGCACGACCGTCATGTCGATGGAACGGTCGCCAGCCAGGCGATGATCGAGATCGAGCGCCTTCAGATAGCGCAGATGGCGGGCGATGGAGGAGGGGCCGAGCGAAATGATGCCGAAGCGCCGGCCAAGGCCGAGCGCCGCGAGATAGGCCGATTCGGCAATGCCGGCGACCGGCCGGCGGGTGGCCGCCCGCACTTCGGCAATGCCGGGATCGGAAAAGCAGGCCAGCACGAAGGCATCCGCATCCGAGGCCTGCACCGCGTCCAGCACGTTGGGAATGACCGCCGCCACATGATCATCGGTCTCGATGCCGGGTGGCGATTTCTTCAGCTCCGTGCAGAAGATTTCATGACGGGTTGCGGCGATGACCGGCTGGAGGCAGGCTTCCATCGAGCGGGTGACGGAAGCGGAACTGTTGGGATTGATGACAAGGATCTGCGACAATCGACACCCTCGGCGGCCTTGCCGCCTTCCTGGACTGGATTAGATATACTACGTGGTATATCAGACGGTGCGGCGCTGTCAAAGTCCCTTCCACCCGCCAAGGGGTTGGACAGGCATGGAAAGCCTTTGACAAGCACGGGCTTCGGCCGCAACAAGAGGCACCAGGCCCCGGGGTGCTTCGGGTGGCTTGTGCCGGGCGCAGGAGACGCATGTGACGGACATGGATCGAGCAGAGGCAGGAACCGAAAAGCGCGCCAGATCGCTGACGGAGCAGGCTTATGCCATCCTTCGTGAGCGAATCATCACGGGCGATCTGGCGCCGGGCGCAGAGGTGTCGGAGCCGGAACTGGCCGAACGGCTGCAGATGAGCAAGACGCCGGTGCGCGAGGCGCTCGGCCGGCTCTGCGTCGAAGGCTTCATGGAAGCCTATCCGCGGCGCGGCTACCGGGTCACGCCCGTCACCATCAAGGACATGAACGACCTGTTTGCCGTGCGCGGCGTGCTGGAAGGTACGGCGGTGGCACTGGCGGCGGAAAACCTGACGGTGGCCGAACTCGACCAGCTGGATGAGCTGGCCGATGCGCGCTACGAGATGGGCGAGGAGGTGAGCACGCGCACCTTCGTGGCCCGCAACGAACAGTTCCACGCGCTGATCGCGCAAGGATCGCGCAATCCGCGCCTCTATGCGCTGGTGATGGGCCATCTGGAGGAGTGCGCGCGGCTGTTCTACATGGGCACCCGCATGCGCGACATCAATCCGGAAACCACCGACGACCACCACCGCATCCTCGCCCACCTGCGCGCCCGCGACGGCGAAAAGGCCCGCGCGGCCATGGTGGAGCACAACGAGAACACCCGCACCGGCCTGCTCTCCGCCCTGATCAGCAATGCCCGCCCCGGGCTGACGCTGTGAAGGGGGGCAAAGTCCACTTCTGCGCGCATTCTTGACGAAAATGCGTTGAAAGCGCTATTATAGAGGCTGCGAGGTGGTCTATGCTATATAGGTTAGAGGTTGAAAATTTCTTCTCGATCCGCGATCAGCAAGTGCTGGATCTTTCGATTGACAAAGGTGTGCCCGACCCCGACGGCCGATATGCACCTATCTTCGAGGGTGCGGACGTCAGAGCGCCGAAGGTTGTGGCGCTTTACGGCGCCAACGCCTCCGGCAAAACGACGCTGCTGCGCGCGCTTTCCTTCATCGTAAACATGATCTGCAACAGTGTGACCCATACGGGTTTCGTGGGTATCGAGCGCTTCAACGATAGGGAATCCGCCGATCGTCCTGCGCGGTTTGCGATCGAATTGGGTGGCCCCATGAACCTGACGCCCGACATTGCCCAGCGCGCCGCCAATGGTGAAACCGTCGAGCAGGGAACGTACCGTTACGAACTGGAGATCGAATTCAAGGACGGACTAGCTATTGGCATCACGGCAGAGGTGTTGCGCCAGAAGCCGAATGGTCGAGGCAAATGGCAGCGCGTCTACGAACGCGATGCGCAAGGAAACGTGAAGGATTCGAAGACATTCAGCCTGTCGGGCTTTCATCACCTGGTGAAAACGTTGGCAGGTAATCATACGGTCCTCTCGTCGTTTGCAAAATTCCAGCACCCCACGGCGCGGCTCATGGTCGAGGCGGCGCGTAACGCCTTCTTCCAGATCGAGCCGGTACAGTCTTCCGCCGATCGTAACGTCATTGATTACCTCAAGAACGTGCCAGCTCTTCTGTCTCGCTTGAACGACGAATTAAGCCGCATTGATGTGGGGGTGGAAGGAATGCGTTTTCAGAATACCGATAACGGGCCGTTGCTTCTGTTCAAGCACGCCGGGCTCTCTATCGAGATGCCGTGGGCCTTGGAAAGTCACGGCACTCGTGCCTTTATCAAGATGTTTCCATGGATTGTCGGCGCCTTGGATGCCGGGGGACTTGCTGCTATCGATGAACTGGATGCTGCCATTCATCCGAATGTTCTGCCGGAACTTCTGCGATGGTTCTATGCGACGTCCGGACGGAATAGACTTGATGCGCAGCTCTGGTTCTCCTGTCATTCTGCCTCGTTGTTGGATGATCTTAACAAAGAGGAAATCGTGATTTGTGAGAAGGATCGGCAAGGGCGTAGTCGGGTCTACAGCCTAATGGACGTCAAGGTGCGCCGTGACGAAAACCATTATCGGAAATATCTGAGCGGTGCCTATGGTGGGGTCCCACACTTCGGATGAGTCGCCGTCGTTCCCATATCGCGCTTCGGCGCCCGATCTACATCGGTTGCGAGGGTGCCTCTGAAGTGGGCTATGCGAGCTTTTTGCAGGATCTTGCGCGCGCGACCAACCTGCCGGTTCACTTGCATATTGAAGAACTGGGGCCTGGAACTGGAGATCCGCTCTCGCGCATAGAACTCGCGGTGCTGCGGCTGACGCTGATGCAAAAGAAGCGGAATGTGCCCGCAGAGCGTTTCGTTCTTTTGGACTTTGACCAAGCAGAGCGGGAACCGCATCGTGCAGCGCGCGCCGTGAAGCTTGCCGCAGACAATGCGATTTCAATCGTCTGGCAAAGGCCATGCTTCGAGGCAGTGCTGTTGCGCCATCTGGTGGGCAGGGCGGCTCATCGGCCCCCCGATACGCATGCGGCTATGAGGGCGCTGGAACGGGAGTGGCCGCACTACCGCAAGCCGATGAGGCGCAGCGATCTGGCACGTCTGATCGACGCAGATGCCGTGCGGCGTGCAGCCCACGTGGAAGAGGAATTGCAGGCGCTCCTCGCATGTATCGGTCTTTTGTCCGAAGCCTGATAATGCTTTTGGCTCTGCGACGGCTTCGGTCGTCGTTCTCTGTGATAAAGCGGCAATAGGTGCGGCAGTCGTGCCTTGATCCTTCGTTACGTGGAGGGCTTTGCTCATCCTGCGCGCGAAGCGCGCTTCGCTCGGTCGCCCAGCATGCGTGTCATACTTGTGCTGGCTTCCCGCCCGTCAAGGCAAAATTTTCCTGAGATACCACGTAATATATTTCTGCTTGCCAAGCGCGTGTGCCTCATAGACGCTAGTCTCTTTCATGGCAGACAGGGTGTGTGTGATGACGGGTGTGGTCAGCGATGCGGTGCGGGCGGATGAGACGGCGGAGGCGGTGCGGGCGCGCGTGCTGTTGACGCCGCAGCAGGTGCAGGCCTTGCGGCAGGCGGGGGCGGATGTGACGCTGCTTGCGGTCGATTCCATCAATCCCTATACCGGCCGTCCGGCCTTTTCCGGCGAGCGGATCGAGGGCGCGATCCGGACTGAGGCCTATGCCGATTTCCAGGCGCCGGCCTCGCCGGAGGGCGGGCAGCGGCCGTTGCCGGAGATTGACGTGTTGCAGGAGAAGGCGCGGGCCTGGGGCTTGCGGCCCGAAAGCACCATCGTGATCTATGATGGCGATCGCAGCATGACGGCCGCGCGCGCCTGGTGGGTGCTGAAATGGGCGGGCCTGCCGGATGTCCGGGTGCTGGATGGCGGGCTTCCCGCCTGGCTCGCCGCCGGCCTTCCGATCGTTCGCGACGATGATGCGGTTCGCACGCCGCCGGCGCCGAGCGCGATCACGCTCTCGCCCGGCCACATGCCGGAACTCGATGCCGAGGGCGCGCTGGCGATGGTCGAGACGGGTGTGCTGCTCGATGCGCGCATCCGCCCCAATTACATCGGTGGGCCGGTTGCGCCGGGCTCTGCGCCGCGCGGCCATATTCCGGGCGCGCTGAGTGCACCCGCGCCCGACAACGTGACCGATTACGGCAATTTCACCGATGCCGCGACGCTGGCCGAGCTTTACGGGGCGCTCGGCGCAGACGGCTCGCGTCCCGTCGGCGTCTATTGCGGCGCCGGCATGTCGGCCGCCCATTCCGTGCTGGCGCTCGCCTCGATCGGAATCGATGCGGCGATGTATCCCGGATCCTGGTCGCAATGGGTGCATGATCCGTCCCGGCCAGTCGCGGTCGGTGCGCATCCCTATGGAAGAAAAGCATAAATTCTAGGCAGCCTCTCGGCGTGACCAAACGCGCGCCATCAGGCTTTACAGCAGACGCCGTAATGATATATTTCGTAGTATATCACAGAGGGCGCAGTCGTCATCCGAGCGGGATGCGGCTGAACAACAGGGTGAAGGGGTGAACCATGACGATCTGGAAGGCAGTTGCGGCAGCCACGGTGGCGATGCCGCTGATGTGGACGGCAGCGCATGCGCAGGAAGCCGACAAACTGAAGACGCTGGTCGTGGCGGTTCCGTCCGATCCGGTGGCGCTTGAGCCCGGCACCAACAAGGCCGAGCCGATCGGCAGCGAAATCATCCTCAACGTGTTCGACACGCTGGTGGCCTGGACGGCGCCGGACTTCAAACAACTGGAAGGCCGCCTCGCCAAGAGCTGGACCGTGTCCGAGGACGGCAAGGTCTTCGACTTCAAGCTGCGCGAGGGCGTGAAATTCCAGGATGGCACGCCGTTTGATGCGGCTGCCGTGAAATTCTCGCTGGAGCGCACCAAGGCCGGCAATCCTTACGTGAAGGCCACCTTCGACCTCATCAAGGAGATCACGGTCGTTTCGCCGACCGAGCTGAAGATCACGCTCTCGGCCGCCTATCCGGCCTTCCTGTCGATCCTCGCCCAGCCGCAATCGGCGGTCGTCAGCCCGGCGGCGGTCGCGAAATACGGCGACAAGTTCGCCTCGCATCCGGTGGGCACCGGTCCCTTCGCCTTCAAGAGCGCCCAGGCCGATACCAATGTGGTGCTGGAAGCCAATCCCGATTATTTCCGCGGCGCGCCGAAGCTGAAGCAGATCATCTACCGCGTCATTCCGGATGCCTCCACCCGCCGGCTGGAGCTGGAAAATGGCGGCGTCGACATCGTGCAGCAGCAGGGTCAGCTGTCGGCCATCGCCGCCGAGGATATCGGCGCGCTGAAGGCCAACAAGGACGTGAAGGTCATCGAGACCTCCAGCCAGATCATCCGCCAGCTGGAATTCAACAACAGCAAGACCGATGGTCCCTTCGCCAATGTGAAGGCCCGCGAGGCGATTGCCCATGCCATCGACTATGACGGCCTGCTGCAGGGCGTGTTCGGCGGCACGGCCGAGCGCGTTTATGGTCCGCTCACTTCCAACAGCTGGGCCTTCAACCCGAAGATGAAGGAACTGGCGCCGAAATACGATCCGGCGCTGGCCAAGAAGCTGCTCGCCGAAGCCGGCGTCAACCCCGCCAGCATCACCTTGAAGCTCTACAGCTTCCAGGGCCCGCTGTGGGGCGCGGTCGCCACCTTCGTGCAGGCGAACCTCGCCGATATCGGCATCAATGCGACGATCGAGCAGACGGAATTCCCGGCGCTGCGCACGCTGCAGACATCCGGCCAGTTCGATGTGGCCCTCGATGGCCGCCAGCCCTGGTACAATGACCCGGATGCGCACATCACCATCGGCTATCTCTCCTCGCTCGCCAACACGGCTATGACCTTCCGCATGCCGGCCGACAAGGATCTGGACGCCCTGATCCTCAAGGCGCAGCAGACGCCGGACCAGGAGGCCCGCAAGGCGCTCTATTTCCAGATCCAGGAAGAGATCGCCAAGCGCGTGCCCGGCGCCTATCTGTTCAGCCCGAAGCTGATCGTCTATGCCCGCGCCAATGTGGAGGGCCTGGTCATCAACAGCGCCCCGCCGCTCAACGAATACTGGTCCGTCTTCAAGAAGTGACGGATCGAGGCGATCCCCGGCGGCCGGTTGCGGCCGCCGGTTTTGAACCGGCCGGACGGAGAGGCGAGGATGGCATCCCGCATCTCAGTCGGCCGGGTCGGCCGTTCGGGCCGGCCCAGACAAGTGAGCAGGAGCCATGGCGAGTTTCATCATACGCCGTCTGATTGCGCTGATCCCCGTCATGTGCATCGTGCTGGTCATCGTCTTTTCGCTGGTCAGGATCATTCCCGGCGATCCCGCCACGACGCTGCTCGGACCGGGCGCGACGGCGGAGCAGATCGCGGCGCTGCGCGCCCAGCTGAACCTCGACCAGCCGGTCGTCCTGCAGTTCTGGCAGTATGTCGCCGGCCTCTTCACCGGCGATTTCGGCGTGTCGCTGAAGACGGGCCAGCCGGTGGCGCACGAGATCCTCATCCGCCTGCCGGCCACCATCGAACTGTCGGTGCTTGCCGTCATCGTGGCGGTGGTGTTCGGCATCCCGCTCGGCGTGCTGTCGGCCACCCGCGCCAATTCCCTGTTCGACCATGTCACCCGCATCGTCTCGCTGATCGGCGTCTCCATGCCGGCCTTCCTGCTGGCGCTGATCCTGCAGCTCACCTTCGGCACCTGGCTCGGCTGGCTGCCGGTGTCCGGCCGCCTCAGCCCCTATCTGCCTGTCGAGACGGTGACCGGCTTTGCCGTCCTCGATGCGCTGATCACCGGCAACTTCGCGGGCGCGGCGAGCGCGCTTGCCCATCTCGTGCTGCCGACCGCCGTGCTGGCGGCCTTCCTTGCGGCGACGCTCGGCCGCTTCGTGCGCAACACCATGCTCGACGTGATGGGCGAGGATTTCATCCGCACCGCCCGCGCCAAGGGCCTCCACAACCGGCAGGTCGTGCTGGAGCATGGCCTGCGCAATTCGCTGCTGCCGGCGGTCACCATCATCGGGCTGAAATTCGCGGAAATGCTGGGCGGCGCGATCCTGACCGAAACCATCTTCGCCTGGCCGGGCATCGGCCGCTACATGTTCGAGGCGATCAAGAACCGCGATTATCCGGTCATCCAGGGCACGACGCTGGTCTTTGCCCTTCTCTTCGTGCTGACCTCGATCGTCGTCGACCTGCTCTATGGCGTGCTGGATCCGCGCGTGCGCCGGAAGATGGGGTGAGGCCATGCACGAACTCCTGATCTTCCTCAAGCGCAATACGCTCGCCGTCGTCGGCCTCGTGATCCTGCTGTTCCTGGTCGGCCTCATCACCGTCGGTCCTTGGCTGACGAGCTACTTGCCGACCAGGCTCGACATCCTGCACAAGCTGGCAGCCCCGAGCACAAGTCACTGGCTGGGCACCGATGCCTTCGGCCGCGATGTGCTGACCCGCATCATGTATGGCGGGCAGGCGACGCTTTCGATCGGCGTCGGCGTGGTGGCGATCGCCTTTGCCGTCGGCGTGTTCTTCGGCGTGCTGGCGGGCTTTGCCGGCGGCTGGCTGGACAGCGTGATCATGCGCGTGGTGGATGCCATCCTGGCCTTCCCGGCGCTGGTGCTGGCGATTGCGCTGTCGGCCGCCTTCGGCCCCAGCCTGCAGAACGCCATGCTGGCCGTCGCCATCACGCTTGCCCCGCAATTTGCCCGGGTGGCGCGCAGCCAGGCGCTCACCATTTCGGTGAAGCCCTATGTCGAGGCGGCGATCTCGCTCGGCCTGTCGCGCCGGCGCATCCTGCTTCGCTACATTCTCGTCAACGGCCTCGGGCCGCTTCTGGTGCAATCCACCCTTGCGCTCGGCAGCGCCATCCTGCAGACGGCAAGCCTCGGCTTTCTCGGTCTCGGCGCCCAGCCGCCGATGGCCGAATGGGGGGCGGATGTCTCGGCCAACCTGCAATATGTGCGCAGCGCCGCCTGGGTGGCGCTCGCCCCCGGCATGGCGATCCTGCTCGCCGTGCTTGCCTTCAACCTGATCGGCGATTCGCTGGCGGACTGGATGAACCCGCGCCGCCGCAACGCCATCGACTAGGACTTTTCCCCCGTGACGGACCTCACCCTTGCGCTCGAGAAAGTCGATTTCCTGCCGCCGACGCGGGTGACCGACGATACCAGCGTGCTGACGCTGAAAAACCTCGTCTTCGAACCGCTGCTGAAATGGCAGGACGGCTTTGCCCGCCCGGGGCTGTTCTCCGGCTGGTCGCATGCCGAGGGCGGGCGCCTGTGGCAGTTCACGCTGCGCGAGGGCGCAACCTTCCATGACGGCAAGCCCTGCACGGCCGACGACGTGCTCGCCTTCATCGACGGCATCCTGCAGGCGGTCGATACGTTCGGCATGAAATGGTCCTATGCGCGCTATCTGGCCGAGGCGACGATCCGCGCCGTCTCGCCCGGCGTGGTCGAGGTCCGCAATCCGCGCCCCTTCGCCGATATTCTCGACATCTTTTCCGAATTCTACATCTGCCGCCTCGATGGCGCGGGCCGGGCGATCCTGGGCACCGGGCGCTACCGGGTCGCGGAATTTTCC
Organism: Affinirhizobium straminoryzae; assembly: GCF_007004135.1. GTDB lineage: Bacteria > Pseudomonadota > Alphaproteobacteria > Rhizobiales > Rhizobiaceae > Neorhizobium > Neorhizobium straminoryzae. The sequence continues at coordinate 75,804 of NZ_VJMG01000038.1, forward strand.
GCCGGCGAAAGCGCCGTGCTGGAGAAGGTTGCGGCCGGTTCCGGCCCGGCCCGCATCGTGGCCAGGGCCTGCAAAAGCGCCGAGGCACGGCTTGCGCTGCTCAAGACGGGGGAGGTCGATGCCGCGCTGAACCTCGAGCGCGTCGAGCAGCGGCTCGATTTTTCCGAACGCTTCCAGTGGGGCAGGGCGGTCAACACGCTGTCGGTGATGTATTACCTGAACTGCAGCGAAGGTCTGTTCCGCGATCCGGCGGCACGGCTTGCCGTCAACCATGCCGTCGATACGGTGCGGCTGGCGGACGAGATCTTTCACGGGCTTGCCGTTGCGTCCTCCACCATCGTCAGCCCGCATCATCTGGGCGCCCGGCGGGCCGGCCTTGCGCCGATCCCCTATGATCCGGACAAGGCGCGCCGCCTCATCGATGGCGTTGCGAGCGCCGGCCCGATCCGTCTGCGCACGCCGACCTTCATGCCGGAACGCGCGCCGGAGGTGAGCCGTTACGTGGCGGATGCGCTGACAGCCGTCGGTCTGACGGTCGAGATCGAGACGGAGCACGACCGCCCCGAATATGCCCGCCAGATCGGCCGCAAGGAGATGGGCGACATGGCGATCTTCGATTCCTCGCCGCACAGCACCTTCCGCATTCTTGACGACAAGATCTCCAGCCGCACGCGCGCCGTGTGGTGGCAGGGCTATGACGATGCCGAAACCGAAGCGCTGATTGCCGCCGCCAATGCGGCGGTGGAGGACGAGGCGCGCGAGGCCGCCTATGCGCGCTGCCTCACGCGCCTGCACGACAACCCGCCCTGGCTCTATCTCGTCCATCCCGTCGACGTGTTTGCCGCACGTCCCGGCATCGGAGGGCTTGCAATCGACGCCAAGGGCACGCTGACCATTGCCTGATAAGGACCGCACCATGCAGAAAGACTATTCGATCACCTTCTTCTACTATGACGACATCCTGGCCGTTGCGCCCTTCTATGAGGATGTGCTCGGCTTCGAACTGGTCCTGGATCAGGGCATGGCGCGCATCTATCGTATTGCCGGCCAATGCTATTTCGGCATTGTCGATGGCAATCGCGGCCACCTGAAGCATCAGGAGAAGAGTGCCGTTCTGCTGACCATCGTCGCGCAGGATGTCGAGGGCTGGCATGCGAAGCTGAAGGCGGCGGGCGTTCCCGGCCTCTCTGACATGCTGCGCGGCCGCTTCTGCGAGCATTTCTTCTTCGAGGACCCGGCCGGCTATGCGATCGAGATCCAGCGCTTCCACAATCCGGACGTTGCAAAACTGTTCTGAGGGAGAGACACACGATGATCGCGCGCGTCGACCGTCTGCGGCAGGTGCTTCTCGACCATGCCCTGACCCTTGGTCCGTCCCCCCTGATGGCGCGGCCGGATGGCAGCGTGGCAACGCTTGCCGAAGGCTATATTCCGCTGCTGGTGAATTTCACCGAGGAGGACAAGGCCGCCAAGGGCCTGCGCAAGCTGAAGGAGCAGGCTGAGCCCGAGCCGCCGGTCTATTTCTCGGCGCTGGAAATGGCGCGCGATCATGACGCCCTGCTGCTGGTGGGCGAGACCGGCAGCGGGAAAACCACCTTTGCCCGGCATCTGGCGCTCGGCCTTGCCGAGGGCGGGCTTGCGCCGAAGCCGGTGGTGCGCAACGAATTCGGGCTTGTCCGGGACGAAGCCTGGTTGCCGGCGGGAGAGCCTGCCGGCAGGGCCCGTGTGCTGCCGCTCTGCGTGACGCTGAAGCCTTCCAGGCGCTTCCACGCCCTGCTGGAAGCGCGCATGCCGGGCATTGAGGCGCTGCTGTCTGCCGAGGACTGGGTGAGCGGCGAGGACAGCCTGCTGATCGTGCTCGACGGGCTGGAGATCGTCGGCGCCGGCGCCCGCCAGCTGCTGGAGGATGCCGCCCGCTTTAAGGCGCAGTTCCGTGGCGTGCGTCTCCTGGCGCTTGCCGAGACGGCGGCCACCGCCGCGCTCGTGCCGCCTGCGCCCTTCGTCCGTCATGCGCTGCTTCCGCTTCTGGCCACACAACGCATCGCGGCGGCGAAGAGGCTTGCCGGCCTCGACGTGCGGGAAAGCCGCATCGGCCTTGGTGCGGCTGCGGCCAATCCAGCCCAGTTTGCCATGGCGCTTTCGGCCGCCACGGCCTCCGAAACGGCCGAGGACATCACCGACGCCTGGCTCGACCGCATTGCCGGCGAGCCGCAGACGGCGCGTCTCATCTGTGGACTGGCGGCGGATGCCCTGAGCGGCAAGCTGCAGGAAGCCGATCTTCTGCCGGTACAGCGCGTGCGCCAGTTGCTCGCCGCGCGTCACCTTTCCGGCGAGCCGGCAGAGGCGGCCGTCGACCCCTTCCGTCGCCAGCCGTCGCTCTATGCACCCGTGCTGCGCAGCATCGCCGCGCGTCTTGCCGGGTCCGGAAAGGCGGCGTCGCTGGTTGAACAGCTGATCGCGGGCGAAGGAGAGGCGGCGCTGCGCGGCGCGCTGCTCGCCTGCGAATTCGAGATGGCGCCCGTGCTGAGGGACGCCGTCAAGGACCGGCTGCTGATGATCGTCACGACAGGCGCGCTGACCGCCGTGGAGCGCGAACGGGCCGGGCGCAGGCTGTCTGCCTGGGGTGATCCGCGCGATCTGGAGGCGCTGGCGGAGGTGCCGGCCGGCACCTTCACCTTCGGTGCGAACACCCATCCGAATTCCGCCCCGCCGCATGCGCTGACCTTGCCGGCCTTCCGCATCGGCCTTTATCCGGTGACCAATCGCAGCTACGGCGCCTTCGTCCGCGAGACGGGCCGGCTCTGGCGCAGCCCCGACGGGTTTGATGCCGAGCGGCTGAGCGCGCCGGCGACCGATCTGACCTGGCGCGATGCCATGGCCTATTGCGACTGGCTGACGGCACGCTGGCAAGCCGAGGGCCGCATCGGCGCGAACGAGAGCGTGCGACTGCCGACCGAGCCGGAATGGGAGCGCGCCGCGCGCGGCGACCAGCCGGATCGGGGCGAGGCCATCACCTATCCCTGGGGCCAGCACTGGCAGGAGGATTCAGCCAATTCCGAGGAGGCGGGCTTCAACACCACCTGTACCGTCGGCCTGTTTGCCAGGGGGCGCTCCCCCTATGGCTGTTTCGACATGGCGGGGCAGGTGTGGGAATGGTGCACGACACTGTGGGGTGACGACATGGCGACTCCGCATTTCCGCTACCCTTACGCCGAGGATGGCCGCGAGGCGGAAGATGCCGGCCCCGCGATCCGCCGGGTGCTGCGCGGCGGCTGCTTCAGCAGCGGCTGGCAGAAGGCCTGCGCCACCTATCGCGGCAGCCTGGAGCCTGACGGTTTCTGGCGCGGCAACGGATTTCGCGTGGTGGTCGCACCGAAGGGGTAGCCTCGGGCGTCTATCCTTGAGACGTCTCGTTCATCGCGATGCGGTCGGCACGGCCTGCGGCAGCCAGGAGCGCGCCGCCGCAAAGCTGCGGTCCATGGCATATTCGGCCCGCACGGGCACCGGAATATGGCCGAAATAGAAGGAAAGCTGACGGGCGGCGAGCGCCTGCGGCTGTCCGGCGATGGCGGCCAGATAGAGTGCCGAGGCAAGGCCCGAGCGATCCGCCCCTGCATTGCAGTGGATCAGCACCGGTTTCGGCGCGTTGCGCATCACCTCGATCAGCTGTTCCATCTCCGCCCGGTCGAGTGACTTGCGGGCGCTCATGGCAAAGTCGATATGCTGCACCCCCAGCCTGCGGCTTGCGTCCACTTCCCTGTCATACCAGCCATTGCCGTCGTTCCTGCCGCGCAGGTTGATGACGGAGCGGATGCCGTAGCGTTCGACATAGCGGCGAAGATCGGCGGGCGTCGGCTGGGCGGAACGGTAGACTTCCCCGGCGATCACCGGTGCGAAATTGCCGGTCAGCTGCAGGAAGCCGAAATAGGCGCCGAGCAGCGCGCTGATGAACACCAGCACCAGAAGCAGGCGGGCCGCAATCCGGCGCGGTGAGAGGGACATGCGTTCCGGCGAGACCGGAAGGGGCAGGGTAGTGGTGGTCATTGCGCGCCATTGCCATCGGAAGGGTCTGTCACCCATCTTGCCGTCTTTCCTGACAGGAACCTGAACGCGGGTTTTTCTATGGCAGGGACAGGCGCGACGCCGCATGGGGGAACGGCATCGCGCCTGTTCTCGGGTGCGATCACGCCCGGTCGGAACCGGCCGGTGCGCGCTTGCGCCCGATGATCATGGCCTGCACCAGATTTTCCGAATGCCGCCGGCTGGCATGGATGACGCCGAGCACATGCAGGGTGACGGCGAGAAGCAGCACGTTGACGGCCGCCTCATGCGTTTCCTCCACCCATTCCACGCCCCAGAAGGCATCGGTGGTCTGCATCCAGCCGGTCAGGGCAATGCCGCCGATCAGCGCCAGAAGGAACAGCACCATCACCGCGCCAAGCGGGTTGTGGCCGATATAGCGGGCCTCGCGATGCGCCAGCACATCGCGCAGATAGGCCAGTGTTTCGCGCGGCGAGCGGACGAACTGCCGGAAGCGGGCATAGCGACCGCCGGCAAGGCCGAGCACCAGGCGCAATGCAATCAGGCCGGCCGCCGCGTAGCCGACGAATTCATGCAGGTTTCTCAGGCCCTCGGACGAGAACCAGGCGACCGCGACGCTGGCGACCAGGCCCCAGTGAAAGAACCTGACGAGCGGGCTCCAGACCTTCACCGTCCCGGTCATGTCAGTCTCCGCTCTTGGCATTGACCTGTTCGAAGGTCTTGGGGTTGAAATAGGCTTCCACCTTCTTGCCCTTGGCATCGAAGGCATAGGCTTCGTAGCAGCCGTCCTCGGTCTTGACGGACCGGACCTTCCAGCCTTCGCCTTCCAGTTTCGCCTTCAGGGCTTCGCGCGGCTGCCAGTCCGACATCGGCACGGAGCACTTGTCGGCGGCAAGGGCTGCGCCGCCGAACGAGAGCACGGCACAGAGGGTGGCAAGAGCGATACGCATGGTGTCTTCCTTCTCGGGTTGTTGACGAGACAAGCCTGAGCGCCGAAGCTGACAGCCACCTGAAGGCAGGGCGGCCTGCATTTTTGTCGTATCCTTCAGCCGGCTGTCAGGTCGGGAGAGACATAACGAGCCCGAACGGGCAATCACGGGGGAGACAGGCATGCGCGTGCTGTTGGTCGAGGATGACGAGCTTCTGGGCGATGCGGTGAAGACGCATGTGGCGCGCCAGGGCCATGCGGTGGACTGGGCGCAAAATCTCGATGATGCCGAGGCCAATCTGGCGGCCGCGCGCTTCGACCTGATCCTGCTCGATCTGCGCCTGCCCGACGGCTTCGGCATCGACATCCTGAAGCGGCTGCGGGCGCGGCGCGATGCGACGCCCGTGATCATCATGACCGCGCATGACCAGGTGGCCGACCGGATCGAGGGGCTGAATGCCGGCGCCGACGACTATCTGGTGAAGCCCGTCGATCTTGGCGAACTGCAGGCCCGCATCCACGCGGTCGCCCGCCGTTATGGCGCAAGCGCCCTGCCGGAGGTGGTGCTGGGGGCGACGCGCGTCTTTCCCTCCGAGCGGCGGATCGTCGGGGAGGATGGGCAGGATATCGGTCTCTCCTCGCGCGAATGGGCGCTGCTCGACCGTCTGCTGTCGCGCCGGCAGGCGATCTTTTCCAAGTCGCAGCTGGAGGATGCGCTCTACGATTTCGGCGCCGAGGTGGAGAGCAACACCGTGGAGGTCTATGTGAGCCGCCTGCGCCGCAAGCTCGGCAAGGAAGTCATCGAAACCGTGCGCGGTCTCGGTTACCGGATTTCGCCGCATGTCTGAGATCACACCCGCACCCGCACCTGCAACGCCGCCCGCACCCCCGCCCTCTGGCGCTCCCGCCCCGGCTGCCAGCCGCCCCTACAGCCTGTCGCGCCGCCTCATCCTGTCGCTGGCGGGTATCCTCTGCCTGTTCTGGGTGGTGGCGGTGGTGCTCGGCGTGTCGGTGATGCGCGACGAATTCGACGAGGTGTTCGACAGTGCGCTGCAGCAGACCACCGAGCGGCTGGTGCCGCTGCTGGTCGACGATCTCTACCGCCGCGACGAGCGGCCGGAGCCCTACAGCATCGGCGAGGTTCGCCACGACGTGCGCGACCAGTATCTCACCTATCAGCTGCGCGATTCGACCGGGCGCGTGCTGCTGCATTCGGCCAATACCTCCTCCGTGCCCTATGCGGCGCCGCTTGCGCCCGGCTTCTGGAGCGACGAGAGCCACCGCATCTTCACCGCCGAAACGGTCAGCGGCAGCCTGTTCGTGCAGGTGGCCGATTCGCTCGATCACCGCCGCGAGGCCACGGGCGAGGGGGCGATCGCGCTGATCGTGCCGATCATGGTGCTGCTGCCCTTCGGCATGCTGGCGATCTGGTGGATCGTCGGGCGCGCGATGGCGCCGGTGCAGCGGCTGCTCGGCGCCGTTTCCGTGCGCGACGGCACCAATCTGCAGCCGATCGAGATGCCGGATCTGCCGAAGGAACTGGCGCCGATTGCCCGCTCCATCAACAACCTGATGGCGAGGCTGGAAACCACCATCCAGGCCGAACGCGATCTTGCCGCCAACAGCGCCCACGAACTGCGCACGCCGGTGGCGGGCGCTCTCGCGCAGACGGAACTTCTGCTGCGCGAAGTCGAGGGAAGCCCGGCCGAACCCCGCGCCCAGCAAGTGCTGAAAGGGCTTCGCCGCCTGTCCACCATGCTGGAAAAGCTCCTGCAGCTTGCCCGCGCGGAAGCCGGCATCGGCCTTGCCACCGCGCCGGTCGATCTGGCGCCGATCTTCGATCTCGTGTTGTCGGAGTTTGGCCGCAGCCATCCGGCGGTGACGGTCGTGATCGCAAAGGAGGCTCCGGCGCTTTCCCTGCCGCGCCGTGTGGATGCCGATGCCTTCGCCATCGCGCTGAAGAACCTGCTGGAAAATGCCGACCGCCACGGCCTGCCCGGAGAGCCCATCGACGTGAGGCTGTCTGCGCAGGGCACAATCGTCGTCAGCAATGCCACCCTGCCGCCGGCGGAAGCGGATGTGAACATGTTCCGCCAGCGTTTCCGCCGCGGCTCGCCCGCCACCCCGGGCTCCGGCCTTGGCCTTGCGATCGTCGACCGGCTGATGACGCAGATGGGCGGCAGCCTCGATCTTTCCTGCGACCGCACAGGCGAGGGCGCCACCTTCCGCGCCACCCTGCAGCTGCCGCCGAGTTGAGGGGGCGGCCCCCCTCCACGGCAGCGCGCAAGGCCTCGATTTGCCCCTGCCGTCCCATACCCGGTGTCGATGATCGGAACCCATGGGACCGACACTGGGTAGCAGAGGCCGGTGGCAACGTGATCCGGGGTCGAAACACCAGCGCCGATCCTTCATGCCACCGCATTTGTGGGAACCGGCGCCGCAACCTTCGCCAAGGACCATCGAGGGACGCAGTCCGGACGCAAAACCGCTGATGCCCTTTGGCTGGTCGTGCGCTATCTGCTGCCGGTTTCTGTCAGCATGTCCGCAATGGTCGCCACGCGGCAGACGGGCCGCAGTGCAGCAATCGCCGTTTCGTGGACATCCGGCGAAAATGCAGCGCAACCGTCGGACAGCACCGTCACGTCGAAATCGCGCACATGCGCGTCCCGGACCGTGGAGGCGACGCCGCCATTGGTGACGATACCGCAGACGATGAGCTTGCGGATCTCGCATTTGCGCAGCACCCATTCCAGCCGCGTCATGTAGAAGGCGGAATAGGCGACCTTCTCGATGCTGATATCGGCCGGGGCGAGCCTGTCCACGAGACGGTGGCCCCATGAACCGGGCGCGAAATCTCCCTTCGCCAGAAAGGGCCGCAGCGTCTTCAGATGCGGCGAGATCAGTGGCTCGCCACCTTTCAGCGGCACCAGCGTGAACTGGGTGGAGATGATCCAGCCGCCGCCTGCGCGGATCCGGTCGGCAAGCGGCGCCAGCCGTTCGGGCAGGGCGGCAATCTCTGCAGCTGTCTGGCCGGCGCGACCATAGGCCCCGTCCGGATCGAGAAAGTCATTCTGCAGATCGACGATCAGGAGGCCGGTCTGCGCCAGGGGTATGGTCTCGTGCATCAGCGTCTCTCGATGATCACATTGCCAAGGTCATCAACCCGTGCCGTCAGGTCCGGATCAACGAGCACTGTGGCATCCGGCTGTTCCAGGATGGCCGGGCCGTCGATCCGTGCGCCTGCCGGCAACTCCAGACGTGCGTAGATCGCCGTGTCATGCCAGGCCCCGTCGAACCAGACCGGGCGGCTGCCGCGGGCTGCCTTTTCCAGCGAGCAATCGGCATCGGGGGCCAGCGCCTTCAGGCTGAAATGCGGGCGACGGCCGATCGCGGCGGTCCGCAGGTTGACGATCCTGGCCTTCAGCCCCGGCAGCAGGCGGCTGAAGGAGGCGCGGTAGGCCGCATCGAAGGCGTCCTGCACGATCGTCCGGGTCACACCCGTGGAACCGTTGGCAATCGTCACCTGCAGCGGCACGGACACCGTATGGGTCTGGCCGACATAATGCATGTCGAGTTCGAAGAGGATGTCGACCCGATCCATCTGCAGCCCGGCCTCCTCGACCACCCGACCCGCAGCCTCGGCTTCCGCCACCATGCGGGCATCGAGCACCGCCTCATCCAGTTCATCCACCGTCAGGTTCACGGTCTGCACCTGGTCGTGGCGGATATCGGCAATCACGCAGCCGAGCGCCGAGGTGACACCCGGATAGCGCGGCACGAGAGCAGCCTGCAGGCCGACATCCTTGATGAGGGCGCCGGCATGCAGCGCGCCGCCGCCACCGAAGGGAACAGCGACGAATTTCGCAGGATCGTGTCCGCGTTCGATGGAGACAAGGCGGATGGCGCCGGCCATGCGCCCGTCTGCCACGCGCACGATCGCTTCCGCCGCTTCCATGACGCCGAGACCGCAGGGGCCTGCGACATGTTCGGCGATGGCGGCCTTGGCAGCCTCAACGTCCAGCCGTGCAAGCTTGCCACCGATCGGCCGCTCCGCATTGATGCGGCCGAGAACGATGTTTGCGTCCGTCAGCGTCGGGCGGCTATTGCCCTGGCCATAGGCGACCGGGCCGGGTCGCGAGCCGGCGCTTTCTGGCCCGACCTGCAGCAGGCCCCCGGCATCGACATGGGCGATCGAGCCGCCGCCGGCGCCGATCGTGGTGATCTCGATCATCGGCGTGCGCACCACGAGACCGAAATCGATCGTCGTCTGGGCGGCAAGCGACGTCTGGCCGTCGACCACCAGCGAGACGTCGAAGGAGGTGCCGCCGAGATCGCCGGTGATGATGTTGGGATAGCCGGCGGCCTTGGAAATCGCGGCCGCCGCAATCACGCCGGCAGCCGGACCGGACAGCGCGGTGCGCACCGGCAACCGGCTTGCGGTCTCCGTCGACATGACGCCGCCATTCGACTGGACGATGTGGAAGGGGCCGGAAAAGGCTTCCCCTTTCAACGCATCTCGCAGCTTGCCGAGATAGCCGCCGACCACCGGCTGGAGATAGGCATTGAGCGCGGTGGTCGAGGTGCGCTCGAACTCGCGGATTTCCGGCAGGATCTGGGCAGACGAGGCGAGGTTGCCGTTCGGCCAGACGGAGCGCGCCGCCTCCAGTGCCGCCAGTTCATTGGCGGGATTGGCATAGGCATTGATGAAGCAGATGGCGAGCGCTTCCGCACCGGCGGCGAGCGCTTTCAGGGCGGCCGCGCGAACCTCCTCGGGATCGAGCGCCTCGCGCACCGTTCCGTCTGCCAGAACACGCTCGGTCACTTCGAAACGCATGTCGCGTTCGATGACGGGCGTGAAATCGCCCCACAGGCCCCAGGTGTTCAGGCGGTCGCGGCGGCGCATTTCCAGCACGTCGCGAAACCCTTTCGTGGTGATCAGCGCGGTGCGGGCGCCCTTGCGCTCCAGAAGCGCATTGGTGCCGACCGTCGTGCCGTGGACGATGGAGCCGAGATCGGCAATGGCGCCGAAGGATTTCAGTCCTTCAATGAAGCCGACCGCCTCGTCGCCGCGATTGGAGGACACCTTGGCGGTCCGGAATTTGCCGGTTGTCTCCTCGTAGTAGAAGAGATCGGTGAAGGTGCCGCCGACATCCACGCCGACGACGGCGCCGTTCAGGCTCTTGATATGGCTGTTCATGCGGCTTTTCCTTCACGCAGTCTGTCGGTCGCCTGCACATCGACCTGTCCGTCCCTGTCGACCTCGACGCCGTAGAGCGTGCGGGCATTCTCGCGGCTGACGAAGCCGAGGCGCACGTCGCGTGCAACCTTTTCCGGCGGGCGGCTCCACGGGTTGCCATAACCGCCGCCGCCGGGCGATTCGATGCGCACCTTCTGGCCCGCCCGCACGCGCACATCCGTGACCTTGGAGGCAAGCGGCGGCGAGCGCTCGCCCTCGTCGCTTTCCCAGGTAAAGCGGTTGAGGCCGCCCTGCAGGCCGCCGGAAACGCCCGGCGGCGCATAGACACCGCGTTCGCCAAGCAGGAAGACATCGGCGTCGGTCAGCGTCTCGACCTCGTAGACCGAGCCCACGCCGCCGCGATGATGGCCGGCGCCGGCGGAATCCGGTCTCAGCGCCCACTGGGTGAAGACAACGGGATAGGAGGCTTCCAGGATTTCGGCTGGCGGAATGGTCGCCATGGAAATCGGGTTGTTGGCGTGGTTGAGACCGTCGCTTTCCGGATTGCCGCCCAACCCCCCGCCGAAGAAGGAGAACATCACATAGCGGGATCCGTCACCGCGATAGCCGGCAATCGAGAGCGCATTGATGGTGCCGAAGGGGGCGGCCGTGGCACGCGATGGATCGGCTTTCGCCAGTGCGCCGAACACGACGCCGATGACGCGCAGGATCGTTTCGGTGTAACCGCCGACCGGTTTCGGTGGCTTGACGCCGAGCAGGGTCGTTTCCGGAATGACGAAGGTGATCGGCCGCAGGCATCCGGCATTGGCGGGGACCGATGTGAAGACATGCTTCAACGCCACATAGCAGCAGGCGGCTGCCGTCGAATAGGCGATGTTCAGCGGTCCGGCGCAGGGTGCGGACGAGCGCGAGAAATCGAGCACCATCTCGTCGCCCCTGACGGTGAGGTCCAGCGCGATGGTGAGGCGTTGCGGGGTGATGCCGTCATTGTCGAGATAATCCTCGAAGCTGTAGACGCCATCCGGCAGCGCCCGGATGGCATCGCGCATCATGGCGTCTGCGCGATCCGAGAAGACGTCGAAAGCCCGGGCGACGGTTGTGTCGCCATAGGCATCGAGCAGTTCCGCCAGCCGCCGTTCACCGAGGTCGAGCGCGTTCAACTGACCGTTCAGATCGCCGTAGTTGGAGGTCGGCACGCGGGAATTGGCCGCCAGGATATCGAGGAGGTCGCGGTTCATCACGCCTTTCGAGACCAGCTTGACCGGCGGGATGCGGACCCCTTCCTGGAAACTTTCGGTGGCCTTGGCGTTGAATCCACCAGGCACATTGCCGCCGATATCCAGCCAGTGACCGACGGAGGCGATCCAGCAATAGAGCGTGCCGCCGCGAAAGACGGGGCGCACCAGACGGAAATCGTTGAGATGCGTGCCGCCGGCATAGGGGTCGTTGAAGAGATAGGTATCGCCGGGGTTCAGATCGCCATCGACGGCCACCTTGTCGATGACGGCCTTGACGGCAAAGGCCATGGCGCCGACGAAGATCGGCAGGCCGCGCGTGCCCTGCACCAGCGTCGCGCCGGTCTCGGCATGATAGAGGCCGTGGCAGGCATCACGCGCTTCGGCAATGATCGGGTTGAAGGCGGAGCGGTAGAGCGTGGCGTCCATCTCGTCGGCTATCTGCTCCAGACGGCCGTTCAGGATGGCGAGCGTGACGGGATCAAGAGCGCTTTTCATGCGGCGTCGTCCTTCGTGGTGCCCTTGGCGGATGGAGCCTGGCTGCCGGCCTCGAACTGTTCGTAACGGCGGCCAAGATCGAGCATCTGCGGCGTGCCGATGAGGTCGTTCAGCATGCCGAAGTCGAACATGCGCTCGGCAAAGGGTGTGTTGGTGCCATGCTCCTTCAGCGAGGCGTAGTAATCCTGCGCGGTGCGCGCGAGTGCCCGGACGATGCCGCCGGGAAAGATCACGATGCTGTAGCCCATCTGTCCAAGTTCCGCGGCGGAAAACATCGGCGTATTGCCGCCCTCCACCATGTTGGCCAGCAGGGGACGGCGCCCGGCCAGGGCGGAACTGACCGCCGTCAACTGTTCGGCGGAACGCGGCGCCTCGACAAACAGAATATCGGCGCCGGCTTCGGCATAAAGCGCTGCCCGATCGATCGCCGCTTGCAGGCCCTCGATAGCGACCGCGTCGGTGCGGGCGATGATGAGGGTTTCCTCGGAGGCGCGCGCATCGACGGCCGCCTTCACCTTGCCGGCCATTTCCTGTGCCGAAACGATGCTCTTGTCCTGCAGGTGGCCGCAACGCTTCGGCAGCGTCTGGTCTTCCAGCTGGATGGCGCTGGCGCCCGCCCGCTCGAAGGTTTTCACGGTTCGCTGGACGTTGAGCGCGTTGCCATAGCCGTTGTCGGCATCCACGATCAGCGGCGTTTCAACCCGCTGGCGAACGAGGCTGATGACGTCGGCGACCTCGGTCATGGAGACGAGCCCGATGTCAGGTCGACCGAGCCTCGTATAGGCGATGGCGGCACCCGAGAGATAGAGGGCCGAGAAGCCGGCATCGGTCGCAATGGACGCGGTCAAGGCGTCGAACACGCCCGGCGCGACGATCGTTCTGCCTTCGGAAAGGTGGTTCTTGAGGGTCGTCATGTCTTGTCCTTCATCGCGGCAGCGACCCATAGAAGGGCGCGGTCCGGCGGATTGGCAGCGGCCGCGGTGGTCGCGGCGGCAGTCGATGGGGGCATCCGGCGCCTGTCGCCTCGCGCAGGGCTTGCGGAGCAATGGGATGGCCGGAGCCGAGAGGGGTAAGCTCGCATCGTCATCGATCTTCCCCTAAAGCCCGAGATAGGCGCGCTTGAGGTCCGGCTCCGCCGCCGAGA
>NZ_VJMG01000039.1 GCF_007004135.1 Affinirhizobium straminoryzae
TCGAGGCCAAGGGCAACGACGCCTTCAATGCAGCGCCAGTCGGATCCGGTCCCTACAAGTTCGTGTCATGGCAAAAGGGTGTTTCCGTAGCTCTCTCTCGCAATGACGACTACTGGGGCAAGAAGGGTCCGTTTGCGAAGGCGGAGTTCCGGGCCGTGCCGGATGCGGCCACCCGCCTTGCCAATCTTCAGGCGGGCACCACCGATCTGGCGGTTGGTCTTGATGTCGATCTTGCCGCGCAGCTGAAATCCTCGGCAACCGCCAAGCCGCTTTCGGTCCTAACCGAGCGCGTCGGCTATGTGAAACTGAACCCAAACGTTGCGCCCTTCAACGACAAGCGCGTCCGCGAAGCCGTCGCCCGCTCGATCGACAAGGAAGGGATTGTCAACGGCCTGCTAGGTGGTGTCGACAAGCCAGTCGCTCAAATGGTGACCACCTCGCATTTCGGCTATGTCGATGGCGTCGAAGGCTATGCCTTCGATCCGGCCAAGGCCAAGCAACTGGTGAAGGAGGCGGGAGCCGCAGGCAAGGCCGTGACCTTTGCCACGGCACCGGCATTCGACCAGCGGATCGTGCAGGCCATTGCCCAGATGATCGGCGAGACCGGGCTGACAGTTAACATCGAAATGACGGATATGGCGACCTATCTGAAGCGCGCCCAGAGCGAGCCCGCCGCGCAGCCCTCCATCGCGTTTGGCCGCTGGTCCTGCGCTTGCCAGGATGCCGATGGCGTTCTGTTCCCGCTGCTCCACTCATCCAGCTCGTGGTCATCCGTCTCCAACCCGGAGATCAACAAGCTTCTTGAGGACGCCCGCAACACGCTGGACGAAAAGCGCCGCGTCGAAGACTACAAGACCGTCAGCACCTGGATGGCCAAGGAAGCACCGATCGTTCCGGTCTATCAGGCGGCCATCGTTTATGGCGCGGCCAAGAAGCTCGAATGGCAGCCGACAGCAAACGAAAGCCTGTTCCTCAACCGGATGACCTGGAAGGACTGACGGAATTGCAGGCAGGCCGCATCCTCGGCCTGCCTCCCAAACCAGAAACGGAATTCCCGGTGCCGGCCTTTTTCCTCAAGCGCATTTTTCAGGCCTTTATTGCCATTCTCGGCGTGGTCACCCTTATCTTCTTCCTGCAAAGGATGACGGGTGATCCGGTGCTTCTGCTCGTGCCGCAGAATGCGACCCGCGAAGATATAGAGGCCATGCGCTCGGCACTCGGTTTCGACCGGCCGCTCATCACACAATATTGGGATTATCTTTCCGGCATCCTGTTGCTCGATTTCGGACGCTCCTACGTGCAGAACGAACCGGTTTGGACGCTGATTGCCAGCCGCCTGCCCTATACGCTGATGCTGGCGGGCGGAGCGCTCACCGTAGCCTTCGGGCTCGGCATTCCGCTTGGGGTGACCATGGCGGTGCGGCGGGGACGCGCCGAGGCCAAAGCCATGATGGGGCTTGTGCTGGCGGGTCAATCCATGCCGACCTTCTGGAGCGCCATTCTGATGATTATGGTCTTTGCAGTCTGGCTTGGCTGGCTGCCGCCCTCAGGCGCACGCGACTGGCAGAGCCTGATCATGCCCTCGATCGTGCTCGGGCTACTCTCTATGGCAACCTTTGCCCGCGTTTCGCGGACCGCCGTCCTGGACGAACTGGAAAAGGACTATGTGCGCACCGGCCGCGCCAAGGGCCTGCCCATGCTGCGTATTGTGATGCGCCATCTGCTGCGCAATGCGGCGATCCCCGTCGTGACAGTCGCGGCGCTGGAAATCGCCAATCTTCTGGCTGGCGCGGTGATCGTTGAGACGGTGTTTGCCTGGCCGGGTCTGGGGCAGTTGACGGTGCAAGCAATCAGCGCGCGCGATTTCATGCTGGTTCAGGGCGTCGTTCTGCTGGGAGCAACTACCGCCATCGTCCTCAACCTGATTGCCGATATTCTCTATAGTCTCATTGATCCGCGCATCCGCATGGAAGGAAGCGCCTGATGGCAGCGACGACCGCCACAACGCCTCGCCCTACCAAGCGCTCCATTCCGTGGACGGTACTGCCGTTTGCAGCCATTCTGGTCGCCTTGCTGTTGATCGCGATCTTGGCTCCACTGGTTGCGCCGATGGACCCCAACACGCAGAACCTTTTGGCGCGGCTGAAAGCACCGGGGTTCCAGGCACGCGGCATGACCTATTTCCTCGGTTCTGACGAACTGGGCCGTGATGTGCTGAGCCGCCTGATTTATGGTGCACGGGTTTCGCTGCTGGTCGCTTTCGCCTCCGTGACCCTATCAGGCATTTTCGGCACCGTCGTCGGCATGATCGCCGCCTTCTATCGCGGCTGGACTGAAACGCTCATCATGCGGCTGGTGGATATTGTCCTGTCGGTTCCGGCGATCCTGCTTGCCATCATCACGGTTGCGGTGCTGGGACCGAGCTTTGCAAATGTCGTGATCGTGCTTTCCATGACCCGTTGGCCCCGCTATGCGCGTGTCGCCTATGGGCAAACGCTTTCCGTCGCCAATATGCCCTATGTGCGCCTATCCCGCTTCATGGGGGCGGGGTGGCTGCGGCTTCTCTCACGCCACATCCTGCCCAACATTGCCGGTGCGCTGATCGTTGTCGCGACGCTGGAGTTCGGCCTGATGGTTCTGTTCGAAGCGGGCCTGTCCTTCCTCGGTCTCGGCGTGCAACCGCCAACCGCAAGCTGGGGTGCCATGCTGGCGACCGGCCGCAATTACGTGGCGACCGCCTGGTGGATCGCCACATTCCCCGGACTGGCGCTGTTCCTGCTGGTTCTTTCCATCAATCTCATCGGCGACCACATCCGTGACCGCCTCGATCCCCGCGGCAGGTAGGAGTTAGTCCATGAATTTCGTCAATGAGTTTCAGGGTAAGAAGGTTATCGTCACCGGCGCTGGCGGCATTATCGGCGGGTGGATCGCGGAAGCCTTTGCAAGGGAAGGTGCGCTCGTCTGCCTGACGGATCGCAGTCTGGAGCGGATTGAAAACCGCAAGGCCTCACTTGACGGCAAGGGACATCTGGCGCTGGCCGCCGACCTCACGGATGCGGCTTCGCTCATTGCATTTGCCGATCACGTGGCCAAGGCCTGGGGTGCGCCGGATATTCTCGTCAACAATGCCGGTATCTACCCCTCCGGCTTCCTGCTCGATATCTCGTTCGACGACTGGGACGCGATCTTCGACATCAATCTGCGCGCACCCTTCATTCTGTCGCAGCTTTTCGCCAAGCAAATGATTGCCGCCGGCAAGGGCGGATCGATCGTCAACATCTCTTCGGGTGCCGCCCGCAAGATGCGCACCACCGTCGTCCCCTATTGCACGTCGAAGACGGCCCTCGACCGGCTGACGAAGGGCTTTGCGATCGAGCTTGCGGAATATGGCATCCGGGTGAATGCGGTGGAGCCGGGCTTTGCCGCCGGCAGTGATGTCAGCGCTCTGACGCAGGATCACGTCTCCAACGTAACCGCCTCCATTCCGCTCGGACGCGCCTCCTCTGCCGCCGATGTCGGTGCCGCCGTGCTCTACGTTAGCTCCGAGGCCGCAGCCTACATGACCGGTGCCACGATCACCGTCGATGGCGGCAATTCCATCGGTTCGCAGGTGGTTTTCCAGGCGAAGAAAAAAGCGCTTTGACAGGGAGTTGAATTGTGTCCGATCCACTCTCGACCAAATTCCCCTGGCCTGCCTATCAGTGGCCTGAGGGCAAACAATCCGCCGTCCTGCTGTCGGTCGATGTCGATGCGCATGTGCCCTACATGTGGGCGCATCGCGATGGCGTACCCGACCGGCTCGGCACGCTGGAAATCCGCCGCTTCGGGCCGCGCACCGGGATCTACCGTTTGCTTGATCTGTTTGCGCGCTATGATGTGCGCGCGAGCTTCTATGTGCCCGCCCTGACCGCCGAGGCCTATCCCGAAATGCTCCCGGCCATTCTCGAGGGCGGCCACGAGATTGGCCTGCATGGCTATTTCCACGAGATCGTTGCCGATGCCAGCGACGCGGAATTCACCGGCGCGCTCGAGGCCAGTCTCGAGTTGTTCCGCAGAGAGATCGGTCGCGCACCGGTCGGCTTCCGCTCCCCGGCCTGGGAGATGACGCCGCATATGCTCTCCGAAATCCGCGGAGTGGGCTTGGCCTACGATTCCTCGCTGTCCGGCTTCGACCATCCTTACGAGATCGATGGCATGGTGGAAATCCCGGTCCAGTGGGCGCTGGATGACGCCATCTTCTTCAAGTTCGAGGGCGGTGGCCGCGACAAGTGGCCCTATCAGTCCGGGCAGGCGGTCCTTCAGGATTGGATCAGCGAATGGCAGGCCCTGCACCGGTTCGGCGGCCTTTTCACCTTGACGGTTCACGACTGGATTTCCGGTCGCGGCCAGCGCATCGCGCTTCTTGAAAAGCTGCTCGACACGATCACCGCCGCCCCGGACAGCTGGATTGCGACGGCTGAGGAGATCGCAGCCCATCACGCCTCTTCGACCAATGTCAGAAAACATGCAGTTGGCCCAGAGATACCGGCAGCCATCGGAAACCGGAGGTTCGGGCAGAGCCATGGCTGAGGAGTGGAACGTGAGCAAGCAGGCGAGCCGCAGCACCGGAGGCCTGGTCGCCTGTCAAAACTGGCTGGCCTCCGAAGCGGGTGCGGCGGTGCTTCGGCGCGGCGGCAATGCCATGGACGCGGCCGTGACCACGGCCCTGACGCTGAGCGTGGTGGAGCCATGGTTGTCAGGCATTGGCGGTGGCGGTTTTCTGCTGCGGGCGGATGGTGCAACGGGAGAGGTGGACGCCCTCGACTTCAATGTCCGGTCCTCCCGCAATCTCGATCCCAAAGATTATCCGCTCGCCTCCGGGCGCGATGGAGACTGGTTCAACTGGCCGCAGGTGCAAGGGGACCGGAACCTGATCGGCTATGGTTCGATCTGTGTCCCCGGTGCCATTGCCGGCCTTTCGGAAGCCTTGGCCAAATTCGGCACGATCAGCTTTGCCGAGGCGCTGCAGCCCGCCATCGAGCACGCTGAAAAGGGGCTGGTCATCGACTGGTTCACCAGTCTCTGTCTTGCCATCGATGCCGAAGGTCTTGCGCGTTTTCCGGCATCGGCTTCTCTTTTTCTCGATAATGGCAGGGCACCCCGCGTGCCGGAAACAGGCAAGAGCCGGACGATCCCCATGCCGCGCAAGGCCACTATGCTGGAGCGGCTGGCGCAATACGGTGCACGCGACTTCTACGAGGGCGAAACAGCCCACATGATCGTGTCAGACCTTCAGGCCGGGGGATCACCGATTGATCTGGGCGAGATGCGCAATTACAAGCCCCACTGGTCCAAGCCATTAGCGATTGACTTCCATGGCCTGAGGGTCAATGCCATGCCGGGACTATCCGGTGGTCCAACGCTGGTCGCGGCCTTGGCCGAGCTCAACAAGACCCTGCCGGATCAGGATGCGCTTTCCAGCAGCACGGCGCTGGCCTTTGCCCGCGCGATCCGACGCGCCTCGGAGCACCGGCTGAAGACGCTGGGGCATGGCAGCGCTGGCGAAAGCTGCACGACCCATATCAGCGTCGTGGACAGCCAAGGCACCATGGTGTCGCTCACCAACACGCTTCTCTCCCGTTTCGGGTCGAAGGTGGTGCTACCCTCTCTGGACCTGTTGATGAACAACGGCATGATGTGGTTCGACCCTCGCCCCGGCCAGCCCAATTCCATCGCGCCCGGCGTGCAGCCGCTCGCCAATATGTGTCCCATCATCGCCACCGAAAACGGCCGGCCGAAACTGGCTCTCGGGGCCGCGGGCGGGCGTCAGATCATGCCCGCAGTGGCACAGATCCTCTCTTATGTCGCAGCCTATGGTCACTCGCTGGAGGAGGCCTTCCATATGCCACGTCTCGATGCGAGTGGTGTCACTCTGCGAGTGAATGAAATCGCTCGGCACGATATCGCAGCCCGGCTCGGCAAGGAGTTCCCGGTCGAGATCATTGCCGACACGCTTTATCCGGTGAACTTCGCCATTCCCTCTGCCGTCATGCGGGAGGGGGAGGAGAATATCGGCATGGCGCATCCGCGCCATCCTTGGGCTGCGGTGGGAAGGCAAGAGGCATGAGCCATCCCCTTCTCAGCGTAGACGAACTGCGGGTGACGATTGGCGGCCAGCCGGTGGTGGATGGCATCAGCTTTGACATTGCTCAGGGCGAGATCCTTTCGCTCGTCGGCGAATCCGGTTGCGGCAAGTCTATGACGGCGTTTTCCGTCATGGGACTTTTGCCGCGCGCGGCGCGTCTTTCAGGCGGTCGGGTGATGCTGGACGGCACGGAACTGAGCGCACTGACGGAAACCGAGCTTCAGGCATTGCGCGGCAACGAACTCGCCATGATCTTTCAGGAGCCCGTCGCCTCGCTGAACCCGCTGATGAAGATCGGTCGCCAGATCGAGGAAAGCCTTATCGTCCACCGCGGTCTCGAAGGGCGCGAAGCCAGACGTGCCGCGATCGACATGCTGGCGGAAGTGGGCATTCCCGAGCCGGAGATCCGCGCCGGGCAATATCCGTTCGAACTCTCGGGCGGCATGTGTCAGCGTGCCATGATCGCCATGGCGCTGATCTGTCGTCCGCGCCTGCTGATTGCCGACGAGCCGACGACGGCGCTGGATGTGACCATCCAGGCGCAGATCCTGGATCTGATGAAGAAGCTGCGCGACGAGACGGGCACGGCCATTCTTCTGATTACCCATGACATGGGCGTGGTGGCCGAGATGGCTGACCGCGTGGCTGTGATGTATGCTGGTCGCGTGATCGAGACCGCCCCGGTCGACGCGCTCTTTGCTCGGCAGGAACATCCTTATACCCGGCTGCTTCTGAAGACCATTCCGCGGCTCGATGGTGAGCCGAAGGAGACACTGCCTGTCATCGAGGGCCTGGTGCCGGATATCGGTCAATGGCCAGAAGGGTGCCGGTTCAGCCCGCGTTGCCCACTGGCCAACGACGCCTGCCGCAAAGCTGTACCGCCTCTGGCGAGCCGACGGGACATCGGCAGCACGGCCTGCTGGCATGCCGAACAGGTAGGAGCGATCTGATGGTAGAGCCTCTTCTCTCGGTGAGCGACCTGAAAGTGCACTACCCCATCCGCGGTGGTCTGTTCGGTCGACCGGTCGGTTACGTGAAGGCCGTCGACGGCATCGATATCTCGATCGCGCCGGGGGAAAGCGTTGCCCTTGTTGGCGAATCCGGCTGCGGCAAGTCAACTCTCGGTGCCGCAATCCTTGGAATGACCCGGCCGACAGCGGGAGAAATCCGGTTTGACGGCAAGCCGGTGATCCATGGCGAGGCTTCGAGAGCGCGCAACCTGTCGCGCGATATCCAGATCGTCTTCCAGGACCCGGCGTCAGCGCTCAACCCGAAACTTTCGATCGGTGAAAGCATTGCCGAGCCGCTGGCGATCCATGGCGTCGGAACTGCTGCAGAAAGAAAAACGCGCGTCGAGGAATTATTGGGCCTTGTCGGTCTGCATGCCGGCCATGCGACGCGCAAGCCCAATGCCTTTTCCGGCGGGCAGAGGCAGCGCATCGTCATTGCCCGTGCCCTTGCGCTGAACCCCAAACTGTTGATTCTGGATGAGCCTGTGTCGGCGCTTGATGTCTCCATCCGCTCGCAAATCCTGAACCTGCTGCTCGATCTTCAGAAACATTTCGGCCTCTCCTACCTCTTCATCAGTCATGATCTATCGGTGGTGCGGCACTTTGCCGATCGGGTTGCGGTCATGTATCTGGGGCATATCGTTGAAACCGGCGCGACGCAGGATGTCTTCGCCAACCCTGTTCATCCCTACACTGAGGCCCTTCTCTCCGCGGTGCCCTTGCCGGATCCGATGGCACAGCGCACCCGCCGACGCATCATCCTGAAAGGTGATCTGCCGAGTCCAGCCAATCCTCCAAAGGGCTGCAAATTCGTCACCCGCTGTCCGCTGGCGCAATCGGTCTGCCATGAGAGGCAGCCGGAACTGCGTCGGGTTGCGCATGCTCACGCCTCAGCCTGCCATCTGCGCGCATGATAAATCGAGTGTTTTTGATTGAGGCGAGCCAGAAGACGGTGCAGCTTGATTTTGCAAGCAGCGTCAATTGCGATGTGTGGGGTTGGACCAAGAACGGCAGCGACCATGAGTTGCGGGGCTAATTTGCGGCGCATATCTCGCGTTTTATGTAGCGCTTCAAGACCGAAAATGTCGATGGCATTGCATGTTCTTGCGGCGATCGAACCACCGACCCGTTATTCAACAGCAAAGGAACGGCACTGCTTGGTTTCCAGCCTTTCTCCTCTCAAGAGGCCTTGCAGAATCCGATGGCCGGCAAACGGGTAGTCGAGATGCAGTTCGTCGATCATCCTCAAGGAAGCCGACATTCTCGGCATCGTTGCCTGATACTGCGTAGATAAGGGGTGAAGTGAAATGACTGCAAAAGATGGTAAATTTTCTGTCGACGCCCGTCAGCGCCTGCTGCGTGGTGTCGACCTTCTTGCCGACGCGGTCAAGGTGACGCTCGGCCCCAAAGGGCAGAATGTCGTCATCGAGAAGTCGTTCGGCGCACACCGGATCACCAACGACGGCGTATCGGTTGCCAAGGAGATCGAACTGGAAGACAAGTTCGAAAACCTCGGTGCCCAATTGCTGTGCGAGGTCGCCTCCAAGACCAATGACCTGGCCGGAGACGAAACCACCACGGTCGTTGATGGTGGCGGCAGCAAAGCCGAGATCGAAGCCCGCGTGGCCCTGATCAAGGCACAGATCGAAGAAACCTCATCCGATTACGACCGTGAAAAACTGCAGGAGCGGGTCGCAAAGTTGGCCGGCGGCGTGGCGGTCATCCGGGTTGGCGGCTCGACGGAAATCGAGGTCAAGGAACGCAAGGATCGCGTCGATGATGCCCTCAATGCCACGCGGGCAGCGATCGAGGAAGGGATCGTACCGGGCGGCGGTGTCGCCTCGTTCCGGGCGCGGGAAGGCCTGACGGGCCTCAAGAATGAGAATGTGGATATTCAGGCGGGCATCCAGATTGTCATCAAGGCTCTTGAAGCCCCAATCCGCCAGATCGCCGAGAACGCCGGCGTGGAAGGCTCCATCGTCGTGGGCAAGATCGCCGAAAACCCGTCGCCGACCTTCGGGTTCAACGCGCAATCGGAAAAGTTTGTCGATCTGCTGGAGGAAGGCATTGTTGATCCCGCCAAGGTCGTCCGCACGGCCCTGCAGGACGCGGCATCGGTTGCCGGTCTTCTCATCACCACCGAGGCCTTGATCGTCGAATTGCCGAAAGAAAAGTCTGCCGTTCCCGCGGCACCCGGCGGCGGTTACGACTTCTAAATCAAGCTTGGAGGACGACGCCAGACGCATAAATCTGGCGGCGTCCTTTTGTGCTGAGTGCGGACCCACAACGTCATCCGCACGGCTGGGACTGTTTCGAAGCGTATGGTCGCATCCGAGAGCATCGCGCTTTCGAAGCCCGGGCTCTGCTCCACAGCGCAAGATCCGATAGAACCTCACTTACGCTTGGCAAGAAGGTCCGTTATGTCACGACGGGTGGCCACGAAGTCGGCGTCATCGCGATGACGCGGCCGATCGCTGGCAATGTCGAAGATCCTGGAAATTCGGCCCGGACGCGGCTCCATGAGCACGACCCGGTCCGACAGGTAAATCGCCTCTTCAACATCATGCGTCACCATGACGACCGTACTTCTCTCCTTCTGCCAGATCGCCAGCAACTCATCCTGAAGATGACTGCGCGTCAGGGAGTCCAGTGCGCCAAGCGGTTCGTCAAGCAGCAACAGCGGCGGGCGAGGTGCAAGCCCTCGGGCGATCGCGGCCCGCTGCGACATGCCTCCGGAAAGCTCATGCGGCAGGGCTTTTTCAAAGCCGGCAAGACCGACGAGATCGATCAGGTATTGCACCCTTTCCCGCTTTTCCGCCGCAGAGCCCGCGACACTGTGGAGACTGAGCGCAATGTTTTTCTCGACACTGAACCAGGGAAGCAGCCGATGGTCCTGAAAGACGATGCCGCGCTTCAGGCTCGGCCGATCAATGACTTCACCATCGACCTTGATGTGACCGCTATCCGGCCCATCCAGTCCCGCCAGGAAGCGTAACAGCGTCGACTTGCCGCACCCGCTCGGCCCGACAATGCTGATGAACTCGCCAGACCCGATGTCCAACGAGACATTGTCGAGCGCGTGGACAGTGCGGTTTTCGACATGAAAGGTTTTCGAGACGTCGGCAACCCGAACGGAGCCGGCATCAGAAGCCGTCGCACGATAAAGGGTCAAGCTATCCGCCATGATACGAGCCTCCTTGAGAATCCGATGATGAGCCGGTCAAGGGCGAACCCGATGAGGGCCAAGAACAGAACGCCGAGCAGCACCTGGTCCATGCGGGCATATTCGCGGGCCGCGGCGAGATAGGCTCCAAGGCCGTCGCCCATGCCGTTTATGTAACCGGTGCCAATCAGATACTCTGCGCCAAAGGTTCCCAGCCAGGCAATGTTCAGGGACAGTTCCAGGCCCGCGAGGATCGCAGGCAGGGCAGCCGGCAGAACGATCTTCGTCAGCGTCGCGCGGCGATCAAGTTCGAAGACCCTGCCAATCTCGCGAAAGGGTGCCGGCACATTCTGACAGCCGGCCTGGGCGGCCAGCGCCATTGGGAAAAAGGCGCCAAGCGAAATCAATATGATCTTCATCGTCTCGCCATTGCCGAACCAGGCGCTCAGCAACGGAATCCACGCGAGATGATGGTATCCGGCTCATATTCGACAAGTCGGATACAGCGATCGTGGTCGGGTATCTTCAGACCTTCCACAAGTGCGCGCTGCACCGCCTCGATCACCTCAAGACGACGGCCGCCGATCCAGCCCTGCCGCGTTTCAATGCGTGTTGCAGGCATTCGAGCCTCTCCCCCTAGATCAATTCAACCCTTGAACCAGGCGCGAGAAAGATTGCCGCCGAGACCTTCGGCGCCCTGTGCATAGTCGCGAACCCTGACGCTGCCGACGACCGGCTGGATCGGCGAAACCAGATTGATCACCGGAAGATCACGCGCAATGATCACCTGAAAATCCCTGAAATACTGAGCGCGCTTGTCGAGATCCGGCTCCGCCGACGCTGCTTCCAGCAGGCGATCCACCTCCGGGTCTTCGTAGTGGCTGGCATTCGAGAAGGGCAGTCCAATCTTGAAATTCTTGCTCCAGTAGACGCGCTGGACGCCGGCTGTCGGATCAAAAGTATTCGACAGTGACTCGACCGAAAGATCCCAGGCGCGATCGGTGTAGACGACCTTCACATAGGTCGCGAAATCGAACTTCTGGATATCGGGCTCGATGCCGATCTTCGAGAGTGCCTGGGCGATGAAATCGGAATATGTCTGCGGGTTGAAGGGATTGGTCGTAACACGAAGCTTGAACCGCTTGCCGCCCTCCTTGCGCGGGAAACCGGCCTCGTCCAGAAGCTTTTCTGCAAGCTTGGTATCGAAGGTCACAAACGGAATATCCGGGTTGTGAAACTTCGGAAGACCCGGACTGATGGGTGTCGGGGAGGGAATGGCATAACCGTACAGGACGACGTTGATCAGCGCTTTGATATCGATA
Organism: Affinirhizobium straminoryzae; assembly: GCF_007004135.1. Taxonomy (GTDB): domain Bacteria; phylum Pseudomonadota; class Alphaproteobacteria; order Rhizobiales; family Rhizobiaceae; genus Neorhizobium; species Neorhizobium straminoryzae. The sequence continues at coordinate 11,620 of NZ_VJMG01000039.1, forward strand.
GCGTGCGCTATGGCCTGGCGGACTTTCAACTCCTTGAGATAGGGGTTTTCCAGATTGATCACCAGCTGGTTCTGCTGCCCGGCATAGGCATAGATCCGATCATCCACGTTGAGGGTCTTGATTGATTTCAGCCTCTCCAGATCAGCCAGCGGAACGGGATTGGGGCCGATGTCCGCTTCGCCGGTTTCGAGCGCGGCGGCGCGTGCACCAGCATCATTGACGAGCCGGATGATGACACGGTCGAGATAAGGGCGCGGCGCATCCCAATAAATGGGGTTCTTTTCCAGGAGAAGATGGCTGCCGGGCACCCACTCCTTCAGAACGAAGGGGCCGCTGCCAATAATCTGATCCGGTTTGGGATTATCGGTGGGCTTGAACGTTTCGAAGATGTGTTTCGGCACGATGGGCGATTCAGATCCCGCCAGCGCGGTGATCAGTCCCGGCGATGGCTTGGCGAGCTTCAACTTGGCAACCAGCGGGTCGGAACTGTCGACCGCGACGACCTGCGCGAAGATCGCACGTCCGCGCGGATGCGCCTCCTTCAGGCGGAAGATGGTGAAGGCGACGTCTGCCGATGTGAGAGGCGTGCCGTCGTGGAATTTGACGCCCTCCCGAAGCCTGAAGACATATTCAAGGCCATCAGGCGAGATCGTCCACTCCTTGGCCAAGGACGGCTTTGGGGTGAGGTCATAATCATAGGTCAGCAAGCCATCGAAAATCTTGGAGCCGATGAACTGCGGGCCACCGGCGCTGGTGTTGATCGCGACAAGCTGGGTTGGCTCCGGAAAATAGACGATCTTCAGGGTGCCGCCGGCAACCGGCGCTTCAGAGGCGGCAAAGCCGCCGCCAGGCATGGCGACGAATGCCCCTGCGGCAAGGGCGATTTTGTGGAAATCACGGCGGGAGAGGGTCAAGATTCAGTCCTTCATGTTGAGGGCAGGAGGTAGCGCAGTTGCAACTGGTCCTTCGGAGGGCGCGTGGCTCACGCGTTCGTTCCGGCCCGAGACGGGCCATCGAATGAAATCGGAGGACGCCCGGTCACAGTTCGACGGACGTCGGAGCAAGGGTCAGGCAGCGTCAGCTGCCGGTGCGGTGGGCTGGTGATGATCCACCGTGCCCACCACGTCCGTGCCACGTTTCAAGAGATTGAGAATGGGGCAGAACTTTTCCACCGCCGCGGTGACCTTTCCGATCTGTTCGGCCGTCGCTGATGAGACGAGTGTCACCGTATAGGCGATGTTATGCGGATAAACCGGGATTGCTTCATGACCCGCCGATCCTCCACGCGGATCGATGACTGCGGAGACGTCCGCTTTCAGCGAATCCAGCGGCACGCCCTGATCTGCCGCATGAATCAAATAGGTATGCGTCAGGCAACTGGAGAGTGCGCCCAGCAGCAATTCCGGAGAGGAAGGACCGAGGTCGTATCCCGCAAAATCGAGAGGGCTATCCGTAATGACCTGAAAATCACGGATGCGAATGCGCCGCACGCCGCTGCGTCCTTCTGCGGTTGCGGCCGCCTTGAGCGTGACAGGACCCGTTTCCCCGCTTGTTATGCGGCTGCGGCGGACACGCACTGCTTCTCTCTTCTGGCTGAGATAGTCATTCAGCGTTGTCACGCATTCTCTCCATTGTCACTGTATACGACATGATGCTTGCGACCGAGAGCGAAGATGATTCCGATCAACCCGGCGGCCAGAAGCAGGGCCTGCAAGGATTGGGGAACCTCAACAGGTGAGAAACCAAGCGCCACAGCCGCACCAAGAAGAAGAACTCCTGCAAGAGTGACCCGGCAGAGCGGCACATAACGGGCCAGTGTTTTCATAGTCGTTTCGGCAATCTGCATATGTCTATCCGTGAAGACCAAAGGCGCGAAAGATCGCGTGGTTCGCCCGGTTCCAGAGCTGATCTGGCACTCGCTTGTCGGCAACGAGCTGGCTGCCTACCGATGATAATTTCGGACAACATGGAGCGTTGTTCAAAGGCGAGAAATGTCCGTTCACAATACCAGCGAAAACGGCTTCCTATTTATCTATCATTTTAATAGAAAATTTGTTCCGCGGCTGAAATATGGGCCAGACGGCAATCATCAGAGACATTCTATGCGCTGGAAATCTAGGCCGAACGACGGTGCAAGGTGATCGTCACCGATCGCAATCAGGGGCACATATTCGTCAAGCACGATCACGCGTCGCCTTCATTCGTCCGCTGACCGCTTCACGAGGCACCGACACCAGCGAAAGATATAGGGGAAGCACAAGATCCAGGCCGCCTGATCAAGTGTGTCCGCTGAGGTCACAGCTTGGATAAGCATAACTCAATGTACACTTTGTCGCGGGTACGAATGTCGTGCTTGCAAGGTCATTGATGCACCGTGGCTCCGGGCCGCCGCACAATGCGCGGCACACTAAAAGACAGCGGTTATCTCGCCTCACGCCGCCTGGCAGGGTCGCATCCCGGCTTTCGCGCGGTGCGATAAATCTATTGCGGCCGCCCTACATCACAAGAGCCGACAACGTCGGGCCCAATTGTCATGCTTGGAATTCCGGGTGTTCGAAAGCCAGGACAGCCCTCGCTTCTGTGGGGTCGAGCCTTCGGATGGCGACGAGGCAAGTTTGGGCGCTGCAGCCTTGCGACAACGACGAAGCCGGAATATCGAGCGTGACAGCGTTGGGATTGCCGTGCCGTTCGATATTGCGGTCCCAATCGATGTCAAGCCAGGCACCGGTGGATAGCCGCGCGACACCTGGCATGATCGCGTTCGAAACCACCGCCACGGAAATCAGTCGACCGCGACCGTTGGAAACCTCGACGAGATCGCCCTCTGCAATACCACGTGCGACGGCATCCAAAGGTTGAATATGGATCGGCTCTCGACCTGCGATCTTGCCGGCCTTGCTGTGCGGACTGGCATCGAGTTGGCTGTGCAGCCGACGCACGGGTTGATCAGAGATCAGATGCAGTGTGGTTGCATCTCTGCCAGACGCCCCCAGCCATTCCGGCGGCTCAAACCATGTAGGATGGCCCGGACAATCGGCCAGGGAAAAGCCTTCAATTGTCTCGGAAAAGATCTCGATGCGCCCCGACGGCGTCGGAACAGGGTGCTCGACGGGCGATCCGCGAAATGCCTCCAGCATGACAACCGGCGCGGCGGAAGACCCAAGATCCAGCAGGCCCGTGTCCCAAAATGCTTCGAAATCCGGCAGAGCGATGTTACTGGCGGCTGCATTTTCTTTCGAGACCGCATAGATACGGCGCAGCCACCCCTTCTCGTCGAGGCCATCGGAAAAATCGATATCCATGCGCCTGGCCAGATCATCGAAGATGTCGAAATCGTTGCGCGACTGGCCGAAAGGGTCCTCCACCTTCTTCATCGCCACGACAAAATCCTCGCCGCTTGCGGCGCCGATGTCGTTGCGTTCCAACGAGGTCGTGACCGGCAGGACGATATCCGCCAGTTTTGCCGTCGCCGTCCAGTAGGGCTCGTTGACGACGATCGTTTCTGGCTTCTCCCAGGCCTTCAGCAACCGGTTGAGATCCTGGTGATGATGGAAGGGGTTGCCGCCCGCCCAGTAGACCAGCCTGATATCGGGATAGCTGTACACCTTGCCGTTATAGGTGAAGCTTTCGCCCGGATTGAGCAGCATATCGGCAATACGTGCGACCGGGATGAAGGTCTTGACCGGGTTTCGGCCTTGCGGGACATCTCCGAACTTGAAGCGGACATTGTCATTGCCGACCGAATTCATCGCACCGTAGCCGAGGCCGAATCCACCTCCCGGTAGGCCGATCTGTCCAAGCATGGCGGCCAGCGTTATGGCCATCCAGAAGGGTTGCTCGCCATGCACGGCGCGCTGCAGCGACCAGGACACGTTGAGCATCGTCCGGCTTCCGGCCATTTCTCTCGCAAGCGTCGCGATACGTTCCACTGGGACGCCACAGATTGCGGATGCCCATGCGGGTGTCTTGGGGTCGCCATCCGTCTCCCCCAGGAGATAGGGTCTGAACCGATCGTAGCCAACACAGTGGCTGTTCAGGAAATTAAGGTCGGCGAGCCGCTCTGTTTCCAGCACGTAAGCCAGGGCCAGCATCAGCGCCACATCGGTATTGGGGCGGATTGCCAGCCATTCGCTCGTCACCGGCATATTGTCGGAGACGGGGCTGATGTTGACGAAGCGCGTGCCGGCCTGCGCCATGCCCCGCATTCCTGCGACGACGCGATGACGGCCGGGGCCACCTTGCGATATCTGGGCGTTTTTGACGGGCACGCCACCAAAGGTGACGAACAACTCCGTCTCCTTTGCCATCACGTCCCAAGACGTGTGCTGATTGAAAAGGCTACTGAAACCGTCGATCACATGCGGCAGGATGACCTTGCCCGCCCCCAGACTGTAACTGTCGACATGGCTGACATAGCCGCCGATCAGGTTCAGGAAGCGGTGGACCTGGCTTTGTGCGTGATGAAAGCGACCGGCGCTTGCCCAGCCGTAAGATCCGCCGAAGATCGCCTCGTTGCCGAATTCTTCGCGGATCCGTTGGAACTCGCCCGCCAGTCGGTCAAGCGCGACATCCCATTCCACCTCGACGAACGGCTCGCGACCGCGAAGATGAGGGTTGGAACCCGGACCGTTCTCCAGCCAGCTCTTGCGGATGGAAGGCTTTGCGATCCGGACCTGCCTGAGATCGTTGGCCGCCATGTGGAGGCCGATTGGTGACGGATCCGGATCTTCCACAGTCCCCGTTATGGACAGGTCACCATTGCCGCTTCGCGCAATGTCGTAAACGCCCCAATGACTGGCAGTGTGGGTCTTGCTGCTGGGTAACCTGTCGGGGAGCTTCACTTCACGGCCACCAACTGCGCTTCGCGCCGGCCAAGGGCTTCGAGGACGATCCGTGCGCCGTCTTCTATCGCGTGCTCGATCGCCGCGCGCGCCTCCTCGGCCTGCCCCTTCTGAAGGGCGTGCATCAGATCATCGTAGTTGTGGTGCTCATTCGATGCCGACTGGGCTTCCGGATAAAGGTAGTTGAAGCCGGGGCCAGCCTTCAGCCACAGCATTTCAATGACGCCGAGCAGCGTCGGCATGCGGGCCGCCGCATAGAGTACGAAGCGAAACTCCTTGTTCAGCGTGAGAGCCAGATGCTGATCCTTGTCGGCCTTGGCCGAGAGATATTTCTTCAACAGCGCCTGCATCTGCCCGATGTCCTGCGCACCGATCTGGGTGGCCGCCTTGAATGCGGCAAGACCCTCGACCGATTTGCGGATCTCGGAAATCTCTGAATACTGGGCGACAGTCATTGTCGGCACACGGAAGGACTGTGCGGGCTCCGCCGTCAGGACACCGGAGGCTGCAAAACGAACAAGCGCCTCCCGCACGGGCGTGATGCTCATACCGAGCGATTCAGCCAGATCCTTCGTGACCAGCCGCGTTCCGGGCTCCAGCCGCCCTTCGATCAGAGCCGCGCGAATTTCCTCTTCAACATGGGTGACAAGGCTCTTTCTCGGGGCTGCATTGAACAAAGCTGTACTCACATCTTCCTCACTTTTGGAAAATTTGCCCGTTTTTTAACACGGATTCAAAATTGCCCATATCTTGCTCAGAAAGAATATATCATATATCGTCATCTCATCAACAGCCCGCCAGCATGAGGCCGGAGGGCGCGACGTGGATATGAGATACAAACCCCAGAGGAAGTGAAGGCCCGATGAGAAAATTTGCCGCTCTCGCTCTTGCAGCGTCAATGCTACTGCCCATCACCGCTGCAATCGCAGAGGCTGCCAACCTGACTGTCGGGCGCGGCGCCTCCACCACCGCCATGGATCCCGGCTTCCTCAAGGAAAGCGCGACGATCGTCGATAACATCTTCGACACGCTCGTCATGCGCGACAAGGAGATGAAACTTGTTCCGGGCCTCGCCACGTCCTGGACCGCCATCGACGACACCACCTGGGAATTCAAGCTGCGTCCCAACGTGAAGTTCCACAATGGCGAGGTGATGGATGCAGAGGCCGTCAAGTTCACCATCGATCGCGTTCTCGATCCGGCCGCAAAGTCACCGACCGTCTCCTATATCCGCACGATCGACAGCGTCTCTGTCGTCGATCCGCTGACGGTCCGCATCAAGACGAAGGGTCCCGATCCGCTCCTGCCAACCCGCATGAGCCGCTATCCGGCCTATATCGTTCCGCCGAAATACGTGAAGGAAGTCGGCAATGACGTCTTCGCCCGCAAGCCGGTCGGCACAGGCCCCTACAAGTTCGTTGAATTCATCCCGGACCAGCATGTCATCCTGGAAGCCAACAAGGACTACTGGCGCGGCGCCCCTTCGATCGACAAGGTCACATGGCGTGCCATTCCAGACGGCACCGCCCGCATCACGGCGCTTCTGACCGGCGAAGTCGATCTGATCGAGAACGTGCCGGTCGATATCGCACCGATGGTCAAGGCAAGCCCGGATGCCGATCTCGTGCAGGTCAAGAACGGTGGCCTCACCATCTATCTCGGCTTGGTGATGAGCGAGAAGCCGCTGGATAACGTCAAGGTCCGCCAGGCGCTCAACATGGCGATCGACCGCCAGTCGATCGTGACCAACATCCTGCAGGGCATGGCCTCGCCGCGCGGCACGCAGGTCGGTGCCGCCGACTTCGGTTACAAGGATGTGCCGGTTACCCCGTATGATCCGAAGAAGGCAAAGGCGCTGCTTGCAGAAGCAGGCTTCCCGAACGGCTTCTCGATCAAGGTGCAGTCGACCCACCGCTACATGAAGGACAGTGAGGTGGCCCAGGCGATTGCCCAGCAATTCGGCGATATCGGCGTCAAGGTCGATCAGGAAGTCCTCGACTGGTCCGTCTATACGCAGCAGGTTCCGCGCAAGGGACCGATCTTCATGCTCGGCTGGGGCTCCACCCAGACGCTGGATGCCGACGCTGCGGTCTATGCCATCTTCAAGACCGGCGAACCCTACTCCACGGCCTCCATTCCGGCATTGGACAAGCTGCTCGATGAAAGCCGCTCGATCGTGGACCCGACCAAGCGGGCGGCAGTTTTCAACCAGATCCAGGATCTGGCCGTCGAACAGGTGCCCGTCATCCCGCTCTACCAGGAAGATGCGCTTTACGCCAAGGCGAAATCGGTGACTTTCGAGGGCCGTCCGGACGCGCGTATCCCGATCTTCGACATCAAGAAGCAGTAAGGTCAGCATGACACGGTTCTGGAATGTCAGGGAAAACGCGGACGCCCTGTTCGCCGGGTTCCTGCTGGTAACGGTTCTGGCGCTCTGCGTCCTCGTGCCACTGCTGTGGCCGATCGATCCGGTGCGCGGCACCCTTACCGCGACATTCAAGCCACCACTCTCCGTCATCGGCGGAGAGTGGCATCCGCTGGGAACTGACCAGCTCGGGCGAGACCTTTTCGCCCGGCTGGGACTTGGCACGGCGATATCGCTGTCCATCGTTCTCGCCGCCTCTGCCATCTCGGTGGTGCTTGGCACGACACTCGGCATGATCGCCGGTTATTACCGCGGCTGGTTCGACATCATCATCATGCGCGCCGTCGACGTCCAGCTTGCCATTCCGTTCATTCTCCTCATCCTGCTGATCGTTGCCGTCATCGGCCCCAGCATGGGCAATCTGGTTGTCGTGCTCGGCGTCACCGGCTGGGCGGTCTTTGCCCGTGTCGCGCGGGCAAAGACGCTCGAAATCCGCGAGCTGGAATATATCGACGCCTCACGCTCCATCGGCCTGTCGGACATGGTCATCATCTTTCGCCATGTCCTGCCCAACATCGTCGGGCCGATCACGGTCCTGATGACACTCGACCTGCCGCGGCTGATCATTCTGGAAGCCTCCGTCGGCTTTCTCGGGCTGGGCGTGCGGCCGCCGACCCCGACGCTTGGCAACCTGATCGGTGAAGGCCGCGCCTTTATCCTGCTCGCCAACTGGCTGGTTCTCTACCCGGGCCTCGTCATCGGCGCGCTGGTGATTGGCTGCAACCTCATCGGCGACTGGCTCGTGCGGCGTGCCGACAGCAGGAATACGTAAGCCATGAAGACCCTGAGCTTCATCACCGGACGCGCACTGCAAGGCCTTGTCGTCATGTTTGGCGTCTCGGCCATCGTCTTCTTCGCCCTGTTTCTGACCGGCGATCCGGCGGCGATGATGATGTCGCCGGACGCTTCGCGCGCAGAACTCGAAGCCTTCCGTCAGGCGATGGGATTCAACGATCCAATCTGGGTCCAGTATGGCCGCTTTCTGGCAAGCGCTTTAACCGGCGAACTGGGAACCTCCTTGCGCTTCCAGCGTCCCGCGCTCGGCCTTTTGATCGAACGCCTGCCGGCGACAGCCCTTCTGGCCATGACGGCGCTGCTGTGGAGCTCGCTGCTGGGGTTCGTGCTCGGCACCATCGCGGCCATTCGCAAGAACAGCGCCATTGATTTTGCCATCCGCATCATCTCGCTGCTCGGCCAGGCCATTCCCGTCTTCTGGCTGGCATTGCTGCTGATCATCTTCTTCTCGCTGAAACTGCGCTGGTTGCCGTCGAGTGGCATCGGCTCGGCTGCGCACCTCATCATGCCGTCGATCGCGCTCGGCGCCTATTATCTCAGCGCCATCACCCGCTTGGTCAGGGCGAGCCTGATCGAGGTTCTGGGAGAAAATTACATCCGCACCGCGCGCGCCAAGGGCATTTCGTCGTGGCGGATCATCGTGCACCATGCGCTGCGCAACGCGCTGATCCCGGTCATCACCGTCCAGGGCATGTATTTTGCCTCGCTGCTGGGGGGCGCTCTGGTGACGGAGATGATTTTTGCCTGGCCTGGCATTGGGCGTCTTGCCGTCGAAGCGATCCAGAACCGTGACTTCCCCGTCGTGCAGGCCGTCGTCTTGTTTGCTGCCGCCGTCTTCGTCATCGTCAACTTTCTCGTTGATCTCGCCTATGTCTGGCTGAACCCGAGGATCAGGCTGTGATTTCAGACGCGACATTCGAGGCCGCCCTCGACCTGACAAGCCAATGGTGCGCCATTCCGTCGGTCAGGGGGGATGAAAAGCAGCTGCGCCGTCAGGCCGACGCCGTCACCGACTGGTTGAAGACGGAGCTCGGCGCATCGATTGTCTCCGCAGCATCCTCGCGCGGTCGCCCGCCGGTGCTTCACGCCCGCCTGGATGTCGGGTCACCGCTGACTGTCATCCTCTACAACATGTATGATGTAATGCCGGCCACGCCGGAGGGCTGGTCCGTCGATCCGTTCCAAGGCGGCATCGTCGCTTTCGACGGCATCGGCGAAAGTTTCGTCGCCCGTGGCGCGGAAAACAACAAGGGGCCTCTCGCCGGCATGCTGCATGCCATCAAGGCGCTGCTGGATAGAGGCAAGCTGCGCGTCAACGTCGAAATCCTTGTCGATGGCGAGGAAGAAAGCGGCAGCGGCGCGATGCGTGACTATCTCGCCGATCCTGACTGCCCCGTCCGCACAAGCGCCTCCGCCATCTTCCCGTCCTTCTGCGAATATGGCGGCGGGGCGCCGCGCGTTTATCTGGGCTTTTCGGGCATTGCCAAGGGCGAAGTGCGCGTCGATGGCGGCCCGTGGGGCGGCCCGAAGGCGGCCATCCATTCCAGCAATGCACCCTGGATCGCCAACCCCGTGAGCCGCCTGCTCGAGGCCTTGTCCCTGATTGGCAAGCCGCCAACCGGGGAACTGGCGAAAATTGCCCTTGATGACGAAGCGATCGGCATCGTCACCACACTGGCGAGGACCTTTGATCCGGTGGCAGAACTGCGCTTTCGCAACACGGAAGCCTTGTCGCTGGACGGCAGTGCGCAAGTGCTGCTCGAGCATGTGCTGTCTACGGCATCGTTTAACCTGTCGAGCCTGGAAAGCCTGCCCTTGCGTGCAGACGGCGTCATCCCCCATGGCGCCCGCGCAAGCTTCGAACTGCGCACGCCACCATCGCTGGACCCCGCCGATTTTCTCGCCGACTACCGCCGGAGGCTGGGTGCCGTCCCTGGCGCGGTTCTCAATGTCGCCGACAGCTATCCGGGCTTTCGCTTTGCCGCCGATGCGCCAGGGGTTGCGGCACTTCTGAAAAGCTACGAGACGACGGCGAATTCCGCGCCGCAGATCTGGCCCTGGGCGATCGGTGCTGCGCCTGCCTATGCCTTTGCGCCGCACGCCCAATCCTTTTTGCTCGCGGGTGCCGGCCGCGGCGGCAATGCGCACGGGATCGACGAATTCATGACGCTCGAAGGCTTTCGCCGCTTCATGCAGTCGATCGCGACTTGGCTCGACCTCATGGGCCGCGAGGCTGAGGCCGCATGAGCACGATCCGGCATCTCTCTCGCGACGATGCCATCAAGGCCGGCGCTCTCGATTGGGCGGCGGCACTCGAGGACGTGCGCGCGACGATCCGGCTCCTGCGCGACGGCAAGGCGGGCATGGTTGCCGAAAGCGTCATGCCGCTCGGGGCCGACCCGCGCAACAAGGCCTATGGCCTGCCCGCCTTCGTCGGCGGCGCGTATGACGCGGCGGGCCTCAAATGGACCGTGCACCGGGCCGAACCGATCGGCGATCTGCCGAGTATCAGCAGCACGACCATCATCAACCGCCTTGCCGATGGGGCACCCATCGGGAGCGTCGAGAGCGCCCTTCTCACCCGCATGCGCACAGCCGCCGTGTCGGCTGCGGCGATACGTGCGTTGAAGCCCGGCGGCCTACGCTCCGCTGCGCTTCTCGGGGCCGGTGCTCACGCGCAGACGCATCTCGACATGCTGTTCTCGCTGTTTCCGAAGATCGAGACGATCCACCTCTGGAACCGCACGCCGGCGCATCTCGACAGGTTGATCGGCAAGGCCAGTTCCCCCTCAGCAACCCGGCTCTTGCCCCACGCCGATCTCGCCGAGGCCGTCGCAGACGCCGATGTCATCATCTGCTGCACATCGGCGCCTCAACCGTTCATCGGCCCGTCAGTAGTCAAGCCCGGCAGGCTGATCATGCAGGTCGGTTTCCACGAAGTGATGTTCGAGACCATCGCGGCGACCGATATCGTCACCGTCGATCTCTGGGGTGATTTTGCGGAAAAGAGCGCCAAGAGCCTTTTCCAGATGTATCGCGCCGGCCAATTTCCGGCCGAGCGCGTGGCGGCGGACCTTCCAGCCATTCTCCTGGATGGCTGGAAGCCACCGGCGGATGCATCGCTCTATTTTTCGAGCTTCGGGCTCAACGTCTTCGACATCGCCTTTGCAGCCCGCATCCTCAGACATGCGCAGGCCCTGAACATCGGAACGCTGCTGCCCTCCATTTGATCAATGCCCATACAAGGAAACGGCCATGCTCATCACTGCCGCCGAACTCATCAGCAAGCTGCCGGAAGGCCGGCTGGTTCCTGTCGATGTCCGCCCGGAAACCGCCTGGCGCGACGCCAGCATTCCCGGCGCGGTAAGCCTCAATGTCTATGACTATTTCATTCCCGAAAGCGACGAAGCGGGCATTGCCGGCATGGCCGCTGGCGCACGCGAGGCTTTTGATCGTCTCGGTCTGGGCAAGGATCGCGTGCCGGTCTTTTTCGAGGAGCAGACGGGAATGATCTCGCCGCGCGGCCTGTGGTTCTACGAACTGGTCGGGCTCGAAGGCGGTCTCATCCTGGATGGCGGCATCGAGGCCTGGAAAGCGGCGGGCGGCGATATCGCTCCGGGTGCGGGCTTACCGGATGCCATCCGGCAATCGGACGGCGATGTCGCCTTTCATCGTGAACTGGCCGCCTCCACCGAAGAGGTTCTCCGGCATGAAGCCGACATCTTCGACGTGCGCCGCCGCACGGAATTCGAAGGCACCTTCCTGCATCCCTGCTGCGCCCGTGCCGGCCGCATCCCGCATTCGCATTTCGCCTTCTACGAAGACATGCTGCGGGACGGGAAATACCGTCCCGCCGACGAGATCCGCGAGATCGCCGAAAGGGCCGGCCTGTCACCGGATCGCGAGATCATCACCTATTGCCACCGCGGCGCCCGTGCGGCGACGGCGCTTTACGGCCTGAAGCTGGCAGGCTTCGACAGGGTGAAGATCTATGTCGGCTCCTGGCACGAATGGGCCGGCAATGCGGCCCTGCCCCTGGAAATCGGGCCGGCCGAGGAAGTCTAGCTAGAGCCAGCTTTGGATCTCGATCGGGCTGCCATCGCTGAAACGTGAGAAGCGGAACGGCGTCGGATCGACGCAGGGCGTTCGGTCCGTCACGATCTCGGACAAGAGGCGCCCCGCCCCCGGACCGATGCCGAAACCATGGCCGGAGAAGCCGGTGCTGATCACAAGGCCCGGCAACGCCTCAACCTTCGAGATCACAGGGATCACATCCGGCATGGTATCGATCATGCCGCCCCATTTCTGCAGGATCGGCACGTCGCGAAAGGCCGGGATGCCGACCTTCAGATGGGCTTCGACCCGTGCCAGCAGGTCCAGATCCGGCGTCGGATCGAGCACCCGGATCGTCTCGTAAATGCTCTCTTTGTCCAGACCGCGATGGCGGTATTCGACCAGCTCGTCGAAAAACGGCCTGCCGAAGCGCAGTTTCAGCGATTTCCGTTCCAGCCGGAAGGCTGGCATGAACTGCCTGAAGAAGCGAAAACTGTCCGGCACGATATCGGCGAGGCTGGTGGCCGAGGACGCGACGGTGAAACCACCATCGAGCCGCTTGCGGATGGCGAAATCCGAAAAGCCCATTGTCGTCTCGATCCCTGCATCGACAGGTGCCGTCCGCAAGACGGAAGAAAGAACTTTCAACTGCGGCAGGCGCACCCCATGCCGCGAGAGGAAATGCGAAGACCAGGCACCGCCGGCAACGATCACCGTCGAGGCTCGTATGCGGCCCTTCTCGGTCACTACGCCGGAAACCCTGCCCGCTTCGATATCGAGACCACGCACGGCGCATTGCTGAAGAAGGATGGCGCCTGCCGCCTGCGCTGCGCAGGCGATGGCGGGTGCGGCAAGCTGTGGCTCGGCCCCTGCATCTTCCAGCACGTGGAGGCCGCCTAACACCGTGCGGTTCAGATCCCGCACGAAGCCCGCGACCTGCGCAGGATCGAGGATTCGCGCATCAATGCCGAATCCGCGTGCAGCCAGCGCCCAGCGCTGATGGCGATCGCGCGCCTCGGGCGTCTTTGCGGCATAGACGATCCCGCGCCTGCGATAGCCCACATCCACCCCGGTTTCCTGGCGCAACGTGTCCCAGATGGCGTGGGACTGCAGCATCAGCGGCAGCTCGCGCAGGTCGCGGCCGGCAAGCCTCACCCAGCCCCAATTGCGGCCGGACTGTTCGCCGCCGATCTCGCCCTTTTCGAGAAGGGCAACGCGAATTCCTTGCCGGGCGAGAAAGAAGGCGGCGGAAACGCCGATGATGCCGCCACCGACGATCGCCACATCGACCACATTGGGATGCGTTTCGGAATCAGCGACGGGGGTCATGGCCGGGCCGCGATGAAGGAGGGGAGCGTTCATGTCAGTAGCAGTCTTCCACGCTGAAATGCACCGGAATTTCGGCAATGCTCGCTGTCCTGGGAAGTTCGAGGACCATATGAACGATCCGGGCTAGATCTTCCGGTTGGGTCAATTCCGTGCTGTCGCGATTGGCGAGGGCATTTCCCATGTCGGTCGCGACAAAGCTCGGACAGATGATCGTCGAGCGAACACCGCTATCCTTGCCGCACTGGCGAAGGCCATGCCCCAAGGCGACCGCTGCAAATTTCGACATGGCATAGAGGCCGGAGCCGGCGGATTTGACCCGCTTGCCGGAGAGAGACGCGACCGTCACCACGCGACCGGCGGCTGCCTTTTCCAGATGCGGCCAGGCGCGTTGAGAAAGCCGCATCGGCGATTTGACATTGACGTTGAAGATCAGGTCGAAGTCGGCGTCTTCTGCTTCCAGCACGGATTTCGGGATCATCATGCCCGCATTGTGCACCAGTCCATCCAGCCTGCCGAAATGGCTGATCGTCTGATCCACCCAGGTCCGCTCGCTTTGCGGATCAAGCGCATCGAAACGGCAGACCAAGGCACTCGGGTTGCCGGCAAAGACGGAGGCTTCGGGCGTGCGCACCCCAAGGCTCACGGCCCAGCCTTCGGCAAGAAGCTTTTCCGCGATGGCAGCGCCGATCCCGCGCGAGGCGCCGCTGATCATCGCAACCCGGTTCTGCGTCGACATGTCTCTATTTCCTTTCCCAAGCATCAGGCCGCGGCTGCCGCATTGCTCAAATCCTCGCCGAAGACCTGCACCAGATGCCCGGGCGACACTTCGCGATAAGCCCGCTTCGGCACGGCATAGGACAAGGGTCTGACGGGGCTCTTGATCTCGTCATTGCTGAGGCCGCGGCGGATGCCACGCCGGCTTGGGTCGGGGATCGGCACCGCTTCCAGAAGGCGCCGCGTGTAGGGGTGCTGAGGATTTTCGAAGATCGAGCGGCGCGGCCCGATCTCGACGATCTCACCCAGATACATGACCGCGACGCGGTGGCTCATCCGCTCGACCACCGCCATGTCATGCGAGATGAACAGATAGGCAAGGCCCATGCTTTCCTGCAGGTCGAGCATCAGGTTGATGACCTGCGCCTTGATCGAGACATCGAGCGCCGACACGGCCTCGTCCGCAACGATGACCTGCGGCGCCATGGCAAGCGCCCGGGCGATACACAGGCGCTGCCGCTGGCCGCCGGAAAACTCGTGCGGGAAGCGACCGGCCATGTCCGGCTGCAGCCCGACCTTGACCATCAGGTCGGCCACCTGTTCGCGGGCGTCCTTCTTGTCCGAGGCAATATGATGGGCAAGCAGCGGCTCTGCAATCGCATCCCCCACCTCGATGCGCGGATTGAGCGACGCGAAGGGATCCTGAAAAATCATCTGGATATGGCGGCGCATGTCGCGCAGTTGCTTGCCGGAGAGATCAAGGATCTCCCTGCCCTCAAGCTTGACCGATCCGGAATTGGCATCGAGCAGGCGCATGATCGCGCGGCCCGTCGTCGATTTGCCGCAGCCGCTCTCGCCGACCAGTGCCAGTGTTTCGCCCGCCTTCAGATCGAAGGAGACGTTCTCTACCGCATGCACCCGGCCCGAAACGGCGCCCAGAAAGCCACCACCGATATCAAACCGGGCGGTGAGATCGCGGACCTCAAGCAGCGGAACCGGTTCTGCCGATACCGTATCTGCAACAGCAGGCATCTCGACAGGATCACCGCTTTCCACGTCGATCAGCGGGAACCGGACCGGGCCGGGCTCGCCAGCCATTGAACCGAGCTTCGGCACCGCGGACAGGAGTGCCCTGGTGTAGGCGCGCTGCGGATCGGCAAAAATGTCTTCCGTCGCCCCGCGCTCGATCGCTTCGCCCTTGTACATGACGATCGTGCGGTCGGCAATTTCGGCGACAACACCCATGTCGTGGGTAATGAAGAGAACGCCCATGCCCTCCTCTTCCTGCAAGAGCTTGATGAGTTCGAGGATCTGCGCCTGGATCGTCACGTCGAGCGCCGTCGTCGGCTCGTCGGCGATCAGGAGGCGCGGACGGCAGGCCAGTGCCATCGCAATCATAATGCGCTGACGCATGCCGCCGGACAGCTGATGCGGATATTCCTCCATGCGCTTTGCCGCAGACGGGATGCGAACCTTCTCCATCAGCGCGAGCGTTTCCTTGACGGCCGCCTTCAGGGACAGGCCGCGATGGGCGACAAGCACTTCGGATATCTGGTCGCTGATCGTCAGCGACGGATTGAGGCTGGTCATCGGCTCCTGAAAGATCATCGCGATGCGATTGCCCCGAATATCGCGCATCCTGCCTTCGGAAAGCTTCAGCAGGTCCTGCCCCTCCAGCCTGACCTCCCCTTCGATGCGGCAGGTCGCGGGCTGATAGAGACGCATGAGCGACATGGCCGTCACGCTTTTGCCCGACCCGCTTTCGCCAACCAGCGCCACCGTCTCTCCGGCAGCGACATCGAAGGACACGTCGCGAACAACCGGCAGCCAGACGCCCTTGCGCCGGAACGAGGTTTTCAGGCTGGACACGCGGATGACGGGCTCTGCCATATCAGCTCCTTTCGAGGTCGTCAGACGGTCGGTGGGTACATCTGCCTCAATCTGTTGCATGCCACAAATAAAAGCACCTTGCCAGTCAGGATACAGGATATATGATATATTTTGATTGCATGCGCCGACACGCCGACAGGCAGTGGTCGAGACACGAGGAGCATTTCATGAAACTTGAAGACATCCCCCGCCTCTCCCTCGGCTTTTTGCCGACACCGATCGAAAAGATGGAGCGCCTGAGCAGCGAGCTCGGCATCTTTCTCTCCGTAAAGCGCGACGATTTCACGGGCTTCGGTGGCGGCGGCAACAAGGTGCGCAAGCTCGAATATCTGATGGCGGATGCGGTTGCGCAGGGCGTGAACGTGTTGATCACCACCGGGGGACATCAGTCCAACCATGCCCGCATGACCGCGGCCGCCGCCCGCAAATTCGGCATGAAGCCGATCCTCGTCCTGCGCGGCAACCGCCCGGATCTGTATCAGGGCAATCTGCTTCTCGATCACCTGTTCGGGGCCGAGATCGATTTCCTCGATCCGGACGCCTATTTTACTGAGATCAATCCGCGCATGGATCATCATGCAGCGGAAGCCGAAGCCCGCGGCGAAAAGGCCTATATCATCCCGCTCGGCGGCGCCTCCGCGCTGGGTGCCATGGGCTATGTGAATGCCGTGAAGGAACTTGCCGAGCAATATGCCGCCACGGGCACCGCGACGCCCGATTATATCGTCGCGCCGGTCGGTTCGGGCGGCACGCTGGCCGGCCTGCATGTCGGTTGCGCCATGTTCATGCCAAAGACGGAAGTGATCGGCATCGCCGTGACCGGGAGTGCCGTTCCCTTCAGCGAGCGTATCGCCGTGATGGCCAATGCTGCAGCCGAGTTTCTCGACGATGACCGGCGCTGGACGGCGGACGAGATCCGCATCGAGAATGACTATATCGGCCCCGGCTATTCCATTCCCTCCGAGGCCGGCAATGCAGCGATCAAGCTCGCCGGCAACAAGGAAGGCGTGCTGCTTGATCCCGTTTATACCGGCAAGGCCTTCGCCGGCATCATGGGCTGCGTCGAGGCAGGGAGCATCGCCAGGGGGAGCTCGGTTCTCTTTATCCATTGCGGCGGCTCGCCCGCGCTCTATCCCTTCGCCGGTCAGCTGACCAGCGATCTCACCACCGCAACGGCAGGCTGAACCATGGTCTACCGCATTGGATGTGACGTCGGCGGCACTTTCACCGACCTTTGCCTCTTCGAAGAGGAAACCGGCAAGACCTTCTTCGTGAAGACGCCAACGACGACCGGTCATCAGGCGACGGCCGTGGTCCATGCCGCCCGCACGGCGCTTGGCATGGCTGGCATCGCCGCAAATGAGCTGTCCGGTTTTGCCCATGGCACGACCGTTGCCACCAATGCGATCCTGGAGCGGCGCGGCGCCCGTACCGCGCTTCTCATCACCCGCGGCTTTCGCGATGTCCTGGCCATCGGCCGCCAGACGCGTGCCCATCTCTACGACCAGTATGCACGCAAGCCGGAGCCGCTCGTGCCCCGCGAATTCGTCTACGAGATCCGCGAGCGGCTCGCGCCTGACGGCACAGTCACTGAAGCTCTCGACGAGGAGACGGTCCGTGACGCCATCAGCGCGATGCTCACCGCCGGCATCGAGACCGTCGCGATCTCGTTCCTGCATTCCTACGCGAATCCGGCGCACGAACGGCGTGCCGCCGAAATCGTTCACGCCATGGCGCCCGAGCTCAAAATCTCGATCTCCTCCGACGTTCTCGCAGAACCTGGCGAGTTCGAGCGCACCTCGACGACGGTCATGAACGCCTATCTGATGCCGCCCCTGAAGGACTATCTCGAGCGCATCGCCAATACGCTGGTTTCCGACGGCGTGACGGTGGAACCCGCGATCATGCAATCGGGCGGCGGCGTCATGCCGATCGAAACCGCAAGCGGCGTCAAGGCCGTTCATACTTGCCTGTCCGGTCCGGCAGCCGGGATGATCGGCGCCCGCCGCTTCGCCGAAGCCGCCGGCTACAAGAATGTCGTGACGATCGACATGGGCGGCACCAGCTTCGATGTCGGCCTGATCGAGGATGGCCAGATCCTCACCCGCTACGAGAGCGAGATCGAGGGCTTTCCGCTGCGCGTGCCGATGTTCGACATCATCACGCTCGGCGCCGGTGGCGGATCGATCGCCCATGTCGATGCCGGCGGCCTCCTGAAGGTCGGTCCGGAAAGCGCCGGCGCAAGACCAGGCCCCGCCGCCTACGGCAAGGGGGGCGAGCGCCCGACCGTGACCGACGCCAATGTCCTTCTCGGTCGCCTGCGACCGGGCCGCGAGATCGGCGGCGGGATCGTCATCGACAGGGAGAGGGCCGCAAGGGCCGTGGAAACCCACGTCGCCGGTCCGCTCGGCATCTCCGTCGAGGAGGCGGCGGTCGGCATCCTGCAGGTGGTCAACGCCGCCATGGTGCGCGGCATGCGGCGCATTACCGTGGAACGCGGGCTTGAGCCGCGGGATTTTGCCGTGATGGCCTTCGGCGGCGCCGGTCCGTTGCATGCGGTCGATCTCTGCGCCGAATTGGATGTCGAGACCGTCATCGTGCCGCCCTCGCCGGGCCTGCTCTGCGGGATCGGCCTCCTGCTTGCGCCGTGGAAGCACGACGAGACATCGATGATCTCCGGCCTGACCGATGGCATGTCCAACTCCGATATCCGCACGGCGATCGAGATACTGGTGAGCAAGATCATCGATCAGGCGAACAGGGACAGGATCGACTTCAAGTCGGTGACGCTGTCTCCCGTCCTGGAAATGCGCTATCGCGGCCAGGGGCACCAGTTGCCGATCCACTGGACCGCGGATGGGCTTGACGCTGCGGTGGAGGCGTTTCACCAGGCCCACCAGCGCAGCTTCGGTTACGCCCGGCGCGGGGAGAGCATCGAGATTTCCATGCTGCGTCTCAGTGCCAGCGCCCCACCACCATCCGACCGACTGCCGGTTCCCACCATCACCGCCAGCGACGACCCGGTGATCGCTCGCTCACCGCTGTGGTTCGAGGGCGCCATGGTCGAGGTTCCTGTCTACGATCGCGCCAAGCTCGCGATCGGAACAGAACTTCAAGGACCGCTGATCATCGAGCAGCATGACACGACGTTGATCGTCGGCGCCCAGACGCTCGTCGTCGATAGCCATGGCAATCTCATCATCAGGATGCAGAAATGAAGAACGACACCATTCTGGCCGAAGTCGTCCGCCACGGTCTGCAGGCGGTTGCGGAAGAAATGGGGGCGGCCCTGATCCGCACCGCCCATTCGATCAACATCCGCGACCGTCGCGACTTTTCCTGCGGCGTGTTCGATGCAAAGGGCCAGCTCATCGCGCAGGCCGAGCACATTCCCGTCCATCTCGGCCTGATTGCCGGCGTCGTCAGTCGCACGATCGAAAACCTCGGCGAAGACATCGCCGCCGCAACGATGGTCGTCACCAATGATCCTTGGCTCACCGGTTCGCACCTGCCCGACGTCGTCGTCATAGCGCCTGTCGATGCCGAAGACGGCCGCCGCCTTGGCTACGTCGCCAACATGGCGCATCAGGTCGACCTCGGCGGCTTCGCGCCGGGAAGCCTGGCGCTCGGCACCGTTGACATCACGCAGGAAGGCCTGCGCGTACCGCCGATGGTGCTGATGCGCAATGGAACGGTGGAGCATTCGACGCTTGCGCTGTTCAAGCTGGCGAGCCGCACGCCCGACATGGTGGCGGGTGATCTTCTGGCCCAGGCCGCCGCCAACACGACCGGTGCGCGTCGTCTCGCCGCCCTCATCGAACGCACAGGAGAGGAGCGGTTTCACACGGCCGTGACGACCTTGCTCGCGACCACCGAAAAGCGACTGGAAAACGCGTTTCGTGCCCTGGAAGGGCGCAAAGGTCAGTTTTCCGATACGCTCGAATGGCATGAGGCCGGGAAAGACGTGGACCTCACGGTCGCGGTCAATCTCACCATCACCGATGGCACCCTGCATGCCGACTTTACCGGCACGTCCGGACAGGTGGCGGGACCGGTCAACGCGCCGGTCTTCCTGACGGCAAGCTGTGTGCTTTACGTGGTCAAGGCCATGCTCGATCCCGACATCCCCTCGAATGCCGGACTGTTTCGCCGGATCGTGCTGAAGACCCCGGAACGATCGATCGTCGATGCCGCCGCGCCCTCGCCCGTCGCGCTCTGCACCTCGATCACCAGCCAGCGCATCACCGATGCCCTGATCGGCGCATTCAACCAGATCCGGCCGGACATGCCCATAGCCGCATCGACCGGCAGCATGAATGCGCTCATCCTCGGTGGAACAGATCCGGCCACCGGCCGCTCCTACTCCTACGTGGAAACCTATGCCGGCGGCCAGGGCGGCCTTACAGGCAAGGCTGGCGCCAGCGGCGTCCACTGCCACATGACCAATACCGCCAATTCACCCGTGGAACTGATCGAGCGGGCATATCCGCTGACGGTCCTCGACTACGGCTTGATCGACGGTAGCGGTGGCGCCGGCGAATTCTGCGGCGGCCTCGGTCTTCGAAGAACCATTCTGGTCAATGCGGATTCGGTTCTCACGGTTCATCTCGACCGCACACGGCACCAACCCTGGGGCGTCATGGGCGGATCGTCGGCTCGTGGATCGCGGATCCGCATTTTGGATGCGGACGGAGAACGCAGTCTGCCGGGCAAGAGTACGACCAGCGTGAAGGCAGGCACGACCATTACGATGGAAACAGCCGGCGGAGGTGGATGGGGAAACGGTAACAAACGAGTATGATGGTGCATCGCTGCCGAACCCCGGAACCTATGACACGCGATCAAAGATAAAGAGCTTACCACTTGGGGAGCCACATTTGAAGGGTGTCCGACAGAATACTTAAAGCGGAAGGTTGTGATAGTCTGGATCAGCTAATCTGTTGTTCCGATACATGCTCTTGAGCGGATTGGAACCGCCGGCCCGCCATTACGTCGGATACATGCCGGCAGATAAACAAGGCATATCAAGAATTTAGTATGGTTGGAACGTCCGGAAAGGTGCCGGGAGCGAACTGTACGATGCTAGAGTCCTGAAGGCGATAGCGGACATCCAGATATCGGGGAATGTCGTCCGAGTTCGGCCCGAAGCGGTCATCACGGGCCGAAGGGATAAGGGCAGCTTCGCGCCTTCTTTTCGGACGTTAAGGTAGATGGGCTAGCCGCCTATAAGCAGCCGGCCTGCTTGCCAAGTCCGCTTAGCGTTGATGTCCGCCATCGAGATCAATTCAGCGACAATCTCTTGACGCCGAGCCTGTTAACGCGTAATCGGCGCTTGTCGAAAATGGTGGACCGGTTTTTTGGTGAGCCCCGGTCAGCTTCTGGTTGATGCCGGAGGCCACAATCCAGCCCTCGGGCCGCGGACCACGACGGAATCCGGACGCGCTACGTCCGCTCCGTTGGCATGTCTGCAACGACACTTCTTCGGAGCATCGCAGCCGTTCTTATCCGCGTGGCTTACAGCTACCTCGACAAGGACACTACAATGCACGACACCCAGGTTATCATCATCGGCGGCAGCCTCGTTGGCCTTTCCGCCGCGACGTTCCTCGCTTGGCGCGGCGTCAAAACAATCGTCATCGAAAAGCATCGTGGAAGCGCGCTGCATCCCCGTGCAACTGGTTTCACTGAACATACGCTCGAATTCTTTCGCGCCATCGGCATCGCCGACCAAATTCCCGTTGTCGATCCAAATTTCCGGCTGCGGCGTGCAACCGTTGAGAGCCTGGTGGGGGCAGTGATAGACGAGGCTGCTTGGACGCCCTCGACAAACACAGCACCAGCCGGTCTAAAGAGGGCTCTGTCGCCCGCAGGCATGGCAGGCTTTGCGCAGGACAAGCTTGAGCCAATCCTTAGGCATCGCGCGACAGAGCTCGGAGCGGAGCTACGTCTCGGCACTGAATTGATTTCCTTTGAAGACACGGGCGAAGGCGTCGCGGCAACTGTGCGCGAGCGGGAAACCGGGCGTAAATACTCGCTGTCGGCTCCATATATGATTGCCGCCGACGGCGCGGAAAGCAAGGTGCGTGAAGCGCTCGGGATCGGACGCCGTGGCGTAGGCCACATCATGAACATCAATTCCGTGTTGTTCAATTGCCCAGCGGCCGACAAATATCTTGATCGTGGTTTCCGTCAGTTCGAGATCGACCAAGAAGACTTCAAGGCTTTCCTGACAACCTACGGCGACGGTCGTTGGGTGTTGATGTTCTACGGCGGCGACCCGAAGCCAGCCGAGGATTATGCCGATGACATTCGACGTGCTCTCGGTGCGGACCTTGATTTCGAGATTATTACCTCTGGTACCTGGGAGATGGCTGGGCGGATCGCTGACATCTATTCGAAAGGTAGGATATTCTTGGCGGGCGATGCGGCTCATCAGCTCCCACCAACGCGCGGAGGGTTCGGGGCAAATACGGGCATAGATGATGTCTGGAATCTAGCCTGGAAACTGGAAATGGTGATGGACGGCATTTCCAAGCCGTCGCTGCTGGGGAGTTATTCTCAAGAGAGGCAGCCTATCGGCTGGCTTCGCCACCAGCAGACGTTCGCACGGCAAGACTATGCCCGCTATGTGGACAATGCCTTTGCGGGCGTAAAACTTTATGGCGACGAGGCGATGGAACTCGGCCAACTCCACCGTTCGGAAATCATCATCGGGACAGATGGCAAGCTGCCTGCCGCGGCACATCCTGACGAATGGAAAGGGCAACCCGGAACGCGGGCACCCCACCTGTGGCTCGACGGAGATAAACGAAAGTCAACTATCGACATGTTCACACGTGGCTTTACCCTGATCACGGAAAGCTTCTTCTGGGCGGCGGCCGCTGAAGCAGCGCGTGCAGAAACCGGCTTTTCGTTTGAAATCGTCCGTTTCGGCGGCCAGATCCACGTCGAAGACGTCCAGTCATTCTCCGAGGCGTTCGGCACTGGTGCCGATGGCGCGGCACTCATTCGTCCGGATGGGCTTATCTGCTGGCGCACCCCGCTCTCCCCGGACATGGCGTCGGAAGATCTGTCGACTATCCTTCGGCAGGTGGCTGCCCTGGCCTAGCAAGGAAAATGGGCGTGGTAGTCCCTTCAAGAGATTCTGCTACCACGTCCGCATTTCACTCCGATATCGACTGATATATCGGCCTAGATCTCGTCGCGGAAACGGGTGGCTGGAAGGCAATTACACCGGGGCAGCCCACTTTCTGATGTATAAAAGTGTATCTGCCTCTGACCACCCCGACTTAGACCAGTTAGCAGTATGCCCGCTTCGGGCCAAACGCGGACCTCATAACCATGTGCGTGGATATCCGCTTTCGCCGTTCGGCAACCTGTCATAGGACAGTCCGCTTACGGCCCCTTCCAGCCTGCACCCTCGAAGCAGTTCGTGTCTCCTATTGGCGCAGAGGAGACGTGACGCCAACAGGGAGTCATGTCTGCTTTTGGCCATCCGAATAGATGACCTCTACGACGGAGATGAAGGCGCGAAGAGGAAGACACCTCTCGGGCCGATAATGTTGAAAAACTAATTTGCATGTTATTGTGCCTCCTCGCGGGAGGAACTGACCCATGATCCTGCTGTTTTCTATTATCGGCATCGTGACCGGCTTAGGTCTTGTGGCCGTCGCCGTTTGGTTCGGGCTTTATCCATCCATAGCCAACCGGAAGTCTTCGCTTCCTGAGCCTAGCGGTAACTCCAATGAGCCAAATTCTACGAACATCCACAGCAATTGCCGGGATGGGAAGCATGTGATTCAATCGTCGCATTGATTTGCGGAGATTGAGCGATGATGGGATGTCAGGAAGCTCCGGCGCAGCCCTCTTATGACTTCTACATTGATGATCACGTCCCCACCGAGCACCTGTTGCGCGGCATAGACCGTCAACTCGAACTCGATAGCCTTTGAGACTTCACTTGGGAGGCCGAGAACGAGCGATAAATCTGTCCGGCCGGAAACGAACCGAAGCAGTTCCATCGCACTTAAGATACGCCAAGATCGGGGATCACGGCCCTAGCCGACATTTGCGTCGATCCAGGCGCGCGTCTGCTCAAGAACCTCGTCTGATAACTGAGGATCATCGACCGACCTGGCTAGGATGACGGCTCCGACCATGGCCGCCCAGCTTCCGATCGCTGCACAGCGGGCGTCGGCTGAGCCTTGGTCTGAGAGCGCCTGTTCAATACGCGCGATCTGGGTGCGCAGCCCCTCTGCTAGGGCAGCTTTGGCTGCGGGCGTCTGGTGGCGAATGGCCGCAGCGAGGCCTGCGGTCGGACACCCATTGCCGGGATTGTCCCGGTGGCGCGGCGCCAGATAGGAGCGGACGAAGTCGCTGAAGGTGCCGTCTTCGAAACTGTCTGCCGCAAGCGCATGCGCCAACGCCTGGGCGACCAGATCGTCCTTTGAGGTGAAGTGGCCATAAAAGCCGCCATGGGTCATGCCAGCTGCCTTCATGACCTCCGCGACACTGACCGCATCGAATCCCTTATCCTTAAACAACCGGCTCGCGACGTCCAGGATCCGGCGCCGGTTCTCCGCCATCTGTTCTCGGCTGACTTTCATTTTCAAAATTCTCCGAGCTGGCCATTGACATTTACATGATGGCCATCATATTTAGATTCAATCATGATGATTGTCATGAATATAGGATCAACCTTAGAAAAGAGCAATCCAAAATGAGTGAGATTCCCGCAGTCCTGATCACCGGCGCCTCAACGGGCATTGGCGCAACCTATGCCGATCGCTTTGCGCGTCGCGGCCATGATCTCGTGCTGGTCGCTCGAGACGTGGTGCGCATGGAGGCGCTTGCGAACCGTCTGCGCCAGGAAACCGGCGTCGCCATCGACATCCTCCCGGCCGATCTCACCAAGGCTGAGGATTTGGCCAAGGTCGAGACCAGGCTGCGTGACGACACCCGCATCGGCATTCTCGTCAACAATGCCGGAACTGCGATCGGCAAAAGCTTTGTCGAGCAGAGCGTCGACGACATGACCCGGCTTATTGCGCTCAATGCCACCGCACTCGTCCGCCTTTCCAGCGCTATTGCGCCCCGTCTTGCCAATGCACGCGAAGGCGCGATCATCAACATCGGTTCGGTCGTCGGACTTGCTCCGGAATTCGGCATGACCGTTTATGGCGCGACCAAGGCCTTTGTGCTGTTCCTGTCACAGGGTCTCGCCCACGAGCTCGGGTCCAAGGGCGTCTATATCCAGGCGGTCCTTCCCGCCACGACCCGCACCGAGATCTGGGATCACGTCGGCGCCGACGTGAACGCCATGAGCAATGTCATGGAAGTGGGCGATCTGGTGGATGCCGCTCTCGTCGGCTTAGACCGCCGCGAACCGGTGACGATCCCGCCGCTGCACGACGGCGGCCAGTGGGACAGGGTCGATGGCGCGCGCAAGTCCATGCTCGGCAATCTCGTCAATGCACTTCCCGCTGAACGCTATCGCACGACAGCTTGAGCTTTCCGACATCAATGAATCCACTCCGATAAATAGAAGTTTCGCAGGTATATCATGACCAAAACCAAGCTTTTCGAGCCATACACTCTCGGCTCTGTTACTCTTTCAAACCGGGTGGTTATGGCGCCCCTCACGCGCAACCGAGCGGGTGCGGGCCTCGTGCCGAGCGAACTTGCTGCTGAGTATTATGGCCAGCGCGCGAGCGCTGGACTCATCATCACCGAAGCTACACAAGTTTCCAGGCAGGCACAGGGCTACCAGGATACGCCCGGGCTCTACACACCGGAGCAGATTGCAGGCTGGAAGAGGGTGACAGACGCGGTTCATGCCAAGGGTGGACGGATATTCGTTCAGCTCTGGCATGTTGGTCGCATCAGCCATGTCGATCTACTTGGCGGTGATGCACCGGTCGCACCCTCAGCGATCCGTGCGGCAACCAAGACGTTTGTGAACAACGGTTTCGCTGATGTGTCCGAGCCGCGTGCCCTTGAGCTTGATGAGCTTCCGGGCATCGTCGACGACTTCCGCAAGGCTGCCGCCAATGCCATCAAGGCTGGTTTCGATGGTGTCGAGGTTCATGGCGCCAACGGTTATCTGCTAGAGCAGTTCGCAAAGGACGGTGCCAATGTCCGCACTGATGCCTATGGCGGATCCGTGGAAAACCGCGCGCGCCTGATGCTTGAAGTGACCGCTGCGGTGGCGCAGGAAATCGGGCCGGAGCGCACCGGGATCCGGATTTCGCCGGTCTCGCCTGCCAATGGGATTTCCAGCAGCGATCCCCAGACGCAGTACGACTATATCGTCGACCAGCTTGATGCGCTCGGAATCGCCTATATCCATCTCGTCGAAGGCGCCACCGGCGGACCGCGCGATGTCGCTCCGTTTGATTATGGCTCGCTGCGCAAGCGGTTTAGCAAGACGTATATCGCCAACAACGGCTATGATCTCGAACTTGCGACCCAGCAGCTTGCCGACGGCAAGGGGGACCTGTTTGCCTTTGGCAAACCGTTCATCGCCAATCCCGATCTGGTAGAACGTCTGCAACTCGGCGCACCTCTGAACCAGATTGATCCTGCCACGATCTATGGTGGTGGCGCTGTGGGTTATACCGACTATCCGCGATTTGCCGACACAACCTCCGACAATTGAGCCATCACGAGGGCCGCGCCTTTGCACGGCCCTATCATGCCGATCGCCACCAATTCCTGACAACTTCACAAGGCTGTGCGGACTGATGTCGCAAGCCAGATCGAGAACACAGCCATGGCAACCTTCGCATCAAAAGGACAGAAGACCGCATTTGTCACCGGTGCCTCAAGCGGCATCGGCAAAGCGGCAGCATTGGCGCTCAGCCGGGCGGGTTACCGGGTGATCGGCACGAGCCGCAAGGCGGCACCCGGCGAGATTAGCGACGGCATACGCATGATCGCTTGCGACGTGACCTCGAACGCTTCCGTTGCTGCCGCGGTGGCGCTGGTCCATGCAGAACTGGGCCGCATCGATCTCCTGGTTAACAATGCCGGCTACGCAGTATCAGGGGCTGCGGAGGAAAGCTCGATCGAGCAGGTTCGTGCGCTGTTTGACACCAATTTCCTGGGCGTGGTGCGGGTGACGAATGCGGTTCTTCCGATGATGCGACAGCAGGGCTATGGACGGATCCTGAATATCGGCTCGGTCGTCGGGCTCATTCCTGGTCCCTTCGGCGCTTACTACACGGCGAGCAAGCATGCGATCGAGGGCTATTCTGAATCCCTGGACCATGAAGTGCGGCCGTTCGGCATCCGGGTTGCGGTCATCGAGCCATGGGCCACCAAGACATCCATCGAAGCCAACTCACCACAAGGCGATCGTCCTGTCGCTGCATACAGCCAGACATTCGCCCGCTACCAGGCCGCGTTCGCTGCAGCGATGGCGGGCGGTGACACGGCGGAGGATGTCGCGGTGACCATCCTTACAGCAGCCCAAGCTCGGAAGCCGCGTCTGCGCTACCCCTCGGGCAAAGATGCCCGACAGACCGCGTTTGCCCGCCGTTTCCTCCCTCGTGCGCTGTTTGATCGCATTTTGCGCAAGCAGTTCAACATCGCCTGAAACCTTGTTCTCACTCCATCGCCCCAAGTGCGGGCAACGAGTAGACCCATCATGACGGACGCATCCATGACGACCGCATCGACACATTGCTACCGCTACTCTCCCAACCTGTTCGTCACCGTGGGCGATATACGCTTTGCCTATCGCGAGCTTGGTCCGCGCGGTGGTGTGCCACTGGTTCTGCTCAATCATTGGGGTGCGGTACTGGACAATTTCGACCCGCGGATTGTCGACGGACTTGCTGTCTGCCATCACATCATCGCGCTGGACTATCGGGGCATCGGCCTTTCCGGCGGAGCGGCTCCCCTGACCATCGATGAGATGGCCCGCGATGTCATCGCCGTCGTCGGTAAACTCGGCTTCTCTACGGTTGATCTCATGGGCTTTTCGCTGGGTGGTTTCGTTGCCCAGGATATTGCGCTGAAAGCACCAGCTCTGGTGCGCAAGCTAATCCTAACGGGAACGGGTCCTGCGGGTGGATCCGGTATTGAACGGGTCGGAGCCGTTTCCTGGCCCCTGATGCTCAAGGGCATGCTCACGTTGCGCGACCCGAAGACCTACCTGTTCTTCACCTCAACCGCCAATGGCCGTCGAGCAGCGAAGGACTTTCTTGACCGGTTGAAAGAGCGCACACTCGATCGGGACATGGGCCCGACACCTCGTGCCTTCCTGCGACAGCTTGCAGCGATCAAGGACTGGGGACGTCAGACACAGCAGGATCTGGAGCGCATACGCATTCCAGTTCTCGTGGTCAACGGCGACCATGATATCATGGTGCCGACGTCCAACAGCCGCGATTTGGTGCGACGCCTCCCGAATGCAGAACTCGTAATTTACCCAGATGCCGGCCATGGCGGCATATTCCAATACCATGCTGAGTTCGTTCCGAAAGCTCTGGCTTTCCTGGCCGCCTGACCCTGAACATAGTTCACACCGGAGACAACCTGTGAAAGCCTTCGTCGTCGACAAATACAAGAAAAAGGCCCCGCTACGGCTGGCCGACATGCCTGATCCGGTCATCGGCGCCAATGATGTCCTGGTTAGTATCCAGGCCACCGCGATGAACCTTCTGGATTCCAAGGTGCGCAACGGCGAGTTCAAGCTGTTCCTGCCCTATCGTCCACCTTTCATTCTCGGCCACGATCTGGCTGGAACAGTTATCCGCGTTGGTGCCAATGTTCGACAGTTCAAGGCAGGCGATGAGGTGTTTGCTCGCCCGCGTGACGGCCGGGCCGGTACCTTTGCAGACATGATTGCGGTCGACGCCGCAGACCTCGCGCTGAAGCCGACAAGCCTCTCCATGGAGCAGGCTGCCTCGATTCCCCTCGTCGGGTTGACCGCCTGGCAGGCGCTCGTCGAGGTCGGCAATGTCAAGCCTGGCCAGAAGGTGTTCATTCAGGCAGGTTCTGGTGGCGTCGGAACATTTGCAATCCAGCTTGCCAAACATCTCGGCGCGACAGTTGCTACCACGACCAGTACGGCGAATATCGAGCTTGTGAAAGGCCTCGGCGCTGATGTGGTGATCGACTACAAAAAGCAGGACTTCGAGCAGGTACTGTCCGGTTACGACCTGGTGCTGAACAGCCAGGATGCCAAGACGCTGGCCAAGTCGGTGAACGTCCTGAAACCGGGCGGAAAGCTGATCTCGATCTCCGGCCCGCCGGACGTTCCCTTCGCCAGGTCGCTGAAAATGAACCTCTTCTTCCCTTTCATCATGCACATGCTCAGCCGCAGCATCATGAAGAAGGCAAAGAGCCGGGGCGTCGACTATTCCTTCTTGTTCATGCGCGCGGACGGACAGCAACTGGGCGAGATTGCCAAACTGATCGACGCCAGCGTGATCCGTCCGGTTGTGGACAAAGTGTTTCCTTTCGCGCAGACGGCGGATGCCTTGGCCTATGTCGAAACCGGGCGCGCCAAGGGAAAGATTGTCGTTGCCGTCTCGGAGTGAACGCCTAACGAGAGGCTTTACCTCGCGCGCGTGGTCCTGACCGCCTATCATCTTGCCCGAGACGCTCCATACGGACACATCTACAAAATCTGGGCGACAAAGCCAGGACGGTTCACGCAGAGCCCGCGCATGATGAAACGCCCCAACCAAACACCGAGTATCGGCCAATCAGGCGCTGTAACCGCCGTCAACATTGAGGATCGTCCCACTTATGAATGAAGCGCTGGGACTTGCCAGGAAATTGATTGCAGCGGCGGCCTCTTCCGCAGTTCCCAGGCGCTTCATCGCATTAGCTTCCATCTCTGCTTCGCGTCGAGCGAGCGGGGCGCTCGCGAAAATAGCATCTACTGCACCAAGCTGAACGACATTGACGGTTATTCCTCGCGAGCCAAGATCGTGTGCGGCCCCCTTGCAAAAGCCCACCATCGCGGCGCGCGTAGCGGCATAATCGGCTAGGCCGGGCGTCCCAACTCGGTCGGCCACGCTGGAGCCGACTACAATGACGCGGCCATGGTCATTCATGCCCTTTATAGACGTACGAACGACTGCAATTGCGGCCCTGACATTGATTGCAACTTGCATATCGAGAGCATCCTCGTCCAGATCGGGATCGTCTATCTGCCATTCAAGCCGTCGATCGTAATTCACCACGAGGATATCAAGGTCTTATGCTTTGATGTTTTCATTTCTGAGGGCCTTGATGCATTGTTGAGGCAAATATACCGCTCCGCTGCCAGGCGCTTCAGATGGCAAATTGGACATCCTTCATGCAAAACTCGCCAACCGACATCTCAACTCGTAGGTTGAATATTGCTGTGATCGCCGTGGAGGGGAGCCTGCTGTCCGCCATCGCAGGACTTGCAGATCTGTTCTGGATCACCAACCAGGCACTGCGGGCGCCGCCGTCGGGATCTACCGAGGGCTTGCCCAATCACACCCAGATATTCTTTAGCACGACGATCGTCAGCGCTGACGGGAAGTCGCCTCGTGCCGCTCAAGGGCGCAGTATCCCCGTAGACTGTTCGTTCGACGAACTCGGTCCATGCGATATCGCGCTTGTCACCGGCATGGCATTGGGGCCCGATCATCTTCCGCCCGTATCCAATTCGATCGAGAAGGCGGCGGAATGGCTTCGGACCAGACATAAGCAGGGCACCGTCGTTGGTGGAGCCTGCGCAGGAACATTCATCGTCGGCGAAGCCGGACTTCTTGATGGTCGACGCTGCACGACGACGTGGTGGCTACATCACGCGTTCAAGCGGCGTTTCCCAAAAGCGCGACCGGTGTGGGGCACGGCAGTCGAGGAGCAGGACCGCGTGATCACGACGGGCGGACCGCTATCGTGGATCGACCTGGCGCTGCACGTTATCAAGCGTACTGCCGGCCCGGAGATCGCCAAGCTTGCGGCTGATGTGTCGGTCGCTGATACCTTGCCGATGCCGCAGATGATCTATGCGCCGCGCGGTTACGTCAATGCAGCCGACCCTTTGCTGCTGCAGGCGGAAGAGATCATACGTCATGCAGGTCCGGGAATGACGGCAGAAGCACTTGCCGGCGCACTGAACCTCAGCGAACGGACACTGCACCGGCGGCTGAAGGACCTCACCAACGAGTCGCCAAAAGGCTTCATGACGCGGGTCAGGATCGAGATGGCCTGCGTGCTTCTCGAAACGCCAGGAGCAAGCGTCAAACAGGTGGCGCAGCAGTGTGGGTATGGCGATGAGACGGCCTTCCGGCGCGCCTTTATCCAGTTGACCGGCATGACGCCGGCGGACTATCGGCGCTGGGCGGTGGGGCGACGTTTGCGAACAGAGCAACGTGAGTTTGAATAGAGGGCGCAGGCTTCAAAGAGGAAAGCGCCCGGACAACTTCAAGTCAGCGGCGGCGCACTTTCTCCGTAGCGACCTTGCATTCGAACGCATCTGCGAGTGTGTGTTTGATCGCATGCAGGGAATATGAGGTAGCTTCGGATTTAGGTCCGATTTTGGAAGGCTGAAAACACAAATTTCATGAGCGAATTGAAGGCGCAAAGAGGTCATTGTGTGGGCCGCGAGTCACTCATCAAAATCGTGTTGCCAGCATCTTGCTCTTCATGAGGTTCGAACCGGCAAGCTTAGGCTTGCGATCTGGAAATCATTGAGAATTTAATCCTCTCAAGCTGCAGTGCCTCAAGATGAAGGGCGTTCAGATCCTAAAATTCGTCAGCCGATGCAGGTGAACCGTGAATAGCCCCGAGTTTCG
>NZ_VJMG01000003.1 GCF_007004135.1 Affinirhizobium straminoryzae
CCGCGCTTGGAGGTGACGAGCGAATGCAACTCGTCACCTCCAAGCGCGGTCATCTGCTGTCGCTGGGGCTTGCGCGGCTGCGGAAACACGCGCCGGGCCTGCGCACCATCGGCCTGTCGGCGACCGTCTCCGATCCCCTGGACCTGCAGCGCTGGCTGGTGCCGCAGGGCGAGAAGCCGGCCCCGCCGGCCGGTCTCGTGCATGTCACCGGCGGTGCTGCGCCCGATATTTCGATCATGACGAGCGGGGAGCGCATTCCCTGGTCAGGCCATGTGGCGACCTATGCCATTCCCTCGGTCTACGAGGAGATCCGCAAGCACAGGACGACGCTGATCTTCGTCAACACGCGCTTCCAGGCCGAGCTTCTGTTTCAGGAACTCTGGACGATCAACGAGGACAGCCTGCCGATTGCGCTGCATCACGGCTCGCTCGATGTCAGCCAGCGCCGCAAGGTGGAGGCGGCCATGAGCGCCAACCGGCTGCGTGCCGTCGTTGCCACCTCGACACTCGACATGGGACTGGACTGGGGCGATGTGGATCTCGTCGTGCATGTCGGGGCGCCGAAGGGCGCCTCGCGTCTTGCCCAGCGCATTGGCCGGTCCAACCACCGCATGGACGAGCCGTCGAAGGCCATTCTGGTGCCCGCCAACCGTTTCGAGGTGATGGAATGCCAGGCGGCGCTTGATGCCAACTATCTCGGCGCCCAGGACACGCCGCCGGTCGGTGAGGGCGCGCTCGATGTGCTGGCCCAGCATGTGCTCGGCATGGCCTGCGCCGAGCCCTTCGACGCACTGTCCCTCTATGAGGAGGTGACGAGCGCTTCGCCCTATGCCGGGATCAGCTGGGAGATGTTCGAGCGCATCGTCGATTTCGTCGCGACCGGCGGCTATGCGCTGCGCACCTATGAGCGCTATGCCAAGATTCGCCGGACGAAAGAGGGGCGCTGGCGGGTCTCCAATCCGCAGATCGCCCAGCAATATCGCATGAACCTCGGCACCATTGTCGAGGATACGGAACTCAACGTCAGGCTGGTGAAGCGCAACCAGTTGGGGTCGCTCGGGCGTGGCGGCCTGTCGCTCGGCAAGGTCGAGGAATATTTCCTCGAACAGCTGGTGCAGGGCGATACCTTCCTGTTTTCCGGCAAGGTCTTGCGTTTCGAGGGCATCCGGGAAAACGAATGCCTCGTCACCAATGCCTTTTCGATGGATCCGAAGATCCCGGCCTATGCCGGCGGCAAGTTTCCGCTTTCCACCTATCTCGCCGATCAGGTGCGCGCCATGCTGGCCGATACCTCCCGCTGGTCCGTCCTGCCCGAGCAGGTGCGGGAATGGCTGGCGATCCAGAAGCAGAAGTCGATGCTGCCGAAGCGTGACGAACTGCTGATCGAGACCTTTCCGCGCGGCAACCGCTTCTTCCTCGTCGCCTATTGTTTCGAGGGACGGCTGGCGCACCAGACGCTCGGCATGCTGCTGACCCGGCGGCTGGAACGGGCCGGCGCCCGGCCGCTCGGTTTCGTGGCCAATGACTATGCGCTGGCGATCTGGTCGCTGAACGACATGGGCGACATGATCGTCCGCGGGCAGCTTTCGCTTTCCGAGCTGTTCGACGAGGACATGCTGGGCGACGATCTCGAAGCCTGGCTTGCCGAATCCTATATGCTGAAGCGCTCGTTCCGCTATTGCGCGGTGATTTCCGGCCTGATCGAGCGTCGCCATCCGGGCAAGGAAAAAACCGGCCGGCAGGTGACCGTCTCAACCGACCTGATCTATGACGTGCTGCGCAGCCATGAACCGGATCACATCCTGCTCGAGGCAACGCGTCGCGATGCGGCATCGGGACTTTTGGACATCGGCCGGCTTGGCGCTATGCTGGCGCGAATCAAGGGGCATGTGATTCATCGCGGGCTGGACAGGGTCTCGCCGCTCGCCGTACCCGTCATGCTGGAGATCGGCCGCGAGCCGGTGGCGGGCGAGGGGCAGGATCTGGTGCTGGAGGAGGCTGCGGACGAGCTGATTGCTGAGGCGATGGGGTAACCAAGGTCTGGCTTCGATCGACGCGTCCGCCTCATCTGCCTGCCGGCACCTTCTCCCCCGTCGGGACGAAGGGGATATGCGTCAGCGTTGGCGGGGTGAGGGGCGATGAGAGTGGGTCAGGCAAGCGTTGAAACCGGTTTTCCAGAACCGACAAACGAGAACAAGCGCCCGCATGAGACTGCGATCGGCAAGATGTAAACGACGATGATGAACCACAGACTGGCGCTCTCCGCCGCAGACATCCAGCCCCCGGTTTCCGGCGCCGAGATCCGTGTGAACGGCGTTGCGGCCCTCTGCGATCCGCTGGGCGCGCTCTATCTGCCGGCGGAGGAATGTCTGGTCGTCTCGGATCTGCATCTGGAAAAGGGCGCCGCCTTCGCACGGCGCGGCATGATGCTGCCGCCCTATGATACTCTTGCGACGCTCAATCTTCTGTCGGCGGTGATTGCCCGCTACGACCCGAAGACCGTCATCTCGCTCGGTGACAATTTTCACGACCGGCGCGGCTCGCAGCTGATGCCGGAGGAATTCCGCGCGATGATCCGCGCGCTCGCTTCCGGCCGCGACTTCATCTGGGTCAACGGCAATCACGATCCGGATGGCGTGTTCGATCTGCCCGGCCGCTCGGCGGATGAGCTTGCGCTTTCCGGCCTCGTCTTTCGCCATGAGCCCAGCCTGATTTCCGGCCGAGGCGAGGTGGCGGGACATCTGCACCCTTCCGCCACCGTCAGCCGGCGCGGCCGCTATGTGCGGCGTGCCTGCTTTGCAACCGATGGAAAGCGGCTGGTGATGCCGGCCTTTGGCGTTCTGACCGGCGGGCTCGATCTCAAGCACAAGGCCATGCACGGCCTGTTCGACCGCAACGACCTGATTGCCCATCTTCTTGGGCGCGACCGGATCTATTCCGTGCGCTTCGGCAGCCTGATCGGTTGACGCGGCGCCGGCAAAGGTGCCCGAATGGTTGCCGCATTGTGGGACAGGACGCCTCGACCGGCCCTATCTGATGGGAGGGCGGTAGTCCTGGTCAATGACGGCGTCCATGTCGAGCGTGGCGCGGGCGATCTGCAGGAAGCGGTCCAGCGGGCAGGCGCCGTTGATGCTCTCGCTTTCGCAGCCCGGCACCGCGATATCCGCCTGAACTGGCGGCGATGCGGCATTGAGATGCGAGGCGCTGCGGATCTGGTCCAGTGTCGGCGCGGTAAAGC
The DNA here is from genome assembly GCF_007004135.1 of Affinirhizobium straminoryzae. Taxonomy (GTDB): domain Bacteria; phylum Pseudomonadota; class Alphaproteobacteria; order Rhizobiales; family Rhizobiaceae; genus Neorhizobium; species Neorhizobium straminoryzae. The sequence goes on from NZ_VJMG01000003.1 coordinate 3,239, forward strand.
CCAGCCGGACATAGGCTCTGCCCTTGTCGTCATGCAGCCGCTCGAAGGTCAGGGCGCCGTTCGGCGGCGTTTCGTCATCGAGATAGGGCGGAATATGCCAGTGAATGCCGAGCATGGCCGCCACCTCCGCCTGCTGCGTGTCGCTGGCCATGAACAGAACGAAGCGGGCATTCGGTGGTCCCGGCTGGTCGTCGGACCTTTTGCCGGGCTCCTGCGCCAGTGACAGCAGGACCTGATTGAAGAAGCTGGAGGCGTCGCGCGCGGCAAGATACGGAACGCGATTGCCGATGTCGTACTTCATCTGGCGTAGCGCCGAGAGGCGAATGATGTCGTCTGCCCCCTTCAGCTTGCCGAAAGCGACCTGCCGCATGGGGAAGCCATTGGCATATTCCAGCATGAACAGCTCGACCAGCGTTCCCGCATCGGCGATCGGTCCTTTCACCGAGACGATGGCGGGAATGGCGCCCTTTGCCGGCGCGACGTCGATCGTCCAGGGGCGGTTGACCATCGAGCAGGGATTGCTTTTTCCCTCGCACTCGGTGATGGCATCCAGTTCCTTCATCAGCGGTTCGGCCTTGGCCTTCAGCGCATTCAGATCGCCACCGGCAGCTTCAAGAATGGCCTTGCTGGCCTTTTCCGGATCAACAGCACCGTAGGGCGTGCTGGCGGTGTCGTAGAGTGGATCGATGTATTTCGTCTCGTTGTGGCCGACCGTCAGGCCGCAGCCGGGAAACATGTTCTCCAGCAGCACGTTTCCGGTATCAAGTGTACGCTGGACCGCGCCATTGCCCCAGGCGAACACGTTGCCCGCTGTCGGGCAGCCTTCGGTGGGGACAAGTCCCTTCTGCCGCAGCATCGCCACCTGCCAGGTCGCCAGACGCTGGGTCACGGCGGCGCCATGTGTCGTCAGCATGCCGTCCGCGACATCCCAGAACGGCCAGTCGTTGCGCTGGTAGATCGCAAGCTTGCGGCTGTTCGTCGGCGGGCGAACGCCGTGGCGCATGATCGAGACATGCTTGTCGACGGTAAAGTTTGCGGCGCTGGCGACGCCCCCGTCGAAAAGGGCAAGACAGGCGGCCAGAAGAAGGGTTGCGCGTGACATCGGGGCTCCGCGGGTGGTGACGGTGGCGAACAGGCGAGGTGCGAACGGCAGACCGGTCGCTCGCGCCTGTCCGGATCAGGACTGTAGGAAGACGATATTATGCCGGTGCGACAGTGTGCTGAAGAGGGGCTTTCTTACTCCCTGCGAAACAGCACGCTCGCACCCCAGCCGGTCACGAGGGCGATCAGAACCGAGACCAGACCATACAGCAGCGGCTGCTGGTGCGCGGCATCCGTGATCGTCTGCTCAAGACCCGTCTTGACCACGCGCAACGGCAGGTCGCGCTGCAGGATCAGTTCGCCGCTCTTGAACAGATAGGCGTGCACCACATGCACCCCGTCGGGCACATTGGCGGGCAGGCGCAGCGTGGCGCGAAACAGGCTCGGGCTGACAAAGCGCACCCCGGCCGTATCGCGCTGGTAGAGCCCGCCCGACAGCTTCAGGCGTCGATAGGCCTCGCGGAATTCGGCGACCGAGAGGGCATTGCCGACATAGCCGATCGGCGAGAGTGCCAGATGCTCGATGCCGACGGCCATGCGCGGTGCCGAGGGGGATCGGGGAATATCCTCCAGCGGTCGCGTACTGGCCATGGAATAGGATTCCGGCACCTGCTCGAAGGTCACCGACTGGGTGTTCATCCAGATGCCGAAGACGCGTTCCTTGCGTCGCACGGTCGCCGCATCGCGCGGCCCCTCCAGCGTGACCACCACGTCATACTGGCCAATGGCGAGAAAAAGCTCGTCCGCATTGGTCAGCGCGCCGAACACGGTAAGGTCCGCACCGCGGAATTCCGAGGTGATGGCGATCTCGCTGGTGGAGGTGCCGATCTCCAGTCCTTCCCGTATGGAGGACGGCCCTGTGCCGAGCGGCACCTGGGCGGCGGCAGGCAGGGCGCCGCAGAAACCGGTCAACAGGAGCGCGAAAAGGCAGGGGACAACAGGCATCCTCATCGGCTGGCAAAGCCTCCGATGGAGAGCGAATAGAGATCGGCAGGCGTCACGACGAGGTCCACCGCCAGACGCAGGCCGACCGCCAGCACCAGCAGGCCGAGAAGCGCGCGCAACTGCTCGCCACGCAGCTTCTGCCCCACCCGCACCCCGTATTGCGCACCGATGACGCCGGCGATCATCAGGATGCTGGCGAGCACGATATCGACCGAATAGTTGGTGGCCGCCTGTACGATGGTCGTGTAGGCGGTGACGAAGATGATCTGGAACAGCGAGGTGCCGACCACGACGCTGGTCGGGATGCGCAGGAGATAGATCATCGCCGGCACCATGATGAAGCCGCCGCCGACCCCCATGACAGATGTGAGGATGCCGATGCCGAAGCCGAGCGCCACCACCGGAATGGCCGACAGATAGAGTTTCGATTTCTTGAAGCGCATCTTGAGCGGCAGGCGGTGCACCCAGTTGTGCTGGCCTGGACGCCGCAGCGGCATGGGTTCGTTGCGGGCCGCACGGCGCATGGCGCGCAGGCTTTCGGCCAGCATCAGGCTTCCGATCGTACCGAGGAAGGCCACGTAGAGCAGGGAGATGATCAGATCCAGCTGGCCGACCTTTCGCAGCCAGGAGAAGATCCATACACCCGCGGAAGCCCCGGCCAGACCGCCGACCAGCAGCACCGAGCCGAGCTTCATGTCCAGCGTGCCGCGCCGGAAATGGCTGATGGCACCGGAAACGGAGGAAGCCACCACCTGGTTTGCCCCGGTGGCGACGGCCACGACGGGGGGGATGTTGTAGAAGATCAGAAGCGGCGTGATCAGGAAACCGCCGCCGACACCGAACATGCCAGACAGGAAGCCGACGGCCGCGCCCATGCCGAGAATGATGAAGATGTTCACCGACAGCTCTGCAATGGGCAGATAGACAGTCACGGGCGCCTCTCGAACAGAAACAGCAACGCCCTCGCGGGCGGCATCGCGGTGAGGGTCCGCCCGTTGCGGCGTTTACGTCGGTCTTGCCCGTGCCAGTCGCTTTGCCGCACGAACACAGGCTATCGTCATGCGACGGGCAGGCATGGGAGTCAATTGACAAGCCCTTCAGGCGCCAGCTTTTTCGGTGCCTGTGGTGAAAAGGTTCATGCGCCGCGCGCCTCGTTCTGCGCCAGGAGCTTGCGCACCAGCGCCTCGCTGATGTTTCCGTCATCCGGCAGCCCGTTCTGACGCTGGAAGGCCTTGATGGCGGCCAGCGTCTTGCGGCCCATCAGCCCATCCGGCTGGCCGGCATCATAGCCGCTGCGGTTCAGGATGGCCTGGATGTTGCGGATCGCCTTGTCCATGTCGATCGAGGCGGAGCCATTGCCCTTTTCCACCCAGTCCTGCGGCATGTTGGTGCCATTGGCGCGGGCATCCAGCGGCTGCGGCTGCCAACTGGTCGCCTTCTGGCGGGCGGCGTCCAGCTCGGCCGGCTTCAGGGCGCGCGCCACGTCGTCACGTTTGGCGGCGGCATCGCTGTCACCGCCGGCGGCGGCGATGGAGAACCACATGTAGGAGTCGGCAAGATTCTGCGCGGTACCGTTGCCGCGGGCATAGAGGATGGCGAGGTTGAACTGGCTGTCCGCCACGCCGTGCTCGGCCGCTTCTGCAAACCAGCGCACGGCGGTGGTGTAATCCACGCTGCCGGTCGCACCCGAGGCATAGAGAACGGCGAGATTGTGCATGGCGCCGGCATGGCCGGCCTTTGCGGCCGCCTCATACAGCAGTCGCGCCTGGCCCAGATCGCGCACGACCCCGTTGCCCTTTTCGTAAAGGCTGCCCAGACGATACTGCGCCGGCGGATAGCCGCGATCGGCGGCCATCCGATACCAGCGGGCAGCCTCCTGCGCATCGGCAGCCACGCCATGGCCTTCGGAAAAGCGCGTGGCAACCTCGAACAGCGCCTGCGGATTGCCGGCTGCGGCGGCGTCGGCAAGCGGCTGCGGGCGGATGCCAGGCGGAACGGCAATGCCGTCGCCGGCCGCCGGTGCAGCAGCGAGGGATGCCTGCGGTGCAGGGGGGGCATTGGCCTGTGTCGCGGCAGGCGCGGCCGTTGATGCTGCCGCTTCTGTCGGGGAAGGCATTGCGGGGGCAGTCTGGGCCGTGGTCTCGGGCGTCGTTTCGGCTGGTTTCACCAGAGCAGCGACCGGCTTTGCTGCGGCGGGAGCCGTCGTCGGTGCGGTCGTTGCCGGGATCGGGCGTTGAACCTTCTCGCCGCGTGTCAGCGTGCCGGCCAGCGGCACGGCCATCAGGGCGAGCAGCACCGCACCGATCGCCATCAGGATCGGCCGGCGATGCCGGGCAAGTGCTGCCTTCAGGCCACGTTGCGTCGAGCTAGCCTGCTTGCGCCCGGCGCGCGCGGACAGATCGGCCGCGGCTGGGTTCACTTCCTGCACGGCGGCACGGGCGGCGCGGCGGGCGGCGGCAATGTAATCGATCCGTTCGCCATCCTCGCCGACCTCGGATGGTCCGGTAGAAGCAGATGCGGCCTGGGCTGCGCGCACGCGCTCCAGGATCTTGCGGACATCCGGCACGCCTGAGCCCGGCTCCAGCAGTTCGGTTTCCTCGGTGTCGGCAGCGATCGCCTCGACCGGGTCAAGGGTGGGGGCGGGGTCCACCAGGGTGCGCTCAGGCGGCCGGACGGCCTCCTGGTCGCGCGCGCGCGCCGGGGGGCGCAGCCGATCGGACAGCTTTGCGAGGAGACCCTTGCGCGGAGGCTCGTCGTTGCGCTCCGGATCATGGCCGGCGTCCGGCGTCAGAAGATCGGTGCCGGCGGCGGTTTCTGCATTGAGCTGTTCGGCGACGCGCGCCAGCAGCCCGCGCGGTGCCTCGTCGGCCTCCACCGGGTCACGTACGGCCATCGGCGGGCGATGGGCGGTGGCATCCTGCCGCTCGCGCGGGAGAGAGCCCGCGCCGAACAGCGGGCGCTCAGACAGCCGGTCCTCCATCTTGTCCAGACGTTCGGCAATCTGAACCAGTGTCCGGTGAAGCCCGCTGAAGGTTTCCTGCGCACGCTCTTCGGAGCCGCGGGCCAGTTCCTCCAGTTGCCTGAGGTCGCCGGCAAGCGCCAGAAGCGTTGCCTGCTCGCCGGAGGGCTCCCTGTTGCTGGCCGGCTGGCCGCTGCGGGCATAGGCCTCCGCCACGGATTCGGCCGCCTGACGTGCCGCTTCCAGCACATATTCGTCGCTGGTCGCCATGTAGTTTTCGATCGCGGCCATGCGCTGGTCAAGTTCCGGGGACAGGCCGGCATCCGGGCGCTGTCCATTCAGAAGACCGGACAGATGCGTGATCTGCGCTTCGAGATTGCGCAGCGCCTGCTGGTCGTCGCGAGGCGCGCGCGATGCTTCATCGAGACGGGTGGCAATCGCATCGAGGCGGCTTTCCAGCCGCTCCAGACCCGGCTCCGTTGCGGCGGGCGCGAAGCCATCGAATTCGTCCAGACGGCGTGTCAGCCGGTCAAGCCGTTCGGCCAGCGTGTCTGCGTTGCGCGTCTCGGAAAGCGCATCGATCTTGCGGGCGAGGTCTGAGAGCGTGCCGGTCAGTTCCTGTTGCGGCTGGCGGGCAAAGACCTCCGCCAGTTCCTCCAGCCGCTCCTCCAGCCGGAAGGCGTCCTGCATGCGCGACAGGCCGTCGATCTTGTCATTGAGATCGACCAGCCTTTCTTCGAGGATCCGCAGCGCCTGATGTTCGGCCGCTTCGTTGCGGGACCGGTTGTTGTTGATCGCCACGGCGCGAGTGATCTCGTCGAGCCGCATGTCGATATGCGACAGATGACCGGCCACCTGCTCGCTGTCCTGCGGCCGCGCCGACAGGTCCTCGACCGCAGCGGCCAGCATCATCATCTTGTCTTCCAGCGCACGGATGGCGGGGCTGTCGGCCATCACGCCAAGCTCCGCCTTCACGCCATCGATGCGGTAGGCGAGTGCGATGAGTTCCTTGCGAATGCCGGCAGCGTCCAGTTCATCCAGCCGCGCCTCCAGCAGCGTCCAGCGGCGTTCGGCCGGTTCGGCGTCGGTGCGGCTTGCCATGTCATCGATCAGGCCGCGCAAGGCGTCCAGATCGGCGCGCAGATTCTCGGCAGCCTCCGGCATGCGCCGGCTCACGGCATCGACGCTGTCTGCCAGTCGCGCCAGTTCGTCGCGCAGGTCGTCATCCAGTCGCTTGCCGTTCGCCAACCCCTGCATGGACTGCACGTCGGCACGCAGCACCTGCATCTCGCGGGCAATGTTTTCGCTGATGTCATGGCGCAGTTCGCGCCGCAATTCGTTGAGAGCCTCCGCGACGCTGCCGATGCCGGCATCGGCTGCGGGATGTGTCCTCGCGGCGTGCCTTGCCGGCGCATCGGCATAGGGCGGGCGGGCGTCGGTTGCACGGCCTCTTTCGGCAAACATTTGCGGTTCGGCCAGCATGTCGCTGCGCAGCGGGCGCTCGGCCATGTCCGTGCGGCGTTCGCGGGCGGCTTCCAGCATGCGCTGACGCTGGCGGATTTCCTGCAGCGTATCCTGTTCCACCGCACGGCGGCGCTCGGGCAACCGCCGTTCGGACATCGGTGCCTCGACCCGCTGGCGCAGTTCGGCAGCCCTCGGATCACGCGAAGCCGAGGTTTTCAGCAGGTCTTCGATGCGCGCCTCAAGCCCTTCGATGGTGCGGTTCAGCGCATCGAGCGAGGAGCGTTCGCCGCGGAGATTCGGGTTGAGGCGTGATCCGTTCATGTTCTACTCGTTTCGACTGCGCGCGTCCGGCTCGTGTTGCGGCGTGGCCACCGGTTCGGCTGTCGGAATGGTCAGGAGCCCGCGGTGTCTTGCGCCTGCCGTGCAGGGCACATTCCCATGAGCCATGGCCCGGCAATCCCTCTGCCCAGTGGCCGAAGCACGAACGCAACGGCGTGGCCCATCATTTCGCCTGACGTAGTTAATACCGTCTTAATGGTGGACGAAGTTTTAACCATGGCGTCTGCTTTCCGGGTCTGGCGGTGCCGGTATGCTGCTTCTTCGGGCACCCGTCCTTCCGGTACCGCCGGTGTGGCCCTGCCGCATCCGGGATCCGCGCCGAGGCTGACGAGAATGTGCGATTTCTTCAATTGACGTTTACGCGCACGTCAATATTTTGTAGGACTATGGATGCCGGTCCATCCGGCCGCTGATTTGGAGGAGTTCGCGAATGCCTGTCTACAAGGCCCCCGTTGCCGATACGCTGTTTGTCCTCAAGGATGTGCTCGGCATCGAGCGCTACAACAACCTTCCCGGCTTTTCCGATGCGACCCCCGAAATGATCGAGGCGATCGCCACCGAGGCTGCCCGCCTCTCGGAAGAGGTGCTCTTCCCCGTCAACCATTCCGGCGATCAGGAGGGGTGCACGCGCGCGGAGGATGGTACGGTGAAGACCCCGAAGGGCTTCAAACAGGCCTATGACGCCTATCGCGAGGGCGGCTGGATCGGGCTTGCCGTGCCGGAAGAGTTCGGCGGCCAGGGCCTGCCCTACACGCTGCACGCCGCCGTCGGCGAATATACCTCCGCCGCCAACATGGCGCTGATGATGTATCCGGGCCTTACACAGGGCGCGATCGCCGCGATCCTCGTTCATGGCAGCGACGAACAGAAGCAGACCTATCTGCCGAAGATGGTCGAAGGCATCTGGTCCGGCACCATGAACCTGACGGAACCCCATTGCGGCACCGATCTCGGCCTGTTGCGCACCAAGGCGGTGCCGAACGGTGATGGCAGCTACAAGATTTCCGGCCAGAAGATCTTCATCTCGGCTGGCGAGCACGACATGACGGACAATATCGTCCATCTGGTGCTGGCCCGCATCGAAGGCGCACCGGCGGGCACAAAGGGCATCTCGCTGTTCATCGTGCCGAAATTCCTGGTCAACGAGGATGGCTCTGTCGGCGCGCGCAATTCCGTCGTCTGCGGCGCCATCGAGCACAAGATGGGCATTCACGGCAATGCCACCTGCGTGATGAATTATGACGAGGCGACCGGTTACCTGATCGGCGCCGAAAACAAGGGCCTGAACGCCATGTTCGTCATGATGAACGAGGCGCGGCTTGGCGTCGGCCTGCAGGGCCTGGCGATTGCCGAGATCGCCTACCAGAATGCGGTTGCCTATGCGAAGGATCGTCTGCAGGGCCGCGCGCTCTCCGGCCCCAAGGCACCGGACAAAGCGGCCGATCCGATCATCGTCCACCCCGACATCCGCCGCACGCTGATGACGATCAAGGCCTTCAACGAGGCCGGCCGCGCCTTCATGCTGTGGACGGCGCTGAAATCCGACATCGCCCACCGCTCCTCCGATGAGAAGGAACGGCAGGCGGCGGACGATCTGCTCGGTCTCGCCACCCCGATCCTGAAGGGCGTCATGACCGACAAGGGCTTCGACCATGCGGTGATGGCGCAGCAGGTCTATGGCGGGCACGGCTATATCGAGGAATGGGGCATGAGCCAGTATGTGCGCGACGCCCGCATCGCCATGATCTACGAGGGCGCGAACGGCATCCAGGCGCTCGACCTCGTCGGCCGCAAGCTGGCGCTGAACGGCGGCCGCGCCGTGATGGCGGCCTTCAAGGAAATCGGCGATTTCTGCGAGGAAAACCGTGCGAACGAACAGATGGCCCCCTTCACCAAGGCCCTGAAGAAAGGCTTGAACGACCTGCAGGCCTCGACCATGTGGTTCATGCAGAATGCCATGGCAAAGCCCGACAATGCCGGGGCCGGCTCCACCGATTACATGCATCTCTTCGGTCTGGTCATGCTTGGCTACATGTGGGCGAAGATGGCGAAATCGGCACAGGATCTGCTGGCCGCCGGCGACGAGCGCACCGATTTCCTCAACACCAAGCTTGCCACGGCCCGCTTCTACATGGACAAGATCATGCCGGAAACGGCGCTGCGCAAGACCCGGATCGAAGCCGGCAGCGACACGCTGATGGAACTGGCGGCTGAGGCATTCTGACCTTTCCTTCTCCCCTCGGGGAGAAGGCGGCCCGAAGGGTTGGATAAGGGGGCAAGCAACGATGAGGCCCCTTCGGCCCTGCATGCGCACGACACGTCTCCCCATCGGGGAGACGGGAAAACAGGCGGCGCTGTCCGCTAACTGATGGAAAGCGCGCGGCAACGTCAGCGCGCCCAAGGGAGAGAGACAATGACCGAAGTCTATATCTACGACCATGTGCGCACGCCGCGCGGCCGTGGCAAGAAGGATGGTTCCCTGCACGAGGTTCCCTCCGTTCGTCTCGCCGCAAAAACGCTGGAAGCGATCCGCGACCGCAACGGGCTCGACACATCCACCGTCGATGACATCATCATGGGCTGCGTCGATCCGGTGATGGATGCGGGCGCCGTGATCCCCAAGGCCGCCGCCTTCGAGGCCGGCTATTCCACCAAGGCGCCGGGCATGCAGATTTCCCGCTTCTGCGCCTCCGGTCTCGATGCCGTCAACTTCGCGGCCGGCAAGATTGCCGCCGGCTCGGACGAGATCGTCATTGCTGGCGGCGTCGAAAGCATGTCGCGCGTCGGCATGGGCATGTCGGGTGGCGCCTGGTACATGGACCCCTCCGTCAACTTCCCAGGCTATTTCATGCCGCAGGGCGTGTCTGCAGATCTGATCGCCACAAAATATGGTTTTTCACGCGATGACGTTGATGCCTATGCGGTGGAAAGCCAGAAACGTGCGGCGAACGCCTGGGACAAGGGCTACTTCAGCAAGTCCGTCTTTCCGGTGAAGGATCAGAACGGTCTCGTCATTCTCGACCGTGACGAACACATGCGGCCGGGCACCGACATGCAGGCGCTGGCAGCGCTCAACCCGTCCTTCCAGATGCCGGGCGAAATGGGCGGTTTCGAAGCCGTCGGCATTCAGGCGCACCCGGAGGTGGAGCGCATCACCTACGTGCACCACGCCGGCAATTCGTCGGGCATCGTCGATGGTGCGGCAGCCGTGCTTGTCGGCTCGAAGGCGGGCGGCGAGAGCATGGGTCTCAAGCCCCGTGCGCGGATCAAGGCCTTCGCCAATATCGGCTCCGATCCGGCCCTCATGCTGACCGGCCCGGTCGACGTGACGGAAAAGCTTCTGAAGAAGACCGGCATGTCGATCTCCGATATCGATCTTTTCGAGCTGAACGAGGCGTTTGCCGCCGTCGTGCTGCGCTATTGCCAGGCTTTCGACATTTCGCACGACATCATGAACGTCAATGGTGGCGCGATCGCCATGGGCCATCCGCTGGGAGCTACCGGCGCAATGATCCTCGGCACGGTATTGGACGAGCTGGAGCGGCGCGATTTGAACACCGCGCTGGTCACGCTCTGCATCGGCGCCGGCATGGGCACGGCAACGGTGATCGAGAGGGTTTGATGGGGTTCCAACCCTCCCCCTTGTGGGGAGGGTGGCCGGCAGGCGGGAGGGGTTTTCTCGGCAATTTCCCCTCCCCAACCCCTCCCCACAAGGGGGAGGGGCTTAACCCGCGCCAGATCGCACCGGATGTGGAGCGGCGGCGACATCGGCAAAAATTTAAGGGAAGAGGTACCCCAGAATGAGCACCTACAGGAATTTCACCGTCGAGACCGACGCAGACGGCATTGCCCTCGTTACCTGGGATATGCCGGACAAGAGCATGAACGTATTCACCGAAGAGGTGATGGATGAGATCGACGCCATCGTGGACCAGACGGTGGCGGATGCGAGCGTCAAGGGCGTGGTGTTCACCTCCGGCAAGAACGCCTTCTCCGGCGGTGCGGACCTGACCATGATCCGCGGCATGTTCTCGCTCCTTCAGGAAGAGCAGGCGAAGAACCCCGAGACGGCCATGCAGAAGCTGTTCGATGTCGCCGGCCGCATGACCTGGCTGTGGCGCAAGATCGAAACCAATGGCAAGCCGTGGGTGTCGGCCATCAACGGTGTGTGCATGGGCGGTGCGCTGGAACTGTCGCTTGCCTGCCATGGCCGCGTCGTTTCCAATGCGAAGTCGGTCAAGCTGGCGCTGCCGGAAGTCAAGGTCGGTATCTTTCCGGGGGCTGGCGGCACGCAGCGCGTCTCGCGTCTCGCCAACACGCAGGATGCCCTGCAGATGATGACGACGGGCCAGACGCTGACGCCGCAACGGGCAAAGGCGATGAACCTCGTGCATCAGGTGGTCGAGCCCGACCAGCTGGTAGCTGCGGCAAAGCAGATGATCAAGGACGGGTTGAAGCCCGTCGCGCCCTGGGACGAGAAGGGCTTCAAGGTGCCGGGCGGCGGCATCTGGACGCCGGCGTCGGCCCAGCTCTGGCCAGCCGCCCCCGCCATCCTGCGCCGTGAAACGGCCGGCAATTATCCAGGCGCGCTTGCCATCCTCAAATGCGTCTATGAAGGCCTGCAGGTGCCCTTCGATACGGGCCTCAGGATCGAGCAGCGCTATTTCACGCAGGTGCTACGCTCCACCGAAGCCTTCTCGATGATCCGTTCGCTGTTCATCTCCATGCAGGAACTGGGCAAGGGCGCGCGCCGTCCGGCCGGTCCCGAGAAGAAGAAGTTTTCGAAGATCGGCGTCGTCGGCGCTGGCTTCATGGGCGCCTCCATCGCCTATGTTTCTGCGGCGGCCGGCATCGCCGTCTCGCTGATCGACCGCGATGAGGAGGCGGCTGCCAAGGGCAAGGCCGTCTCGGAAAAGCTGGTGGCCGACAGCATCGGCAAGGGCCGCATGACGAAGGAGGAGGGCGAGAAGCTGCTCTCGCTCATCACGCCGACGGCCGATTATGCGGCGCTGTCGGATGTCGCTCTCGTCATCGAGGCGGTGTTCGAAGACCGTCAGGTCAAGAAGGACGTGATCGAGAAGGTCGAGGCCGTGCTGCCGGAAGGCGCGATCTTCGCCTCCAACACTTCGACGCTGCCGATCACCGGCCTGGCGCAGAATTCAAAGCGCCCAAACCAGTTCATCGGCGTGCACTTCTTCTCGCCGGTCGAAAAGATGATGCTGACGGAAGTGATCCTCGGCGAGGAAACCGGCGACGAGGCGCTGGCGGCGGCGCTCGATTACGTCGCCCAGATCAAGAAGACGCCGATCGTCGTCAACGATACGCGCGGCTTCTATGTCAACCGCTGCGTGTTCCGCTACATCAACGAAGCCTATGACATGCTGATCGAGGGCGTGCCGGCGGCGATGATCGAGAACGCCGCCAAGATGGCCGGCATGCCGGTCGGCCCGCTCTCGCTCAACGACGAGGTGGCCGTCGATCTGTCCCAGAAGATCATGAAAGCCTCGATTGCCGATCTGGGCGAAGCCTCGGTGAAGCCGGAGCATATGGCGCTGGTGGACAAGCTGGTGAACGATCTCGACCGTCGCGGCCGCAAGAATACCCGCGGTTTCTACGACTATCCGGCGAAACCTGCGAAAAAGTCGCTGTGGCCCGGCCTCAAGGATTTTTATCCGCAGAAGCCGGCCGCCGAGGTAGATGTGACCGTGCTGAAGCAGCGCCTTCTCGCCACCATCGCGCTGGAAGCGGCCCGCACCATGGAAGAAGGCATCGTCACGGATCCGCGTGAGGCGGATGTGGGCTCGATCCTCGGTTTCGGGTTCGCGCCCTATACCGGTGGGACACTGTCCTATATCGACGGCATGGGGGTGAAGGCCTTCGTGGCCCTTTGTGAAACGCTGGCCGCACAATACGGGGAACACTTCAAGCCGACGCCGCTGCTGCTCGACATGGCCGCGAAGGGCGAAACCTTCTACACGCGGTTCAATCCCTATGGCGCCGTGACCAAGGCGGCGTGATCGGCCATTCACCGGTTGACATGAAAGGAGATAGGCTCCGACGTGCCTATCTCCTTGATGCTTGCAGCCCGCCTTTGTCCGCCCGTGTTTTCCTGTTGCGGTTTTCTGAGCGGCTGCGATAGTGGCGCCACCGCATTTGTCGAATGGAAACAGCAACCTGTGGCCCAAGAGCGGGCATGCTGGGTCTGGCCATCATGGCTTTCGGGGGGGGGATAATGTCGAATACACGCGAAGGCCGGCCGGGCAAGGCCAGCGCTGCCGCACGATCCGCCGCAGCCCTCAACCGTCTGGCGGCACGCGACAACCGTCTCGTGCAGCTTCTGTCGCGCCTGCCTGCCTTCCGCTCGACAACGCAGAGCATGACGGTTCAGGAACGGCTGTTTGCCTATGCCATGTCGCTCGTCATCGAGGCGGTGGCGGTGGCACTGCGGTTCGTGGTGGACGATTTCCTGCCGCCCGGTTTTCCCTATCTGACCTTCTTCCCGGCTGTCATCCTGACCGGTTTCTGCTTTGGCATCTATCCGGCGCTGATGAATACGCTGATTTCCGCGCTGGTGGCCTGGTACTGGTTCATCGGCCCGCCCGGCAGTTTTGCCCTCAGCGTGCAGTCCATGACGGCGCTCTGCTTCTTCTTTCTGGTGATTGCCATCGATCTCGGCCTGCTGCAGCTGCTGCTGGCGGCCTATGCCTCGCAGGTCAGGGCGCGCAACGACCTCGCCTATAACCTGCAGCTCCAGCAACTGGTGTCGGAAGAGGTGGACCACCGCATGAAGAACCTGCTGGCGACCACAAGCGGGCTGATCGCCCTCTCCCAGCGGCATGCCACAACGCCGGCGCAGCTTGGCAGCCAGTTGCGCCAGCGGATCCAGGCCATGGGCCATTCGATCACGCTTCTGCGCGGTTCGCTGCACGGTGGCAGCGCCGACATGCGCGAGGCGTTGCTTGCCACGCTTTCGCCGCTTGGGCTATCGGAGGGCGAGCGGCTGGTGTTCGAGGGGCCGCATCTCAGCCTCAACGGTACGACCATCATCGCGCTCAGCCTGATCATCCACGAACTCGGCACGAATGCGCTGAAATACGGTGCGCTCTCTCAGGAGGCGGGGCAGATCGCAGTCTCCTGGCGTCGCTATATGCCCGATGATCCCGAGGATGGCGACGAGGGCGAGCGCATCGACCTTTTCTGGCGCGAAAGCAACGGACCGACGGTTTCTGCACCCAGCAGACAGGGGTTTGGCACGGATCTGGTCACGCGCATGTCGTCCGGTCTGGGCGGCGAATGCACCTTTGCCTATGAGTCGACCGGTCTCGTCGTCCATTTTTCCATGCGCGCCTCGAGTGTGCTGGCATAACCCCTTTCCGTATCATGCAAAAGGCGGCCGGGTGGCCGCCTCTCGTGTGTGGCAGAGTGGAAGCGTCGGGTCAGGCCGTCTTCGGGCGGATCTTGGTCGCGTTCGGGCGTGATGTCGGGGCCGAAGCGAACTGTGCAGGCTGCGCTGCAGGCTCGGCTCCCATGAGCGCCGGCAGCCACCTTTCCCGTTCGCGCCACAGGGCCGGGATGGAAAGGAGCGCGATGCACGAGAAGGCGATGACCGTCTTGGTCAGTTCCGACAGTTCCGGCGTACGGCCGTCGAAATAATAGACGGCGTAGACGATGCCGACGTGGAACACGTAGACATAGAGCGAGTGGCGGCCGAGAAGCTGCAGGAATTTCAGCGACAGAACCCGGGTGATACCACCTGCAATGTTGCGCACCACCGCCGACTTGTGCTTCGGGCCGGCAATGATCATCCAGGTCAGAAGCGTGGCCGCGGCCGCGAAGTTGATGAGATAGACCGGGCCGAAATCGGCGCGGATTTCCATGGTCGAGAACTTCGCCGCCAGATCGGCCGGCATCAGGCCATTGGCGGTCATGATGCGCAGCGGCAGGAAGAAGGCGCAGATCAGGCCGCTGATCGTCGGGATATAGCTGTTTTCCGGCGAGAAGATGCGGCCCCATTCGATCTTGTTGAGCGAGGTCATGGCGCCCAGCACCAGGCCGGAATAGAACACGATCTGCCAGCCGAGCAGGTTGAAGGAGGCGCGCATGCCCTGGTCGTCCGGGCGCATGAAGAACTGGTTCAGCGGATCGGTGACGATCTTCTGCAGGCCAAGCTGGCCGGCCATCCACAGGATCAGCGAGCCCGCCATCACATGTGCCCACTTGCCGTCGATGACGAGCTTCACCAGCATCGGGGCGGCAAGCATGTAGATGATGTATTGCGGCAGGATATCCATGAAGGTCGGCTGGAACACGAAGCTTGCAATGGCGGCGAGACGCAGCGGATCGTCGAAATTGGTGTAGCCCAGCCAGTTGTACCAGATGTAATAGGCGCCCGGCAGCAGCATCTGGGCGGCGAGCACGCACAGCACGATGCCCATGGCATAGCGATACAGTTCGAAGGCGCGGGAGTAGATGGCCTGGCGGCCGGCCGCATAGCCGTTCTTGGCCATCTTGCGCACATAGACCATGCCGATCAGCAGGCCTGAAAGAAAGACGAAGCCCTGCGCATCCTCCACGAAGGCCAACTGGTTGTGGTTGATCTTCACCAGCCAGTAACCGCCGGCAAAAACCAGATGGTTGATCAGCATGAACACGAGGAAATACCCCCGCATCCCGTCAATCAGGTCATAGCGTTTCATCGGTCGAGTCTCCGTCTTGCGGTCGCCGAAGGCTCGCGCCGGTCGGTCCGTGGTGCCTCTGCGGGCAGGAAATTTCCCCAGTAACGCGGCGTAAGCGAGGCGGTTCCCATGATTCGGGCTCCACTTTGGGGTGGGCCTCTTCACATTGACGTCATGAACAACTCTTTAACGAGGGGGAAAGATCGTGCCTATTCGGCAGCAGTGCGGCGCAGGCCGACGGCCTGGGTGAGGTAGGCGCGCAGCGCTGCCGGCTTCACCGGCTTGTGTTGCAGGCCAAGGCCGTGGCGCTCAGCTTCGCTGCGCACCTCCTGGCTGCGGTCGGCCGTCAGCAGCAGGGCGGCGACGGGCCGGCCGATGATGTCGTGCAGCCGCAGGATTGCCTCGATGCCGTTACCGTCATCGAGATGATAGTCGGCCACCAGCACGTCAGGGGTATGGCCCATGGTGGCAATCCGGCTTTTGGCTTCCTCCAGCGAGCGCGCCGAGACAACGCGGCAGCCCCAGCCGGAGAGGAGGAGCTCCATGCCCTCCAGAATCTTCGGCTCGTTGTCGATGCACAGCACGCTGAGGCCAGAGAGAGGCTGCGGGAGGGCGGCATTCGGCTTGTCCGGCGCAGACGGTCGGGTGCGGCCCATGTCGCGCGGCATGCGCACGCGAAAGATCGTGCCTCGTCCCGGCGTGGACGCTAGCTCCACGGGATGCGAGAGCACACGCGAGATGCGGTCGACGATGGACAGTCCGAGCCCGAGACCTGCCGCGGTGCGTGCGCCCTCGTCCAGCCGTGCGAACTCCCGGAACACGGTACGGAATTTCGAGGAGGGAATGCCGATTCCGGAATCGACCACCTCGATCACCACCTCGCGTCCCCGCCGCCTGGCGCCGACCAGAACCTTGCCGCTGATCGTGTACTTGATCGCGTTCGACACAAGGTTCTGAACCAGCCGGCGCAACAGGTTGGGGTCCGTCTTGACGATGAGCGAGGAGGGCATCACCCGGAATTTCAGGTTTTTTTCACGCGCGACCGGCGCGAAATCCGTCTCGATGCGGCGCAGCAGATCATCGAGCGGCACGGCGGTGACGCGCGGTTTCATCGCGCCGGTATCGAGACGGGAAATGTCCAGCACGGCGCCGAGAATGCTTTCCACCGATTCCAGCGCGGAATCGATGTTGCGCACCAGCGCGCTGTTGTCCGATTGGCCGAGACGCTCCACCAGTGTCGAGGAATAGAGGCGTGCGGCATTCAGCGGCTGCAGGATGTCGTGCCCGGCGGCGGCAAAAAAGCGCGTCTTGCCGAGATTGGCCTCGTCGGCCGCGGCGCGCGCTTCGGCCAGTTCGCGGTTGACTCGTGTCAGTTCGGCGGTGCGTTCCTCGACGCGCTGTTCCAGCGTTTCGTTGGCCTGCCGCAGCGCCTGTGCCGCCGCCACGCGCTCCGTCATGTCGGTGAAGGTGGCGACGATGCCGTCATCCGGCATGGCGTTCGAGCGCACTTCGATGATGCGTTCGCCGCCCTGCAGCACCAGCGGGAAGGGGGTGTCCAGCATCTTGATCCGCTCGATCAGGGCCCGGCCATCTTCCTCCGCGATTTCGCCGCGATCGGTGAGGATGCCGACGATGTCGCTCAACGGATACCCAACCTGTCCCACCTGTTCCGGCAGATCGAGCAGGGTGCGGAACCGCCGGTTCCAGATCGCCAGCCGTTCCTGGCTGTCGAACACGGCAACCCCCTGGTCCATCTGGGAAAGCGCTGTCTGCAAAATGTCCTGATTGTATTGCAGCGCTTCGCTCGCCTGGTCCAGCAGCCAGGCGGTGTCCGAATTGGTGTCCTCGGCCTTCTGCAGGATCAGCGACAGCACCAGACGGGCCGAGGAGGAGCCGATGGCACTGCCGAGCAACTGTTCGGAAAAATGGATGAAGGCCATGTCGGCGGCCTCGCGGTCGGCGATCTTGCGGCCGGCCGTCCGCTCGTAATGGGCAAAGGAGCGGCGCATGCGCTCCTCGCCGAGATAGCGGGCGATCGCGGCCTTGAGATCGCCGACGGAGACGCGAGTCTTCCAGCCGCGGGTGGCGAACTGCGATCTGAGGTGCCGCTTCACGAAGATGCCGGCCTGGATCCGCTCGACCGGGCGCGGATTGCGCGACAGCGAGCCGATGACGAAGGCGAGGCTGTTGATGATCAGGCTGAGCAGGACGGCATTGACCAGCGGATCGGTGGCCGGCCCGGAAAACAGGCCGGTGCCGGGGAACAGGAAATCGAGAACGGCTGCGGCAATGGCCGAATTGTCCTTGCCGCCGAGACTCGGCAGGAACAGCAGGTAGGCCCAGGCGAGGAAGCCGAGGCTCATGCCGGCAATTGCGCCCCGCGCATTGGCTCTGCGCCAGAACAGGCCACCGAGCAGGGAAGGCGCCATCTGCGCCACCGCCGCAAAGGACAGAAGGCCGATAGACGCGAGGCCCGAGGAGGAATCGGCCATGCGGTAATAGCCATAGCCCAGCATCAGCACGCCGATAATGGCCATGCGGCGGATGCGCAGCAGCGGCCTTGCGAAATCCGCCCGCTGGCCGGCCGAGGTCATCAGCTTGCGGCGCAGGAAGATCGGCATCACGATGTCGTTCGACACCATGATCGACAAGGCGACGGAGGCGACGATCACCATGGCGGTGGCCGCCGAGAAGCCGCCGATGAAGGCGATCAGGGTGATGATTTCCATTTCGTGCGACAGCGGCAGTTGCAGCACATAGAGATCGGCATTGCCGGTGCCGCCGAAATGGATGAGGCCCGCCAGTGCGACCGGCAGTACGAAGAGGTTGATGGCAACGAGATAGGCCGGCAGCAGCCAGCTGGCCATCTTCAGTTCCGCCTGCGTGCGGTTTTCCACCACCGCAACATGGAACTGGCGCGGCAGCATGACAATGGCGAAGGCGGAAAGCCCGATCAGCATCAGCCAGCGCGGCAGCGGCGTGCGGTAATCCAGCGCCTGTTCCACCAGCCGGTTTTCGCTGGCCTGCCGCCATAGATCCATGGGGCCATCGAACATCAGGAACAGAACGGAGAGGCCGATCGTCAGGAAGGCCAGCAGCTTGACGACCGATTCCATCGCCACCGCCAGGATCAGCCCATCCTGGTGTTCTGTCGCATCGGTATGGCGCGTGCCGAACATCACGGCAAAGCAGGCCATCAGCATCGTGACGATCAGCGCCAGATCGATGAAATAGAGATTGCCGCTGCCGATGCCATAGGCGGAGGGATCGACCATGGCCGCCACCGAGTTCGACACTGCCTTCAATTGCAGCGCGATGTAGGGCACGGCGCCGACCAGCGAGATGACGGCGACGATCAACGCGACGGAGGAGTTCTTGCCGTAGCGCGCGGCGATGAAATCGGCCGGGGAGGTGAGTTTCTCGGTCTTCGCCAGCTCGATGATCCGGCGCACCAGCGGCAGGCCCAGCGTGAAGGTGAGGATGGGGCCGATATAGATGCCGGTGAATTCCAGCCCGCGCTCCGAGGCAAGCCCCACACCGCCGAAATAGGTCCAGGAGGTGCAGTAGACGGCAAGGCTGAGACCATAGACCAGCGGTCGGCCCTTTTTCGGCACGCCGAACCGCCTGCTCTTGCGGTCGCCATAGCTCGCCACGGCAAACAGCAGCAGGATATAGGCGCAGGCCGCCAGCAAAATGATCCAGCCAGGCAGCATGACACCTCCGCAACCGGCCTCCCCGGATTGCTATCCTAGGCCAAAGCACATGCTTTGGGAATGAATGGGCTCTTGGCATAAAGTTCAATGTCGCGTGCGCTGCGAGTGCCCATCTTTCCGCGCGTCGGCCGGCTGCTATATTCGCCTCATCAGCCAAGCGACGATGAAAGGCCTCCCATGTCGATGATCTCCGAATTCCGTTCCTTCATAGCCCGAGGCAATGTGATCGATCTTGCTGTCGGTATCATCATTGGCGGCGCCTTCACCGGCATCGTCAACTCGCTGGTCAACGACGTGGTAATGCCCGTGGTCGGCGTCATCATCGGCGGCTTTGATTTTTCGAACTATTTCATTCCGCTGAATGACAAGGTCACGGCTGCGACGCTGGAGGCAGCCAAGGCGCAAGGCGCCGTCTTCGCCTATGGCAAGTTCCTGACGGTGGTGCTGAATTTTCTCATTCTCGCCTGGATCATCTTCCTGATGGTCAAGGGCGTAAACAGGATCCGCGCCATGGAAGACAAGAAGCCCGCCGAGGCCGCCCCTGCCGCGCCGCCGCCGGCCGACGTGCAGCTGCTGACCGAGATCCGCGATCTCCTGAAATCGCGCTGACGCAGGCCTTCGCAAACGCATCACCGATTTCGATCTGCCGCTCACCGAAACTCATGGGATTTTGCAGCTGCTCTGCGCTATGAGGACGGTGAGCTGGAGACCCTTGCATGACACTTCTGGAAAGCCTGAGCGCGCGTGCGCTCGCCGCCCCGCAGAGCGGGATCGTGGAACTGGTCAACTATGCCCGTGGGCGCGAGGGGCTTATCCCCCTCTGGGCCGGCGAAGGCGACCTGCCGAGCCCCGCCTTCATCAACAAGGCCACCAAGGATTCGCTCGATGCGGGCGAGACCTTCTACACCTGGCAGCGTGGCCTTCCCGAACTGCGCCAGGCGCTGTCGCGCTACTACCAGCGGCATTTTTCCGTCTCGCTGCCAATGGAGCATTTCTTTGCGACGAGCTCCGGCATGCATGCCATCAATCTCTGCGTCCAGGCGCTGACGGCGCCGGGCGACGAGATCATCTATCTCACGCCGAGCTGGCCGAACATCGTGGCCGCGATCGGCGTCGCCAGCGCGAAGGCCGTGCCGGTTGCGGTGGATTTCGTCGATGGCGGCTGGTCGCTCGACGTCGGCAAGATCGCCGCGGCGATCACACCGCGCACCCGCGCGCTCTTCATCAATACCCCGTCCAACCCGACGGGCTGGACGGCGACGCATGAGGATCTCGAAGCCATCCTGGCGCTTGCCCGCCAGCACGGCCTGTGGATCATCGCCGACGAGATCTATGCGCTCTATTATTACGACGGCGAGCGCGCACCCTCCTTCCTGGATGTGGCGACGCCCGAGGACCGCATTCTCTACGCCAATTCCTTCTCGAAGAACTGGTCGATGACCGGCTGGCGCGTCGGCTGGATCGTGGCGCCGCCGGCCATCGGTCAGGTGCTGGAAAACCTCATCCAGTATTCCAGCTCGGGACTGACGCCTTTCATGCAGCGTGGCGCGATCGCGGCCCTTGATCATGGTGACGATTTCCTGCGCTCCAATATCGAGCGGGCCCGCACCTCGCGCGATCTGCTCTGCGACGCCCTGATCGCCACCAATCGCGTGCAGACCCGCAAGCCGGACGGCGCGATCTATGCCTTCCTCAAGGTGGATGGCATCGATGATCCGCGCGCCGGCGCCTTCGACATCGTCGACAAGACGCTGGTCGGGCTGGCACCGGGCACCGCCTTCGGCCCGGGCGGCGGCGCCTTCCTGCGTGCCTGCTTCCTGCGCGATCCGAAACAGATCGAGGAAGCCGCCGGCCGGCTGGCGGCGTATATCGCCAGGCTCTGACGAGTGCTGCAGGGGGCCTGCGATCGCTCGCATTTGAGCGATCGTGGCAAGCCTCCATTTTCCCTCGCGCGAACAATGCCTTGGCGAATCTTTCGCCGGTAAGGTGCGGTGAAGATCCCGCATGGTTCGATGCTGCCGACACTCAGGCAGGAGCATTCGACCATGGCAGTTCTTGTGACCGGAGGCGCCGGCTATATCGGCAGCCACATGGTGCTTGCCCTGCTCGACGCGGGCGAGGAAGTGGTGGTGCTGGACAGGCTCTCCACCGGCTTCCGCTGGGCCGTGCCCGATGCGGCCCGCTTCTATCTCGGCGATGTCGGCGACCGCACGCTGGTGGCCCGCATCCTTGCGGAAAACGACGTGGACGCCATCCTGCATTTCGCCGGCTCCATCGTGGTGCCGCAATCGGTGCTGCATCCGCTGGATTATTACGAGAACAACACTGCCAAGACCGCGCTTCTGGCAGCAATGGCCATCGAGGCCGGCATCCGGCATTTCGTGTTTTCCTCGACGGCGGCCGTCTATGGCGATGTGCCGGATGGCGTGCCGGTGGCGGAAAGCGCCGCGACATTGCCGAAGAATCCCTATGGCCAGTCGAAGCTGATGGCCGAGCAGATGCTGCGCGATGCGAGCGCCGCCCATGATTTCCGCTATGTGGCGCTGCGCTATTTCAACGTGGCGGGCGCCGATCCGAAGGGCAGGGCGGGCCTTTCCACCGAAGGGGCGACGCATCTCATCAAGATCGCCTGCGAGGCCGCTCTCGGCGCCCGCTCCCGCGTGGACATCTACGGCACCGATTATCCGACACCGGATGGGACCGGCATCCGGGACTACATCCATGTCAGCGATCTGGTCGAGGCGCATCTCTCCGCACTAGCTTATCTGAGGCGCGGCGGTCCGCCGCAGGTCGCCAATTGCGGCTATGGCCGCGGCTATTCGGTTCTGGATGTGTTGAACGCCGTAATGAGGCTGGAAGGGCGCCCGTTTGACATCCATTACGCGCCGCGCCGGCCGGGCGATGCGGCTTCGGTGGTGGCCGATTCCACCCGTGCCCGCAGGTTGTTCGGCTGGATGCCGCGCCATGATGATCTCGATCAGATCGTCGCCACGGCGCTTGCCTGGGAACGCCGTCTGATCTCCCGGCCGGTGGGCGGTCTGCGGGTGCTGCACGGGCGGCTGGCAGCAAACTTCTGACGCTGTCCACGAACGAAAAACGGGCGCCGTTTGCGGCACCCGTTTGCAATTCTCTCATAAGGGGAAGGCGGCCTGCCTCAGGCGACCATGCCCCAGTCGTCGGCATCATCCAGCGCAAACATGCGCTCCAGATTGAGGAAGCAGATCATGCCGCTGTCATGGGCGATGATGCCGTCGGAGAAGGCCGAACTGGAACCGGCGGCCATCGGCACCGGCTGAAGGCGGCTGGACGGGATGGTCATGATGTCGGAGACGCGGTCAACCAGCAGGCCGACGGTCATGCCCTTGATGTCCGTCACCACGATGGCGCTGCGCTCGTTGACTTCGGTGTTGGGCATGCCGAGCTTGACCGCGAGGTCTACGATCGGGATCACGGTGCCGCGCAGGTTCATCACGCCGATCACGTCATAGGGCGCATGCGGCAGCGGCGTCACTGGCGCCCAGCCGCGAATTTCGCGGATGGAGGTCGTGCGCACGCAGAACTCCTGGGCATGCAGCCGGAAGGCGATGATCTCCAGCAGTTCGTCACCGGTGGTGGTCTGGGGCACGCTCATGGGCGGAAGTCTCCGAACTTCGGTTGCAGGTCAAGCCAATCGATTGTTCGCCAGAATAGCCGTCCGATCCTGCGCCGGGCTGGAAACGCGACCGGCAGACATTGCCGCGCGAGAAGGCAGGCGCTTGCTTGGATTCGGCATCATGCCGTCGACAGTCTTTTCGACGCCACCAATTGCATGGTTGAGTCACGATAGTGCGTCTTTGCTAATGAAATCTTAGTGGCAGATGCAATTCCTTGGTCTCGCCTGCAGGTGGTGCCGCGGGACGCGCAGCGAGCAGGCCCGGCAAAAATTTCGCACAGGTGTGCAAATTACAAGGAACTGTCATCGAACGATCATCCAGCTGTCATTCAGCCTGCCTAGGGTCGCCGCGTTATTGCCGGCCCGGACAAGCGGGCAAGGCCGTCCCAGATCCGGAGACAGACCCATGAACAGACGCGAATTTCTGGCGGCAGGCTCTGCCGTTGCCGCAGCCAGCGCCCTTCCTTCCTTCGCCCTCGCCGATGACAAGACGATCCAGGTCTATAGCGGCTCGGACAACAACATCATCGACTTCTGGAACAACACCATCATCCCTGCTTTCCAGAAGGCCAATCCGGGCCTGAAGGTGAAGCTGATCGATGCCGGCGATGACAACGGCCTTCGTGCCATTGCCGACCGCGCGCTCGCCGCGCTGAAGAGCAAGGCCGATCCGCAGGCCGACGTCTTCGAGAACTTCGATGCGCGCCTGCCGGCCGGCGGCGTGGATGCCGGTCTGTGGGTCACCTTCTCGGCGGCCAACGTTCCGAACTTCGGCAAGGTCAACCCGAAGGCCATCGACATGCCGCAGCAGCTGCCTTATCGCGGCTCGCAGGTTCTGCTCGCCTACGACAAGACCAGGCTCGACGCCAAGGACGCGCCGAAGACCTGGGAACAGCTGGTCGCCTGGATCAAGAAGAACCCCGGCCAGTTCATCTACAACCGTCCGGACAAGGGCGGCTCCGGCGGCAATTTCGTGCGCCGCGCGATCCACGAGGTGAATGGCCGCGACCCGTCGAAGTTCACCATTGCCAATTTCTCGGCCGACTATGCCGAAAAGTCGCTGACGCCGGCCTGGGCCGCGCTGAAGGACATCGCCCCCTCGCTTTACGAGAAGGGCGCCTATACCTCGGGCAACACCCAGTCGATCCAGCTTCTGTCGCAGGGCGTCGTCACCATGGTTCCGGTCTGGTCGGACCAGGTGCTGCAGGCCATCTCCCAGGGTGTCCTCCCGGAAACCACCGGCCTCGTTCAGCTGACCGATCTGGCGCTGTGCGGCGGTTTCTCGCGCCTCACCGTGTTCTCGAACGGCGCCAACAAGGATGCGGCCCTCAAGCTTGCCGACTTCCTGCTGACCAGCGAGATGCAGTCGGCCGTCATCACCCAGATCGGCGGCTTCCCGGGCGTGACCTGGGATAATATCGCGGCTGATCTGCGCGAAAAGTACAAGGACGTCGTGCCGACCTCCATCCCGACCTTCCCGGGCGGCGACTGGAATGCCGCCATCAACGATGGCTGGTACCGCAACGTCGCGACCGGGCTCGCACGCGGCTGATCATGGCAGACACGGCAATTCCGTCCGCCATCGGCGGATCCGAGCCGGCAATCGGGAGGGGGCTGAAAGGCCTCCTCCTCGTTGCCATTCCGGTCTTTCTCGTCGGCTGGCTGATCATCTACCCGATCATCGCCGCGATCCTCTCGACCCTGTTCGTTGACGGGCCGCAGGGCGTGCATTTCAGCACCGCCTCCTATCAGTTCTTCTTTTCCGATCCCTATAGCCGCGCCAATCTGGCGCTGACGCTGTGGACCACCGGCCTCTGCGCCGTGCTGCTGCTGCTCGTCGGCCTGCCGATTGCGCTCTACCTGCGCTTTTCCACCAGCCGCTTTGCCGATCTGGTGCAGAGTCTCGCGATCTTTCCGATGTTCGTGCCGTCGATCATCCTTTCCTATGCGCTGATCCGCACCATCGGCCCGAACGGCACGCTGGACATTCTGCTGAATGCCATTGGCCTGCCCAAGATCCCGAGCCCCTATCTGACCCCCTGGGGTCCGGTGATCGGGCTTGTCTGGGATAACCTGCCGCTTACCGTGCTGATGCTGACGGCGGGGCTTGGCAGCATTTCGAACAGCGCCGTCGAGGCGGCGCGCGATGTCGGCGCCGGCCCGATCCGGGTGTTCTGGCACATCATCCTGCCGCGCATGGGCAATTCCATCCTTGTGACGATCTCTTTCACGGTGCTCGGCATCTTCTCGTCCTTCACCCTGCCTTACGTGCTGGGCCCGGCCTCGCCGGAAATGATGGGCCCCTTCATGCTGCGCACCTTCAACGATCTCTACGATCCGCTGAACGCCAAGACGCAGGCCGTGATTTCCTTCGTCTTCTGCCTGTTCTTCGGCCTCTTCTATGTCTGGTCGATCGCCCGCAACCAGAGGAGCCAGACGCGATGATCCGGACCTATTCTTCCACGTCCGGCCGCTTTGACTGGACGGGTTTCCTCTTCGCCGTCGTGCTGGCCATCGTCATCGCCGTCCCGCTTCTGGTCGTGTTCACCTGGGCCTTCACCGAGATCTGGCGCTATCCCGCCGTCATTCCGCAAAAGTTCGGCCTGCGCTTCTGGAACCAGACCCTGTCGCGCGCCGATGTGTGGGATGCCTTGTCGATCAGCCTGCAGCTCTCGGCCACCGTCACGGCGCTGTCGGCGCTGATCTGCCTGCCGGCAGCTTACGCCTTCGCGCGGATGAAATTTCCGGGCCGCGACCTGTTCTTCCTCTCCTTCCTGGCCTCGCATGCCTTTCCGAAATTCGGCCTGCTGGTCGCAATTGCCGCGATCTTCCTGCAACTGAACCTGATCGCCACCTTCTGGGGCGTGGTGCTGATCCAGCTGGTCGGCACGCTGATGCTGATGATCTGGATTCCGGTGGCAGCCTTCCAGGCGGTGGACCGGCGGATGGAAGAGGCCGCGCGCGATGTCGGCGCCGGGCCGCTGCGCGTCTTCTGGTCGATCACCCTGCCACAGGCCGGCCCGACAATCTTCGCCGCCGTGCTGCTCACCTTCGTCTCCACCTTCTACGAGACGGAAGGCGCCTGGCTGATCGGTGCGCCGCAGATCCGCACCATGCCGGTGCTGATGATCAACTTCATCAACAACCAGGTCGTGATCCAGTATGGCGCGGTGCTCTCCGTGATCCTGTGGGTTCCGTCCTTCATCGCCCTGATGTTTGCCCGCCGCGTCATCGGCACCGGTGCCTTCGCCAAGGGCTTTGGCGCCTGAAGCGCCATGCAATCATGAAAGAGTAGACCATGGCCAGATTGACGATCGAGAGCCTGCGCAAGTTCTTCGCCAGCACCGTGGCGGTCGATGATTTTTCGCTGGATGTGGCGGATGGCGAACTCGTCTGCCTGCTCGGACCCTCCGGTTCCGGCAAGTCGACCATCCTGCGCATGATCGGCGGCTTCGAGCAGCCGACCTCGGGTGCGATCCGCATCGACGGGCAGGATGTCGGCCGGCTGTCACCCGACCGGCGGCCGACGGGCATGGTGTTCCAGAGCCATGCGCTGTGGAGCCATATGAACGTGTTCAACAACATTGCCTTCGGCCTGAAGCTGCGCCACCTGCCGCGGGCCGAGATCCGCCGCAAGGTGGAGGCGGCCCTGGAACTTGTCGGGCTTGGCGGCTACGGCCATCGCCAGACCTTTCAGCTGTCCGGCGGCCAACAGCAGCGCGTGGCACTCGCCCGGTCGCTCGTGCTGGAGCCAAAAATCCTGCTGCTGGATGAACCCTTCGCCAGCCTCGACCAGCATCTGCGCGAGCGGCTGCGCGAGGAGGTACGCGATATCCAGCAGCGGCTCGGCATCACCACGCTCTTCGTCACCCACGGCCAGGACGAGGCGCTGGCGCTCGCCGACCGGATCGTGGTGTTGCGCAATGGCCAATGCGAACAGGCCGATGCGCCAGACGTGATCTACCGCAATCCGCAGACCCAGTTTGTGGCCGGCTTCATCGGCCAGATGAATTTCATCGCCGCCAATGTGGAAGGCGGCACCTTCCGGCATCCGGAGATGTCCGTTGCCATCGGTGCTCAGGACGGGCCGGCGGTTCTCGCCGTGCGCCCGGAGGCGCTGGGCCTTGTTGCGGCCGAGGGCGGAGCGGGTGTCACGGTGGTGCGCTCCACGGATTTCGGCAGCCATATCATGGTCGATGTGGAACTCTCTGACGGCACGCGCCTGAAGGCGATGACCAGCCCCGCGATGCGTTGGGAACGGGGCACCCGCGCCCGGCTGGTTCCCTCTGCCTATGCGCTTTACCGCGATAACAAGCTGGTCGTGTCCGGCACTGTTGGTGCTTCAACTGCCGCGCCCGCCTTCGGGGCGGCGCCGCTGGTGGTCTGAACCGGATCACGCCTGGATGAGCAAGAGAAAACGGCGGGTCCCGGGCCCGCCGTTCGTCATTCCGGGGGGCGGACCGGCCGCGTCAGTCCGCGGCGAAGCCTTCCAGCAACCAGGGATGCAGCGTGCCGTTGGAGGCGAGGATATCGCCGTGCCGGCCGATCTCGCCGCCGGAAAAGCCGGTGACGCGGCCGCCCGCCTCGCGGATCAGCAGCACGGAGGCGCCGTAGTCGTGCAGAGAGAGTCCATCCTCGAAGAAGCCGTCCAGCCGCCCGCAGGCGACATAGGCAAGCGAAAGCGACGCCGAGCCCAGCCGGCGGACGCCGGCGGTGTTGGCCATCAGCCGCCGCAGCGCCGCGAAATAGGTGTCTTCGCCTGTGCTCTTCACCTGTCCGGGGATCGGCAGGCCGGCGCCGATCAGCACGTCCTCGATGGCTGCGACCGGCCGGCAGGCCAGCCGCTCGCCATTGAGGAAGGCGCCCTGACCCTTCTCTGCGACAAACAGTTCGTCCTGCATGCTGTCATAGACCACGCCGCAGGTGACCTCGCCCTCTTCGACGATGGCGATCGTCATGCCGAAATGCGGAATGCCCCAGGCATAGTTCGTGGTGCCGTCGATCGGATCGATATAGATCCGCGGCGCACCTGCCGCCGCCTCGTGATTGGCGACAGCCTCCTCGCCGGTGATGGCGTGATCGGGGAAATGTTCGCGCATGCGCCGCACGATGATCTCCTCGACGGCGACGTCGATCTCCGTCTGGTAATCGCGCGGCGCCTTGGCCACCATCTGGTCAGCATAGCGCCGTTTCAGGGAACGCCGCGCCAGTTCGCCGGCTTCCAGCGCAGCAGCGGCCATCAGGCGCACACGGTTCGAGGCATGTTCGGGCAGGCGAGGAGAGAGCTGGGGGGAGAGCATCACGACTGTCTTCATAGGTGCGGCAAAGAGGCGCCGGCACGGCTTCAAGGAGACCGAAAATTCTCCGATTTGTGCGACAAGGGTGTGAAATTTCCCTGAGATTTCAGGGAAAATACACACAAGTTGCAACAACCAGCAATTGGATCGCAACTGATAATCTGAAGAAATAATGGTGCCCGGAGGCGGATTTGAACCACCGACACGCGGATTTTCAATCCGCTGCTCTACCAACTGAGCTATCCGGGCATCTTGGTCTTTTGCGAGACCTTCGGGCTTCTCTCGAAGCCGCCGGGGCGTTTCCCCCGGGAGCGAGCGGGGTTATAACATCTTGTTCGGCCAAGGCAAGCACGTTGACGCACTTTTTTGACGGCTCTGTGAAAAACTTGCCAAGGCTTTGAAACTGAAAACGAAAAACGCGCCGTGCGGCGCGTTTTCGGTGTTGCGTCCTAGTCGTCGCCGGGTTCGGCGCGGGTTTCATCCTCGGCCACAGGAATGGCATAGGCGCCATTCAGCCACCGGGACAGATCGAGTGTCCGGCAGCGATCCGAGCAGAAGGGGTAGTGATCGCGCACGGAGGGCTTGCCGCATTCGGGGCAGGGGCGCGTCTTGCGCAGCGGCGCCACCTTGGCGCCGGTCGGGGTGCTGTCGTCGGATGCCATGGCCTGTCCTCAGCCGTCTGCCCACTGGCGGGAGACCTCGAAGCCCTCGCCATTGAGCAGAAGCGACGTTTCATAAAGCGGAAGGCCCACCACATTGGTGTAGGAGCCGACCAGTTTCTGCACGAAGCTTGCCGCGATACCCTGGATGGCGTAGGCGCCGGCCTTGCCGCGCCATTGATCGGACGCAAGATAGGCCGCGATCTCGCGTTCGGAGAGCCGCTTGAAACGGACTTTGGTTTCCACCACCTTCTGCCGGAACTGGCCCCCGGGAGTGACGAGGCACACACCGGTATAGACCCAGTGGCCGCGACCGGAGAGAAGATGCAGCGCGGCGGACGCTTCGTCCATGTATTCCGTTTTGGAGAGGATGCGCCGTCCGACGGCGACCACTGTATCCGCCGAAAGGATATAGCTGCTGCGCCAGGCAGCGTCGCCCTGAATGGCGGCAAGGGCAGCCTCGGCCTTTTCGGAGGACAGGCGTCGTGCGAGCGAGCGGGGATGCTCCGATTTCTTCGGGCTCTCGTCGATATCCATCGGCATCAGGCGCGCGGGCTTGATCCCCACCTGGTTGAGCAGGTCGAGGCGACGCGGCGAGCCGGAGGCCAGGATGAGCTTTTGATCCAGAGACATGGGGTTTCCTGCAGGCAGCGCGCCCGGATGCGGAAGGCCCGCTTACTTGAAGCGGTAGGTGATGCGACCCTTGGTGAGGTCGTAGGGGGTCATTTCGACGAGAACCTTGTCGCCGGCCAGAACGCGGATGCGGTTCTTGCGCATGCGGCCGGCCGTGTGGGCAATGATCTCGTGTTCGTTTTCGAGCTTCACGCGGAATGTTGCATTGGGCAGCAGTTCCGTTACGATGCCCGGGAATTCGAGGACTTCTTCTTTCGCCATCTAGAGCTTGTCTTCCTGTCGTTGATAGGGATGTGGCCGGAAAGCGGCCGCAGCTTGAAAATTGCGCGGAAACTACACGTTCCCCGCCCGTTTGTGAACCTTGCATCTGCGCGAATCTGGCGGCGCCGTCAACGCTTGTCTTGCAGTGTCAGATCCGCTGTTCCTGCTGGACGCCGGTTCGTGCGAAACGCGCCTCGATCCGTCGCCACAACTCGTCGCGCACGCTGCGATAGGCCTCGAGCACCTGGTCGCGGGTGCCGCCTTCCACCGAGGGATCGAGGGTCGGCCAGTAAATCACCTCCACCGCACTGGAACGGGTGAGTTCCAGCGCCTGGTGATGGGCTTCCGGCGAGAGCGTGACGATCACGTCGAAATAGTCGTCTTCCAGTTCATCGAGCGTGCGCGGCTGGTGCCTCTTCGGCATGGTCAGACCGATTTCGGAGAGCACCACCTCGACGAAGGGATCGTGATCGCCAGCACGAACGCCCGCCGACTGGACATAGATATCGTGCGGCAGCAGGCGTTTTGCAATGACCTCCGCCATCGGCGAGCGAATGGCGTTCATGCCGCACATGAAGAGAATGGCGCCCGGCCTTGCGTTCTGTCCGTCGGCGGCCGGCGCTTCCTCCACGCTCACCCCCGCCAATAGAGCACGCAGACAAGGGTAAACAGACGCCGGGCGGTGTCGAAATCGAGGGCAATCTTGCCCTTCAGCCGTTCCTGCAGCGTTTCCGAGCCTTCATTGTGAATGCCGCGGCGGCCCATGTCGATCGCCTCGATCTGCGAGGGTGTCGAGGAGCGGATCGCCTCGTAATAGCTCTCGCAGATCATGAAGTAGTCCTTGATGATCCGCCGGAAGGGGGTGAGCGAGAGGATATGGGTGGCAACCGCCTCGCCGCCCTCGGTGGTGATGGTGAAGACGAGCTTCTGTTCGACCAGCGATATATTCAGCCGGTAGGGGCCGCCCTCATGGCCCGTGGGCTCGAAGCGGTTCTCCTCGATCAGGTCGAAGATCGCGACGGCCCGCTCATGTTCGACATCCGGCGTGGAACGGCCGATGCTGTCGTCCAGCACCACGTCGCACAGCCGGAAGTCGCCCTTGGCCATCAATCATCGCCCTCGGTTCAGACGGATGGAGACCGAGCGCGCATGCGCGTCGAGCCCTTCGGAATGGGCCAGCGTGATCGCGGCGGGACCGAGCGCGTTCAACTGGTCCGGTCCGAGCCTGAGGATCGAGGTGCGCTTGACGAAATCGAGCACCGAAAGGCCGGACGAGAAGCGCGCCGAACGGGCGGTCGGCAACACGTGGTTGGAACCGCCGACATAATCGCCGATCACTTCCGGCGTATGGCGGCCGATGAAGATGGCGCCGGCATTGCGGATGCCGGGCAGCAGCGCATCCGGATCGGCGACCGCCAGTTCCAGATGTTCGGCGGCGATGCGGTTGGCCAGCGGCAGCGAGGCCGCAAGGCTCTCGACCAGAATGATGGCCCCGAAATCGCGCCAGCTGGCGGCGGCGGTCTCGGCGCGCGACAGCGTCTTCAGCTGGCGCTCCACGGCCTGTTCCACCGCTTCGCCAAGCGCCCGGTCGGTGGTGATCAGGATCGATTGGGCGCCGGCATCATGCTCGGCCTGGGCCAGCAGATCGGCGGCCAGCCAGTCCGGATCGTTTTCCGCATCGGCGATGACCAGCACTTCCGAGGGGCCGGCGATCATGTCGATGCCGACGGTGCCGAACACCTGCCGCTTGGCGGCGGCGACATAGGCATTGCCGGGGCCGACGATCTTGTAGACGGGCTTGATCGTTTCCGTGCCATAGGCGAGTGCGGCTACCGCCTGTGCACCGCCGATCCGGTAGATCTCGCTGACGCCGGCAATCCTGGCAGCCACCAGAACCGCCGGATTGATCGCGCCGCCGGAGGCCGGGCAGACCATGACGAGGCGCTCGACGCCGGCCACGCGGGCCGGCACGGCATTCATCAGCACGGAGCTCGGATAGCTGGCGGTGCCGCCCGGGACATAGAGCCCGACGGCCTCCACGGCCGTCCAGCGCGAGCCGAGGCCGACGCCGATCGCATCCTCGTAAATGTCGTCCTTCGGCATCTGGCGGGCATGGTGGCGCTCGATGCGCTCGGCGGCAAGCGTCAGCGCCTCGACCACTCCGGGTTCGACGGCTGCGAAGGCCTGATCTATCTCCGCCTCGGTCACCTGCATGCCGACGGCGGCGAGATCGACCTTGTCGAAGCGCAGGGAATAATCGTGAAGCGCTGCATCGCCTCTGGCGCGCACATCCTCGATGATGGAGCGCACCACCGTGTTGACGTCTTCGGAAACTTCCCGCTTCGTTGTCAGGAAGGCGGAAAACTGCGTTTCGAAATCCGCCGACGCCTGCTCAAGCCAGATTGCCACTCTACTCGTCCCCTCGTACTCAAAACACCTCGGCCGCCCGCCCGGCGCGGCCGCATGCCTTGCACCTCAGTCATGCTTCGGCAGGTTGCCGGTTCCCCAGGCGCCACCAGTATCGGCCAGCTGCGCCTCGATACATTCCACATCGAGGCTGATCGCCGCGCCTCCCGAAAGCGTCAGCTCGATCACGCCATCCGGGCCTTCACCGTTCTTCGTGAAGCGGATCGCGAGAAGCGCGTGGACATCGTCCCTGCTCCGGCGATCGACACCCAGCGCCCGCACGCCCTGCACCCGCTTGAAGGTGAGGGCGGCGCGTCGCCGTTCATAGCCCTTGTCACCGCGATCGGCCACTTCCCAGACGAAACGGTTGACCACCAGCGAGAAGTGCCTGCGCTTCGGGCTCCAGTCAATATCATGCGGCTTGAAGACGCTGTCCTGCATATGCGCGGAAACGATCTTCAGGTCTTCCTCGTCCAGCGCCAAAAGCTTGAGATCCGTCATCGTATCCATCATGTCCTCATCGGGCCGCCATGGCTCGGCGGCATTCTCCGTCAGGTCCTGGAGATAGGATGGCACAGGCGCGGGTGCAACAGGAGAGCCTTATTCGCTGACGCGCTGAACGATAGCACCACAGCGACCGAGCTTTTCTTCCAACCGCTCGAAGCCGCGGTCCAGATGGTAGACGCGGTTGACCACGGTCTCGCCTTCCGCCGCAAGGCCGGCGATCACCAGCGAGACGGAAGCGCGCAGGTCGGTCGCCATCACGGGCGCGCCCTTCAGGCGGGAAACGCCTTCCACCCGCGCCATCTGGCCGGACAGAGAAATCCGCGCGCCAAGACGCGCCAGTTCCTGCACGTGCATGAAGCGGTTCTCGAAGATCGTCTCGGTGATGTGCGACACGCCGGAGGCGCGCGTCATCAGGGCCATGAATTGCGCCTGCAGGTCGGTCGGAAAGCCCGGGAAGGGTTCGGTCACCACATCGACGGGATGAATACCGCCGCCATTGCGCACGATGCGCAGGCCCGTCCCGGTCGCGGTGATCTCGGCGCCCGTCTGGCGCAGGATGTCGAGCGCATTGTCGAGAAGGGCGGCATCGGTGCCTTCCAGCACGACGTCGCCGCCAGTCATGGCAACGGCCATGGCATAGGTGCCGGTTTCGATACGGTCCGGCAGCACGCGGTGGCGCGCGCCCGACAGCGTGGTCACACCTTCGACGGTAATCGTCTTGCTGCCGGCGCCGGAAATCTTTGCACCCATGGCGTTGAGGCAGTTGGCGAGATCGACGATTTCCGGCTCGCGGGCGGCATTCTCGATCACCGTCGTGCCCCGTGCCAGCGTCGCCGCCATCATCATCACGTGGGTGGCGCCGACGGAGACCTTCGGGAAGCGGTAGCGGTTGCCGATCAGGCCGCCCTTCGGCGCCGTCGCGTTGACATAACCGCCGTCGATCTCGATCTCGGCGCCGAGTGCGGCGAGCCCCTCAAGAAACAGATCGACCGGACGGGTGCCGATGGCGCAGCCGCCCGGCAGCGACACACGGGCGCGGCCTTCACGGGCCAGCAGCGGGCCGATGACCCAGAAGCTGGCGCGCATCTTCGAGACCAGTTCATAGGGAGCGGTCGTATCGACGATCGTCCGGCAGGTGAAATGGATGGTGCGCGAATAGCCTTCTTCCTGGCGTTCGCGCCGGCCATTGACGGAAATATCCACGCCGTGATTGCCGAGGATGCGCATCAGACCCTCGACATCGGCGAGATGCGGCACATTTTCCAGCGTCAGCGTATCGCTCGTCAGCAGCGAGGCAATCATCAGGGGAAGCGCGGCATTCTTGGCGCCGGAAATCGGGATGATGCCATGCAGCGGGTTGCCGCCGGTAATTCTGATGCGATCCATGTGATTGCAACGGGCAGGCGCCCGCCCTTCCTGAAACTGCGCGAAAGATGGGGTCCTTAGCCGAATTCCCCGTATGCTTCAATTCGGATGCCCCGGTCAGCCAATCCGGGCTCCGGCGTCATGTGGATGATTCGTCCGCCCTGGCAGCCGGCAGGCCCTCCGTCAGGTCAGCCTGGCCGGAACGTCTTGCGCGGGCCTGTTGCTTGCGCCGCATCAGGTTCTCGCGCAGCTTCTGCGCCGCACGCGCCGTGCGAAGCTCCGTTTCGGTAGGCTGGTGCCGCCGTTGATCCTGATTTTGCGGGTTTGATTCGTCCGTAGCGCTCATGTGTCCTCCATAGCGGAAAAGCGATCAAAAGCCAAAGAGGGCGACGGAATTCACCGCTTTCCGCAAAGAAGTGAAATTTGCGGCTTGCGCTCCCGGATCAGCTATGGCAATAGCCCGCTCACCGCAGCGCAGACACGCTCTGACGCACAACTGCTGCCGTAGCTCAGTGGTAGAGCACTCCCTTGGTAAGGGAGAGGTCGGTGGTTCAATCCCACTCGGCAGCACCAGTTTTTCAGAATATCACCCGGAAGAAGAAGAGACAGCAGGCAGATCCTGCACGCGCTATACTTGACTGTGTCCGCGATCTGGCGTGATGGTTCCGTCAGTCAGTCTCGACAGGCAGGTTTGCTCAAACCCGTCTGTCATGGTTCGTTATGCGTGGTGTTCGGGTTCACTCGATGGAAGAAAGCAAGAAGAACTTCGCGGCCTATCACGATGCCTATCTCAGGCAGTATATCCAGCAGGCCGATACGAAATCTTCCTGGCTGTTTGCCGCATCCTCGACGATCTCGCTGTGGATCGTTTCCAACGACCGTTATGCGGGCTTTCTGCAGGGCGGGCCTTTTTCTTGGGGCGCCGCACTGATCCTGGTGCCGCTCGCGCTGCTTTTGATCTCCTGCTTCTTTGCCTTCAATGCCATCCGGCCTCGGTCGCGCACGGCAAAAGCCAAGGGGATCATCTATTTCAGCAATGTCGCGAACTATGCGAGCCCGGAGGATTTCATCGCGGCGGTGGAAGGTTGTTCCGACACGGACATTTTCCGCGAAAGGCTGAAGGCGCAGTATCACATGAGCAAGATCTGCGCGCAGAAATACCAGTGCCTTTACTATGGTTCGTATACGGCGGTGGCGGGCATCACGCTGGTTGCGATCGTCCACCTGATCCTGATGTTCATGTAGGCGAGCTACCACGGCCGCCGACCCATGCGTCGATGCCTTGCGCTGCGGCGCGCCCCGTTGCAAGGCAGGCCGTCAGCAGATAGCCGCCGGTCGGCGCTTCCCAGTCGATCATCTCGCCGGCGACGAAGGTGCCGGGGCGAGTACTCAGCATGTAGTGGTGGTCGATCTCCTCCCAGCGCACGCCGCCGGCCGACGAAATCGCTTCCTCGATCGGGCGTGGCCGCCGCAGCGGCACGGTGAGCGCCTTGATCGTCATCGCCTGCGTGGCTGGATCCGCATCGGCGATGGACGGCACACATTCCCTGACGAGCGCTGCCTTGACACTGTCGAGGCCCGCCGCCTTGCGCAGCCGGTTCGACAGGCTGGTGCGCGCCGGCAGGCGTGCAAGGGCAGCCGAAATCTTTTCCAGGCTGCGTCCGGGCGCAAGATCCAGTTGCAGGCTCGCTGCGCCCTCTGTGGCCAGACGGTCGCGCAGGGCAGCGGCATGGGCATAGATCAGGCTGCCCTCGACGCCATGCCGGCTGATGACGAATTCACCCTGTGTGGTGCCGGCAGAGGAAGTGAGGCAGACGGACTTCACGGGCTCGCCGGCAAAGCGGGTGCGGAAATTTTCACTCCAGTCCACGTCGAAGCCGCAATTGGCCGGCTGGAAATCGGCAATCGCGATGCCGAGATCGCGAAGCCCGGCCGCCCAGGCGGCGTTGGACCCGAGGCGGGGCCAGCTTGCGCCGCCGAGCGCCAGCAGCGTTGCCCTGGAGTGGATCTCGCGCTCGCCGTCCGGCGTCTCGAACACGCAGCCACCGGGTACGAGCCTCAGCAGGCGATGGCGGGGCAGAAGCGCTACGCCCATCTCGGCAAGGCGCTTCAGCCAGGCGCGCAGCAGCGGCGAGGCTTTCATCACGGTTGGAAAGACCCGTCCCGACGAACCGACGAAGGTTTGCGTGCCGAGCCCGCTGGCCCAGGCGCGCAGGTCGTCCGGGCGGAAGGCATCAAGGGCGGCGGCAAGACGATCGTTTGCCACGCCGAACCGCGTCCGGAACCGGACATAATCCTCGGAATGGGTCAGGTTGAGGCCGGACTTGCCGGCCAGCAGAAATTTCCGCCCGAAGGTGGGCATGGCCTCAAAGACACTGACGCGATGGCCGGCGGCTGCGAGAACCTCGGCCGCCATCAGGCCGGCCGGCCCGCCTCCGACGATGGTGATGTCTGACTGCGTCATGCTGTGCTTTGGCCTGTTGAAGACGGACCGGCGCCGGTTCCCCCGAACCGTGCCGATCCTCTCTTAGCTCAGCCGAAGAGCGGCGTCAGGTAGGGAAGCACCTCGACCGTGCCGTGATACACCATGTTGACAGTCACGTAGACGATGACGGCGAGGCCGACATAGGCGATCCAGCGATAGCGGTGCAGCAGGCGCGCCACCAGATTGGCGGCAAGGCCCATCAGCGCGATCGAGATGACGAGACCGATGATGAGAACGGTGGTGTGGTCCTGCGCTGCGCCGGCCACGGCCAGAACGTTGTCGAGTGACATGGACACGTCGGCGACCACGATCTGCGTCGCGGCCTGCAGGAAGGTCTTGTTGGCCTTCGTCGCATGCGGGTCGGCTTCGCCGAGCGCGTCCGCTGCGGCGGCCTCGGCATCCTGGGCGCGCAGTTCCACCCACATCTTCCAGCAGACCCAGGCCAGCAGCACGCCGCCCAGCAGCTGAAGGCCGACGATGCCGAGCAGATAGGCCGTGACGGTGGCAAAGGCGATGCGCAGCACGGTTGCGGCAATGATGCCGACCAGGATCGCCTGGCGCCGCTGGTGGACCGGAAGGCCGGCAGCGGCAAGGCCGATCACGATGGCATTGTCGCCAGCGAGAACAAGGTCGATGGCAATGACCTGAAAAAGCGCCGCGAGGCCTGCGGCGGTCAGAATTTCCATGATGAAATCAATCCCCATTGGCCGGCAGCGATCATACCGCCTGTGCCGGCAGTCTCAACTCTCTGTGATGGCTACAGAATATTTCGGGGAGCTTGGCAAGTGGAAATTACAGGATGCAGATATGCAGAAGGGCGCAACCCATGGCCGCGCCCTTCGTGTTTTCTGCCGTTGCGGCGGCGGTTACTTGCCGAGCCGGTTCTTCAGGGCGGTCAGGATGATCTGCGCCAGCTTCTCGTAATCCTCGTCGAAATGGTGGCCACCTTCGATGCCGAGCGTCTCGATACCGCGATCGGCCAGTCCCTTGCAGGCATCGCCATCGTCATCGGTGCCGTAGACGCACTGGACGAGCTTCGGATTGATGCTCTTCAGGTGATCCGTCGGGTCGCCCCCGGTTCCGGTGCCCTTGCCGCCCAGCCAGCCGGAGACGGAAATCTCGAAATTCGACTGATGGGAGAGGCCGAGGAGGCTCAGCATCACAACCTTGCTCTTGTCCGTATCCGGCAGCTTGTTGAAGGTGGAAGGCAGCACGTCGGCGCCGAAGGAATAGCCGATCAAAAGCACGCGCGAGACGTTCCACTGCTTGCGATAGGCGCGGATGATGCGGCTGAGATCGGCAGCGGTCTCTTCCGCCGTCTTCTGCGACCAGAAATAGCGCAGCGCATCGACGCCGACCACCGGCACGCCATCCTCCTGCAGGGCCGCGCCGACATCGCTGTCGATGTCGCGCCAGCCGCCATCGCCGGAATAGATGATCGCCATCGTATCGTATTTCGGCTTGGCATCCAGGATGGTGAGTGGCAGGCCAAGCGGTTCGTCATCGGTATTGGCGGCATCGATGGCGTCGGACAGCGCCTGCATCAGCGCATCGGTGGCCGCCGCATCGGTGCCCTCGATGTCGATGTCGTCATGCGTCTGCTGCAATTCCTTGGCGTGATCGCGCCCGGCCGGATCAGCGGCCTTGGACAGGAAGATGCTGATCGGCATCGGCAGGTCGCCGTCGCTCAGGCCGTAGACCGTGGCATCGCCTTCGGTGCGCTTGTCGGCCGGCGTGCAGAGCACCTTCGGCAGTTTGATCGCGGCTTCCGGATCGACGGCGATCGCCTGGCCGATCGTGGCCGGCGGTGTCTGTGCCGCCATGCCGAGAACCACGGCACCACCGGCGCCGATGCCGGCAATGATCGGCGAGCGGTAGC
The DNA here is from genome assembly GCF_007004135.1 of Affinirhizobium straminoryzae. Classification (GTDB taxonomy): domain Bacteria; phylum Pseudomonadota; class Alphaproteobacteria; order Rhizobiales; family Rhizobiaceae; genus Neorhizobium; species Neorhizobium straminoryzae. Next base: position 41,579 of record NZ_VJMG01000003.1, read on the forward strand.
TGCCGCTGTTCAGCGAGCGCTGGACCTGCTGGGCAAGCGATTCCACGTCGGAAATCATGTAGATGCAGTCGTCGCTGTCCTTGCCGAGGGAGGCGAGGTAGCTCGGCAGGTCGATGCCGATCACCAGCGCGCCCTTGGCCGCCAGTGCCTGCGCCTGCTTTTCCTCCAGCGCGTTCCATCCGTCGCCGTCGGACAGGAGGAAGATGTTCGCCTTCATCGCGCCCTTTGGCTTGATGATGTGCGGCGAGGGGATCATGCCCGTGTCAAAGCCCTGCTGCTGCGGCGCGGTCTGCGCCTGTGCCAGCGATGCGACGGCGGTAAACGCCATCGCACAAAGGCCGAAGATGTATTGCTTCATTTCCCGACTACTCCGCGCACGCCGCCGCTAATCAGCAGCGTGACATCCATCAGCGCCAAAACGACGCCCGTGCCGCCCGACACCGCCATGTAGCGCGGCTGCCAGTGCGGGTGGAATTTTGATTTGAAGGCCCGCAGGCCCTTAAAGTTGTAAAAACGCTCGCCGTGTTCGAACAAGGTGCCTCCGATCCGATCCCAGACCGGCGCCACTTCTCGCTTCGACATGCCCGATAGCGGCGCCATTCCGAGATTGAACGTGCTATATCCGGCATTTTTCAGGTATTCCAGCAGGCTGACGAACAGGAAATCCATCGCGCCGCGCGGCGCATCCGGTGCAAAGCGCATCAGATCGACGCTGCCTTCCTTCAGCGTGTCGGTCTTGAAGATGGTCGCGAAGGCGACGATCTCGCCCTCCTTGCGCAGCACGGCGACGGGGAGCGACGACACGTAGCTCTCCTCGAAAACGCCGAGCGAAAAGCCCTTTTCGCGAGTGTTGTGATGCGCAAGCCAGCTGTCCGAAACCCGTTTCAGCTCGGGCAGCGCGGCGGCGACATCCGCCTGTTCGATGATCTCGAAGTCCAGCCCGTCGCGGCGCCCCTTGTTGAGGGCCTGGCGCAGGCCGGCGAGGCGTCCGCCCTTCAGGTCGAAATGCACGAGATCGACAATGGCCATCTCGCCCAGCTTGAAGGCGCGTAATCCGGCATCGGCACAGAAGGAAAGAAGGGCCGGCGAGACCTGGTAGAGTACCGCACGGCCACCGGCGCCGCGCGAATTTTCCACGAAGCGCCAGATCATTTCCGCCCGCTCCGAGGGATCGCCGATCGGGTCGCCGAGCGCAATCCAGGAGCGACCCTGGATGGCGAACATCATGAAGCTTCTGCCGCTGTCGGAGAACATCACCCGCTTGTCGCCCATGCGCACGAGGTTCGCATCGGCATTGTCGCTGGCGTTCAGAATGGCAACCGCCTTGTCCAGATCCTCCTGTGCCAGCGGTTCCGGATGGTGGAAGGCCGGGCGCAGCAGGCTGAAGGTGACGGCGGCGATCGAGAACAGGGTGATACCGAGCAGCGCACGCAGGCTTCGCGGCGCCTCGTTGAAGAATTCGAACTGCCACCAGAGATCCTGGCTGTAGTCGACGTCGCGATAGACGAGGAAGAGAATGGTGGCGGCACCGGCGAGGATCACCAGGATCGCCATGATCCACGGCAGGCTCAGCACCTGGTTGAGCAGCGAGGCAGGACGCCGGAAGCGGCGGCCATTGGCGGCGAGTGCGATGACGAAGAGACCGAGGAAGGTCGCCTCGCCGAGTGCCAGCGCACGCATGAAGGAAAAGACAAAGGCACAGCTGGCCGAAACGAGTGCCACCCACCAGGCGCCGTCCAGCCGCTGCGCCAGACCGCGCGAGGAAATGACCAGCGCCATGCCGAGAAGACTGGAGAAGAAGTGGGCGGCCTCGATCACCGGCAGAGGCAGGAATTTCGAGATGATGTCCAGATCGCCGTCCGGCGTCGGCGTGACGCTCGACAGGATCAGCATGGTACCGAGGATCAACGCGAAGGCCGAGAGCAGCGGCGGCGAGACGCGGCCGGCCACGGTTGCCATTTCGCGGGCCAGCGGATGCTTGGCCATGGCACGCGCTTCGGAGAAGACGATACTGATGATGGCGATCGTCAGCGGCAGCACATGGTAGATCATGCGATAGAGCACGACACTGCCGAGCAGCTGGTCGACGCTGACCTGCCCGCCGAGCGCGCCGAGAATGACCGCCTCGAACACGCCAAGGCCGGCTGGTACATGCGAAAGGACGCCAAGCCCGATGGCCGCGGCATAGATCGCGAAGAACGAGGGCCAGCCGACATTGGTCGGCGGCAGCAGCACGTAGAGCACGGTTGCGGAAACGGCGATGTCGAAGGCGGTGATCAGGAACTGGCGCGACGAGGTCAGCGTATCGGGAAGGCGCAGACGAATGCCGACGATCTCCACCCGGCGCCCGTTGCGGCCAAGGAAGAGCAGCAGCGCAAGCGCGATCAGCACTGCAGTCGCGCCGGCGCGCAGCCATTCCGGATCCATGCCGGTGATCGTGGCAAGCCGCGGCGCCGTCATCAGAGCCGCGATGGCGCTGACGGCAAGAAGACCAAGGCCGAAGGCAAAGGTGACGAAGGCGATGACGCGGGCGATGTCTTCCGGGGAGAGGCCGAGCCGGCTGTAGGCCCGAAAACGGATCGCGCCGCCGCTGAGGGCACCGAAGCCGGCGGTGTTGCCGATCGCATAGGCGCTGAAGGCCGTCACGGCCACCGGTGCGACCGGCAGGCGGCGGCCGATGTAGTCGAGCGCGTTCAGGTCGTAGTAGATCAGCGAGGCGAAACTCAACGCCGTGAAGAAGATGGCAAGGCCGATGGCCTGCCAGCTCGTGTCCTTCAGGGCGTTCACGACGTCATCGTACCGCACTTCGCTCGTCAGCCGGTAGACGGCCACCGCCATCATGACGGCGACCAGCAGCATGGCAAGCGAGGTCAGATAGGTACGGAACCGTGCCAGCAGCACCATGACGACATGGCGCGGCGGTTCGCTGGGAATAACGATCTCTTCCGGTTCGGTCATGGCTTCCGGGCGCTTCCTCGATAACCTGCGGTGATGGCTAGTTTCTAGCTCTGATGCATGACGGTTATTCGTGGATGCACCGGCGCGCTAGTCCTCTGACGCGGACTTCGACAAAAATGCGGCCGATCTTCAAGCAGAAGGTGCTTTCCTCACGATCAAGCGGTCATCCGGCGGCAGGTGCAAGGAACATCTTCGTGATCAGACCGCTCTGCCTGTCCGTGGTTGCATCAATGCGAAACAGAATCACGTTTCTGTGGCGATCTCTACAGGTCGGTCATGACCATTTTCAGGCAACCTGATCTGCGGCGTTACCTCAGCGGGATCGCAAGTGCCGGTCCGGGCTGATCCGCAGGCTGTGCATCAGAGAACGCGGGTTGCGACGGCCCGGCGATGTGGATCGATTCTGGCGACCATCACCATGGTGAAGAAAATCATCGCCGCGATCAGCAGGGCGCTCAAATGGAGAACAATCATGGCGCAACTCCGAAGACATCATGTTTCAGTAACCCGGATATTCTATGTCTGGACTTGTCCGGAGCTTGCGTCTTGACTTGGGGCGACGTCCGGGAAAACCTGTCGCATGAAATCGTCCGTGCCGGGGGCGCCATTAACCTTCAGGCAAGGAATTAACCATACAAATACTCTGACACGGCGAAATGGGACGATCCCGACATCTCCCTTTCAGGCATGACGCCGCCCCGCCGTACCGGTTTCGATCCGGTATCACTTTCCATTTTTTCTCCAGGATGGCTTCCGGCTTCGGCCCGGAGCGCTGCATGCGTCCCTGTTGCGGGCTCGTCATGCCCGCGATCCGGCCTTGCACGGTCTCCTGGCTGCCTCGGGATGAAGATGCACGGCTCCAGAAGGCCGGCGGTTCATTGAGGGCTTTGGCATGGGCAGCTGACGGCGCAAGGCCTGCGGCTGCCAAAGAGGGGTTTCATGCTGCCTGCGGGCAGCGGCAGGAATTGGGGACGGGCATTGGCTCAGGACATGCCATCGGATCAAGCACGAAAGGCCCAGGCGGGCAGCCTGAGGGACCGGCTTGCATTCGCAGGGCTGGACGCGGAGGCGTGCGAGCTTCTGCGTCGCTTCCGACCCGCGCTCGAGACCTGCCTGAAGGACGGATTGCGTGATTTCTTCCACCGCCTGCAATCCTCCGCCGAGGCCATGCGCCATTTCGACAGCGACAACCAGCTGGAGCGGCTGCATGATCTGCAGGCCTCGCACTGGAGCGTGCTGACGGACGCCCGCTTCGATGCGCTCTATGCCGAGCGGGTGAAGGTTCTTTCCGACGCGGAAGGCCGGATGGGCCTTGATCCGCGCTGGCACATCGCCGGCCATGCTGTGATGCTGGAAAATCTGGTGTCCTGTCTGTTCGACCAGCTGGCGTCGAAATCGCTGTTGCCGGCGGGCCGCAAGCGCGAACGCGAGATTGCCGATGCGGTGCGCGCCGTGATCCGGCTGGTGCTGGTCGACGTTGAGATCGCGGTGTCGCTGCGCATCAGCGACATCAGACAGAAGCACCAGAGGAGCCTTTCTGCCCAGCGCGAGCAGGATCAGGCCGAGGCGAACGATCTGTTCGGACCGGTGGTGGCGGCACTTGCTGCACGCGACCTGACGGCCCGCATTCCCGACGATCGGCCGGATGTCTATGCCGAGCTTTCCGCACTTCTCAACCAGGCGCTCGACGCGCTGACGGCCGCCATGGCAACCGCCTCCGAGCGTGTCCTGAATGCCGAGGCCCTGTCTGGGCAGGTGGCCGCGGATGCCCGCGAGGCTGCGGCCATGATGCGTCATGATGCCGAGGATCTGGCGGCTGCGGCAGCCGAGGTTGCAGCCCTTGCCGAGCGGCTGCGCGAGAGCGCCAACGACAGCGCCAGGGCAGAACAGGCGGCCCTCGAAACCCGTCGGTCGGCGGAGGAAAGCGGCGAGGTCGTCGGCCTCGCAATTTCCGCGATGTCGGACATCGAGCAGTCGGCGGAAAAGATCGGGCAGATCATCGGGGTTATCGACGAGATCGCCTTCCAGACCAATCTCCTGGCACTGAATGCCGGAATCGAGGCCGCCCGCGCCGGCGATTCCGGGCGGGGCTTTGCCGTCGTCGCGCAGGAGGTGCGGGCGCTTGCCCAGCGCTCCGCCGAAGCGGCACGTGAAATCAAGCAGCTTGTGACCGGCACCAAGGCGCAGGTCGATGCAGGCGTGAAGATGGTTCATCGCACCCAGGATGCCATTGGCGGCATCGTCAACCAGGTCGCGGGCATCAATGCGGCGATTGCCGGCATTGCCCGGGCGACCGATGACCAGGCCCTCAGCCTGCAGCGGGTGGCGGGCGAGGTGAAGGCGCTGGATGGCCGGCTTGCGGCAGGTGCTGCGGTGGCTCAACGCGCCGCCGAGGGCAGCGATACGCTCAGCACCGTCATCATAGAACTCGGCCGCACCGTGCGGGAATTCCGCATTGCGCGGGAAAGCGAAAGCGGCCAGCGCGTCTGGCAGCCGAAGGCCCGCGATCCGGGCGAGGCCTTGGGTGCCGAGGCTGCGGATACCGGAGGCCTGCAGCCGCCGGGCGGACTGTTCATGGCCCCGCAGCTTGCGGGGTTCGGTCGCTGACCCCCGGGTTTTCGACCGGCATGAGAATACCAGCTGCGGGACGATCCGGCAGCTGTGGCGACAACGATGAGGAATGAAGCGATGGCGAGCGGGAAAGCAGTGACGGGAAGCCTCAAGCTGGTCTCAGTCCTGGATCTCAACGAGGCTTCCGTGTTGCACGGCCAGTTGAGCAGCATGCGGGGCAAGGATCTGTCGATCGACGCGTCGGGCGTCGACCGCGTCGGTGTCCAGTGCGTGCAGGTGCTGATGGCGGCAGCCAACGCCTGGGAGGAGGACAAGAAAAAATTCGTCTTCGAGACTGTCTCGGACGCCTTCCGCAAGACCATGCAGCTTATCGGCATCAATATAGATCATCTGCTCGCTAAGGAGATTCAGCAGTGAAAAAGAAAGTACTTACCGTCGACGATTCAAGGACGATCCGGAACATGCTTCTGGTCACCTTGAACAATGCCGGCTTCGAGACCATCCAGGCCGAAGACGGCGTCGAGGGCCTCGAGGTTCTGGAAGAATGCAACCCCGATGTCATCGTGACTGACATCAACATGCCGCGCCTTGACGGCTTCGGCTTCATCGAGGGCGTGCGCCGCAACGAGCGTTATCGTGCGGTCCCGATCCTCGTGCTCACCACGGAAAGCGATGCGGAAAAGAAGAACCGTGCGCGCCAGGCCGGCGCAACCGGCTGGATCGTCAAGCCCTTCGACCCCGCAAAATTGATTGATGCGATCGAGCGTGTAACCGCCTGAACCGGGAATTCCTGCGATGGATATGAACGAAATCAAAGAGATCTTCTTCCAGGAGTGCGAGGAGCAGCTCGCCGAACTGGAATCTGGTCTTCTCAAGCTCAATGACGGCGACCGTGACCCGGAAACGGTGAATGCCGTCTTCCGTGCCGTCCATTCGATCAAGGGCGGTGCCGGCGCATTCGGGCTTGATGACCTGGTCTCGTTCGCCCACGTGTTCGAAACGACGCTGGATTGCGTCCGCTCAAACAAGCTGGAACCCACGCAGGACGTCCTGAAAGTGATGCTGAGGTCGGCCGACGTTCTGGCCGACCTGGTGAGCGCCTCCCGCGACGGCGGCAGTGTGGAGGAATCGCGCACCCGCGGCCTGCTGAAGGAGCTCGAGGCTCTGGCCCGCGGCGAGATGCCGACCGGCGGTGGTGCCGCCGAAGCGCCGAAGCCTGCTCCCGCCAAGGCCGCCGCGCCCGCCCCGGTACCGGCTGCCGCGCCCGCCCCGGCCCCCACGGACGAGAGCGGTTTCCAGCCGATCCCCTTCACGTTCGATGGTTTCGGTGCCGACGAGCCGGCCGAGGATCTCTCCGTTTTCGAGGTCTCCTTCAAGCCCCGCCGCGATCTCTATGCCAAGGGCAACGAGGCCGCCCTTTTGCTGCGCGATCTCTCCCGCGTCGGCGAGATGAGCATCAACTGCGACATGGACCAGCTGCCGGCCTTCGACAAGATGGACCCGGAGGGCGCCTATTTCAGCTGGACGATCCAGGTGAAGACGGCCAAGAGCGAGCAGGATATCCGCACCGTCTTCGAATTTGCCGAATGGGATTGCGATCTCGACGTCAAGGTCGCCGATAGCTCTGCCGAAGAACTGCCGATGGTTCCGGTTCCCTTCGACCTGTCGATCCTCGATGACGGCACCTCCGACGCGGATGGTGATGATGGTGGTGCCGCCGAAGCCGCAGCCCAGGCCGTTGCCGCCGCCGAGACGGCCACCAACGTGACCAAGATGGCCGCTGCCGCTGCCCGCGTTGAAAAGAAGGAAAGCCAGGCTGCCGCTGCGGCCGCCGCCGCTGCTGCCAACGCCGCCAATGCGGCCAATGCCGCCAATAGCGCCGGCCAGACGATCCGCGTCGATCTTGATCGCGTCGACCGGCTGATCAACCTCGTCGGCGAGCTTGTCATCAACCAGGCCATGCTGTCGCAGAGCGTCATCGAGAACGATACGACCGGCACCTCCTCCATCAACATGGGTCTCGAAGAGCTGCAGCAGCTCACCCGCGAGATCCAGGATTCGGTGATGGCGATCCGCGCCCAGCCGGTGAAGCCGGTCTTCCAGCGCATGTCGCGCATCGTGCGCGAAGTGGCCGACATGGTGGGCAAGTCGATCCGCCTCGTCACCGAAGGTGAAAACACAGAAGTCGACAAGACGGTCATCGACAAGCTGGCCGAACCGCTGACCCACATGATCCGCAATGCCGTTGACCACGGCATCGAGAGTCCGGAACGCCGCGAGGCCGCCGGCAAGAATCCGGAAGGCACGGTCAAGCTCACCGCCAAGCATCGCTCCGGCCGCATCGTCATCGAACTGTCCGACGACGGCGCCGGCATCAACCGCGAGAAGGTCAAGCAGAAGGCGATCGACAAGGATCTGATCCCGGCCGATTCCAACCTGACGGACGAGGAAATCGACAACCTCATCTTCATGCCGGGCTTCTCGACCGCCGACAAGATTTCCGACATTTCCGGCCGCGGCGTCGGCATGGACGTCGTCAAGCGTTCCATCCAGGCACTCGGCGGCCGCATCTCGATCAGCTCGCGGCCGGGCAATGGCTCGACCTTCACCATGAGCCTGCCGCTGACGCTCGCCGTTCTCGACGGCATGGTGGTGACGGTCGCCGGCCAGACGCTCGTGGTGCCGCTGACCGCCATCGTCGAGACCCTGCAGCCGGAAGCGTCTGCGATCCATTCCTTCGGCGCCAACCAGCGGCTGATCTCGATCCGCAATTCCTTCTGCCCGCTCGTCGACGTGGGGCGCATCCTCAACTTCCGTTCCATCCAGGCCAACCCTGTCGAGGGGGTCGCACTTCTGGTGGAATCGGAAGGCGGCGGCCAGCGCGCGCTGATGGTGGACGCGATCCAGGGCCAGCGCCAGGTGGTGATCAAGTCGCTTGAAGCCAACTACACGCATGTTCCGGGCATCGCCGCGGCCACCATCCTTGGTGACGGTCGCGTCGCACTCATCCTCGACGTTGATGCCGTGGTCGCCGCCTCGCGCGGCCAGTCGTTGCGGCAGGACAGCGGTATGAAGGCGGATATGTCTTTGGCAGCAACGGGTTAACTGACGGATTGTAGAGTATGTCGTACGCCGTGAAAAATCTTGCTCAGGGAAGCCGGGAGCTCATTGCCTTCCGGATCGGAGACCAGGAATTTTGCGTCAACATCATGTCGGTGCGGGAAATCCGGGGGTGGACGAAAGCCACCGGCCTTCCGCACTCCCCGTCCTATGTGATGGGCGTGATCAACCTGCGCGGCGCCGTTTTGCCCATCATCGATCTCTCCGCACGCCTCGGGCTGCGGCGAGCTGAGCCGACCCCGCGCCATGTCATCATCGTGGCGCAGGTCAAGAACCGTGTCGTGGGACTGCTCGTGGAAGCCGTCTCCGACATCCTCACCGTCACCGATGAAAACATTCAGCCTGTTCCCGAAGTCTCGTCCGACCTGGAGAAGCAGTATGCCCGCGGCATCCTGGCGATCGACAAGCGGATGATCTGCCTGATCGAACTGGATGCGCTCTTCCCCGACACCGAAAGCGAAGTAGCATGAAGGCCACCGGCGTCATCGACAGCAGGCAGTCCCCGGACGAGGTCCTTGCCAGTGGCGAATATCCGCTGACGCGGCGCGATCTCGCCGAGATCGCCGCCATGATCTATTCCGATGCCGGCATCTATCTGAACGACACCAAGGCGTCGCTCGTCTATTCGCGCCTGTCGAAGCACATCCGCAACCTCGGCCTGAAAGGCTTTCGTGAGTATTGCACGCTCGTCTCCTCGCCGGAGGGGGCCCATGTGCGCCGCGAGATGCTGTCCCACCTGACGACGAACTTCACCCGTTTCTTCCGGGAAAACCACCATTTCGAGCACCTGCGCGACGAGGTGCTGCCGGGGCTGATCGCGCGCGCCAAGAGCGGCGGGCGCGTGCGCATCTGGTCTGCGGCCTGCTCCGACGGGCAGGAACCCTATTCCATCGCGCTGACCGTGCTCGCGCTGCTGCCGAATGCGGCGGATTACGACTTCCGCATCCTCGCGACCGACATCGACCCGAAGATCCTCGCGCTTGCCCGCGCCGGGGTCTACGATGAAAATGCGCTGGAGACGGTCAGTCCGGCGATGCGAAAGCAGTACTTCCGCGAGGTCGATGCCAACGGCCGGCGCAAGTTCCAGGTCGATGACCGCGTCAAGAAGCTGATCACCTACAACGAGCTGAACCTGATGGCCCAGTGGCCGTTCAAGGGCAATTTCGACGTGATCTTCTGTCGCAACGTGGTGATCTATTTCGACGAACCGACGCAGATGAAGATCTGGTCGCGGTTCGCGCAGCTCTTCCCGATCGGTGGCCACCTCTACATCGGCCATTCCGAGCGGGTCACGGGGGAGGCAAAGAACCTCTTCGACAACATAGGGATAACCACCTACCGCTATACTGGCAAAAGCGCGGGGAGGACTGCATGACCATGCCGGCAAGAGTACTCGTCGTTGATGATTCGCCCACCATGCGCGGCCTGATCACCGCCGTCCTCAATTCGGATCCGGAGGTCAACGTCGTTGGCCAGGCGGGCGATGCGCATGAGGCGCGTGCGGCGATCAAGCAGCTGAACCCGGATGTGGTGACGCTCGACATCGAGATGCCCAACATGAACGGGCTGGAATTCCTCGAGAAGATCATGCGCCTGCGGCCGATGCCGGTGATCATGGTCTCCACGATGACGCATCAGGGGGCAAACGCCACGCTGGCGGCGCTCGAGATCGGTGCCTTCGATTGCGTGAGCAAGCCGGTGCCGGGCGATGCGCGTCCCTTCTATGATCTGGCCGAGAAGGTGAAGGCGGCTGCGCGCTCCAAGCGCGGCCGCATGGTCACGGCTCCTCAGCCGGTTCTTGCGCCGACGGCGGAGTATCGCGTCGGCCGCAAGGTGGTGGCGATCGGTTCCTCCACGGGCGGCGTGGAGGCGCTGATCGCGGTGTTGCAGAAATTCCCCAGGAACTGCCCGCCAACCGTCATTACCCAGCACATGCCGCCCACGTTTACCAAAAGTTTTGCTGAAAGGCTTAATCGTATTTGCGCTCCTGTGGTGCAGGAAGCAACCGACGGCGCCCGGCTCGAGATCGGCAAGATCTACCTGGCGCCCGGTGGTGAACGGCACCTTCAGGTCGTTAATCCCTCCGCGCCCAGCTGCCGGCTCGTCGAACGCGACCCTGTCAACGGTCACCGCCCGTCGGTGGACGTCCTGTTCGAATCCGTGGCGGAACTGGCCGGTCGGAATGCTGTCGGGGTGATTCTGACCGGCATGGGCCGGGACGGCGCCTCGGGCCTGCTCAAGATGCGCAGTGCGGGCGCACGCACCATTGGGCAGAACGAGAAGACATGCGTCGTCTACGGCATGCCCCGTGTCGCGCATGATATCGGCGCCGTCGAGCAGCAATTGCCGCTCGGTGCGATCGGAGAAGAAATCTTGAAATTAACCGCTGCCCGAAAAGAAGGTACCGAATAAATGTCTCTCGCTGAAAAAATCAAAGTTCTGATCGTGGATGATCAGGTGACGAGCCGGTTGCTGCTCAGCGACGCCCTGACGCAGCTCGGGTTCAAGCAGATCACGGCCGCAGGCGATGGCGAGCAGGGCATGAAGATCATGGCCGAGCAACCGCATCATCTCGTGATCTCGGACTTCAACATGCCCAAGATGGACGGTCTGGGCCTCTTGCAGGCGGTACGCACGAACCCGGCAACGAAGAAGGCGGCCTTCATCATTCTGACTGCGCAGGGCGACCGTGCCCTGGTGCAGAAGGCAGCCCAGCTCGGTGCCAACAACGTGCTCGCAAAGCCATTCACGATCGAAAAGATGAAAGCTGCCATCGAGGCGGTGTTCGGAGCGCTTAAATGAATGAAATGGCCGCAGCCAAGCGGATAAATATTATCCAGGGCGAATATAAGGTAACGGATGAACCCAATGCCGTCATTACGACGATCCTGGGCTCCTGCGTGGCTGCGTGCCTGAGGGATCCGGTCGCGGGCATCGGGGGGATGAACCACTTCCTCCTGCCCGGAACGGGGCCTGGCGGGATGTCGGGCGGGGACATGTCCCGGTACGGCGTTCATCTGATGGAACTTCTGATCAACGGCATCCTGAAGCGCGGCGGGCGGCGCGAGCGGCTGGAGGCGAAGATCTTCGGCGGGGCGAAGACGATTGCGAGCTTTTCCAATGTGGGTGAGCAGAATTCGGCCTTTGCCACCCAGTTCCTGCGTGACGAAGGCATCAAGATCGTCGGCTCTTCCGTCGGCGGCGAGTTCGGCCGCAAGCTGGAATACTGGCCTGCCAGCGGGCGGGCTCGGACCTATCCGCTGACCGGGGCGGAAACCCAGAAGACGGTGGCCATGGAGCAGCGTCCGGCCCGGCCCGCAAAGCCGGTCGAGAGTTCAATCGAGTTTTTCTGATCGAGGAAGCAATGACCGATATCTATTCGAAGCCATCCGGCTTGCTCGACGAAAAGCTGCCCGACGTTCTGATGCGGATCGTGTCGGAACTCTACGACGTGGCCTATCTGATCGAACGGGTGGAGCCGCAGCTTCTCGAAGTGGGCGGCGCTGCCGTACTGCAGTCGCCCGACAGCATGAAGGTGCTTCAGGGTATCGACCTTGCGGTGCAGAAGACCCGTGGTCTGGCCGAATACATCGACACCATCACCGGCACCATTCCGGACGAATGGACGGTCGATGTGTCGACCGCACTCAGTCTCGTGAAGCTGGCCGACATGCACAAGGCCCTCAGCCAGGGCCTTCGCCACGGCCATTCCCAGCCGCTCAGCAAGACGGCCGGCGATATCGACCTGTTCTGAGGCCGCGTCCCGCGGCCTTGGAAGAAACACCGTCAGACCACCGCAGCGAAATGCTCGCACAAGCTTCGCTTCCTAAGGTGCGGTTGGGCAAAGGGCTCTTTAATCCTTTTTGACGGTGCGGGAACAGAATGAATCTGTTAGCTCAATTCACACAAATCCTTAAGAATTTGGGATCGCTCGGACAGACCAAGCTGCTCGCTCTGGCAGGTGTCGGTGTTCTGTCGATGGCGATCGTGATCGCGGCGGCACTGTTCGTCAACAAGCCATCCTACGAGCCGCTTTACGTCGGTCTGGAACGTGGCGATCTCAATCAGGTCAGCGTCGCGCTGGCTGAAGCCGGTATCAATTTCGAGGTCGGGCAGGACGGCAGCAGCATTCGCGTTCCCGTCGGCATGACCAGCAAGGCGCGCCTGCTGCTGGCCGAACGGGGCCTGCCCAACAGCAGCAATGCCGGTTATGAACTCTTCGACAATGTCGGTTCGCTGGGTCTCACCTCCTTCATGCAGGAAGTGACGCGTGTGCGTGCGCTGGAAGGGGAGATCTCGCGCTCCATCCAGCAGATCAGCGGCGTTGCCGCCGCCCGCGTCCACATCGTCATGCCTGACGTCGGCAATTTCCGCCGGGCCGGCCAGAAGCCGACGGCCTCCGTGATGATCCGCGCCAGCAACGAGACAGGCCGCAAGGCCGCGACCTCGATCCGCCATCTGGTCGCCGCGGCCGTGCCGGGCCTGGAGGTGGACGATGTGACGATCCTCGATTCCACCGGCCAGCTGCTTGCGGCCGGCGACGAGGCGGGCAACAGCTCGGCCAGCCGTTCGCTGAACGTCGTGCAGTCCGTCCAGCAGGAACTCGAAAGCAATATCGACAAGGCGCTTGCCCCCTTCCTTGGCATGGACAATTTCCGCGCCAGTGCCACGGCGCTGCTGAACCTCGACAGCCAGCAGGTCCAGGAAGTGGTCTATGACCCGGAATCGCGCGTCGAACGGTCGGTCAAGGTCACCAAGGAAGCGCAGAAGTCGCAGCAGCGCCAGTCGGATTCGGCTGCAACGGTGGAGCAGAACATTCCGCAGGCCGCCCCCCAGCCGGGTGGCAACAACGGGCCTGAATCCTCCGATCAGTCGGACAAGAAGGAAGAGCAGACCAACTACGAAATCAATCAGAAGACCACGGCCACGACGCGCAACGGCTACAAGATCGAAAAGATCTCGGTTGCCGTCGTCGTCAACCGCGGCCGGGTCGCCAAGATGGTGGGCGAGCCCGCCGACCAGGCCAAGATCGATGCCTATCTCGCCGAGATGCAGAAGATCGTGGCAACGGCCGCCGGTGTCGATACGGCCCGCGGTGACGTGGTGACAATCACCGCCATGGACTTCCTGGAAAGCCAGCTTCTCGATGAGGCAGCCGCAGGTCCGGGCTTCTCCGAAATCCTGATGCGCAACATGGGCGGGATCATCAATTCGCTCGCCTTCGTCGCCGTCGCCTTCCTGGTCGTGTGGCTTGGTGTTCGGCCGGTGCTGCGCAGCGTCGGCGGCACCGCGGCCGTGGCCGGCGAGGCCGCCACCGAGAGTGCTGGGCTGGAACTGCCGGACTTCTCGCCGGGCGGTGCAAGCCCCGCCCTCATGGACGGCTTCGGCTCCGATTTCGGGTTCGACGGTTCCTCGGATCTGTTCGGCGGCGAGGACGACCCGAATGGCGGCTTCAACCGCCGCGTCAAGGAAGGTCCGGAGAAGCGTCTCGCCCGGATGGTGGAAATCAGCGAGGAACGTGCCGCCAAGATCCTGCGCAAGTGGGCCGTCGAGCGGGCGGCGTAAATGGAACAATGATCACGTTTTCGTGAAAACAAGGGCCGGCTCTGCCGGCCTTTTGCTTATCAGTTACATATCCCGTAACGTGCGATTGCAGAAACTGTACACTTGTTACCAAGCTTTTTAGGAAAACTGAATCGGGTTGTGGCAATTCCGTGGCAGGTTCCTAAAATGACCATGATTCGGACGGGCGCTTCAAAGCGTTCTGATTCGAAACAGGGGTCGGTCAGCGCAGATGGCATTGGCGTTCGGATATGGCACGCGAGTAGCGAGTTTGTCCCTCGAAGGGGGTTGATGCGGAATGGAGTTGCGCAGCGCAGAGACTACATTGGAAGGGCGGCATTTCGTTGAGGCCAGTCCGCCAAGAACGTTGCTGCGAGAGCAGGTTCTGCGCCGTCTCGCCCTTGCCGGCGCCTGCGGCAACATCCAGGCCGCCATGCGCATCCTGTCCGATTATGTCGGCGCCTCGCATTATCTTCTCGCGCGGTACGACCTGATCCAGGAGCAGGGTCTCGATTTCGTCGTTGCTTCCAACTGGCCCTTCGATCTCGTCCGGCGGTTGGGCGCGGAACTCGCCCGTGGCTATTCCCGCTCCACCGAGGTCGAGAAGTGCCTGTCGCTGCTGACGCCCCAGTTTGCGCTGCTGCCGGAAGATTACAGCCTGCCGGAAGACATCAGCCGGCAGTATTGCTCGCTCACCTTCTGCGCGGGCCGGACGCGCTTTTCTGTGATGCTGCTGTTTCTGGACGGCATCATCCTGTCGCAGGACCGCCTGCGCGAGATCGGCCTGCTGGCCGGCTATGCGCTCAGCCTCGGCGATACGCAGAATGCCCGCGTCGAGCGCGATTTCGAGCTGACGGACCGCGAACTGGAATGTCTTTTCTGGATTGCCGAAGGCAAGACGAGCGACGAGATCGCCGTCATTCTCGGCATCTCGCGCAACACCATCAACAACTACATCACCAGCGTCATGCGCAAGACCGCGACCAAGACCCGCTCAGAGGCCATCGCTTATGCCGTACGCAACAATCTTGTCTAGGGAAGGCTGAATGGGCTACTCGCGAACCACGGGAGGAGAGCCGGAGACGGGAATGCAGTATCTTCGCGTTCAGCGTGCGTCCAGCCGTTCCGATATCTTCCCCAAGCTCGTGGGAATGCAGAAGAGCATGCGGGCGAATCACTTCGCCGTTTTCCGCATCGCCGGCGCCGGCCTGCCCAACAAGCGCAAGCTGGTCTGCGAGCTGGACAACTGGGGCAGCAGCGCGAGTGAAAACATCAATGTCATGATCGAAGCCTTCGGCGAGATGCTGATCCATCACATCGATGTCTCGCTTCTGCCGATGAGCTGGTCCGGTCCCGAAGGCGGTCGCGCGGCCGAGACGGCGGCCGACGAGCCATCGCCGCTCATCCGCCATATCGATGATCTGCACCGCATGCCCTATGGCGGCATCGCCTTTCCGGTCCGTCTTGGCGCGGTCGGCAACGGTTACGTGGCCTTCAGCGGTGCCGGGCTCGACCTTTCGAGTGACACGGTGATCGACCAGCATGTACGCAGCTGTCAGATCATGATGGACCTTCTTGCTCTCGACGAGCGGCGTGCCGTGCCCTCCGAATCGCTCAGCGAACGCGAGATTGCCTGTCTGCAGCTTGCCGGGGATGGCCAGATCAGCGAAGAAATCGCCGAGAAGCTGGGCCTGTCCGTCCACACCGTCAACGCCTATCTGGGCTCGGCGACGATCAAGCTCGATTCGGTCAACCGGATCCAGGCGATCGCCAAGGCGATCCGCCTGGGGTATATCCAGTAAATCTTGCGTTTTTTGTCGAGGGAGTGTCAGCCAGCGAGTGCGGCGGGCTCCTTCACGAAGCGTGCGTCATGCAGGCTGCGCGACAGGAAGGCGGTGTTTTCCTGCGGGTCTTCCGAGGGAACCTGGAAGCTGATGTGGTCGATCTCAATGCCGGCCGTCTGGTCGGTCAGTGTCAGGCGGGCATAGACGGAGACGCCACGCGGCTTGATCTCGAGATCGAGCACGACCTGCGGCGGGCCGTCCCATTCCAGGCGGTATTCGCCGCCGGAGCCGAAGTTGACGGTGCCGGGGTGAAAATAGAGCTCAGCCGCCGAGGACACGAGATCGGCAATGCTGCCATAGCGCTCCAGCCGCAGGAGCGAAATCAGGTCACCGGCATCCAGAAGCCGTAACTCGGTCGCCACCGGGTTGATCGCCTGCGCCAGAATCTTTTCTCTTTCTAACGAGTGGTTGCATTTTCTCATGTGCTCTAGTGCATCCGTTGCTTGGGCGACCGCGAGGCGTAAACCCGGTGGATCAGTTCTGCCACGGCCTTGTAGAAGACCGGTGGAATGACACTATCGACCGAGACTTGCGCAAACATGGAGCGGGCAAGCGGGGGATCTTCGAACACGGGAATGCCGGCTTCCTCGGCCAGCTCGCGGATTTTCAGCGCCACAAGGTCGGTTCCCTTGGCCAGAACGATCGGCGCATCGCTTTCCTCGCGCACATAGCGAAGGGCTACGGCATAATGGGTCGGGTTGGCGATGACGAGCGTGGCGCGCGGCACGTTTTTCATCATGCGGTTGCGGGCGCGGCTGCGCATCAGCGAGCGCTGGCGTGCCTTGACGGCGGGGTCGCCCTGCGCCTGCTTGTTCTCGTCCTTTACCTCCTGGCGGGTCATTTTCAGCTCGCTGTACCAGTGGTGCCGCGTCCAGAAGAAGTCGGCCACCGCCAGCGTGGCCGTGGCGAGAAGAATGATGACCATCATCTTCTTCACCGAGCCGTAGAGCACGCCCGGAATGGTCAGCGGATCGGAGAACATCGCATCGATCGCGTGGACGAAGTCGTTGCGCATGGCGAAATACATGACGACGCCGACCAGCAGCACCTTGAACAGCGACTTGCCGAATTCCACCATGCCGGGGATGGAGAAGATGCGGCCAAAGCCCTTGGCGAGCGAGACGCGCGACATCTGCGGCCGGACGCGCTCCAGGACCGGCGAGGGCATGTTCTGCAGCACGGAGGAGGCGATGCCGAACAGGCAGAACATCAGCATGGCCGGGGCCAGGAAACCGGCCGAGGCCCAGGCGAGGTGCAGGCCGATCGACACGACGTCGGTCGCGGTTTCGAGCCGCCACTGCTCCGGCTTCTCGAACAGGTCCTTCAGCGTTTCGCCAAGCGCTGCCGTGCGGTCGGGGAGAAAGAAGAGCACGAAGAAGTAAAACGCAAGAGACGACGCAAACAGTGTCGCCTCCTTGGAGAATGCCACATTGCCCTTTTCCGCGGCGTCGCGCAGTTTCTTGTGTGTCGGGCTTTCTGTTTTACTGTCTTTATCCTCGGACAAGGCGTCATCCTTGCGTCAGGCGGCATGCGCCGCGTCGGAGCGTTCCGGTCATGCCGCGCCCTCATGGAGCGGCAAGGGCAAGGACGGCCTTGCCGTCCTTGCCCAGGTCGTGTGCCGTCAGGCGGCGGCTTCGGATGCCTTCTCGCCCTCTGGCTTGGCTTCCTTCAGCTGGATCTGGCCGGCATTGGCCAGGCGGATCGCTTCCTGCGCCACCGCACGGCGGGCGATTGCCACTTCGCGCGGGTTGATGGCGACGTTGGTCGCACCCAGATCCGATTCGATCATGCGGCGCTGGCGGGGGCTGATGGCCGACAGCACGGATTCCTTGATGTCGGCCGGCGCGCCGCGCAGCGCCATGGTCAGGATGTCGGCGGCGATGTCGTTCAGGAGCATCACGCGGCTGCGCTGCGGCATGGCCAGCAGATCCTCGAACAGGAAGATCTTCGGGCGAACCTTGTTGACCGATTCCTTGCTGATGGTCTCGAGCGAGCTGAGCAGGGTATCGACCTGCGGCTTCTCCAGCTCGTTCATCAGTTCGGCGACCTTGTTCGAGCCGTTCGAATTGCGCTCGGCCTCGATCATCTGGATGAGCTCCATCACCCGGTTCTCGATGATCTGGGCGGCCTTCGGGCTGACATCCTTCATGTTGACCGTGCGGTTCATGATGTCGGCGCGGCGGCTGTCCGGCATCTGCAGCAGAAGCTTGGCACCGAAGGACGAAGGCAGCATGGAGAGGATGTAGGCGATGGTCTGCGGATGCTCGCGCTGCAGGAACTTGCCGACGAATTCCGGATCGGCATCCTGCAGGCGGTCCCAGATCGAGGTCTCGTAGGCCTGGAAGGCGGTGCGGCGGCCGAGCAGGCCATCCACTTCCTCCGGCGTCAGGCCCTCCTCGAGAATGCTCTCGATGGCCTTGGCATTGTCCATCAGGCCGGCGCCCTCGGTGAAGAGGTCCTCGAATTCGTTGACCAGCTGGAGGAGTTCGTCCGGCGGAATTTCACGCAGTGTCTGCGCCGATGCGATGATCGTCTGCAGCTCGCTCTGCGTGAAATACTTCAACAGCTTTCCAGCCACCCCCTTGCCCATCGCAAGAAGGACGGCAGCGGCCTTTTCAGCTTGGGATAACGGTTTCGTGGAGACGGCGCTTCCGAAATCGTCAAAGTCCATCATGGTCTTCCCTCACTGTCCCTCATGGGATCAGACTTTCTTTGTGCTCAAGACTTCCGTCAGCTTCACGCCGAAACGCGTATCGTCATTTTCCAGAACGGTGATCTCGCCCCTGGCGATCCGCCGTCCATTCACCGTGATTTCCACCGGCTCGCCGATCTTCTTGTCGAGCGCGATGATGGCGCCCTCCTCAAGACCCATGAGGCCGGAAACCTGCATGCGGCTGGTGCCAAGGACGATCTCGACCGTGATCGGGATGTCCATGATCAGATCGAGATTGGCCGTCAGCGCGCTGCCCGGCTCCTGCATGCTGGCTGCGCCGGTATCGCCACCGAAGCTTGCGCCGCCGAAACCGCCGCCGCCAAAATCCCCGCCGATATCGCCGCCGCCAAAGGCTGTGCCCCCGAGGTCCGGACCGCCGAAATCGGAGTCCAGGCTGGAGCCCATGCCAGCGCCCATGTCGAGCCCGCCGCCGAAATCGGAGGTGGGCATTGCCGTGTCGGTGCTGCCGAATTCGGAACCGAACTCCGCACCGAAATCGCCTGGTGCGCCATCCGAATCTGCCTTCAGCACCCCACGCAGGTCATCGATTGCCTGGTCGAGCTCCGACTCGTTGCCGAGCGGCGGGAAAGCATCCTCATCGGTCGCGGGTGTTTTCTTCGTAGCCATGAGACCATTATTCCTGTTGAAACTTGCGCCAGGCTGCCCATTTGTGCGCTGCGGAAGGGGCGGCCCCGATTATCCGATCAGGTGACGGATCAGCTCGTCCTCGGTGCTGACATTGTCCCTGACCCTCACCGTGTACCGCTCGCCGGAGCGGCCGAATTCACAGTTGTACATATCCTTGCCGTTGGCCCGGACCTGTACCTTCACATCGTCCTTGTCCTCGAAGGGGATGACATCGCCGACGGCGAGCCTGGAAATCGTCTGGAGTGCCAGTGTCTGCAGACGAATGCGGGCTTCCAGCGTCACCTGCGAGCGGTGCACCTGCTCCATCAGCTTGTCGTGCCATTCCTGCCTGTTCTTGGCGACCTGGCCCTTCGGTTTCGGCACGACGACCTTGGTCTTCAAGAGCGCGCGCTGGGGAATGATCAGCGCGATTTCCGAGGTGACCTTCCCGAGATCGATCGCAAGCCGGATCGTCGCGCCATATTCCAGCGGCGCCTCCGGATCGGGGGCCGGGCGGTCGCCGGCATTGTGGGGACGCTCCAGCAGCGGCTCGAAGCTGCCGGGCGCATTGACGCCGGAGCGCAGCACGTTGGCGATGCGCTCGAACACCATGGTTGCCAGGTCCAGCTCGATGTCTGAAAGCGGACGCTCCGGCGGTTGCTGCACCATGGATTCCTCGGCGCCCAGCATGCGTTCCATCAGCGCAATGACGAAGCCGCTGCCGCAGGCCAGCACGAAGTTCGGGCACCAGTTGCGCAGCTGGCCGTCGCTGAAGGACACCGTGTCGCCCAGTTCGGCGATCAGGTCGCGCATCAGGCCGGACTGGAAGCCGACATAGGAGACCTCGATGCCGATGCCCGTCTCGCTGTGGAACACATCCGGCAGGAAGACGGAATAGAGCTGGCCGAAGTCGCCGCAGATCTTCTCGACAGTCTTGCGGTCGCCCAGCCCGTTGGTCAGCTTGGCGAGAAGCGCGTGATCGATGCGCACAACGCTGTTCTGTTCGTCGCTCATGGATCAGGCCGCCTTGCTTTCGCCACCACCACCGGGGTTCATCATTTCCTGCTCCACGGCGTCGATCGAGGGACGCTCGTAGCCGGAAATCGTCTTGCGGCCATATTCCAGCGCCACCTGCGGCACGGAGCCGTTCATGTAGGCGATCAGGGTCTGCTTCACGACGATGTAGAGACGATGCTGCTTGTTGCGGACGATCTTGATCTGCGAGCAGAGCGGGCTGACCACGCAATAGGACAGGAAGATGCCGAGCATGGTGCCGACGAGCGCCGCGCCGATCAGGCCGCCAAGCACTTCCGGCGATTCGTTGATCTTGGCCATGGCCTTGATGACGCCGAGCACGGCGGCGACGATACCGATCGCCGGGAAGGCATCGCCCATCGTCGCCATGGCGTCATAGGCCTTCATCTTGTCGTGCAGGATGGTCTCAAGCTCCTCGTCCATCAGCGCCTCGATCTCGTGGCTGCGCGCATTGCCGATGATGATCAGGCGTACATAGTCGCAGATGAAGGAGGTCAGTTCCTTGTTCTTCAGCACCGTCGGGGCCGCGAGGAAGATCGTGGATTCATCCGGGTTGTCGATATGGGCCTCGATCTCGTTGCGAGACTTGGTGCGCAGGTCGCGCATCAGCGAGTAGAGCACGCCGAGAACATCGAGATAGTTACGTTCCTTGGGAACGGCATATTTGAAGGCTTCGCCGAGCGCCTTGCCGGCATCCTTCACAGTTTTCATGGGGTTGGCCATGACGAAGCCGCCAAGGCCTGCACCGCCGATAATCACGAGTTCGAAGGGCTGTATCAGCGCCTCGATGTGACCGCCCATCGCCATGAAGCCGCCGAGGATGCAGCCAAGTGTGATCACAAATCCGATAATGATGGTCATCGCGTGCCCGTGCCGTCGTTGTAACAGGTGTCGGAATAGAGGGCGTGGCTTGCGTGAGGCTGGGTTCGGGTGCCGTGCTGGGGCATCCCGAAGCAAACAGTTTCGCGCAAGTCTGCCTTCCTAAGGTCCGCTGCATCGGGGAGGCATCATCCCCTCTCTTCCTGGTGGAGGGGCGCCCGTCATGGGCCGTGCCTTCGCATCGACTGGTAAAGTGACACGGAGGCAGATGACATGCAGTCCGGATTGTATGTGGGCATTTCGTCGCAAATCGCACTCGAGCGGCGGCTGAACACGATCGCCGACAATATGGCCAACATGAATACGGTCGGCTTTCGCGCGACCGAAGTCAAGTTCGACGAGGTGTTGAGCAACACCCGCAACGACCTGAACGCCAAGGTGGCCTTCGTTTCGCAGGGCAACGACTATCTCTCCACGCGCAGCGGCGCGCTGGAGCGCACCGGCAATCCGCTGGATTTCGCCATCAAAGGCGATGCCTGGTTTTCCATCAGCACGCCGGCCGGCCGGGTTCTGACCCGTGACGGGCGCTTTACCATGAAGGAAACCGGCGAACTGGTCTCCGAGCGTGGCTATCCGGTGCTCGATGCCGGCGGCGCTCCGATCCAGCTCAACCGCGCCGGCGGGCCGCCGGAAGTGGGCGCCGATGGCCGCATCACCCAGGATGGCCGTCCGGTCGCCACGCTTGGCGTCTTCAACGCCGACATTTCCAAGGGCTTCCTGCGCTACGAGAATTCCGGGGTGATCCCGGTCGATCAACCGCAGCCGGTGGTCGATGCCTTCAATGTCGGCGTATCCCAGGGCTATCTGGAGCAGTCCAACGTCAATGGCATCGGTCAGATGACGCAGCTCATTCAGGTCAACCGTGCCTTCGAGGGCATCTCGGCCATGATGCGCGACACCGAACAGAGCTTCGGCGAGGCGATCAAGACGCTCGGCGGCTCGCGCTGAGCGCCTGAGGGGTAGGACATGGAAATCAACCCGGCTGAAACGGCCACCGTCGGCAAGCTGTCCCACATGGCCGACCTCGTGCGGCGCTTTGCCGATCCGGGTGTCGCCATTGCTCCCGGCGGACGTGTGCGCACCATCGCGGCTGGTCACTATACGGTGGCCGGCCTTTCCCGCCATGTGCGGCTTGGCGAGTTCGTGGCCCATCGCAGTGCGACCGGCATTCATCTCGGGGAGGTGGTCCGCGTCGAGCCCGATCTCGTCTATGTCTGTCCGATCGAGCCGGGTGAACCGATCGGCATCGGCGACGTGGTCATCCGCAAGGGCGCCTTCCGGGTGGCACCCGACGACAGCTGGTGCGGCCGCACGATCAGTGCGCTCGGCGAGCCGATCGACGGCAAGGGGCCGCTGCGCAACGGGCTGAAGAAGCGCTCCATCTCCAACACCGCGCCGCCGTCCATGACCAGACGGCGCGTCGAGACCGG
This sequence comes from Affinirhizobium straminoryzae, assembly GCF_007004135.1. GTDB lineage: Bacteria > Pseudomonadota > Alphaproteobacteria > Rhizobiales > Rhizobiaceae > Neorhizobium > Neorhizobium straminoryzae. The sequence goes on from NZ_VJMG01000003.1 coordinate 64,318, forward strand.
CTTTCGCACCGGCGTGCGCGCCATCGATATCTTCGCGCCGCTGTGTCTTGGCCAGCGTCTCGGCATCTTCGCCGGTTCCGGCGTCGGCAAGTCGACGCTTCTGTCGATGCTGGCGCGGGCCGACGCCTTCGACAAGGTGGTGATCTCGCTTGTCGGCGAACGTGGTCGCGAAGTGCGTGAATTCATTGAGGATACGCTTGGCGACAACATGGCGAAATCCATCGCGATCGTTGCCACAAGCGACGAAAGCCCGATGCTGCGCAAGATGGCGCCGCTCGTCGGCATCACCATTGCCGAGCATTTCCGCGACAAGGGAGAGAATGTTCTCTTCATCGCCGATAGCGTGACCCGCTTTGCCCATGCGATCCGCGAGGTGGCGGTGGCTTCCGGCGAGCCACCGATCGCCCGCGGCTACCCCGCTTCTGTCTTTACCGAGCTGCCGCGGCTTCTGGAGCGTTGCGGTCCTGGCGCCGAGGGCACCGGCACGATCACCGCGATCATCTCGATCCTCGTCGACGGCGACAATCACAACGACCCGATCGCCGATTCCGCCCGTGGCATTCTCGATGGTCATATCGTGCTTGAACGCAGCCTGGCGGAGGAGGGGCGCTATCCGCCGATCAATCCGCTGTCCTCCATCTCGCGTCTCGCCCGCAAGGCCTGGACCGGGGACCAGGAAAAGCTGGTATCGCGGTTGAAGGCGCTGATCCACCGCTACGAGGAAACGCGAGATCTGCGCCTGATCGGGGGCTACCGCGCTGGCAGCGATCCCGATCTCGACATGGCCATCAAGCAGGTGCCGGTCATCTACGACGTGCTGAAGCAGACCCCCGGCGAACCGCCTGCGGCCGATTCCTATGCCGATCTTGCTGCGGCCCTCAGGGCCGGTCAGGCGCAGCCGGCCGCCAACATGCGACGAGGATAAACCATGCACGATCTCGACGACGACGACGTTCCGTCGCATCCTCGCGCTGGCGGCGGATCTGCCCCGGGATCGTCCGGGCGGGGGGACCGGCTGCTTGCGGGCGCCGGCATCCTGCTGGCGGTCGCCTCGGCTGCCTTTCCCTGGTACGTCTTCTTCAATCAGGACAAGTTCGGCATCCGCGTCTCGCCGATCGGCTGGACGCGCGACCTGCCGGAAGGGCCGCCGCGTCCGGTCTTCAGCGTTTCGCCGCTCGCCATGGTCGACAATGACAGCACCACAACGCCGCCTGACACACCACTCGATCCGATCGATACGCTGACGACGGCCACCACGGCCGCACCCGGACGTCCCGGTGACAAACAGGACGAGGAAGGCAGGGACCAGCCCTTCCCGGGCGGCAACAGCTTCAAGCTGATGCATGTCGCAAACGGTCGCGCCCTCATCCAGGACAAGGGCGGCCTGTACATCGTCCGCGTCGGCTCCGTGCTGCCCGACGACAGCCGGCTTGCCAGCATTGAAAAACGTGACGGCCGCTGGGTGATCATCACCTCCAAGGGGACGCTTTACGACGAAACGACGGGCGCGGCCCGCTGAGGCCGCCTTCGCAAGTCTGACGCAAGATTACGCGCCTAGGCTCTGACCAGAAAATGGAGAGAAGCCTATGCAACCCATCCAATTGTTCGATCTGGCCTCGCGCCAAGCCGAATGGCTGTCGGTGCGCCAGGAGGTCGTTGCCGGCAATATCGCCAATGCCAGTACGCCGCACTACAAGGCAAAGGACGTCACGCCCTTCGCCGCCGTGCTCAATTCCTCCGGCCTCACCATGGCCCGCACGCAGCCCGGCCACCTCTCCGGCACCTCGGTCAGCAGCCGCATCGATGTGAACGTGGAAGAGGAACAGCTGAACAATGAAATCGGCGAGCAGGAATCGGGCAACACGGTCTCCCTTGCCCAGGAGCTTTCCAAGACCGGCGAGATCAAGCGCCAGTACGACCTGAGCACCAATCTCGTGAAGTCCTTCCATCGCATGATGCTGATGACAGTGAAGAGGTAGAACCATCATGGATCCGCTTTCAGCCGCTTCCAAAATTGCAAGTTCCGGCCTGGAGGCGCAGGCCACCCGCCTGCGCATCGTCTCGGAAAACATTGCCAATGCCCGTTCCACCGGCGACACGCCGGGCGCCGATCCCTACCGTCGCAAGACGATCACCTTCGGCGCCGAGCTCGACAAGGCGTCGGGCGCGGAAGTTGTCGGCGTCAAGAAGCTCGGCACCGACCAGTCGAAGTTCATCGAGGAATATGATCCGGGCAACCCGGCAGCGGACGAGCGCGGCATGGTCAAGATGCCGAACGTCAACATGCTCATCGAGATGGCCGACATGCGGGAAGCAAACCGCACCTACGACGCCAATCTCCAGACCATCAAGCAGACGCGCGAACTCGTTTCCGCGACGATCGACCTTCTGAAGGCCTCCCAATGATCGACAGTGTTCAGTCCGCCAGCGCGCTTTCGCTGACCCGCAACCTCGGCGCCACTGCCAGCGAAAGCAGCCTCGGTGCCGGCCTGACCGGCCAGGCTTCGGAAGCCGCAAGGCAGGCGCTCAGCTTCGCCAGCGTGATGGGCGACATGGCAAGCGGGGCCGTCACCGACCTGAAGCAGGCCGAAGTGAAGTCCTTCGAGGGCATCCAGGGCAAGGCCAATACCCGCGAGGTCGTGGATGCGGTCATGCAGGCGGAGCAGTCGCTCCAGACGGCGATCGCGTTCCGCGACAAGATCGTCAACGCCTATCTCGAAATCACGAAAATCCAGATCTAACGGCTTGAGGACGAAGACATGAGAGCGCTTTCCGTCGCCGCGACGGGCATGGATGCCCAGCAGACCAATCTCGAGGTCATTGCGAACAACATCGCCAATATCAACACCACCGGCTACAAGCGCGCCCGCGCCGAATTCTCGGATCTGCTCTACCAGACCGAGCGTGCCCAGGGCGTTCCGAACCGCGCCAACCAGGCGATCGTGCCGGAAGGCGCCAATATCGGCCTCGGCGTCCAGACCTCTGCCGTGCGCAACATCCATACCCAGGGTCAGCTGACCCAGACCCAGAACGACCTCGACATGGCCGTCGTCGGTCGCGGCTGGTTCCAGGTCCAGTCGCCGGATGGTACGACGCTCTACAGCCGCGCCGGTTCCTTCAACACCAATGCCAATGGCGAGCTGGTGACGATCGACGGCTATGCCGTCGTGCCAAACATCACCTTCCCCGCCAACGTCACCGAAACGGTGATCAGCCGCAGCGGCCAGGTCAGCGTGCGCATCGGCAATGCCTCGACCTTCACGCAGGTGGGCCAGCTGACCATCGCCAACTTTGCCAACGAAGCCGGCTTGAAGCCGCTCGGTGACAACCTGTTCCAGGAAACGGCCGCTTCGGGCACCGCCACGGTGGCGGCGCCTGATGATCCGGGCTTCGGTTACCTGAAACAAGGCTATCTGGAAGCCTCCAACGTCGACGCCGTCAAGGAAATCACCGACCTCATCTCCGCCCAGCGCGCCTACGAGATGAATTCGAAGGTGATCACCACCGCAGACGAAATGGCATCGATCGTCAGCAAGAACCTCAAGTAAGGAAAAAGGGGTAGAGACATGATGTTTCGCCGGACATGCCGCAGAATGCCGCCGATCAGCGCGGCCTCGGTGCTGCTGGCCGCCCTGCTGGTGGCCGGCGGCGCGGCAGCCGATAAGGGCGTTGCCGTCGTGCCGACGCAGATCATCTATCCCGGTCAGGAAATCCCGGCCTCCGCCCTCAAGGAGGTCGAGGTCACCAATCCGAACCTCGCGGAAGGCTATGCCACCCGCATCGACGAGGTGGCCGGCATGATCAGCCAGCGCACGCTGCTGCCCGGCCGCACCATCCTGGTCGGCACCCTGCGCGCGCCCTTTGCGGTGAAGCGCGGCGCCACCGTGCGCCTGACCTTCGCGGTTGGCAATCTCACCATTTCCGCGTCCGGCACGCCGCTTGAAAACGCTGCGGTGGGAGACGTCATCCGCGTGCGCAACCTCGATTCCGGCGTCACCGTGTCCGGCACCGTGATGGGCGACGGCTCCGTTCAGGTGATGGCAAAATGATCAAGAAACTCCTGTTCGCCACCGGTCTTCTTCTTGCCAGCCTGTCCGCTACCGGATCGGTCATGGCGGAATCGCGCATCAAGGACATCGCCTCGCTGCAGGCGGGCCGCGACAACCAGCTGATCGGCTATGGCCTGATCGTCGGCCTGCAGGGGACCGGCGACGGCTTGCGCTCCTCGCCGTTCACCGAGCAGTCCATGCGCGCCATGCTGCAGAATCTCGGCATCTCCACGCAGGGCGGCCAGTCTGGCTCCAAGAACACGGCAGCCGTCATGGTCACGGCCAATCTGCCGCCCTTTGCCAGCCCCGGCAGCCGCCTGGATGTGACGGTCAGCTCGCTCGGCGATTCGACGTCGCTGCGCGGCGGCACGCTGATCATGACTTCGCTCACCGGTGCAGACGGGCAGATCTATGCCGTGGCCCAGGGCTCCGTCGTCGTCTCCGGCTTTTCGGCACAGGGACAGGCGGCCTCCGTTACTGAAGGCGTCACCACCACCGGCCGCGTGCCGAACGGTGCCATCATCGAGCGCGAGCTGCCGTCCAAGTTCAAGGATTCGGTCAATCTGGTGCTGCAGCTGCGCAATCCGGATTTTTCCACTGCGGTGCGTATCGCAGATACCGTCAACAATTTTGCAAGCCAGCGTTACGGCGGCCCGATCGCGGAATCGCGCGATTCGCAGGAAGTGATCGTTCAGAAGCCGAAGATGGCCGATCTCGCCCGCCTGATGGCCGAGATCGAAAACCTCGTGGTCGAAACCGATACGCCGGCCAAGGTGGTGGTCAACGAGCGCACGGGCACCATCGTCATCGGCGCGGACGTCAAGGTGTCGCGCGTGGCGGTCAGCTACGGAACGCTGACGGTGCAGGTGACCGAGACGCCCCAGATCGTGCAGCCGCAGCCCTTCTCCAATGGCGTGACCGCCGTGCAGCCGCAGACCGACATCAGCGTGATGAAGGCCGGCAGCAATGTCGCGATCCTCAATGGACCGGACCTGCGCAGCCTGGTGGCGGGCCTCAACAGCATCGGCGTGAAGCCGGACGGCATCATCGCCATCCTCCAGGGCATCAAGTCTGCCGGCGCCCTCCAGGCGGAGCTGGTGATCCAATGACGGGAACCGAGATGAAGGGCGATCGCGCCATGAACCCCATCATGCCGTGCCGGGCAAATGCAGTGCGCCCCGGCCTCTCGCTGAAGCTTCTGGCGGCAGCAACGGTGCTGCTTCTGGTGCCGCAGGTGAATGCCCAGCAGCAGGACCCGCGCCTGCCGACAACCACCTCGGAAGACATCCAGAAGTTCTGCACCAACATTGCCGATCCCGCCCGCGACCAGCGATACCTGCTGCAGAAGCAGGAGCTTGAGAAGCTGCAGGGCGAGGTGGATTCCCGCATCAAGGTGCTCGAAACCCGCAAGGCGGAATACGAGGAATGGCTGAAGCGCCGCAATGATTTCCTTGACCGCGCCCAGGCCGGCCTCGTCGATGTCTACAAGACGATGAAGGCCGATGCCGCCGCGCCGCAGCTGCAGGAAATGCTGCCCGAGCTTGCCGCAGCCATCATCATGAAACTGCCGGCGCGCCAGTCGGGCCTGATCCTTGCCGAAATGGACCCGAAGAAGGCCGGGATCATCTCGATGATCATTTCCAGCGCCGCTGACCCCAAGACCTCGAAGGACCGTTCATGACGAAGCGCGCACCCGCCCTGCTGGCCGTTCTGCTGCTTGCCGGCTGCCAGAGCCAGACCCTCAAGGAAATCGGCAATGCGCCGGCCATGAGCCCGATCGGCAGTGGCCTGCAATATGCGCAGACGCCGCAGATGGGGCTCTATCCCAAGCAGCCGCGCCAGATGGCGAGCGGCTATTCGCTGTGGAGCGACAGTCAGGCGGCGCTGTTCAAGGATTCCCGTGCGTTGAACGTCGGCGACATCCTGACCGTCGACATCCAGATCAACGACAAGGCGGATTTCGACAACGAGACCGACCGCAGCCGGACCAATTCGACCAATTTGAAATGGGATGCGACGGCGAGCTTTCTCGGCATGAAGCCGAAGACCAACGGCGACATGGGCACCGATTCCGATACGTCCACCAAGGGCAAGGGCTCGACCAAGCGCTCCGAAAAACTGAACCTGCTGGTAGCCGCCGTGGTGACCGGTGTTCTGGAGAATGGCAACCTGCTGATCAGCGGCTCGCAGGAAGTGCGCGTCAACCACGAGATCCGCATCCTGAACGTGGCCGGTATCGTGCGCCCGCAGGATGTCAACGCCAAGAACACCATCTCCTATGACAAGATTGCCGAAGCCCGCATTTCCTATGGTGGCCGCGGTCGCCTGATGGAAGTGCAGCAACCGCCGGTCGGCCAGCAGGTCGTCGATCTGTTCTCGCCCTTCTGACGCGCGTCGCAGGCGAGGAAAGGACAGGAATCATGGAAGAGGAAGCCGAAGGCCAGGGCGAGAAGAAGAAAAGCGCCCTCGTGCCGACGATCGCCGGGGTTGCCATCGCCACGCTGGTGGCTGCCGGCGGCGGCTGGGTGGTGGGCGGCATGATCGCCCCGAAGAACCCGGAAGCGGAAAAGGCGGCTGCCGAGGCGAAGGCCAAGGCCGCAGCTCCGGCGCCTGCCGCCGATGCCCATGGCGGAAAGAAGGAAGAAGGGCTGCCGCACATCGCGACGGCGGCGGCCGGCGTGGTGCAACTGGAGCCGATCACCACCAACCTTGCATACCCGTCGGAGAACTGGGTGCGACTGGAAGTGGCGCTGGCCTTCAAGGGGCCGCCGGAACTGGCGCTGGCCGAAGAGATTCACCAGGATATCCTGGCCTACATGCGCACCGTCTCCCTCCAGCAGATCGAGGGGGCGCGCGGCTTCCAATATCTTCGGGACGACATCCAGGAACGAGTTGACCTGCGTTCGCAAGGCAAAGTATCCAAGGTGATGTTCAGGACCTTCGTGATCGAATGATTCGACTCCTCTCGCTGCTGATCGCGCTTCTGGCGATACCGGGTGTCGCGCTTGCCCAGCAATCGCCGACCTCGCTTCTCAATTTGCCCATCGATGGCTCGGCGGCGGCCTGGATCATCCGCACCTTCGGCCTGCTGACGGTCCTGTCGATCGCGCCGGGCATTCTGGTGATGGTCACCAGTTTTCCGCGCTTCATCATCGCCTTTTCCATCCTGCGCACCGGCATGGGGCTTTCAACCGCGCCGTCGAACCTGGTGCTGATCTCGATGGCGCTGTTCATGACCTTCTACGTCATGTCGCCCACCTTCGACCGGGCCTGGAATGACGGCGTGCAGCCGCTGCTGCGCAACGAGATCAACGAGGCCGATGCCGTCCAGCGCATCGCCGAGCCCTTCCGCACCTTCATGAGCGCCAATACGCGCGACAAGGATCTCTCGCTCTTCGTCGATCTCGCGCGCGAACGCGGCCAGTCTGTCGGCACGCCGGAAGCGATCGACTATCGCGTGCTGATCCCGGCCTTCATGCTGTCGGAAATCCGTCGCGGCTTCGAGATCGGCTTCCTGATCGTGCTGCCCTTCCTCGTCATCGACATGATCGTCGCCGCCATCACCATGGCCATGGGCATGATGATGCTGCCGCCGACCTCGATCTCGCTGCCCTTCAAGATCCTGTTCTTCGTGCTGATCGACGGCTGGAACCTGCTGGTCGGCAGTCTGGTACGCTCGTTCAACTGATTGATCCCCGCACAAAGGCCCGCGGCTGCGGGACGGCGCGGGCGTTCTTGCTGTGCGCGGAATTTAGAGCGATCCGTCGGCCAGCCGTGCCAGCGCCTGGTGCTGCGTTTCCATCATGCCCTGCAGCAGCCGCGTGGTTTCCACGTAGATGTCGATCAGGGTCTTCTGGTTTTCCGCGATCTCGGCGAGATCGGTGACGGCCTTCTGCATGGCCGCTGTCATCTCTGCCGCACGGGCATTGTCGTGGGGTGTCATCACAATCTCCGATCAGGCTGCAGCCCGGGGGGCCGGCAGCAGGCCGGCCGCATCATGCCGCAGGTAGAGCGATAGAACGGCCGTCTGCTTGTCCTGCAGATAGGCCGCCAGGTAATCGTCGTCGCCGTAGACGGCAAGATTCTGCTCGACGCGCGTCAGAAACTCCGCATGCAGCCCCGGCTGAAGGTTGAGCGAGATCCAGTTGAGGATGTCGAGCTTGAAGGCCAGAAACCAGACATAGTGGCGCGCCCTGAGGTCGGGGCGGGCGGCAAACAGCGCTTCCACCTCGTCCAGCGCCTGGAAGATGTCGAAGCGCTGGCGGGTGAAATTGTGGGAGAGCTGGGCGCTGCCGGAGGCTTCCACATGATTGATCAGGTGTTGGTTGAGCAGGCCTATGCGTCGGGCATGAAGATAGATGTGCCAGTGCGCATAGACATCGTTATGCACCCGCGTGCCGGAAAAGCAGAGGCCGTTCGACCGGTACAGCCCGGCATCGATGATCTTGTTCCAGGGGTAGTTTACCGTCGTCAGGATGCGCCCCCCCTCATCAAGGCTCATGGTGCGGAAGGGGGCGCTGCCGCACAGCATGGACCAGATGTTGGTATCAATCGGCTGCATGGGCCTGACCGGCGAATGTGCATTGTCCACCAGTCCGTAGCGGAAGGCGAGGACATCCACGCCGGATTGTGCGATCGCCTGTGTTGCCGTGTCGATTGCCCCCGGCAGCAGCAGGTCGTCGGCATCGAGGAAGTAGAGATAGTGTCCGATGGCAGCATGCAGCCCGGTGGTGCGCGCAACCCCCGCACCGCCGTTTGCCGGCTGGCGAATAAGGCGCACGCGCGGCGTGCGCGCGGCCCAGGCCGCTGCCACATCCGCGGTGGCATCCGCCGAGCAATCATCGACGACGATTGCTTCCAGGACACTCGCATTCGAAAGCACCGCATTCAGGGTCCGGTCGAGCTTCTGGGCAGCATTATAGGCGGGGATGATCACACTGGTTGCCGACATTCAGCCTCCGATGGCGCTTGGCTTTTCGTTTCCAGTCGTAGCCACCGGAACTTGTGCAAGGCTTTCAGGGCGGCAAGCCTCGAAAGGTCGGGGCAAGGCTGCGTGCCGATAACACACTGAGGGGCACCGCGTGGCCCTATCGGATGCGTTGGCAAGGAGAGCTTTTGACCATGCAGCAGGATCATCTGTCCGGATCGTTTGTCGCCGGTGGCATGCCGCTTGCCGCGCAACTGCGCCTGCGGGTGCAGGAGGTCGCCGGACAGCAGCAGATCCTGACCGATTTCCAGGTGGAGACGGTGCGCGCGCTACAGGTTCTGCGCCAGCAGCAGACTGATCTTCTGGCGCAGTTGAATACCAGGCCCGCGCGCCTGCCGCTTTCCGCCGATACGGCGCCCTTGGAAGCGCCGCTGCCTGCTCTCGAGGGGCTGACAGTCATCTCCGTCGGCGGTCGTCCGGAGGACAATGCCCTGCTCGAGGGCGCTTTTGCGACGGCAGGTGCCTTTGGCGCAGGAGCGATCGAGGATGCGATTGCGTGTGTGAAGAACCGCACGGGGCGTGAACCGGTGGTCGTGCACCTCTTCGATCCCGAGGCCTCTCTGCGGTCCGCGCCGGACTTGCGTCAGGGCGAAGCCATGGCTGATGCCCTGATCCACAAGCTGAAGATCTTTCGTCGCCTGGGCGGTCAGGTCGTCTGGACGATTGCGGCCATGCCGGCGACGACCGGACCTTTGTCGGTCCTGGTCCGGGAGATGACGGCGGGGCTGCTTGCCAATAGCGTCGACCGGGTTCATGTGCATGCGCAAGCCCATCGCCTGCAACTGGAGGCGCGCTTTGCGGCTGCCGCCGGCAAGGTGGTGGTCAGCGCCCATCCGGGCCATGCCGGTTTCGTGCCAAACCACGTGTCGCGCGATGCCGCCCGGCGCCAGCTCGGCATCGAGGCGTCCACGCGGCTTGTCCTGATTGTTGCCGACGGCCTGGACGAGCCGACTTGGCGCGACATTACGGGAGCCGCGCAGGATGTCGCCGCATCCGGCCTGCCGCTGCGGCTTCTGCCGGTTGTGCTCGAGGCAGGAGCCGTTCCTTCCGCCCTTGCGCCGACGATGCGTCCGCTCGGCGATCGCAGCCGCCATCCGTGGCTGTTCAAGGCCGCTGACGCCCTGCTTGTGCCGCCGCGTGCGGCCTTCTCCTCGCAGGATCTGGCACTCGCTGCAACCTTTGCAACGCCTGTCCTGGCCGCCGAGGGATATGGCCCATCCGACGGGACCGGTCTCGTCTATGATGCCCGCCAGCCGCAGGCACTGCGCGATGCGCTGGCGGCCTTGGCAAACCGCCCCGATGCTGTCCGCTCCGTCGCTCCTGTCAATGCCAGCGCCGGCTGGACACGGCTTGCCTCGACCCTTTACTGCTTCTGACCTCTCTTCATATCCGAGCGCTCCTGACCCCGCTGCCGTGTGCCGCCGCGTGGCTGCATGCCCGCGGCGGTGGATCACATTTGCGCGTCATGACGAACAAAAAAGGGGATGGCAGTGTATTGCCATCCCCCTTTTCAGTCTGTCGGCTGCTGGAGCGGCTTACGCCTGCACCATCAGTTCGGCCTGCCGGATCGCGTCAAGGAAGCTCAGGTCCTCGGCGTCATCCTGGGCATAGACGAAGAAATCGGCCTCGGTCTGCAGCTTGAACTTGTAGGGGTTCTCGATGATCTTCTTCAGCGTCCACTGCGGATAGCGGCTGTCGATGAAGTCCGTGAACTTGCGATGGCGCACATGGTTGGCGCCGCGCTTGTCGGCAGCATCGAAGTTCGAGGCGTAGATCACCACATAGCGGCTGGACAGCGTGAACAGCCGGTCGAGATATCCCTCGAAGATCCGGTCGTCGATCAGGTGATAGAGCACGTCGAGGGAAAGCGCGCAGTCGTAGTTGTCTTCGTGCAGTTCCCAGTCGAGCGTCGGATCATCCATCCAGATGAAATCGTAGCCGGGCTTTGCCGCATACATCGCCTTGGTGCGCTCGATGGCCGTACGGGATACGTCGAAACCGGTATAGCGCGGAAAATCGAAATATTGCAGCTGGTTGCCATCGCCGGAGCCCAGTTCGACGAAGGATTTCAGCTTGCGCTGCCGGGCGAAGAAGTTGAGGACCACCGCCTTGTAGCGGGCCAGCACGTCATAGGAACCCGGACCGGAATTGCCGCCACTGCGGTAGCGTTCTTCCCAGTAGCGGGAAGAATCGAACACAAGCGGGGCCTCGGCGGGTTGCCGGACCGGTTGCGTCGGTTCACTCACCGGCATGCGGTTGACTTGCACGTCGCTCTGCACCGGCCTGGTTGAAACCGGGGCGGCCAGCGGAAGATCCTGCCCGATCAGGTAAGGCGAGGCTGACGTTGCCCAGGGCTGCTGCGGTGCCAGCGGCACGCTCTCCACCACCTTCGCCGGCGGTGACATGATCGCGTCCAGTTCGCGCAGCTGCTTCGACAGCGGGAAGTTTTCCGCCACATAGTCGATCCACTGGTGCGTCTCGCCGTTCAGGATCAATTGCACGGCTTCGGCGATGGAAGAGAAGCGGATGGCATCCGGCCAGAACTCCTCGGCACCGGGATAATCATGCACCACCGGCAGCGCGCCCACTGCCATTGCCTCAGCAATGTTGTAGCCGAAGCTTTCATGGATGGAGGTGGAGAGGATGACACCCTTGTCGGCCAGGAAGGCCGGCATGTTCTGCTGCCAGCCATAGAAGCGCACATTGTTCGCAAGCCCCAGCTTCTCGGTGGTGCGCTGGAGATAGGGCATGGTGACGAATTCTTCCTGCGCGCCGGCGACATGCAGCGTGTAGGAGGGATCGACCTTCACCAGTTCATGCATGATCTGCAGGAACATCGGCTGGTTCTTGCGCAGGAAGGGTTTTGCCACCCAGGCGATCTTCTTGCGATCCAGCGTGGCGATCGGCTTGAACTTGTCGAGATTGAGCCCGTTCCAGAGCACATGGGTGCGCGTCTTGGCATCCAGCTGCGGCACGCGGTTCTTCAGAACGCGCAGCATGTCGTGCGAGACGAGGATCAGATCGTCGATGTAATCGAAGCGAAGCCGCTGCGGGAAGCTCGATTCGACGATTTCGAACCGGTGCCAGCGCACGATCACCCGCTTGCCCATGCCGCGAATGTTCTGGTTCAGCGCCTGCAGGAAAAGCTCGTTGCAGAATTCGAACCACACGACATCCGCCCACTGCACGACCTTGTCGATGTCCTGCATGTTGCGCGGGCTGATCGCCATGATCTCGTAGGTGTCCGACAGGTGGCGTGCGATGTCGCCGATGAAGCTGTCGACCTCGATCAGAATTCCCAATTTCTTTTTCTGCATCATGGAGGATCCAATATCGGTGCTGGAAAGGTCTGTCCTGAAGGCGGTGTGACGCGCCGGACGTTCGGGGCGCATGCTCGCATTCTTCTGATACCGGATTACGCATCCTAGCTTTCGCCAGGCTGGTGCTTGCGGGCACCTCCCTGCAGCGGCGTTGCGCGCTCCGTCACCGCCTTGTCAGCCTGGCACAAGCTGGCCCGGATATGCCGACCGGACGTTGGTGGAGCCGTCCGTCCTGTCGCGGGGCGCATGTCCCTCACGCTTCCAAGGCTGCAATCCCGGAGACCTGTCGTGACTTTTCAACCGAAGACCGGTGACACGCTTTATCTGATCGGTGCGCATGGCGAGACCGCCACGCCGGTTGCCTCGGCGCTTCCGCAGGCGGCCGCCGCGGAGAGGCAGGCAACCGAGGCGGTGCCAAACGCAGCTGCTTCTTCCGATCCGCGGCCGCTGGTGCGTACCTTCGATGTGTTCGATACGCTGATCGCGCGCCGCTGCATCGAACCGTCCGGTGTCTTTGCCATCATCGAGGAACGGTCCGGCCTCAAGGGCTTTGCCGCCGCGCGGCGCAAGGCCGAAGCCCATGTGCTGGACCGGCCGCATGATCTCGACGTGATCTATGCGGAACTTGCCCGTCTGCTCGGCGTCGAGCCGGTGAAGCTTGCGGCACTGAAGGCGCTGGAAGTGGATGTCGAGAAGGAGCAGGTGATCCCGATCGCCGAAAACCTGGCGCGCGTGCGCCATGGCGACGTGCTGATCTCCGACATGTATCTGGGCGCCACCCATATCCGCAGCCTGCTCGACCGTGCCGGTCTTACCGCCCGCGTCGGACTGGTGGTGACGAATGACGGCAAGAAGACCGGCCGCATCTGGCCGGACATCTCCGCCAACCTGCGCATCGAGGAACATCTCGGCGACAACGAGCATTCCGATGTGAAGATGCCGACATCCTTCGGTCTGACAGCCCGCCTGACGCGGCTCGACAAGCCGTCCGCTGTCGAAACGGTGCTCATCAATCTCGGTCTGCGCCAGCTGGCGGAACTGTGCCGTGAAGCCCGCCTGCGTACCTTTTCCGAAGATGCCGGCATCCGCACGGTCCAGCTCATCCAGGCCAACCTCAACTTTCCGCTGATGCTGATGGCCAGCATCGAGCTTGCCAATCTGGTGCGCCATCTCGGTCTTCGCCGCGTGCTGTTTTCCAGTCGCGATTGCGACATGTGGGTGCCGCTGTTCGAGGAGGTGGCGCGCCGCAAGGGCGTCACCTGCAAGGCGGAGTATTTCTACACCAGCCGCCTTGCCAAGATGCAGCCGTCCGAAAGCTATCTGGCCTATGCGCGCGACCGCATCGGCCAGGACAGCATCGTAGTGGATCTCTGCGGCACAGGCTGGTCGCTTTCGCATCTGGCCGAGCGGCTCGGTCTGTCGAAGGTGCCGGTCTTCTTCCTGCACAAGCTTCCGTCAGCAAAGGCTTACGAAGAGCTGTCGCAGACGCCGGATGCCTGCGCCTTTCACGCATTGATCCGGCCGGATGCGCCGGATGTGTTCAATACCATTCTGGAAATGTGCAATTATTCCGATCACGGCATGGTGCGCGATGTGCGCATGGTCGAGGGTTTTGCCCTGCCTGTTCTCGCCGAAGACGAACGTGGCGCTGCCGATCATGCCGCTGTCCGGGCGCAGAAGGAGACCTTCGCGCTGGCGGTGTCGCTGATGAAGCATTTCGACCTTAACCACGTCCTGCAACTGGACCAGCCCTCGATCTCGGCGGTCAGCACCGCGCTCTACCAGAGCCTGTCGCGCCAGCAGTCACTGCGCGGGCTCTACGGCAAGAGCCACATGGACGAGGAAGTCCGCGTACGCCGCCAGATCGGCTGCAACTGATGTCAGACGCCAATCACCAGGAGACACGGCCGATGGAGCTTGTGGAACTCGCCGATCATTTCCAGACGGACAAGGGCACGCGGACGGGCCATGCGCACAACTACGCGGTCTTCTACTCCTTCCTGTTCGAAAGCTTTCGGCATGAAGCCTTTTCCATGCTGGAAATCGGCTTGCAACGCGGCGGTGTCGAAGCCGGCGCCTCGAAGGATCGTGTCGGCTCGGACGTGCCCTCGATCCGCACCTGGCTGAGTTACTTCCCCAAGGCTGATATCTTCGGGTTCGATCTCTCGGATTTCAGCCATATCCATCTCGACCGCTTCCGCTTCTTCCGCGGCGATCTCGGTAGCGGCGCGGATCTCGACCGCGTGGCCGGCGACCTGCCGGAGCTGAAGCTGATCATCGATGATGGCTCGCATGCCTCCTTCCACCAGCAGTTCGCCTTCCTGAAGCTGTTTCATAAGGTAGCGCCGGGCGGCTTCTACATTATCGAGGATTTCCACTGGCAGCCGCCCTTCGAGGCCGACCTGCCGCCCTGCCACAAGAGCGCCAAGGTGTTTCAGGATTTCGTCGAGACGGGGCGGTTCGACATACCCTTTGCCCATCCCGATTATCTCGCTGCCATTGCCGGCCAGATCCAGCACGTCTTCATCCACCGCAACAATCGCGGCGGCATCGACAGCTGGCAGACCAAGATGATCGCTATCCAGAAGAAGGCCTGAGACCGCGTGGGCCCGCAATCGATGAACCAGATCTCCTACAGCGTCGTCACCGGCTGGTATGCCGATCACAAGATCCGCACCTATGCCACGCGCGGCGATGAATTCGTGCGCTCCACCGAATGCTTCGATCTCTGGTATCGCTGCATCGATGCGTTCACCGCGCCGGAAAGCATCCTGATCGTCGATTCCGCCTCGCCGGTCATGCCGGTTCTCCCGGACGATCCGCGCATCAGCGTCGTCCGGCTGAAGCAGAATTTCGGCCATGCGGTGCAGGGCTTGAGCTATCTCTGCGGCTGGTCCAAGGCGCTGCTCTGCGGCCTGATGTACGGCTTCACCAATGGCTCGGACTATACCGTGCTGATCGAGCAGGGGTCGTTGTTTTACGGACGTGACATCATCGAGCGGCAGATCGCCGCCTTTCCGGATGCCGATATCATCGCGCCCGACGGGCGCGGTACGCCGCAGCCGCTGCAGACCGGCATCATGATCTTCCGCAGCGCCATCATTCCCGAATTCATCGCGGCCTATTGCCGTGTCGCCTCTGCCGATAAGTCGCTGAGCCCGGAGGTAAAGTGCGCGATTGCCGCGGAAGGCATGAATCTCGTCTTTTCGCCGCTGCCTTATGGCCGGCGCCGGCCGCTCGATTTCAGCGCCGGACACTTCTTCTTCCGCCACGGCACCACCGAGGAAATCCGCGCCTTCACCCGGCATCTCGGCTGGGGCGAACACCTGGTCGACAGCGTGCTCGCGCGCGAGGCGGTCTGAATGGGGACGCGCCTGGCATTTTCGCCCTATCGATCCTGATTCCATGCAAAAGGGCGGCCATCGTGCCGCCCTTTTCCGTTGCTGCGTGGTCTGGCTATCGTCGAGGGGCAAACCGGGGCGCGGTAATCCGGCCCCGGTTCGTCTCAAGCCTCAGAGAACGCCCGGAATGGGCTGCAACTGGAAGCCGTAGGTCGCAAACACCGCCTGCTGTTCGGCCAGTGCCACGCCGAGATTGTAGTTGGTGGCAATCGGCCGTGTGTGCTTGACGCCGAACTGGTCGAGGATCGCCATGCGGGTCTGCGGGCGGCCGAGGAAGCTCGGCCACAGATGGTCGAGACCGTAGCCGCTTTCGGAATCCCGGAAGCTTTCGATGCAGATCTTCAGTGCGCGACGGGAGAAGAGCGGGCACATGATCTCGATGAAGGGTTCGTGGCGCAGGCCACCGCCCGGCTTCTGGAAGGTGATCGGATGCGTCGGATGGCTGCCTTCGCCGGTGGAGAGTGCCGGCTGGCAGAGGTCCAGTTCGTGCAGGCGGCTGAGGTGGAACATACGGTTGATCTCTTCGCCGGAGATCAGCAGGTCGTCGTCGGGCAGCCAGATCCGGTCATAGCCCCAGAGCGGGCTTTCCGCGTAGAAGAGATCGTAGATCAGCTTGAACTTCCGCTTCTGCGGCAGATGCGCCAGATATTCGACGGCGGCCGGCAGGAAGGGACGCTCGGTGCCATAATAGCCGACGCAGATGTCCCAGTTGCGCTTGCTGTCGGCAATGCCCTCCTGCCACTGGCCATGCAGCGAGCCTGCTCCGGCCGGGACGACGACGAGGTTCGGCCGGCGCGGCCTTTGTGCCGCCACGAGGAATTCCGCCCGGCGCGGCATGCTCTTCGGCGTGGCGCGGATCGGATGTTCGGGATGGTCCGTTGCCGTCAGGATGAACAGCGCATTGGTGCTGCCGATGGTGCCGCGGCCTCCGAGCGCCACGATCCGGCCGTCCTCGATCTGGGCAGCAGTGAAGATCGCCGAAGGCTGACCATCGGCGTTGACCAGGCAGAGATGGCCGTCGAAGACGTGCCAGTACTCGACGGCCGGGTTGAAGAAATTGCCGATGCGGCCTTCCGGTGCCAGCACGAGGAAGGGGCTGATCTCGCCGGTGTCGAGGCTGCTCAGCCGCCAGAAGCTGCCGCTCAGGCTTTCCTGCGAAAGCGCGGGCGCCTTCATCCAGTTGTCGGAGGCC
This sequence comes from Affinirhizobium straminoryzae, assembly GCF_007004135.1. GTDB lineage: Bacteria > Pseudomonadota > Alphaproteobacteria > Rhizobiales > Rhizobiaceae > Neorhizobium > Neorhizobium straminoryzae. Next base: position 81,267 of record NZ_VJMG01000003.1, read on the forward strand.
GATGGTGTGGCCAGCGGGCCGGCGGCTATGGTCATGATGTCTCCTTCTGGCACGGCCGTGCCGCCGTGGCGTGTTGCGCGGAAGAACCGCGGCCGGATGCAAAGATCCGGGCTGCCGGCCCTGTCTGCAGACGTGTCCATCCCTTGTGCTTCCGTCGGCGTGGAGGACGGAAGCGGTATCCCGTGCGGCGCGTGACGCCGCAAACTCGATGACGATCCTGCCGGATCAAGCTTGCTCAGGGCTGGACGGCTGCTGCACGGGCTGCGCGACCAGCCTCGCGAAAGCAAGGAGGCTTATGGGCTGTTAGCCAAGACCCTTTGCCGCGACGTCCGGCAAGGCCACGAGGAGACAATCATGCTCAACCAAATGCCCGTTCTCTCGATCTGCGTGCCGACCTACAACCGCAGGCCGATGCTGGAGCGCAATGTCCGCTTCCATCTGGATGCCTTCCGGCGGCTTGGCATCCCGTTCGAGATGGTCATCGTCGATGATCGCTCCACGGACGGCACGCATGAATATCTGGAATCGCTGGCCGGCGTGCCGGAGATTTCTCATCACCGCCGGGTCAAGAATTCGGGCTTCCTCAGCAATTATGCCTTCGCCATGCAGCGGGCCCGCGGCAAGTATGCGCTGTTTCTGGGCGACGACGACCTCTTGATCCCGGAAAAAGTGCTCGAATATCTGCGCATGCTGGAAGCCGATCCCGCGCTCGGCATGATCCAGGCGCCCTGGATGCTGGTGAATGAGCTGGCGGGTGGCGCAGACATGCAGCCCTTCTACCACATTCCCGGCCCCTCGCGGTTCCGCCAGGGCGAATACCAGCAGATGCTGGATTTCATCCTGACCAACCACGTCTTTCCGGAATTCCTGATCATCCGCCGGGAAATCCTCGACCAGACGATTTCCAGCCTCGGTCCCTTCATCTTCTGGGCCTTCCTGTTCACCACGCGCGCGCTCGGCAAGGGCGACGTGCTGTTTTTGCCGGCACCCTTCGCCCGCGTGACCGGTGTGCCGGCCGATGGCGACGTGCAGCAGGGCAAGAAGGAATGCATGTTCCAGTGGGATACCTATCTCGGCGGCCTCGAATATCTCGCCTCCCATGCGCAGATCTCCTCGCGCCTCAGCAATGCCGAGCGCATGAATTTCCACGAGCGCTTCGTGCAGTTCATGCTGGTGCGCAAATCGGTGGCGCTGCGCCTGCTGATGGCCTTCCGCTACTGGCCGGAAGCCTACATCCTCTATCACCGCATGGCAGCCTATCATGCGGCGCCGGCCACCAAGGAAGCCTTCGACCAGATCTGCACGCTGGCCGCGATCGTGACATCGCTGACGGAAGCCTCCGGCTATAGCGGCGGCCCGGTCGTGGTCGATCCGCTGATCACCGACGAGGCGCTGCAACTCCTGCCCGATCATCTCAAGGGCAGCGTGGTGCGCCAGCCGCCGTTCGGACATGCCGGTCCGCGTTCCTGGCTGGTGATGCATCCCGATTTCGCAGCGCAGGTGCCGCCCGGTGACGGGGTCTTCCAGCTGCGCCACTACATGGCGCAGTTCGCCTGATCGGGCAGGGCTGTCGGGCATCGTTTCGCCCGTTTCCACCGCTCCTCCACCACACAGATCCTCCGTTTACGGGTATCGTCGAACGCCGGCGATACCCGTTTTGCGTTGGTGTTCTGGTGCATCCGCCATCACGCACATAAAAAAGCGCTCCCCGGGAACCGGAGAGCGCTGGACGGACGACCGGGGAGGGGACCAGGTCGCCGGCCGGGTTCGATGTCTCAATCGGCTTCGATGAGGAAGGGCTCGGTGCGGGGGGCTAGCGCCGGAACGTCGAGGTGATCGGGTTCCAGCCCCCGGCGTGCCCTGTCCGCCATCATCTCGTAGGCGGTTTCCAGGTGGCGGCAGAAACGGTCGGCGTCGAAAAGCGGCTTCACCAGCCGGTTTTCGTCCAGCCGTTGCTTGAAGGCCTTCACGCGTTCCGGGTTCTCGTAGAGATCGATCGCCATGGCAAGATAGTCCGCCTCGTCGCGGGCAATCAGGTCCGGCATGCCGATGGCGTTCAGCAGGCTTTCCGAAACGCGGGAGGCGAAGTGCTGCCCCTTCATCGTCAGCACCGGCAGGCCCGCCCACAGCTGCTCTGAGGTGGTGGTATGGCCATTGTACGGATAGGTATCGAGCCCGATATCCGCCAGCGACAGGCGCGCCAGATGCTCCTCGTAGGAGACGACCTTTGTAAAGACGATCCGCCTGCTCTCGATTCCGGCCGAGGTCAGTTTGCGCAGGATGTTGTCATGCGACTCGTTGCTCTTGCACATGATCCACAGCACGCTCTTCGGCGTCGCTTTCAGGATGCGGATCCAGAGGTTGATGTTGGCGATGGAGATCTTGCGCGTCGCATTGAACGAGCCGAAGACGAAGGCGTCCTCCGGCAGGCCGGCATCAGCGCGGGTGAAAAGGTCACGGCGCGGGCGCTGGTAGGGGTCGTTCGGCTGGTAGGTTTCCGGCAGTCGGCAGAACTTCTCCCAGTAATGCGGCTTGGATGCGTCCGGCAGCACGTGATGGTCGCCGATGATGTAGTCGAGGTCGGTATTGACGGTGGTGCCGGGGAAACCGAGCCAGGCAACCTGCACGGGCGCTGCCTTGAAGTTGAGGATGCCGGGGCGCCCGCCGCGGGTATGCCCCTTCATCTCGACGAGGATGTCGATCTCGTGCTCGCGGATGACGGCTGCCGTCTCCGGATAGCTCAGGTCGCGGACATCGACGATCCGGCCCCAGTCGTCGCGGCCGGTCTCACGTTCCAGATGTTGCAGGTCCGTATAGCAGAACAGCGTGATGTCGAAGCGCTCCGGATCATGGGCCGTCAGCACGGCGCGGAACAGCTTCATCGTGGCATGCTGCGACCAGAAGTCGGATGAGAGATAGCCGATCCGGAGCTTCTTGCCCCAGCGATGCGGCATGCTGCGCCGCTCGGCCGGATGACTTGCCGGGAAGGCGTCCGCCTTGTAGCCGACGCGCTTGTTCAGCGCCTCGTCGGTCAGCCAGTGCAGGTTGTAGAACGGTGTTTCGACCTCGAGAAGGCGCTGGTCGTTGGCACGCAGCAAGCGGTCGAGGCGCGGCTGCAGGCGTTCCATTTCGATGTAGTTGTTCACCTCGCGCTGCGCCACCAGATGCGCCATGATGAGGATCAGGCTGTTCGGCATCCTGTTGAGGAGATTGGCAACGGATTCGCGGTCGCGATCGTTTTCCGGCGTTCCGGTCAGGAGCAGGAAGGCCAGGCTGTTGTGCTGCGAATTCGAGCTCATGGAGAGTGCCGGCAGGAACACCCGGATCATGTCCTTTTCGCCACGTTTCCAGAACAGCGAGGCAATGATGAAGGCAAGATCCGGATCTTTTTGGGCCCGCTGCAGCAGGTGGTTGCCAAGGCTGAGCGCCATTTCCTCCTGGCCAAGCTCGAAATAGAGCTTCATCGCTTCGGCATAGTAGTCCTCCGCCCGCGAGCCGCCCAGTTCGGCCGCCAGCACATAGGTGCGGGCGGCGTCTTCGCGAAAGCCAAGCGCCACCAGCGTGCGGGCCAGCAGCGTATAGGTCTTGGCGTCCGTTGCGTGGTCCAGAAGCTTGTTCAGGGAGGCCAGTGCCTCGGTGTAGCGGCCGCGATGGAAACTCTTCGAGGCGTCGGAAAACAGGGTCTGCTGGCTCAACATCCGGACTCCGGAAATAGGGTTGCCGATGATCAATCGCGGCGCGCTGATCCACGTTCGGTTAACCAAGCTAGGCGGCAGACCTTGCCCGAAACAGGTGCTTACACAGGCTTGACGAATCAATGCCGTTTTAGCGCCAATTGTCCATAGCCACTTAAGGAATCCGCAATGAATGTCTGCGACTGTCATCCTCACATGACGGGTTTGGTTTCCCAGAAGATCCGGAACCGAGTGGGCATGAGGCCAGACGTCATCACCGGTATTAACAGCCCGGTATGTCCCCCAAAAGTAATCCGTCTAACAAGGGACTAAAATCACTATGACCAGCATTCTTACGAACAACGGTGCAATTGCCGCGTTGTCGACCCTTCGCTCGATCAACAGCGACATGGAAACGACGCAGAACCGCATTTCGTCGGGTTACAAGGTCCAGACCGCAGCAGACAACGCCGCCTACTGGTCGATCGCAACCACCATGCGCTCGGACAACAAGGCCCTCAGCACCGTGCAGGATGCTCTCGGTCTCGGTGCCGCCACCACGGACGTTGCCTACACCGCGCTTGAAAACTCGATCAACGTCGTCGATGACATCAAGGCGAAGATCACCGCCGCCTCCGAACCGGGCGTCGACAAGTCCAAGATCCAGAAGGAAATCAAGCAGCTGCAGAACCAGCTGGTGTCGATTGCCAAGTCGGCTTCCTTCTCCGGTCAGAACTGGGTCTATCACACCGCCTCCGCCGGTGCCGGCACGCAGTCGCTCGTCGGCTCGTTCAACCGTGACAACAGCGGCAATGTCAGCCTGACCACGCTGACCTACGACACCAACAACTCCTCGCTGATCGAAGTCAACTCGGCCGGTGCCTACGTGACCTCCGTCGGCAAGGGCCTGCTGTCCTCGAACATCGAGTACACCAATGCCAGCGGCTCGACGGCCACCACCTCGTTCTCGGTCCTGACCCTCGACGTCAGCACCAACGACCTGACGACCGCCCTGAAGGCCGTCGACAAGGTCCTGCAGAACATGACCGATGCGGCCGCTGATGTCGGTGCTCTCAACAGCCGTATCGACATGCAGGACAAGTTTGTTGCCAACCTGATGGACTCCATCGACAAGGGCGTCGGCAAGCTGGTTGATGCGGACATGAACGAAGAATCGACCCGCCTGAAGGCGCTGCAGACGCAGCAGCAGCTGGGCATCCAGTCGCTGTCGATCGCCAACAGCAACTCGCAGAACGTTCTGTCGCTCTTCCGTTGATCCCAACGGGTTCATCGAACGACATCGTTTCCGGATCGCGCCCCGCAAGGGGCGCGATCTTTGCGTTTCAAGGCCTGCCATGGGTGGCTCGTCTCACCATGCCTGTCCCCGCTCCCAGGCCGAGACGGCTTTCGCAATCCCGTCAGCCCTGTTTCAAACTTTTGCAGATATTAAAGAAATCGCGGACCGGATTTACCCTTCGTTAAGGACGTTAGGGTTAACTGAACCCACTCAAGCGGTGCGTCTCGCTGCTGTGTTCAGCTGAGACGGGCATGAAGCATACCACCTCTTGCCGGAGAGAAACCGGAATGTCCCTGAACTTTTCGTCCGCAACAAGGGGCACTTTCTATGACGAGCATTCTGACCAACACCGCTGCGATTGCAGCTCTCTCCACGCTGCGCTCGATCAACAGCGACATGGAAACGACGCAGAACCGCATTTCCTCGGGCTACAGGATCGAAACCGCTGCTGACAACGCTGCCTACTGGTCGATCGCAACCACCATGCGCTCCGACAACAAGGCACTTTCCACGGTGCAGGATGCCCTCGGCCTTGGTGCAGCGACCACGGACGTTGCCTACACCGCGCTTGAAAACTCGATCAACGTCGTCGACGAAATCAAGGCGAAGATCACCGCCGCCTCCGAACCGGGTGTCGACAAGTCCAAGATCCAGAAGGAAATCACGCAGCTGCAGAACCAGCTGATTTCGATCTCCAAGTCTGCTTCGTTCTCGGGCCAGAACTGGGTCTATCACACCGCGTCCGCCGGCGCCGGCACGCAGGCCATCGTCGGCTCGTTCAACCGCGACGGCAGCGGCAATGTCAGCCTGACCACGCTGACCTACGACACCAACAACTCCTCGCTGATCCAGGTCGACTCGGCCGGTGCCTATGTCACCTCCGTCGGCAAGGGCCTGCTGTCCTCGCACATCGAATACACCAACGCCACCGGTTCCACGGCCACCAGCTCCTTCTCGGTCCTGACCCTCGACGTCAGCTCCGACGACCTGACGGCCGCCCTGAAGGCCGTCGACAAGGTCCTGCAGGACATGACCGATGCGGCCGCAGACGTCGGCGCGATCAACAGCCGCATCGATCTGCAGACCAACTTCGTTGCGGACCTGATGGACTCCTTCACCAAGGGCGTCGGCAAGCTGGTTGATGCGGACATGAACGAGGAATCGACCCGCCTGAAGGCGCTGCAGACGCAGCAGCAGCTGGGCATCCAGTCGCTGTCGATCGCCAACAGCAACTCGCAGAACATCCTGTCGCTCTTCCGTTAAGAGCAGCCTGATCCCCGATCTCGAGGCCGCGCCGCCAGCGCGGCCTTTTTCCATTTCTGGGCCAGCTTCACGAAAGCTTCGCGCAGGCTTCGGCATATTTACTGCGTCTTAAGAAATCGGCCTTGCGTTCATGTCTTGTTAACCATATACGCAAGTTCCGTTGCTTAAGAACGCCGAGCCGACCAACAGGGCAATGATCTCTGGTCGGCGAGCATGATGCGCCCGTGCGTTACCGGTTCAGCCTCCGGTATGTCCCGTCAATCGTCAGGGGCAATCCTCAATGACCAGCATCATTACGAATACCGGGGCGCTCGCCGCCCTCCAGACCTTACGTGCCATCAACCAGAACATGGAGACGGTGCAGAACCGCATCTCCTCGGGCTACCGGGTTGAAACTGCTGCCGATAACGCCGCGTACTGGTCGATCGCGACCACCATGCGCTCCGACAACAAGGCCCTCAGCACCGTGCAGGATGCCCTCGGTCTCGGCGCGGCCAAGACCGATACGGCCTATACCGGCCTCGAATCGGCGATCACCGTCGTCGACGACATCAAGAGCAAGATCGTCGCGGCCTCCGAACCCGGTGTCGACAAGACGAAGATCAACAAGGAACTGAACGAGCTGAAGAACCAGCTCGCCTCGATTGCCAAGTCGGCGTCGTTTTCGGGCGAAAACTGGCTCTACAACACCTCGTCTGTCGGGGCGACCACCAAGAACATCGTTGCCTCGTTCAACCGCTCGGCCGATGGTGCCGTGTCGCTGACGACGCTGGAATATGATGCGTCCGCCTCGGTGATGATCGATACGCACAGCGCCGGCCGCGGCCTCCTCACCAAGGACTGGGCCGTGACCCAGCCGAACGGCACCGCCGGCACGACCACCGCCAACTATTATCTGCTCGATGCCAATTCGACCCTGATGGGCACCGGCGCCGAGATCTCCATCAACAACAGCACCACCTCCGACCAGCTTGCCGGCATGCTGAGTGCCGTCGAAGCCATGCTGCAGCAGCTGACGGATTCGGCAGCGACGCTCGGTGCCATTACCAGCCGCATCGACATGCAGGATCAGTTCGTCTCCACCCTGATGGACGTGATCGACAAGGGTGTCGGCCGTCTCGTCGATGCCGACATGAACGAGGAATCGACGCGCCTCAAGGCCCTGCAGACGCAGCAGCAGCTCGGCATCCAGTCGCTGTCGATTGCCAATGCGAATGCGCAGAACATCCTGCAGCTCTTCCAGAAGTAAGCCTTCGCCCTGATCCCGGCCACGCCGTCGGTCATCGGCGTCGGCAATGCCGGATCGCGACTTGCCCTGTCGCGGTCCGGCATCTTCATTTTCGCACAAGTTTGGCTGCCTAAGGTTCCAATATATTCACGCTCTTTGTCTAAAAACTGGCTGAGTGCGCCGGTATTCCAAACGGGACAGTGTCATGATTGCGTTGGCGAAATTTCCATCCTTCCACGGCCGCTGGCGCCTGCGAACCCGTGCTTTCCTCGTCTTCGTCACCCGCGCCGAAGGAGCCCGCCCATGAGCGCATCGCTGTCACGCTACCTGAAGGATTTCGGCGCGATCCAGCCGCCGGCAGCGCCCCTGATGGCTGAAAGCCTGATCGAGGATGCAGGCCCTTCCTTTTCCTTCGATGCCTTTCCTCCGGAACCCACCATCGACATCGATGCGGAGCGCGCCGAGGCGCGTGCCGAGGGGGAGCAGGCGGGCCGCGCAGAGATCCGCGCCCTCTGGGAGGCGGAGAAGGCCGAGATGGAGGCCAGCCATGCCGCAGAGCTCGCGGCCCTGCGTCGCCAGCTGGAAGAAGCCGCTGCCCAGCGGGTGGACGAGGGCTTCCGCCGGATGGTTTCGACGCTGGAAGCCAGCCTTTGCGACCAGGTGGCCGCAGTTCTCGCACCCGTCATGAGCGAGGCCGTTGCGGCAAGGGCCATCGCGCAGCTTGCCGAAGCCATCCGCCAGGCACTGGGAGGCGGGCAGGCTGCGGTGCTGACCGTTTACGGCCCCACGGATCTGTTCGAGCGTCTGAAGGATAGGCTGGGTGAGGATGCGCCGACGCTGCGCCATGTTCCCGCCGCCGATCTCGACATTGCCGTCGATCTCGATGATGCCGTTCTCGTGACTCGCCTCTCGGCCTGGGCAGCCAGCCTGAGGAAGGTGCTGGCATGAGTGAGCAGAACCATCATCACGGCAAGAACGAAATCATCATCGTCAAGAAGCATGGCGGCGGCCACGGGGGTGCCCATGGCGGCGCCTGGAAGATCGCCTATGCCGACTTCATGACGGCGATGATGGCCTTCTTTCTCGTGATGTGGCTGGTCAATGCCTCGAACGAGGAGACCAAGGCCTCCGTCGCGAGCTACTTCAATCCGATCAAGCTGTCCGACGAGACGCCTGCCAAGAAGGGCCTGCAGAAACCGGTGGAATCCTCCGACGGGCAGGAGAAGCGCGAGCGTTCCAAGGTCAAGGCCGATGCCGACAAGGTCGGAGCCTCGGCGGCGACCGGCGAGGACCAGACCTCCAGTTCCGGCGACGAAGCCAATTATTCCGAAGCGGATTTCTTCGAAAACCCCTATTCCGTGCTGGCCGAAATCGCCCAGGAAGTGGGCCAGCAGGCCAATGTCAGCGCCAAGGGCGAGGGCGGGGCCAATGATTCCGGTCCGGCGACCGGTGCGGAGGGTGGCGAAGCCTTCCGCGACCCGTTCGATCCGGATTTCTGGACGCAGCAGGTCGAGACCAGGCGCGCCGACGGAAAGCAGCGGGCCGATGCCGCGAAGGCACCACCCAGTCCGGAGACGCCGCCGGCCGATGCTGTCCCGGCTGAAATGCTGCCGCCGACGCCCCAGCAGATGGCGGCCGTTCAGCCCCAGGCGGCGACCCAGGCGGCGGCGCAGGCCGCTGCTGCGGCCGAGACGCCACCCGATCTTTCTCCGGCTGCCGCGGCCGGCAAGCCGCCTGCCGCATCCGCGGCCGGCGATCCCTCGGTGCAGAAGCCGACGCCGGCCCAGCTGGCGCTTGCCATTCCGCGCCCCCGTCCCGACGCAACCCCGGTCGAGCCGAAGCCGTATGGCAGTGCGCCACCGACGCTCGCCGACCGGCAGAAGGCTGCGGACGACCTGCGGCAGGCCATCGAGAACCAGATCGCCGGCGTCTCCGGCAAGCTCGCCGAGGGGCTGATCGTGACGCCTGCCGAGGGCGGTGTGCTGATCACCCTTTCCGACCAGACGGACACGCCGATGTTCAACATCGGTTCAGCCGTGCCGCGGCGCGAAATGGTTCTCGCCATGGAAAAGATCGGGGCGATCCTCAAGCAGCGGGCCGGCGACGTGGTCATTCGCGGCCACACCGACGGGCGGCCCTTCCGCGATATCGGCAACGATAACTGGCGCCTGTCTGCGGCGCGCGCTCACAGCGCCTATTTCATGCTGGTCAAGGGTGGGCTCGAGGAAACGCGGGTGAAGCAGATTTCCGGCTTTGCGGACCGTCGCCTGCAGGTGCCCGCCGATCCCCTGGCGGATCAGAACCGGCGTATCGAAATTCTGCTTGAGGATGGCAAGGCCTGACGATGCGGCGAAAAAGGACATCGACCTTTCTGTTTGCCGGTGCGCTTGCCGCCCTCTGGGGATCGGCCATGGCGGCCGAGCCGCAGACTGCGGATGGTCTTGAGCCCTACCAGATGATGCGCTCGCTGCAGTTCGTGCAGGATACCGTGGTGATGGGTGACCATTCCGCGGCCGAGATGCAGCGCTTCATGCTGTCTGCCCTCGACAAGCGGCTGCGCACCATCAATCCTGCTGCGTTTGACGATCCTCGCAATGTCGATGCCGCGCTGATCTATGCCATGAGCGGGGGCAATCCCGCGACGCTCGAATTTCTGGTGGCAAAGGATGTGTCCGGCCATTTCGATACGCGGGTTGTGGACGCCCTGCGCAAATATCTGAACGGCAAGGGCATGCTGGCCTCGCACAGCTTTGCCAAGATGGTCCCGGAATACCGCAACCAGAGGATCGGCCCCTATCTGGCGCTGGTTGCCGGGAATGTGGCCGTTGCCAAGAGCCCCAAGGATGCGATGGGCTTCTATGACTGGGCGCGCCTGATGGCGCCCGGCACGATTGTCGAGGAGGCGGCGTTGCGCCGTTCCGTGGCGATTGCCGTCGAAGCCAATCTGCCTGACAAGGCGCTGTCCTATGCGCGCCAGTATGCGCGCCGTTTCGTCTTTTCCCCCTATGCCAGCCAGTTCGCCGATCTCTTCGTCCGGCTCGTGGTGGATCATTTCGGCACGATCCATGAGGAGGATGTGGACGGCACGCTCGAGGTGATGAACGACGACCGCAGCCGCGAGATCTATCTGCGCATCGCACGCCAGGCGACGATTGCCGGCAAGAGCGATCTCGCCCGCTTTGCAGCGGCGCGTGCGGCCGAACGGGGCAAGGATCTGCCGGCCCGAGACGATTCGCTCGCCCGCCTTTTCGGCGGTGTGGCGCAGCTTCCCGGCGGCAAGGCTCTCGATGCGGCGAAGATCCTGGCCGATATTCCCGATGCCGCGCTGAGCCCCGAGGACCGGGCACTGAGAGCCGCTGCCCAGCGGGTTGCGGAAGAGGTTCTGCGGCCGCCCGTGGCCGAAAGCTTCGGGCAAGACGACGCTGACACAGTGAAGAATGACATCAGCGGAGAAACCGTCTCCGCCGTCTCCGGCGATGGCAAGGCCGGAACCGCCGCATCCGCCAGCCCTTCGGGCAAGGCGGGCGCTCCGAAGCTCGATCCTGACTTCCAGACCTATGTCGATAGGGGCCATTCGACGCTGAATGCCATCGACGATCTGTTGAAGGAGGAGAAGTAATTCCATGGTTGCTGTTGATGTGACGGCGCGGGCTGCGGCCAGCGATCCCTCCTCTGCGTCCAAGATTCCCGCCGGCGGCCGCTCCGAAGGCGGCGAGGGCGGGTTTGGCAGCGCACTGGAAAGCCTGGAACAGGGCAACCGTCGCATGGCCGGCGAGCGCGGCGATCGGGACGGGCATTCATCCTTCGGACAGAAGGATGAGGGCGGGCAGGACGCAGGCCAGACATCCAGAAGCCGTATCGATCTCAGCGCCGCCGCGCTTGCGCGGTCGCGAAGCCTTGCCGCCGGTCAGTCCGGGCAGGCGGTCGCACGGCAGAATGACAAGGCAACCGCCGACACCGACACCCTTCATGCGGAAGCGCCGGAAAGCTCCCGTCTCAGATCGAACAAGTCCGCAGACGCGGCCGCCGGCACAACGCGGCGCCCGTCGCGGGATGTCGGGAGAACGGCCGGCGATGAGAGCGAGACGGTTGACGCCCGCATGCCTGAGCCCTCTGAGGCCAGAACGCCGACAGCCGAACTGGCAAGCGTGCTGACCATGCTGGCCGGGGGAGGGCAGGCGGATGGGGCTGCGATGCCGAAGGCCACCAGCATGCCCGTGCGTACCGGTGGCCGCTCGTCGGGCGAAGAGAACCGCGGTGAACGCAGCCAGATGGTGTCCGCCACGGCAGCCAACGAACTTGCGGCGCTGTCCGGCGAACCGCAGAGTGTCGTCCTGCCGAGCGACCAGAGCCTTTCGACGGACGAGCGGACCTTCCGCTTCTCCTCCGGACGCGGCAAGGGCGCCAGCATGGACATGGTGATCGGCACGGACCGGCAGGGTCTTGCCACGGTGGAGACCCGCAGCGGTACGACCGGTCAGGCGGAAACCATCGCCGTGCTGGATGCGCGCCGCTTCCTGGGCTTTGGCCAGTCGGTCAACGGCGCTGCGCTGACGGCCGCGATGTCTGGCGATCCGGAATGGGCCGGCGCCATGCAGCCCGGTGCCTCGCTGTCCAATGCGGCGGCACAGAGCAGCACCGGCAACGTGGTCAATACGCTGAAGCTGCAGATGACGCCGATCGATCTTGGCACCGTCACCGCCACGCTGCGGCTTGTGGGTGACGAACTCAGCGTGCAGCTGACCGTGGAGAACCGCGCGGCGCACAAGCAACTGACGCAGGACAGCAGCGGCATCCTGGACGCACTGCGTGCCCAGGGCTTCTCCGTGGACCAGGTGACGGTTTCCATCGCACCGGCGTCCTCGGTGACGCAGCCCGCCCAGCAGGACGCGCTGGGACAGCAGGCGGGGCCGGGCTCCGGCCAGGGGCAGGGTGGCCAGCCGGGACGTGAACAGCAATCCTCCCAGCCGGGAGGCGGATCTACTGCGGGAATGTTCGAGAATGAAACTGCGACGGATCATGGCGCTGCCGGCACTGGCAGCGCTCGCCCTGACCATCTCTACGTCTGAGGTCCTTGCCGTTGCGCCTGGCGCCTGCGAGACGGAAATCCAGTCGGCCGCCGCCAAGTATGGCATACCGGAAGGCATCCTCTATTCGGTCGGTCTCACCGAGACCGGCCGGAAGGGCAGCCTCTATCCATGGGCACTCAATATCGAGGGCAGGGCCTATTTCCCGGACAACCGCGCACAGGCCATGGAGGCCTTTCTGGCGGCAGAACGGGAGGGGCGCAAGCTCATCGACATCGGCTGCATGCAGATCAACCACCATTTCCACGGCGAGAATTTCCGCTCGGCAGACGAGATGTTCGATCCGAAACGCAACGTGGAATATGCGGCGCAGTTCCTGCGCAACCTTCATGACAGGCACGAGACCTGGACAATGGCGGTAGCCCGTTACCATGCGGGACCCAACAACGACCCTGCCCAGAAGCGTTACGTCTGCCGCGTGATCGCCAATCTGGTGGCCACGGGCTACGGAAAATGGACGCCCGGCGCGGCCGATTTTTGTCGTTGATAGCAACCTTGAGTTGATTGACTGGTGCTTCGAAGCGCCTTGCCATGCCTTTGCCACGGGTTGGTTCAAAACGTGGCAGGCTAGAGGTGTCGTCATAAAAAATTAACGTTTCCGCGTCCCGCTTGTGCCGTTTCGGGGTTTTGCCTACTAAATGTGGGCCAAATCGCGACACAATGGTTAATCAACTCTTAAATTCTATGGTTAACTTTGTGTAGTTGTCCGAGAATCCCTCGATTCGTACGCATACTTCATCGAGGCACCACACTGATTCGGAGGCGGACGAATGATCGTAGTGGTTGATGAGCGTGAGCTTGTTAAAGACGGTTACACTTCACTGTTTGGGCGCGAGGGAGTTCCCTCGACAGGGTTTGACCCGAAGGAGTTCGGGGAATGGGTCAACACGGCGGCCGATACCGATATCGACGCTGTCGAGGCATTCCTCATCGGGCAGACCGAGCGTTCCCTGGAACTGCCGCGGGCCATCCGCGACCGGACCCAGGCCCCGGTGATCGCAGTCAGCGATCATCACTCGCTGGAAGCGACACTGGCATTGTTCGACAGCGGCGTCGATGATGTCGTGCGCAAGCCGGTGCACCCCCGCGAGATCCTGGCACGCGCTGCGGCGATCCGCCGGCGCCTGAAGGCCATCGCAAACTACACCGATATCGGCCCGATCCGCGTGTTCTCCGATGGACGCGATCCGGAAATCCAGGGCGAAATCTTCCCCCTGCCGCGCCGCGAGCGCCGCATCCTCGAATACCTCGTCGCCAATCGCGGCCGTCGTGTTTCGAAGACGCAGATCTTCAACGCGATCTACGGCATCTTCGACGAGGAAGTCGAAGAGAACGTGGTCGAAAGCCACATCAGCAAGCTGCGCAAGAAGCTGCGCAAGAAGCTCGGCTTCGATCCGATCGATTCCAAGCGCTTCCTCGGTTACTGCATCGACTGGAACTGAGACAGCTCACCCGCCAGAAAGGCGGGACTTCAGCAAAAGTTAAACATCTGCAACCCCGGAAATCGACGTCGGTTTCCGGGGTTGTATTTTAGGTTCTGCCGAAGGGAAGGCGAGGCCACTCGCGCAAGCGATGCGGGTCGATCGATCGGGAAGGGCTGCAGAGGAGGTCTGCCACGGGAGCGACACAGACAGCTTCACGCAAGGCCCGTGATCTAGGGTCGCCAGCATAGGCAGAACGGGGATTTGATATGAGCCTTTATGGAACGATGCGCACCGGTGTATCCGGCATGAACGCCCAGGCGAACCGCCTTGGTACGGTCGGCGACAACATCGCCAATTCGAGCACGATCGGATACAAGAAGGCATCCACCCAATTTTCATCGATGATTCTGCCCTCTTCGAACGGCAGCTACAATTCCGGCGGCGTCGATACGGTCGTCCGCTACTCCATCAACGACCAGGGCTCGTTCAGCTACACCACCTCCAGCACCGATCTCGCGATCAACGGCGAAGGCTTCTTCATCGTCGAGGGGGCGGATGGCGCCGACTACCTGACGCGCGCCGGCAATTTCGAGGTGCAGGACGATGGCACGCTGAAGAACGCCGCCGGCTACAAGCTGATGGGCTACCCCTATTCCTCGACCGAGGATCCGACCATCGTCATCAACGGCTTCCAGGGGCTCAGCGAGATCAATGTCTCGGCCGGCGGCCTGCAGGCAACACCGTCGAAGCAGGGCAGCCTGTCCGGTAACCTGCCGACCAACGAAGCGGTGGGCTACACCAAGTCGTCATCGGTCGTCGCCTACGACTCGCAGGGCAATTCGCGCCTGCTCAACCTCACCTACACCAAGACCGCAGACAATACCTGGACCCTCGACGTCCAGTACAACGGCGTCTCGGTGACCGGCCAGGCGGTGACGGCTTCGACCACCTCGGCCGTCAGCGGCAACCTCAACAACACCGCTGCGACCGGCACCACCTACACCACGAAGTCGATTGCCTATGGCAGCGACGGCGCGGCCCATACGCTGAGCTACAACTATACCAAGACGGCGGCAGGCTGGAACCTCGACGTGCTCGACGGCACCACATCGGTCGGCACCTCCGCGCTGACCTTCGACGGCGCCGGCAACCTGACCAGTTCCTCCTCGCTCACCACGACCGCGAACGGCACGCTCGGCGCCCTGACGGTCGACCTTTCGGGGCTCAAGGAAGGCAGCAGCGTCACATCCGTCTCGGGTTCCACGAACGGCAACGGGTCGGGTTACGAACTCAGCTTCGGCGGCAGCGGCAAGCTGACCTCGCCGACCAGCATCACCACCACGGCGCAGTCGATCGGGGGAGCAACCCTCAACGGCCTCACGATCGATCTCACCGGGCTTTCTCAGCTGGGCTCTGCCTATTCGGCGGAAGGCGATATCGACGGCAAGGGCGCCAGCGCTGTCGACAAGGTCGAGATCAGCAAGGATGGCATCGTCTCGATCCTCTACAAGAACGGCCAGTCCATCCCGAGCTACCGCATCGCCATGGCGAATGTGCAGAGCCCGAACAACCTCACGCCGCTCGCGGGCAATGTCTACACGCAGAGCAACGATTCCGGGGTCATCGTCATGGGCTATGCCGGCACCAGCGGCTACGGCCAGATCCTGTCCGGCGCGCTGGAGAACTCCAACGTCGATATCGGCGAGGAGCTCACCTCGATGATCGAGGCGCAACGCAATTACACGGCAAACTCGAAGGTTTTCCAGACCGGTTCCGAACTCCTTGAAACGCTGGTCAACCTCAAGAGGTAACCGTCGTCCGTTCCGTAAAGGCTTAGTACAATGTCGCTTTCCACAGCACTGTCCACGGCTCAGTCGATCTTCAATAACACCGGCTCCCAGACGGCGGTGACATCGACGAACATTTCGAACGTGCAGAACCCGGATTACATCCGGCGGACTGCCGTTCTGGTCACCGCGGGGAACGGCGCACTCGTTGCCAGCACGGAGCGGGCGCAGAATGCCACGCTGTTCCGTCAGACCATCACCAGCACTTCGCAGGCGAGCGGTCAGGAAACGCTCCTGTCGGGCCTCAAGGAACTGCGCAGCCTGCTCGGCAACAACGACTATGACAGCTCGCCGAGCGCGCGGCTCTCCAAGCTCGTCAGCAATCTCGATGCCTATGCGGCCAAGCCGAATGAGGGGACGCTGGCCTCCACGGTGGTCTCGTCCGCCCAGGATGTCGCGGATACGCTGAACAATGCCTCCGCAGAAGTGCAGGGCGTGCGCGCTCGCGCCGACGCACAGATCAAGACGCAGGTCGACAAGCTCAATACCCTGCTGTCGAAGTTCGAAAGCGCCAACAACGAGGTGATGCGCGCCACCATCTCCGGCTCGGACGGCAACAATGCCCTCGATACCCGCGACGGCCTGCTGAAGCAGATCTCCGATATCGTCGGCATCTCTACCGTCACCCGTGCCAACAATGATGTGGCCATCTATACCTCCGACGGCACCACGCTGTTCGAGACGATCCCGCGCACGGTGTCCTTCAGTGCCACAGCCACCTATACGGCGACCGTCACCGGCAATTCGATCTATGTCGATGGCGTGGCCATGCAGGCCGGCACGGGCGCAGATACCGATGCGCAGGGCTCCCTGCAGGCGCTTCTGCAGATCCGCGACGACGTGGCCCCCAAGTTCCAGGCGCAACTGGATGAGATCGCGCGCGGCGTGATCGTTTCCTTCGCCGAAACGGGCCCGGGTGGCACTCTGCCCGCCAAGGCCGGTCTGTTCACCAACGGCGTTGATGACAGCGTGGCGACATCGGCCACCATCGTGCCGGGTCTTGCTGCCTCGATCTCGGTCAACGCAGCAGCCAAGGCCAAGCCGCAGACCGTGCGCGACGGGGGCATGAACGGGGCGGCATACCTGGTCAACACCACGGCAGCCACCGGCTTCTCGACCCTTCTCGACGGCTATTCCCAGGCGCTGCAGACCAAGCAGAGCTTCGATCCGGCAACAGGCATTGAGGGAAGCTTCGACGTCATCTCGTTTGCCTCGGATTCGGCCGGCTGGCTGGAAAACCTGCGCAGCACGGCAACTGCTGCGGATGAAACCAAGTCGGCCGCCAAGTCGCGCGCCGTCGAGGCGCATTCCAGCGAGAGCGGCGTCAGCCTCGACGAGGAACTCTCCCTGCTGCTCGACATCGAGCAATCCTACAAGGCCGCGACGAAACTGGTCAGCACCATCGATGAAATGATGAAGGCGCTGCTGGATATGGCGAGGTAAGATCATGAAGACATCGTTCACATCCACCGTCTCCGTCCAGACCAGCCTGCGCCAGGCCATGGCCAAGGCCCAGAGTGATCTGGTCAAGGCCAATACGGAAGTCACCACCGGTGTGCATGCCGACATGGGCGTCGCACTTGGCGGCGCCACCTCGCGCAACATTGACCTGACCCGTGACGTCCAGCGCATCGAGGCTCAGCAGACCACCAATTCCGTGGCCAAGCAGCGTCTCGATTCCTCCGAAGAATCGCTGAAGCGTCTCGGGGATCTCAGCCAGAAGGTGCTCGATTCGCTCGCGGCGCTGACCAGCAGCACCTCGACGCTCGGCGATGCGCGGGCCACGATCTCCAACGCGCTCGATGCCTTCACCGACATCGCCAACACATCCGTGACCGGCGAATACCTGTTCTCCGGCACCAATACCGATGTGAAGCCTCTGGCCTCCTTTTCCGCCAGTGGCTCGCCGTTCAAGGCAGCGGTTGATGCGGAGCTGAACAATTATCTGTCCACCAACGGCATCGCGGCCGCCAAGGACATGACGCCGACCCAGATGCAGACATTCCTCGATGACCTGCAGTCGAAGTTCAACGGCACCACGCCGCTGACCGACCCGCCGCATACGGGGCTGGGCGGTCAGGACTTCTGGTCGACCTTCGTCTCCGACGCCTCGTCGACCAACATGACGACGCGGATCAGCGCGACGGAAGTGGTGGCGACATCGACCACCGCGAACACGCCGGGCTTCCGCAACTTCGTCTTTGCCTCGGTGGTGGGCAGCCAGTTCCTCAGCGACGACATGCCGGAAAACGTCCGCACCGTCATCAGCAATTCGGCCACCTCGGCCATCGGCAAGGCGATCTCCGGCATCAATGACCAGCGCTCGGACATCGGCCTGTCGTCGCAGCGCGTCAAGGAAGCCGACGATTCGCTGGCGGCGCAGAAGACGATCATCGAGACGCATCTCAACGATCTCCAGGGTGTGGATGCCTACGAGGCCTCCACCCGCGTGACGTCGCTGCAGGCGCTGCTCGAAGCGGCCTACACCCTCACATCCCGAATTCAGAAGCTGAGCCTCGTAAACTTCCTTTGATGGCAAAGGGAAGTTCGTGAAAATGAAGGATACATGAATGTACCAGTTTTCATATGCCGAGATCATGGAGGACAACGTCGCTGACGCCAAGTCCCGTGAGCGGCAGGCCCTCGATCGATCGATAGAGCTGCTGAAGGCGGCACGCGACGCACCGGACTATTCGCGCGCTGCCATCGAAGCTCTTTTTTATACCCGGCGCGTTTGGATCAGGTTCATCGAGGACCTGCGCCAGCCGGAAAACGAACTGAATGTCGAACTTCGCGCCAACCTGATCTCCATCGCCCTGTGGATTCTCAAGGAGTGCGAAAAGATAAGGCGGCGCCAGTCCGACAACTTCCAGGGCCTCATCGACGTGACAACCATCATCAGGGATGGACTTAAATGAAAAGCACTCTGCGCATCTCGCTGAAATCGGGCGAAAGAATCTTCATCAACGGGGCCGTTTTGCGCGTGGATCGCAAGGTCGCGCTCGAATTCCTCAACGACGTGACCTTCCTGCTCGAAAACCATGTCCTGCAGCTGGAAGACGCCACGACGCCGCTGCGCCAGCTCTACTTCATCGCCCAGATGATGCTGATCAACCCGGAAGGCAAGGAGCAGTCGCTCTCCATGTTCCGCAAGTCGATCACCATGCTGCTCTCCTGCTTCCAGAACGAGGAAGTCCTGGCGGAACTGAAGCGCATTGACGCCATGGTGGTGAGCGGCCGCGCCTTCGACGCACTGAAGGCCATCCGCGGCCTCTATGCCATCGAGGACCGCATCCTCAACAGCCATGAGATGACGCCGGCGACCGTGGAACAGATTCGCCGGGAGATCGCTCCATGGCGGTAGAATCGGTCACGTCCAGCACGGCGGCCTCCAATCCCTGGGCGGGGGCTGCGGCCTCCACCAGCGATGCCAGCAAGGCAAGCCTGAACTACAACAGCTTCCTGAAGCTGCTCATCGCCCAGATGAAGAACCAGGATCCGACCTCGCCGATGGACGCGTCCCAGCAGATTTCCCAGCTGGCCTCCTTCTCGCAGGTGGAGCAGACGATCCAGACCAACACCCACCTGAAGAGCATGCTTCAGGCCGAGGCTCTCACGCGCGCCGGCGACCTCGTAGGCAAGTACATCATGAGCGCCGACGACAAGGTGATGGGCAAGGTCAAGGAAGTCCAGGTCTATTCGGACGGCGTGATGGCCGTGACCGAAGGTGGCGACAAGGTCCTGCTGCAGGCCGGCGTTGTCGTGTCGGACCAGGCGATCCAGGCGGGAACGTCATCCACGGAAACCCAAACCAGCGGCTCCTGACCGGGAGCCGCCTCGACGCCGGAACCGGATCCCGGTAGAACGGGATCCATCGAATCGCTGCCATGACGGCAGCCACGGAGTGGCTCTCATGAATGAAGCCGATGCACTCGAAATCATGCAGGCGGCCATGCGCACGGTCCTGATCGCATCAGGCCCCGCGATCCTTGCCGCCATGGTGGTGGGCGTCGGCGTTGCCTTCCTGCAGGCGCTGACCCAGGTGCAGGAAATGACGCTGACCTTCGTGCCCAAGATCGTCGCCATCCTGCTCGCGGTCGGTTTGACGGCGCCGTTCATCGGCAGCCAGATCAACCTTTTCTCCCAGCTCGTCTTCTCGCGCATCCAGTCCGGCTTCTGAGGCCGGGGCCGCGCCTGCCTCGCGCAAGCTTCACCGTCTAGGCTTCAGATGAACCGGCGTGACATGCGTTGCGCCGCCATCTCATGAAGAGACGGATTCCATGGCGCAACCACCTGCACTCTCCATTCCCAAGGTCAGTCCCAACGGCCGGGACATTGGCTTCGCACTTGGCATCATCGCCATTCTCTGCATCCTCTTCCTGCCGATCCCGACCTTTCTGATCGACATGGGACTGGCCTTTTCCATCGCCTTTTCCGTGCTGATCCTGATGGTGGCGCTGTGGATCCAGAGGCCGCTGGACTTCTCGTCCTTCCCGACCATCCTGCTGATTTCCACGATGATCCGCCTGTCGCTCAACATCGCGACGACGCGCACCATCCTGACGCATGGCCACGAGGGGCATGATGCGGCAGGCGGCGTGATCGCGGGCTTTGCCTCGCTGGTGATGTCCGGCGACTTCATGATCGGGGTGATCGTCTTCATGATCCTCGTGACGGTGAACTTCATCGTCATCACCAAGGGTGCAACACGTATCGCCGAAGTCGGCGCCCGCTTCACCCTCGATGCCATTCCCGGCAAGCAGATGTCGATCGACGCGGATCTTTCCGCCGGCATTATCGACGAAAAGGAGGCGCAGCGCCGCCGCCGGGAACTGGAAGAGGAGAGCATGTTCTTCGGCGCCATGGACGGTGCCTCGAAATTCGTGCGCGGCGATGCGGTCGCGGGCCTCATCATCACCGCCATCAACATCTTCGGCGGCATCGTCATCGGCTATTTCCGCCATGGCATGCCGATCGGCGAGGCGGCCGACGTGTTCGTCAAGCTGTCGGTCGGCGATGGCATCGTCTCCCAGGTGCCGGCCCTCATCGTTTCGCTGGCAGCCGGCCTCCTCGTGTCGCGCGGCGGCACGCCCGGCACGGCCGACAAGGCGGTGCTCGACCAGCTGGGCGGTTATCCGCGTGCGCTTTCTCTGGCTGCTGCCCTGATGGGCATTCTGGCGCTCGTCCCGGGCCTGCCCTTCGTTCCCTTCGTGGCCCTCGGCGGCATCATGGCCTTTGGCGCCTGGATCGTGCCGCGCCGTCTGGAGGCGGAAAACAAGCTGCGCCGCGAGACGGAGGAGAAGAAGGTCAGCCAGACGAAGGAGGCCGACAAGGATTCGGTCAAGTCGATGCTGCGTACCTCCGAGATCGAGCTGGCGCTTGGCAAGCAGGTCTCCACCCGCCTTCTCGGCGCGCACCAGGAACTGGCCTTCCGGGTTGGCAAGATGCGCAAGAAATTCGCCAGCCAGTACGGCTTCGTCGTTCCCGAGATCAAGGTCACCGACGACATCTCCATTCCGGAAAAGTCCTACCAGATCCGCATTCACGGCACGACGATCGCCTCCAACACGCTCAGGGTCGGCGATGTGCTGGTGGTGACCGGGTCCGGCCGCAAGCCGTCGATCCCCGGCGACGAGATCCGCGAACCGGCCTTCGGCATGCCGGCGGTCTCGATCCTCGAGGCCTTTGCCGACGATCTGAAGCGTGAGGGTTTCCACCCCATCGACAATGTGTCGGTGGTGCTGACGCATCTCTCCGAAGTGATCCGCAACAACCTTCCGCAGCTTCTCTCCTACAAGGATGTGAAGATCCTGATCGACCGGCTGGATCCGGAATACAAGAAACTGGCCGACGAGATCTGCTCCTCGCACATGTCCTATTCCGGGCTGCAGGCGGTGCTGAAGCTGCTGCTGGCCGAAAGGGTCTCGATCCGCAACCTTCATCTCATCCTGGAAGCCGTGGCCGAGCTTGCGCCGCATGTGCGCAAGACCGAGCAGATCGTCGAACATGTGCGCGTGCGCATGGCCCAGCAGCTGTGCGGCGATCTGGCCGACAATGGCGTGCTCCGGGTTCTGCGCCTTGGCAGCAAGTGGGATCTCCTTTTCCATCAGGCGCTGAAGCGCGATCCCAAGGGCGAGGTCGTCGAATTCGACATCGATCCGCGCGCGCTCGAGGAATTCAGCGAGCAGGCAAGCCGCGTGATCCGCGAATTCATGGATCGCGGTCTGCCATTCGTCCTCGTGACCTCGCCTGAGACGCGCTCCTATGTCAGAATGATCATCGAACGCCTGTTTGCAACGCTTCCCGTTCTCTCGCATGTGGAACTGGCAAAGGGGCTCGACATCAAGATTCTGGGCTCGATTTCATGATTACAGACCCGCAGGGGACGATGCTGGCGCTCTTCCTGGCCTTTTGCCGCATGGGGGGCTGCATCATGACCCTGCCGGGTTTTTCAAGCGCCAGGCTTTCGCCCAATGTACGGCTGTTCCTGGCGGTCGCGGTGTCGATGGCGATCCTTCCGATGATCTGGGACAGCGTCTACCCGGCGGCATCATCGCCCGGCGCCACCTATGTCGGGCTGATCTTTTCCGAAACCATGATCGGCATCGTCTACGGCATGATCGCCCGCATCTACGTGCTCGGCCTGCAGTTTGCCGGTGCGATCCTCACCATGGCGATCGGTTTCACGGCGCCGGGCGGTCACGACATTCTGGAAGACACATCGGAAACCTCCGTCACCAGCCTGATCGTGTTCTGCGGCCTGATGCTGCTGTTCATCATGGACTTCCACCACATCGTCTTCCGGGCGCTTCTCGATTCCTACGGGGCGACCCCGGTCGGCGCGATCATCGAACCGCAGAAGATGCTGATCACGCTCACCGATACGCTGCGCGCCTCCACCTCCATCATGCTCCGGCTGGCAAGCCCCTTCCTGATTTTCGGCCTGCTGTTCAACGTGGCGATCGGCCTGGTCAACAAGCTCGCGCCGCAGATCCCGGTCTATTTCATTTCCACCCCCTATCTCGTCACCGGCGGCATCTTCATGCTCTACCTCGCCATTGCCGCGCTCATGCGGCAGTTCGCGCAAGGGTTCGCGCCGGTCTTCAACTCCTTCTGAGGCGATCATGGCAGACAGCGGTCAGGTCCGGTCCCGCAAGCTGAAACGGCTCGTTGCCGTGCAGCGCCATCTGGAAAAAATGGCCGAAAGCGAGCTTTCCGCGGTGACCCGGCAGCGCGCCGAAGTGGGCGAGCAGATGGATCTGGTCATCGAGGCCATCGGCTCCATGACGCCGCTGCACATGCAGTTCTCCCGCCACCATTCGGAACGTTTCGGCCGGCTGATGATCCGCGACAGTCAGCTTGGCGGCGTGCAGCAGGTGCTGGAAGCGCAGGTGCTGCGTGAGCGCACCAAGGGCGACCGGCTGGAGGAGCACATGAAGGAAGCCCGCAGCCTGGAAGACCGCGAACAGGATGATTCGACCCTTTACGACCTGCTGGACCTGACGATGGCCGGCGCAAAACGCGAAAATTCCGAGCCTTTGTAAGTTTTAGCCGGCGCTTACGCCGTCCTTCGTCGCCACGCCAGCCTAAAGCAAGCTTCATCCCGCATAGTCTCGCCACTCAGACGAAAGGAAGTTCTAGTGGCGATCTCTCCTCCCAGCGATCTCGTGATGGATGTCCTGCGGGCTGCAGACCCGACCGAGGTGCAGGCAGCCCAGGCAAAGCTCAAGGCAAACCGCGCGGCCTTTGCCGCCACCAGTCTCGCATCGGCCGACAAGGGGTTTGCGGTAACCGTCGACCGGATCGACCAGACCGGCACCCGGGCCAGCCTGCACCGCGCCGAGGGTGCGGACAAGGCCGCCAAGATGCCCGAGGAATACCGCAAGTTCGAAGCCTCGGTGCTGCAGACCTTTGTCAACTCGATCCTGCCCAGCGACAGCGAGCAGGTCTATGGCAAGGGATCTGCCGGCGAATTCTGGAAGAGCATGATGTCGGAGCAGATTGCCAACCAGATCAGCAAGAGTGGCGGTGTCGGCATTGCAGAGCAGGTCTATTCGCAGTCCCTGCAGAAGCTGCGCAACGAAGGCGAACTCAACGCCCGCACCGATGAGACGGAGCGCAGCCGCACTCTGTCCATGATCAACGATTTTGAACGAAAAGCCCTCAACCTGGCACCGGCAGATCGGAGCGAGGCATGACAACGCAGCACGGCGGGACCGAACATATGGAAGTTATCTCGAATGATTATCGCATCAAGACAGTCCTTGGCCGGCTGGAGATGATCATCGACAATGAAAATGAGCGGATCGGCAAGGATCCGCAATTCGACCTGAAGGTCTCCAACGCGCACAAGAGCCGGTGCCTCTACGAGCTGACCATGCTGTTCCGCAGCACCAGCCCGGAGGAATTCGCCGTCAACCACATCGAGCAGATGCATGCACTGAAGGGCAAGCTCGCACTCAATGCCCGCCGTGTGGAAGCCCATCTCAATGCCGTGCGCACCGTGGCCGATCTTCTGAAGAATGCCGTGCGCGATGCCGATGGCGATGGCACCTACACCCAAGAACAGTTCTACTATAGCGAATCCTGATGGTTAAGCTGCTCCTTACCGGTTTGTGGGTCTGTGCCGTGTCGCTAGGCGCGGTGTTTTTCTCCGTGAAGATGGCGGCGCCGCCCCCGCCGGTGGATCAGTCGCAGCTGCTGAAGGACAAGAGCGATCTCGTCAAGGGCGAGGTCATCAACGTGCCCGTCCTCGCCAATGGCGCCGTGCAGGGCTATTTCATCACCCGCATTTCCTTCCTGATGGACAAGGAAAAGGTGAAGGGCCTGCACCTGCCGATGACCGAACTGATGACCGACGAACTGTTCACGCTGCTCGTCGGGGATCGCATGGTAGACCTCACCAACGTGAAGTCCTTCGATCTCGAAGGCTTCAAGAAGCGGGTGAAGGAGAACCTCAACAAGAAGTTCGGCGACGACTATGTCATCGAGCCCCTGGTGGAGCAGATCGACTACCTGTCCAAGGATGATATCCGCGCCAACAGCGACCGCCCGCAGGGCAAGCAGGTGATGCCGACCAAGATCGTCGAAGGCGTCAAGGTCGACGCCGCCCCCGCCAAAAGCGGGCACTGACATCAACCGGATGCCGTTGCCGTTCGCCACGCCCGCCCTCCGGCGGGCGTTGTCGTTAACGCACCCGCAAACACGTCACTCGGATTCGATCCTCCGGTTTAAGCCGGGTTTCACGCAGGACTGCTAGGGAGAACAGATCAGCTTTTCCGCAGTTTCGAGCGTCCGATGCAGCACGATCGCGCCATGCCAGCCCCCCATCGCCTGCCCGACAGGGCCGGAGGTCCTTTGCCGGCTGTGCGTCCGCAGATGGCCGCTTCGGTTTCACCGGTCCTCGCGATGCGTCAGGACGGGCGAAGGGCCTTCGGGCTCTCTTTTCCGACGCTGGGCTGGGCTGACAGTCTTGCCATGCTGGAGGCAGCTGCAGAGTTGCGGGTGGGGTGCCGCGCGGTCACTTTCCTCACTTTGTCCGGCCTCCTTCGGGCCTTGATCAATCCGCTCTATCGCGCGCGGCTTGGCGGACACGTTCTTCTGCCGGCAGACCGCGCCGTGACGGTCCTTCTTCGTCTGGTGCGGCCGCGCGCTGCCATCGCGTCCCTTGCCCCGGACCGCTTCGTGCCGTCGCTGTTGACCTTCATGGACCATCGGCGCCGTATTCTGCTGATCGGCGCGGACAGGAGCCGCCTGGAGGCGGCGCGCCGGCGGCTCAAGGCGCATGCCCCCTGGCATGACATTTCGACGCTTGCCATGACGGGTCCGTTTCCCGGGCGGGCCGCGTCGCCGCTCGATGCGGCCCTCGAAGCAACGGCTGCCGATATGGTGATTGCCGATGCGCGTGACGAGGCCGAGGAACGGCGGCTTGAGGATTTCCTCGCCTTCCGCCATGACGGACTTCTGCTGCTGGCAAGCGAGATCTTCGGTGCTGCGGGCAAGAACCGAGATTAACCGTTTGTTTGCCAAAAAAATTTAGAGTTTTCCCATGCGGAAGCCGACCTGTGGGGAGCCAGCGTGCTGGTCCCGAGTGGTTTCTTCCGGGAAATGGCGATCCGGCCGTCGCATGAGGCGTCGCCGATCGACGTGCGGACCTTTCCGACCGGGTCCGATCCTTCCCTCCAGCGCCATGATCGGCGACATCCGGTTTGCGACCGTGCGGTTCTTTCGTCGCCTTGCCCCTGCCGGGCAGGCGGCTGCGGCCGTCATGGTTCCCGTCAGGCCGGCTTCCGCCGCGAACACGGGACAGGCGCACCGCTTCTGCCGCCTCGGGAATGGACTGGCTCATGCACGTTTCGACGCATCTGCAACGCTCTGCCCCAGAGCCGCGCCCGCCTGTTGCGCATTTCGTCGCGAAAGGTCGCCGTCTTGCCCCTGCCTTGCTGCTCTTCGCTGGGATCGGCGGAGCGTTGATGCCGCTGGTCCTGCCGGTCGATCTGACGCGCCGGTACGAGGCAGCGGCTCTGCTGCAGGTGGAGACGCTTGCCCCGGGCGGATTGCCGGCCGATACGCTTGTTCCGGCGCTGCGCCGCCTGCTTGCCGATGGTCGCGTGCTGGACGAGATCCGCCAAGCCGCAGATGAGGCGCGGCCTTCCCACGAGCGCACGGCCTCGGCCGGTGTCTCCGCGAGTGATCTTCTTTCGGGTTTCTTCACGCGACAGCCCGGCCTTGCCGAGCGGCTAGGCGTGACACCGGACTTGCCGGGGCAGATGCTGGTGCGCGCCGATGCCCGCGAGGCGCTGGAGGCTGCACGGCTGGCCAATGCCGCCGCAGCCGTGCTGGCCCGCCATCTCGGACAGCCTGCCACGGGCGAGGCGGATCAGCGCGTGGCGGCTGCGCGCCGGGTGGTGCAGGCCGCCGAAGCGGCTCTTGCCGCAGAAGCCGTAGCGGCCGAGGATCGCCAGCGCTGGCAGGCGGAGGCCGCCCGAAAGGCTGATATCGAGGCAAGGCTGGCGCGTGGCCGCGCGGCACTCGCGGAGGCGCATCTGGCACTCGAGGCCGTGCGCGGGCTGACGCTTGCGGGAGTGCTGGAGACCTCGCCGCCCGCGGCCGCAGGGCTGGACCAGATTGAACCGCTGCGCCGCCAGTTCCTGGATACCCGCCTGCTGGCAGAGCGGCTTGCCGCCGATCTCGGTCCCCGCCACCCGAAGCTGATTGCGGCGCGTCAGGCGGTCGATGAGGCGAGAGCTGCGATCGGCAAGGCGCTGGAGAATGAACGCAGCCGCCGGCAACAGGAGACTGCCCGCCTCGAAGACGATCTGCGTCGTCTCGGCGAGGAACAGGCCCGTATCGCCGCCCGTCCCGTGTCGGCGGCCGAGCAGCGCCATCGGGAACGGGAGGCGGCCCTGGCCACGGCCCGCGAGGCCCTTTCCGCCGCAGAATCTGCCGCGCGTCGGGCAGAGCCGGCGCCTCAGGTCGTTGCCAGCCTTGCCATGCCAGCCCGGGCAGTGGAGGCGACAGCCACCGGCCTGCCGCTCTGGCTCGCCTCGCTGATGGGTAGTCTTGCCGCGCTTTGCCTTGCCGCCGCAGCCCTTCCGGGACGCAGGCCGCAGGAGCAGAATGCCGCAGACCTCGTGTCATCGACCGCGTCGACCGTGCCGCAGAATGAGCCCGCCATGGCGACTTCCATAGCCGCTTCCTCGCCGTTTCCGGAAGCTTTCGCCGGGCTGCCCAGACAGCCTGCCGTCGTCGCGTCGGCTTCCCCCAACGAAACCGCGGACGCGTATGCGCCGCTTCGTTTCACCAGTCTGCTGCCGGTGACGGAGAACGATCTGGCGTCTTTCGCCGACCAAGGCCAGAGCTTGCCGGCGACCGCGCGTGCCGTGGATGAAAGTGCTGCCGCCATGCTGGAGGAACTGTTGCTCTCGCAACGCCAGCCGGCCGGTGCCCATCCGTTGCCATCCTTGCTCGCCGGGATCCTCGACGGTGAGGGCGACGCGGTGCCGCGCCATCGGCCGATGGCCGCCAATGACGACCTGTTGCAGCTTCGCCGCGATCTTGCGCGCCTCCGGGCAGAGGTGACTGCGCTCTCCCAAGCGCTGGCCGAACCGGGGGACGAAGACCGCCACCGCCGTCGGCGCTGACGGATCATGGCTGGAACCGTCTCTCCTCCCTTTCACGCTGCTTCCCTGTCACGCAGGTCTTGCATTGGGGCCTTCAAGGCCCTAGGGCGTTGGCAGGCGGCCTGTTTGCGCTGACATCGGTCATGGCGACGACGGGTCTCAAGGGTTTCCGACCATCCCCAGGAGGCATGCGCGTGGCCAGCATCATCGACGGAAAGCAGACGGCGGCAAAGGTAACGGAGGCCGTGGCGGAGGCCTCGGCGGTTCTGGAGCGTGAAGCGGGCGTCAAGCCCGGTCTCGCCGTCGTCATCGTCGGCAACGATCCGGCAAGCCATGCCTATGTGAACGCCAAGAGCCGCATGGCCAAGCAGTGCGGCTTCACCTCCATCCAGCACTCCCTGCCGGAAGAGACGACGCAGGCGGAGCTGGAAGCGCTGGTGGCCTCCCTCAACGACGATCCGGCCATCCACGGCATTCTCGTTCAGCTGCCGCTGCCCCGGCATCTCGATTCCGAACCGGTGATCCAATCGATCCGCCCGGACAAGGATGTGGATGGTCTTCACGTCGTCAATGCCGGCAAGCTTGCCAGCGGCGATCTCTCGAGCGGCCTCATCTCCTGCACGCCGGCCGGTTCGATGATCCTGGTGCGCAGCATCCATGGCGCCGATCTCTCCGGCCTCAATGCGGTCGTCATCGGCCGCTCCAACCTGTTTGGCAAGCCGATGGGCCTGCTGCTGCTCGCTGCCAATGCCACCGTCACCATGGCCCATTCGCGCACCAAGGATCTGGCGGCGATCTGCCGGCAGGCCGATATTCTCGTGGCCGCCGTCGGCCGTCCCTTCATGGTCAAGAAGGATTGGGTGAAGCCCGGCGCCACGATCATCGATGTCGGCATCAACCGCATCGATGCGCCGGAAAAGGGCGAGGGCAAGAGCCGCCTCGTCGGCGATGTGGATTTCGAGGCCTGCGCCGAGATGGCCGGTGCCATCACGCCGGTGCCGGGCGGCGTCGGGCCGATGACGATCGCCATGCTGATGGCCAACACCGTGATTGCCGCCTATCGTTCGGCAGGCCGCCCCGTTCCGACCTTCTGAGGCCGGTCGAGCCTCAGTCCGGCGCAGGGCCGGTCGACGCGCGCACCGTGAGATCCGCCGTCCAGAGTTCCCTTCTCGGCAGATCCGCCTCCGGATCCGTCACGGCACTGATCAGCCGTTCGGCCACCCGCCGCCCTGCCTCGCGCAGGGAGGAGCTGGTGGTGGTCAGCGGCGTCGAAAAATGCTCCGGCTTCAGCAGCATCAGGTCGTCGTCATGGGCGATCAGCGAGATGTCGGTGCCGAGTTGCAGCCCCGCCTCGCGAATGGCGCGCACGGCGCCGAGCGCCAGCACGGTACTCGCACAGAGCACGGCGGTTGGCGGCTCGGGATGCTGCAGCAGCTGCGCCATGTGGCGATAGCCGTTGGCATCCGTCATCAGCGTGCTGCTGACGAAGTCCCCCCGCAGCGACAGACCGCGTCCGGCCAGGGCCTGTTCCAGCCCCATGCGTCGGCGGGCGGCGAAATCGAGGTCGGCCATGCCGTTGATCAGCGCAAAGCGGGTGTGGCCGAGATCGATCAGGTAGCGGGCCGCCTGGCGAAAGGCGCCCTCATTGTCGACGTCGAGATAGGGATAGTCTTCCGCCACGCCGAGAGAGCGTCCATGCACGATGAAGGGCAGCGCCAGCGACTTTGCCATCTTCAGCCGCGGATCGCGGGCGCGCATATAGGCAAGATAGTAGGCGTCCACGCTGCCGCTGTTGACGAGTTCGCGGATCGCCTGCTCCTCCTCGTGCGGATGGGCGGGCATGATCACGAAATGGAATTCGTGGCGCAGGCATTCGTCGGCAAGCCCGCTCTGGAATTCGGCAAAATGAATGTCGGCAGACTGCCCCTCGGACATGGGCATCACCAGACCAAGCGAGCCGGCCTTTCCGGTGGCCAGCCTGCGTGCGGCGCGGTTCGGGCGATAGCCCGTCTCCTGCGCGGCCTTCAGCACGCGCTGGCGCGTTTCCTCGTTGACCTCCGGATAACCGTTCAGGGCGCGGCTGATCGTCGTCTGGGACAGTCCCAGCAGCGCCGACAATTGCTTGAGATTCACCGTGCCAGTTCCTCCACGTGCCGAACGGCGGCTTGTCCTGTCCGGCACTCAAAGCGCTTCGATACCGCATCGGCGCAAAAATGTCGCGAAAATTGAGACGTGGACACAGCTGACCCGCGCCCTAATTCATGTCAAGCTTGAATACGTGAGGGGCCATTCGAAAAGAGACTTGACTCCAGTGCCTGTGGCATGGCTTCTTCGCCTCAAAGCGCTTTGAATGCTTTCGATGCGATCTGGGTAGGAAGATTTACATCTCTGAAGGGGAGGTTTTGCATGAAACATCTTTTGCTTTCTGGCGTTGCTGCCATTTGCCTTGGCGTTACTGGCGTCAATGCTGCAGATCTGAAGTTTGCGCCCGGTCAGGACGCCAAGTTCAACTGGAAAAGCTACGAGGATTTCAAGAAGGCGCATGGTGACATCAAGGGCCAGACGCTGACGATTTTCGGCCCCTGGCGCGGCGATGACGAGAAGCTGTTCCGCAGCGTTCTCGCCTATTTCAACGATGCGACCGGCGCCAACGTCCAGTATTCGTCCTCGGAAAACTACGAGCAGCAGATCGTCATCGATACGCAGGCGGGTTCGCCCCCGAACATCGCCATCCTGCCGCAGCCCGGCCTGTTGCAGGACCTCGCCTCCAAGGGCTTCCTGGTGCCGTTGAAGGCCGGAACGGGTGACTGGGTGAAGGCCAATTACGGCGCAGGCGATTCCTGGCTCGGTCTCGGCACCTACAAGGGCAAGGATGGCAAGGATGCCTTCTTCGCCTTTCCCTACAAGGCCGACCTGAAGTCGCTCGTCTGGTATGTGCCGGAAAACTTCGAGGAAGCAGGTTACAAGGTTCCCAAGACGATGGAGGAGCTGATCGCCCTCTCCGACAAGATCGTCAAGGATGGCGGCACGCCCTGGTGCATCGGTCTCGGTTCCGGTGGTGCGACGGGCTGGCCGGCCACCGACTGGGTGGAAGACCTGATGCTGCGCATGAACACGCCGCAGACCTATGACGGCTGGGTCAATAACACGGTGAAGTTCAACGATCCCAAGGTCGTCAGCGTCATCGATGAATTCGGCAAGTTCGCCAAGAACGAGAAATACGTCTCCGGCGGCGTGGCAGCCGTTGCCTCGACAGACTTCCGCGACAGTCCGAAGGGCCTCTTCGGCATTCCGCCGAAGTGCTACCTGCACCATCAGGCCTCGTTCATCCCGACCTTCTTCCCGGAAGGCACGAAGCTCGGCACGGATGCGGATTTCTTCTACATGCCGACCTATGCCTCCAAACCGGAACTCGGCACGCCGGTTCTGGGTGCGGGTACGCTGGTGGCGATTACCAAGGATTCCCCGGCGGCACAGGCCTTCATCGACTTCCTGAAGACGCCGATCGCGCATGAGGTCTGGATGGCGCAGTCCGGGTTCCTCACGCCGTACAAGGGCGTGAAGACCGAAGCCTATGCCAATGACGCACTGAAGAAGCAGGGCGAGATCCTGACGACGGCGACCACCTTCCGCTTCGACGGTTCCGACCTGATGCCGGGCAAGATCGGTGCCGGCGCCTTCTGGACGGGCATGGTCGATTTCGTCGGCGGCAAGTCTGCCAAGCAGGTCGGCGACGAGATCCAGAAGGCCTGGGACGGCCTGAAGTAAACGGGACACATGACCGTGCGCCGTCGGCAAAACCGGCGGCGCATCGCTTCTGCCGTGACACGACACCGGCATGACAAGCCGGAAGACAAAGGTCCGGACCGGACCATGAGGAGGGGACATGGTATCGCAGATCGTCTCGGCCGTCGGCGTGATGATCGTCGGCGTTTTCGTCTGCGCTCTCTATTACTGGCTATCGGACAAGGTGCTCAATCTGGCGCTGCCGGTGCGCGATGGCGATGTCACCCAGGCATCGCGCAATCTCAACCGCCGCGCCGTCATCCGGCCCTGGCTGTTTCTCGGACCGGCGCTGCTGCTGCTCGGCATCTACCTGGTCTATCCGGTGATTGCGACCTTCATCCTGTCCTTTCATGACCGCAGCGGCGAGACCTTCGTCGGGCTTGCCAATTACCGCTGGGCCTTCTTCGATGCCGGCTTCCGGCAGTCGATCTTCAACAACATTCTCTGGCTTGCGGTTGTACCTGCCGCCTGCACCTTCTTCGGCCTCGTGATCGCCGTGCTGACCGACCGCATCTGGTGGGGCAATATCGCGAAAAGCATCGTCTTCATGCCGATGGCGATCTCGTTTGTCGGCGCCTCCGTGATCTGGAAGTTCATCTACGAGTATCGCGGCGCAAGCGACAGCCAGATCGGCCTCCTCAACGCCCTCGTCACTGCGCTCGGCGGCGATCCGCAGGTGTGGATCTCCATGCCGTTCTGGAACAACTTCTTCCTGATGGTCATCCTGATCTGGATCCAGACCGGCTTTGCCATGGTCATCCTGTCTGCCGCATTGCGCGGCATCCCGGAGGAAACCATCGAGGCGGCGGTCATCGATGGCGCCAATGGCTGGCAGATCTTCTGGAAGATCATGGTGCCGCAGATCTGGGGCACCATCGCGGTGGTGTGGACCACCATCACCATCCTCGTTCTCAAGGTCTTCGACATCGTGCTGACCATGACCAACGGCCAGTGGGACACCATGGTGCTGGCCAACCTGATGTTCGACTGGATGTTCCGTGGCGGCGGCGACAGCGGCCGAAGCGCGGTCATCGCGCTCGTCATCATGGCGGCCGTGACGCCGATCATGATCTGGAACATCCGTCAGGCCAACCGCGACGCCGGAGGACATTGAGATGGCAAGCCTTTCCCTTCGCCTCAAGCGCGTCGGCCTGCCGCGCCTGATCGTTCACCTGTCGGTGCTCGTCATCGTCATCCTGTGGCTGATCCCGACGCTCGGCATCCTCGTCACCTCCATCCGCGACAAGGGCCAGATCACCACGTCGGGCTGGTGGACGGCGTTCAGCAGTTCCACCCAGACCAGCGCCGGCCGTCTCGGCGATCCCTCAAGCGCCCGGCAGGAGGGCGCGAATTACGTGATCACCGGCTCGGTCTTCGAAAAGGGCCAGGGCGGCACCGTCAGCGCCTTCGGCGTGCGCGTGCAGGAGCCGGCGGCCTTCCCCGTAGACAAGCCCGCCGATCTTGGCGAGGGCGAGACGCTGACGGTCAAGCCGGACGGCTCCTATGTCTATAGCAAGAACGCTCCCTTCGAGGGTTCGCGCGGCAAGCGCATCTATCTGACCGTTTCCACGCCGCCTCAGTTCAGCCTGCAGAACTACGAGACGGTGCTGAAGGGGGAGGGCATCGGCCAGGCCTTCATCAATTCGCTGACGGTGACGATCCCGGCGACCATCATTCCGATCCTGATCGCCGCCTTTGCCGCCTATGCACTGTCGTGGATGAGCTTTCCGGGGCGGGCGCTGATCATCGCCATGGTCGTCGGTCTCATCGTCGTGCCGCTGCAGATGTCGCTCATTCCGCTTCTGAGGCTCTACAACGAGGTGGGCAATTTCCTCGGCACCTCGTCCAAGACCTATGCCGGGATCTGGCTTGCGCATACCGCTTTCGGCATGCCGCTCGCCATCTATCTCCTGCGCAACTACATTGCCGGACTTCCGAAGGAAATCATCGAAAGTGCGCGCGTCGACGGCGCGTCCGATTTCGAGATCTTCCTGAAGATCGTCCTGCCGCTGTCTTTCCCGGCCTTGGCCTCCTTTGCCATCTTCCAGTTCCTCTGGGTCTGGAACGATCTTCTGGTGGCCATCGTCTTCCTCGGCACCGGCCGCGATCAGCTTGTGCTGACGGGGGCGCTCAATGCGCTGCTCGGCTCGCGCGGCGGCAATTGGGAAATCCTGACGGCCTCCGCCTTTGTCACGATCCTCGTGCCGCTGGCGGTGTTCTTCGGGCTGCAACGCTATCTGGTGCGCGGTCTCCTTGCCGGTTCGGTCAAGGGCGGCTGAGCATTTTTCTTTTCAAGGTTTGACGTCAATGATTGCTTCTTCCCAGACGATCGAAGCGCCGGATGCCGACTGGTGGCGCGGCGCGGTCATCTACCAGATCTATCCGCGCTCCTATCAGGACTCGAACGGTGACGGCATCGGCGATCTGAAGGGCATCACCGCCCGCTTGCCGCATATCGCGGCCCTCGGCGCCGATGCCATCTGGATCTCGCCCTTCTTCCCGTCGCCGATGAAGGATTTCGGCTATGACGTCTCGAACTACACGGATGTCGATCCGATGTTCGGCACGCTGTCCGATTTCGATGCGCTGATCGCCGAGGCGCACCGCCTGCAGATCAAGGTGATGATCGACCTCGTCATCTCCCACAGCTCCGACCAGCACGCCTGGTTCGTCGAAAGCCGTTCCAGCCGCGTCAACCCGAAGGCCGACTGGTATGTCTGGGCCGATCCGAAGCCGGATGGTACGCCGCCCAACAACTGGCTGTCGATCTTCGGCGGATCCGCCTGGGCCTGGGATCCGACGCGCATGCAGTATTACCTGCACAACTTCCTCACCTCGCAGCCGGACATGAACCTGCACAATCCCGAGGTTCAGGATGCGCTTCTCGATGTGGTGCGCTTCTGGCTGAAGCGCGGCGTCGATGGCTTTCGTCTCGACACGATCAACTTCTACTTCCATGACCGGGAATTGCGGGACAATCCGTCGCTGGCGCCCGAGCGGCGCAACGCCTCCACGGCGCCGGCGGTCAATCCCTATAATTTCCAGGAGCACCTCTACGACAAGAACCGCCCGGAGAATCTCGAATTCCTCAAGCGGTTCCGCGCCGTGCTGAACGAATTCCCGGCTATTGCCGCTGTCGGCGAAGTGGGCGACAGCCAGCGCGGCCTGGAAATCGTCGGGGAATACACCTCCGGCGGTGACAAGATGCAGATGTGCTATGCCTTCGAATTCCTGGCGCCGGATGCGCTGACACCGGCCCGCGTTGCCGAGGTGCAGAAGGACTTTGCCGCGGCAGCACCGGAAGGCTGGGCCTGCTGGGCCTTCTCCAACCATGACGTCGTGCGCCATGTCTCGCGCTGGGGAGCAGACGTCCTCGATCGGGATGCCTATGCCAAGCTGCTCTCCGCCATCCTTCTGACACAGCGCGGTTCGGTCTGCATCTATCAGGGCGAGGAACTGGGCCTGACGGAAGCCGACATTGCCTATGCGGATCTGCAGGATCCCTATGGCATCCAGTTCTGGCCGGAATTCAAGGGCCGCGACGGCTGCCGCACGCCGATGGTCTGGGATGACCATGCCGTGCAGGCGGGTTTTTCCACCGCGGAGAAGACCTGGCTGCCGATCCCGGTCGAACACCAGCTGCGCGCCGTCAACGTGCAGCAGGGCGTGGAAACCTCGGTCATGGAGCAGTATCGCCGCTTCCTGGCTTTCCGTCGCGCGCATCCGGCCTTTGCCAAGGGTGACATCGCCTTCCTGCCGCCGACCGACAGCGTGCTCGCCTATACCCGCAGCCTCGGCAACGAGACGCTGCTGTGCCTGTTCAACATGAGCGCAGGCGACGTGGTCGCCGAACTGCCCGATGGTGCATGGGAGGTGTTGACCGGCCATGGCTTCGAGGCAGTGGTCGAGGGGCGCTCGGTCACTCTGCCGGCCTGGGGCGCGTTCTTCGCGCGGCTTGCCTGAGGCATTTCGAGATCGGATCCGGGAAGGCTGCCTTCCCGGATCCCTGACACACACGACAACCGTGCCCGAGGCGTAAAGCGGGTCAAAGGCTTGAGAAGGGGAGAGACATGGCTGGCTTGGTGCTGAAGGATATCCGCAAGGCCTACGGGCAGGTGAAGGTGCTGCACGGTATCGACCTCGACATCCGCCAAGGCGAGTTCGTGGTCTTCGTCGGGCCGTCCGGCTGCGGCAAGTCCACGCTGCTGCGCATGATTGCGGGTCTCGAGGAGATTTCCAGCGGCGACATGTTCATCGATGGCAACCGCGTCAACGAGGTGCCGCCGTCGAAGCGCGGCATTGCCATGGTCTTCCAGTCCTATGCGCTCTATCCGCACATGACGGTCTACGACAACATGGCCTTCGGCATGCGCATTGCCGGCGAAAGCAAGCAGGAGATCGACCGTCGCGTCCGTTCCGCCGCCGATATCCTGCAACTTACCCAGTATCTGGAGCGTCTGCCGAAAGCGCTGTCCGGTGGCCAGCGCCAGCGCGTCGCGATCGGCCGCGCCATCTGCCGCAACCCGAAGGTCTTCCTGTTCGACGAGCCCCTGTCCAACCTCGATGCAGCCCTTCGCGTGGCCACCCGCATCGAGATCGCCAAGCTCAACGAGAGCATGCCGGACACCACGATGATCTACGTCACCCACGATCAGGTGGAGGCGATGACGCTGGCCGACCGGATCGTGGTGCTGTCGGCCGGCCGCATCGAGCAGGTCGGCGCGCCGCTGGAACTCTACGAGCGGCCGCAGAACCTGTTCGTCGCCAAGTTCATCGGCTCGCCTGCCATGAACATCATCCCCTCGACGGTGGCCGAGACCGGCGATACCACCCGGCTTTCGCTCAGGGGCGGCAAGGTGATCTCGGTTCCGGTCGCAACCTCTGCGTCGGAAAAGGGCAAGGCCGCAAGCTTCGGCATCCGCCCCGAGGACCTGACCGTCACCACCGGCGAGGACTATCTGTTCGAGGGCAAGGTCTCGATTGTCGAGGCGCTCGGCGAAGTGACGCTGCTCTACATCGAGGGCCTTTCCGACGAGGAACCGATCATCGCCAAGCTGCCCGGCATCTTCAAGGTGGAGAAGGGGGCGACGCTGCGTTTTGCGGCCGATCCGGCCAAGATGCATCTCTTCGATGCCAGCGGCCAGACCTATCGTCGCTGACGCCTCAATCCTTTCCGCTTTCTTATGGGGCACCCTGATCCGTGGGTGCCGTCCATACCCTCTGTTAAGGTTCCGGACCTAGGATCAGGGCAGGTGCAGTCGCATATTGCTGAGGCCGTCATGTCCGGACAACCGAGCCATTATCTGAAGAAGGAAGAGTCTTTCATGTATGACCGCGAAACGCGGTTCCGCCTGGAAGACACCATGAATGCCGGCCGGATCGAGTATACGGAAAAGCACGTGATGCACATGGCCTCGCGCCGCTGCGACGTGATCCGCATCTCGATGAGCGGCGCCGTGCTGGCACTGCTCACCCAGTACAATCTCCCCAAGGAATTCGTGCTCGACATTCCCGATGCGCGCATCATGAAGATCGGCTGCATCCTGATGCGGGTGAACAGCAACAACACGATCGACGTGCGGTTCCTCAGGATGTTGACGCAGAAGGAACTCGACCGCATCTTCATCTTCTCGACCCATCCGGCCCACAAGGACAAGAAGCTGGACGTGAGAAGCTGGTAAGGGAGCGTTCGCTTCCTCAGCCTCAGGCCTTGTTCAGCGCCTCGATCACCAGCGCCTTCAGCTTCAGCTCCGGTACTTCGGCAAAGGTCAGGTCCTCGCGGCCAAAATAGGCCTTGCGGTTGATCGCCGACCAGTCGTTGCAGGCAATGATGTAGCTCTGCTTGCCGGCGGCGAGTGCCGGTGCCGCATAGAGGAAATCGCCGGTGCGGGCGGAAAGCGGCACGTCGCCATCCTGGTTGCAGCGGGCAAGGATGGCGGCAAGCGTTGTCGCATCCACCTCGGCCTTCATGATCTTGCCCTCGAAACGCAGCGCCGCATTGTAATCGAAGCGGCTGACCTCGCCCCTGGGAAGGCCGGTGCCGAAGGAGGTGTGGCCGATGAAGCCGATATCGGCGCCGACCTTTGCGGCAATGGCGGCGGCCGTGAAGCGGGCGGTTTCGCCGAGCGTCAGCGGCTTTGCCGTGCGGGCAATCACGCTGCGGTCTTCGGCGGTCAGATGCCTGTCGAGAACGGTTGCGATCGTGCGCTTCAGGTCCGCTGCCGCCGGGCCGTCGCGCTCGATGGAGATTCGCTCGAGGGTGGCTGCGGCACCCGGCGTGGTGATGGTCGCGACCGTCATCAGCGAGGCCCAGGAGCCGGTATGCACATAGCGCGTCCTGCCCTGTTCATGGGCCAGCGTCAGGTGGTCGTGACCGCCGATCATCAGCGTTGCATCGGGCAGCATCGGCAGGATATCGCGATCCGGCACCACGCCGGCATGGCTGAGGACGATATTGACGCTGCCGCTTTTCAGGATGGCGGGCAGGTTGGCCTTGGCCCATTCCACCGGCTGCGGCACGTCGATCAGGTCGCGCGTCGCCTTGGGATAGGTGCCGATGGCATTGGTGCCAAGGGCGGCGATGTTGAGCGTCATGCCGCCGGCAGACAGCGTGGCGGAGGCCTCCGCATAGGGCTTGCCGGTGCGCTTGTCGTTGATGTTGCTCAGCACGGTGACCCCGAGCGAGCGGGCCTTCTCGACGAAATGGGCGAGATCGTTGTCGAAATCGGGCTCGTGATTGCCGATGTTGAAGACGGTCGGCGCAAGCCTGGCAAGCGTGCGGAGGAAGGCCCAGTCGGCCTCGCCGCCGGAGCGTGCGGCCGCGACATTGCCGGATTCGAACAGATCGCCATTGAACAGGATCACCTGTGGCCGGCTTGCCGAGGCAACGCGGGTCTCAACGACCTGCAGCAGTTCGGCCATCCGCTCATAGGCCGAATGCAGGTCGGAGAGAATGATGAGATCGACGCCCGGCTCGGCCGCACGGGCGACAGTACCGGCCAGCGGCAGGAGGGCGGCGGAGGAAAACAGGCCGAGAACGGCGCGGCGGTTGAGCAGCATCTGGACAATCCCTTTTTCGGAAATGCCTCGCCCTAACAATGCTGTACGACACGGCTGTGACGTCCTGATCGGCGAGCGTCCTTCCATCCCTATCATCCTTTTCATCTCGGCCGGCAACCGACATCCCGGCCACCTGCCTCATGCCGGGGCTTGCGAACCGGACGACTGGCCTTCCTGCAGCAGCCAGGTCTGGAACAGCCGGGCATGTCGCACGGAATGACAGGTGCGGGAGATGACGACGTGGAAATCCTCCATCCGCAGAGCCAGCTGGGGAAAGAGTGGCGTCAGTCTTCCGGCCGCGACATCCGCCGCCACCAGCGCGCTTGGCCCCATTGCGATGCCGACGCCGTCGATTGCGGCCTGCAGCGAATGGTACAGCGGTTCGAACCGCAACTGGGCGGCGCCCGCGAGATCTGGCATGCCGGCTTCACGCAGCCAGAGCGCCCAGAGGCTTGCAACCGATTCCGCATGCAAGAGTGTGTGCGCGGCAAGATCGGCCACCTGTCCCACGGGCCTCTTTGCCAGAAGATCAGGGCTTGCCACCGGAAGGCAGGTTTCGGAGAGAAAGGCCGTGCTCGTCTCCCCGAGATGTCCGCGCCGGATCGCGAGATCGAAGTGTTCGCAAAGGGTCTCGAGCGGTTCGATGGAGGCGGAGAGCCGGATTTCGATATCGGGATGCTGCGACGTAAAGCGGGGAAGGCGGGGAATGAGCCACCGCATCGTGAAAGTCTGCGGCGCGCTGATGCGCAGCACTTCCCGGGCATCCCGACCCGCCAGTTGCTCGCTCGCCCTGGCGAGATCATCCAGAACGCGCGTCGTCTCGATCAGGAACTGCTGCCCCTCCGCCGTCAGAGCAACCCCCCGGCCGTCGCGCGCAAACAGGCTTGCGCCCAGCCAGCTCTCGAGAATGCGGATCTGGCGGCTGATCGCGCCATGCGTCACGCCCAGCTCGCTTGCCGCCAGCGTCAGGCTGCCGCGTCGTCCTGTGGCTTCAAAGGCCTTGACGGCATTCAGCGGAGGCAGGCGTCGATGCATCTGTGAGTTTTCCTGAGGTTTTGCGCAGGATAACTCAGTTGTCGCGCGCGGAAAAGCAGCAGAGAAAAGCCTTGTCCTTCAAGGAGTTTCCCGATGCAGACAAACGAAGTCTCCGACGGCCCGACCGTCATTCGCCCCCTTCTCCCGACCGATTCCATCGCCGATCTGACTGATCTGCTGCACCGGGCCTATCGCCGGCTTGCCGACATGGGATTGCGCTACATGGCAACCCATCAGAGCGAAGAGGTGACCCGCGAGCGGATTGCCCAGGGCACCTGTCTCGTGGCGCTGCAGGATGGGAGGATCTGCGGGACGATCCTCTTCCGGAACCCGCAGCAGACGTCGGGATGCCGCTGGTATGATCGCCAGGAGGTCGCGTCTCTCGCCCAGTTTGCCGTTGATCCGGACCTTCAGGCACAAGGGCTCGGTCTGCGCCTGCTGAGACAGGTCGAGGTCATGGCTCTCCGCGCGGGGGCAGGGGAAATCGCGCTCGATACCGCAGAGCCCGCCACGCATCTGGTTGCCTGGTATACGCGCCTTGGATATCGCTTCGTGGAACATGCCCGCTGGTCCCACACCAATTATCGAAGCGTGATCCTCAGCAAGGCATTGAGCGATGCGGCGGCCTGACATGTTCAAGCTGCTGCACCTTTCCGATCTTCACCTGACGCCTCCCGGTGTCGCGTTGCACGGTCTCCGGCCGGATATGCAGCTTGAGTGCTGCGTCTCGGACATTCTGGTGGATCATGCCGATGCGGATCTTTGCGTCGTTACCGGCGATCTGACGCATGACGGGCTGCCGCTCGCCTATCATGAGGTGCGGCGGCAGTTGATGCGGCTTCCCATGCCGGTGCATGTGATGATCGGCAATCACGACGATCGCACCGCGTTCCGGTCGGTCTTTCCGGAAGCCTGTGCCGCCGATGGTTTCGTCCATCAGGTGATCGATACGGATGCCGGCCGCATGGTCCTGCTCGATACCCATGAACCGGGTAGCGCCGGAGGCCGGCTGTGCGAGGTGCGTCTGGCCTGGCTGAGGGCAAGGCTTGCGGAGAGTGGGTCGGACCCGGTCTATCTGTTCACCCACCATCCGCCGGTTCGGGTCGGTCTGCAGCGCATGGATGCCATTTGCCTGCGGGATGCCGAGGCGCTCATGGCGGCTCTTTTGCCCTTCCGCGAAAGAATCCGACACCTGTTCTTCGGTCACCTGCATCGGGCTGTTTCCGGCACGCGGCGGGGCCTGCCGTTCAGCGGTGTGCGGGGAACGAGCCACCAGATCGCGCTGGATTTCACAACGCCGCATGTCGCACCCGTCAGCTTCGAGACACCGGGTTACGGTGTCGTCTTCATCGATACCGACAGCATTGTGGTGCATCACGCGGAGATCAAGCCGCAGCGCTGAGGATGGCAGCAGCCGGGCAATATTGCCCGTCTGCCACCTCCATGGCTTGTCTCAGGCGAAGAACACGCTCGCGCCCTGGTCCGCCGGGCCGACATGCTGGCGGAAGGGGGCGAAGAGTTCGCGGCCCATGCCGAAGTCATTGCCGGTAAGGTCCGCCTCAACGGCCGGACGGGCGGCGAATTCGGCGGCATCCACCAGCACTTCCAGCGTTCCGTTGACGGCGTCGATGCGGATCATGTCGCCATTCTGGATCTTGGCGATCGGGCCGCCATCCGAGGCTTCCGGCGTGACATGGATCGCGGCCGGCACCTTGCCGGAGGCGCCGGACATGCGGCCATCGGTGACGAGCGCCACCTTGAAGCCGCGATCCTGCAGCACGCCGAGCGGCGGGGTGAGGCGATGCAGTTCCGGCATGCCGTTCGCCTTCGGGCCCTGGAAGCGGACCACGGCGACGAAA
Source organism: Affinirhizobium straminoryzae (assembly GCF_007004135.1). Lineage (GTDB taxonomy): Bacteria > Pseudomonadota > Alphaproteobacteria > Rhizobiales > Rhizobiaceae > Neorhizobium > Neorhizobium straminoryzae. The sequence goes on from NZ_VJMG01000003.1 coordinate 122,948, forward strand.
TCCTTGTTGAGTTCGCCCTTCTTGAAGGCGTCCTGCAGTTCCTGCTGGTCGTGGAAGACTACGGCCGGTGCCTCGATCACGTGGCGCTCCGGCTTGACGGCGGAAATCTTGATGACGCCCTTGCCGAGATTGCCGTGCAGCATCTTCAGGCCGCCATTGGCCTGGAAGGGGCTTTCGATGCGCGTCAGCACCTTCGGATCGCCGCTCTCCTCCGGGCTCTCCTCGCGCACCACCATGCCGTTTTCATCGAGTCGCGCCTCGACCGTATAGGCGGCAAGGCCCTGGCCGAAGACGGTGCGCACGTCGTCATGCACCAGGCCGGTCTTCAGGAGCTGCTTGATGAGGAAGCCCATGCCGCCGGCGGCGTGGAAATGGTTCACGTCGGCAAGCCCGTTCGGATAGACGCGGGCAAGCAGAGGCACAGTGTCGGAAAGTTCCGAAATATCCTGCCAGGTCAACACGATGCCGGCGGCGCGCGCCATGGCGACGAGGTGCATCGTGTGGTTGGTGGAGCCACCCGTGGCATGCAGGCCGACCACGCCATTGACGATGGAGCGTTCATCGATCATCTCGCCGGCAGGCGTGAATTCGTTGCCGAGCGCGGTAATCGCAAGCGCCCGCTTGGCGGCTTCCCTGGTCAGCGCCTCGCGCAGCGGCGTGCCCGGATTGACGAAGGAGGCGCCGGGCATATGGAAGCCCATGATCTCCATCAGCATCTGGTTTGAATTGGCCGTGCCGTAGAAGGTGCAGGTGCCGGGGCCGTGATAGGATTTCGATTCCGCTTCCAGCAGTTCGGCGCGGCCGACCTTGCCTTCCGCATAGAGCTGGCGGATGCGCGACTTCTCGTCGTTCGGCAGGCCGGAGGTCATCGGACCGGCCGGAATAAAGACGGAGGGCAGGTGACCGAAGGTCAGCGCCGCAATCACGAGGCCCGGCACGATCTTGTCGCAGATGCCGAGGAAAACGGCGGCATCGAACATGTTGTGGGAAAGGCCGATGCCGGCCGCCATGGCAATTGCATCGCGCGAGAAGAGCGAAAGCTCCATGCCCGGCTGCCCCTGCGTCACGCCATCGCACATGGCGGGCACGCCGCCCGCCACCTGCGCCACGCCGCCGGCCTCGCGTGCGGCCTCGCGGATGATCGGCGGGAAGGTCTCGTAGGGCTGGTGGGCCGAGAGCATGTCGTTATAGGCCGTGATGATGCCGAGATTGGGCACGACGTCGCCAGCGAGCGCGGCCTTCTCGGCGGGGGAACAGACTGCAAAGCCATGGGCGAGGTTGCCGCAGGAGAGCGTGGAGCGGTGCACGCCCTTGGCGGCCGCGCGCCGCACGCGGTCCAGATAGGCCTCGCGATGCGGTTTCGACCGTTCCACGATGCGCCGGGTGATCGCTTCAATGCTCGAATGGGCAGCCATATCATCCTCCATGGGCAAGGCTTGCGGCGGTTGGGAGGCCGCCGCGCCTGATGTTCTCTTGCTTTCGTTTGCCGCGCGTCCCCGCGCGTGATGGGCGCCTTGGCGTCAGGGCGCCCAGTAGATCTCGACCGGCGAGGTGGCACGGTTCAGAACGGCGCGCACCGGCATTTCCATCTCGTCGGTGCCGGCCAGAGCCTGCTCAAGCACGGCCTTCTTCGCTTCGCCCTCGATGTGCAGCACCAGGAAGCGCGCATCGGCGAGGCTTGGAAAAGTGAAGGTCAGGCGCTCTTCACCGGCCCCTTCGGCCATCATCGTCATCACGCCGCGCGGCGCATCGGGATCGATGGCGCGGGCAAGATGATTGCCGCCGGGGAAGAAGGAGGCCGTGTGCCCGTCACCGCCCATGCCGAGGATCGCCACATCGAAGGGATTGCCGATGTCCTCGGTCTTTTCGGTGGCGATCGCGGCGGCCTGCAGCGCGGAGGCCACATCGTGATAGAGCGGCACGAAGATGGCGCTCGCCGCCTTGTTCCGGAGAAGGTGGGTTTCCACCAGCTGGTGGTTGGAGCGCGGATTGTCCGCAGGCACGAAGCGTTCGTCGACCAGCGTGATCGTCACCTTGTCCCAGGCGATGTCACGGGTGGAAAGCGCCTCGAAGAAGCGCTTCGGCGTGGAGCCGCCGGAGACGGCAATCGAGGCCACTCCCCGTTCGACAATGGCCTGTGCCAGGCGGGCCGACACATCGTCGGCCAGAAGTTCGGCCAGTTCGGCGGTGTTGGCGAAGCTGTGCAGGGTCGATGCCATGGGTCAGCCCTCGTGCCAGGTGCGGCCATCGCGCTCGATCAGCGCAATCGCCTGGCTCGGCCCCCAGGTGCCGGCGGTATAGCCCTGTGCCGGCTGGCCGGTGAGTTCCCAGCCCTTCAGGATCGGATCGACCCATTTCCACGCGGCCTCCACCTCGTCGCGGCGCATGAACAGCGTCTGGTTGGAGCGGATCACGTCCATCAGCAGGCGCTCGTAGGCATCGGGATTGCGCACGTTGAAGGCGGCGGCGAAGCTCATGTCGAGCGAAACATTGCGCAGGCGCATGCCGCCCGGACCGGGGTCCTTGATCATCAGCGACTGCTTGACGCCCTCATCCGGCTGCAGGCGGATGATCAGCTGGTTGGCCGAAATGCGGCCGGCGGCCGGATCGAAGATGTTGTGCGGGATCGGCTTGAAGGTGATGACGATTTCCGACATGCGGCTCGCCAGCCGCTTGCCGGTGCGGATGTAGAAGGGAACGCCCGCCCAGCGCCAGTTGTTGATCTCGGCCTTGATGGCGACGAAGGTTTCCGTGTTGGATATGCCGCCGGCCAGCTCTTCGAGATAGCCCTTGACGGGACCGCCGGAGGATGCCCCGGCGCGATACTGGCCGCGCACGGTCATCTGCTCGACATTGGCATCGGTGATCGGGCGCAGCGCCCGCAGCACCTTCAGCTTCTCGTCGCGCACGGCCTCGGAATCCATGGAGGAGGGTACTTCCATGGCGACAAGGCAGAGCAGCTGCAGGATGTGATTCTGCACCATGTCACGCAGCGCACCCGCCGTGTCGTAATAGCCGGCGCGACCTTCGAGACCGACGGATTCGGCCACCGAAATCTGCACATGGTCGATGTACTGGGCGTTCCACAGCGGCTCGTAGAGCGCATTGGCAAAGCGCAGCGCCATCAGGTTCTGGACGGTTTCCTTGCCGAGATAATGGTCGATGCGGAAGATCTGCTCTTCCTTGAACACCTTGCCGATCGTGTCGTTCAGCTCAAGCGCCGAGGAGAGGTCGCGGCCGATCGGCTTTTCCACCACGATGCGGGTGGACTTGGTGATCAGCTTGTGGTCGCGGATCTTTTCCGAGATGGCGCCGAAAATGGCCGGAGACACGGCGAGATAGAAGGCGCGTACCCGCTCCTTGCCTTCGTCCAGCAGCTTCTTCAACTGGTCCCAGCCGGCATCGGTCTTGGCATCGACGGAGACGTAGAACAGACGGGCGAGGAACTTGGCCACTTCCGCCGTGTCGTATTCGCCGTCCTTGAGGTGCTTTTTCAGGGCCTCGTCGGCGAACTTGCGAAATTCCTCGTGGCTCATCGGCGTGCGGGCGGCGCCGATCACGCGGGTCGGCTCTGTGAACTGTCCCTCGATCTGGCGGTGGTAAAGGGCCGGAAGCAGCTTTCGTTCGGCAAGGTCGCCATTGCCGCCGAAGACGACATAGTCGAAGGGTTCCACGGGGATGATCTGACTGCTCATGCCTGGTTCTTTCGAAGTCTGAGGGTTGAGGACTACATAATCTAATCGATTTAAAAAAGCCAGCCCCCGTCTTGGGGCAAAGCGTCACATTGGCGTCAGTCCCGGGGTTGACATCCCCTTTGGCGCCGACGCGGGCGCATCAAAGCCGGTCGCGCAGGGCGTACCAGGTCAGCGCCAGAAACAGCAGCGGGCTGCGCAGTCGATCGCCACCCGGGAAGGGCGGAATCTTCAGTTCGCTGAACAGGCCGAGTTCGCTGGTGTTTCCAATCACGGCATCGGCATACATCTTGCCAGCATAATTTGACAACATGACGCCATGGCCGGAATAACCGGCAATCGAGGTGACGCCCGGCATCACCTCGCGCACGAAGGGCTTGCGGGGCATGGTAATGCCGACCGAACCGCCCCAGGCATGGGTGATTTCCACATCCTTCAGCGCCGGATAGATCTCCGCGATCTGCTTGCGGATATGGCGGGAGATGTCACGCGGGCTGTCGGCGGTATAGGCTTCCCGCCCGCCGAACAGCAGGCGCCCGTCGCGGCTCTTGCGGAAATAGCGCACAACGAAGCGCGAATCCGCCACCGCTTCCGCACCCGGCAGGATGTCGGGGAAGCGGTCGAGCGGCACGGTCGCGCCGATGAAGGAGCGGATCGGCATCACATGTGCTGCCGTTTCCCGTTCCAGCTTGCCGATATAGGCATTGGTCGCGAGCAGAACCCGCTCGGCGGTGATCGTTCCGCGCGGCGTCTCGATCCGCGTGCGGCCCTCAGATTGGGTGATGCCGGTGGCCGGCGTCATCTCGCAGATCCGGGCACCGGCTTCGGCCGCCACGCGGGCAAGCCCGATCAGCAGCTTCAGCGGATGAATGTGGCCGGTGCCGGCATCACGAACCCCGTGACGGTAGTGTGAGGAACCCAGTCGTTCGGCGGTTTCCGCCCGGTCCATGAAGGCGACATGCGGATAGTCGTAGCGTGTCGCGGACCTTCTGGCGACACGCTACGACTATCC
>NZ_VJMG01000040.1 GCF_007004135.1 Affinirhizobium straminoryzae
TGAATAGCCCCGAGATTTGTAGACGCCTTCTTTCCTAATTTTGAGGCAGGAAGAGCATCATGAGCAAATCGAATTTCAGCGAAGATTTTAAGCGCGACGCTGTGCGTCAGATCACGGAGCGAGGCTATCCGGTTGCGGAGGTTTCGCAGCGCCTCGGCGTCAGCCAGCATTCACTCTACGAATGGAAGAAGAAGTTTGCCGCGTCGAACGCCAAGGGCAACGACGAGGCCGAGGAGATCAGGCGGCTGAAGAAGGAACTGGCTCGCGTCACCGAGGAGCGAGACATCCTAAAAAAAGCGGCCGCGTATTTCGCCAGGGATGCAAAGTGAAGTACGCGTTCATTGCCCTGCATCGCTTGCAGTTTTCCGTGCGGACGATGTGCCGCCTTTTGCGGGTTCATCCCAGTGGATTTTACGCCTGGCTGAAGAGCCCGCTGAGCAGGCGAGCCAGCGAGGACAAGCGACAGACCGATCTGCTCCTCAAGGCATGGGAAGAGAGCGGCAAGGTCTACGGTTATCGCAAGCTGCACGACGACCTTCTCGATCAGGGAGAGATGTGCTGCCCGAACCGGATCGCGCGTCTGACCCGTCTCGCGGGGATCAAGGCGCAGATTGGCTACAAGCGCCGTCCCGGCGTCTATGGCGGCAGGCCTGCCGTCGCTATCGACAATACGCTCGACCGGCAATTCGACGTGGCGGCTCCGGACAAGGCCTGGGTCACGGACATCACCTACATCCGAACCTGCGAGGGCTTCGCTTACCTTGCGGTCGTCATCGACCTCTATTCGCGCCGGGTCATCGGCTGGGCACTGCAGAGCCGACAGACCACGGACGTCGTATTGCAGGCTCTGCTCATGGCGGTGTGGCGACGTAAACCGAAGGATAAGGTGCTTATCCATTCGGATCAGGGGTCGCAGTTCACCAGCATGGACTGGGCCTCGTTTCTCAGGCACCACAATCTGGTTCACTCGATGAGCCGACGCGGCAACTGCCATGACAATGCCGTGGCCGAGAGCTTCTTCAATCTTCTAAAGCGAGAGCGGATACGTCGCAGGATCTACCGTTCACGCGATGAAGCGCGCCAGGATGTGTTCGATTACATCGAGATGTTCTACAACCCGAAACGCAAGCACGTCAGAAACGGAATGATGTCACCCGTCGAGTTCGAGAAGCAGCAGAAAATCTAACCCGAGGGTGTCTACGAAACTCGGGGCTATTCA
>NZ_VJMG01000041.1 GCF_007004135.1 Affinirhizobium straminoryzae
CTGCTCGCGGACACCACTGGTGTCGACTGGCTGTTTGTTTCCCCTGCAATGGAATTCTCGGCCTGGCAACCGGGCGAGGATCTCGGCCGTTATCGTGTTGGCGATGAAGTGGCGCTGTTCGACGAGAATGGCAAATCGGCAATCAGCGGGATCGATTATGCACGTGCGGTTCTCGACGAGATCGAAAATCCGACCCGTCACAGGGCGCAGATCGGCGTCGCATATTAATGACATGTCCAGAGTATTTCCGGCTAAAACCGGATCCCCCGAAATACTCCAGGGGTGAATCGGGCTTCATCGCGTCGTCATTTTATCCAGTATTGCCCGTAATCCGGTTTTGCGATGCGATGTTCCAATATCCAGCCCGTAGAGAGACTGGAATTGAGCCACTGAATAGCCCCGAGATTTGTAGACACCTTCTTTGCTAATTTTGAGTCAAGAAGAGCATCATGAGCAAATCGAATTTCAGCGAAGAGTTTAAGCGGGACGCGGTGCGTCAGATCACGGAGCGGGGCTATCCGGTTGCGGAGGTTTCGCAGCGGCTGGGTGTGAGCCCGCGCTCACTCTATGAGTGGAAGAAGAAGTTCTCCTCCGTGTCTGGCAACCAGGGTAGCGACCAGGCCGACGAGATCAGGCAGCTTAAAAAGGAATTGGCGCTTGTCACCGAGGAGCGCGACATATTAATAAAAGCGACCGCGTATTTCGCTAGGGATGCAAAGTGAAGTACGCGTTCGTGGCCCAGCATCAGCAGCGATTTTCGGTGCGGACGATGTGCCGCCTGTTGCGCATCCACCCCAGCGGCTTTTACGCTTGGCTCCGGATACCCTTGAGCAAGCGTGCCTGTGAGGACAAGCGCCAGATCGATCTGCTCGATCACGGCGAGACATGCTGCCCCAACAGGGTTGCCCGCCTGACGCGGATCGCCGGGATAACGGCTCAGATCGGCTACAAGCGCCGTCCCGGAATTTGTGGTGGCAGGCCGTCCATTGTCATCGACAATACGCTGGATCGGCAATTCGACGTGGCGGCTCCGGACAAGGCGTGGGTCACCGACATCACCTATATCCGGACCAACGAGGGCTTCGCCTATCTCGCTGTCGTGATCGATCTCTATTCCCGCCGTGTCATCGGCTGGTCGATGCAGAGCCGCCAAACGATCGATGTCGTGCTGCAGGCGTTGCTGATGGCTGTCTGGCGGCGGAAACCGAAGGATAAGGTGCTGATCCATTCGGATCAGGGGTCGCAGTTCACCAGCATGGACTGGGCCTCGTTCCTCGGGCACCACAATCTGGTTCACTCCCCTCTCGGCGATACCTCGTATCGCCTGCCGGGCAAGGGATGAGCCGACGGGGCAACTGCGATGACAATGCCGTGGCTGAGAGCTTCTTCAATATGTTGAAGCGGGAGCGGATACGTCGCAGGGTCTAGCGTTCACGCGATGAAGCGCGCCAGGATGTGTTCGATTACCTCGAGATGTTCTACAACCCGAAACGCAAGCACGTCAGAAACGGAATGCTGTCACCCCTCGAGTTCGAAAAGCAGCAGAGAACGTAACCCGAGGGTGTCTACGAAACGCGGGGCTATTCACTCGACGCGACCCGGCCGCCGCCCCTCAGGTGCCGATTGCCGGCTTGCCGAACGTCACGGAGCAGCAATGCGAACCCGGCCACAGGAGAGATCCGTCACCAGCGCTAGGATATCCGCAGCATCACCCTCCGGCAGTTGCACCGAGAGAATGGCGCCCTCGGTGGTAAAGGTTTCACGTGCGACAGTCACATCGTCAAGCGCCGATAGACGGGCCTTCACCAGGGCAAGATCTCCAAAGGGGAGGGCGATCGCAACCTCCTGCGTCGCCACAGACCGGCGTTTTTCGGCAGCCTGGAGACACAGCGCGGCGGTGCCGCCATAGGCGCGGACAAGGCCGCCGCTGCCGAGCAGCGTGCCGCCGAACCAGCGGGTGACGAGCACGATCACGCCATCCAGCTGCTGCCCGTCGATTGCCTGCAGGATCGGCTTGCCCGCCGCGCCGCTCGGCTCGCCGTCATCGCTGAAGCGATAGTTTTGGCCAAGCCGCCAGGCAAAGCAATTGTGATTGGCCTCCGGCACCGCTCGCGCGGCGAGGAAGGCGCGGGCCTCGGCCTCATCCGCAATCGGTGCCGCAACCGCGACAAAGCGGCTGCGCTTGATCTCCTGTGACTGGGTGACGGGGGCGAGAATCCGGTACATGCAGGTTTTTTACACGTCTCGCCTCCGGATGGGCAGGGGTTTTACAAACTGCAGGCCCCAAACCGGATCAGGGTGCGTTCGGGCCCAAACGCCGGTCTGGCCTGCCGGAGAGGGGACGACGGAAGGGGCCGCCCGGGAGACGAAACAGAACGGCGCTTTCATTTTCCGATCGCGGCCGTGCCGGGGGCGGGCTGGCCCCTGCCGGCGCTTTTCACGCGGATGGGAGACAAACCGTCCGGCACATGCCATAAGGCGCGCAATTCTCCGTCTGGCGCCCGATCATGATCCGCATCGAAAACATCTCCAAACAGAACAGCCACCGCCTTCTTTACGTCGAAGCCTCCGCCGCCCTCAACCGGGGCGAAAAGATCGGCCTTGTCGGCCCGAACGGCGCGGGGAAGACCACCCTCTTTCGCATGATCACCGGCGAGGAATTGCCGGACGAAGGACAGGTGGCCGTCGAGAAGAATGTCTCCATCGGCTATTTCAACCAGGATGTCGGCGAAATGGCCGGACGCTCTGCCGTGGCGGAGGTAATGGACGGGGCAGGGCCGGTCAGCATCGTGGCCGCCGAACTGCATGCGCTGGAAACCGCCATGTCCGATCCGGACCGGATGGACGAGATGGACGCCATCATCGAGCGCTATGGCGAGGTGCAGGCCCGCTATGAGGAACTGGACGGGTACGGCCTTGAAGGCCGGGCCCGCGAAGTGCTGGCCGGCCTGTCCTTCAGCCAGGAGATGATGGACGGCGATGTGGCAAAACTCTCCGGCGGCTGGAAGATGCGCGTGGCGCTGGCCCGCATCCTGCTGATGCGCCCGGACGTGATGCTGCTGGACGAGCCGAGCAACCATCTGGACCTCGAAAGCCTGATCTGGCTGGAAAACTTCCTGAAGACCTATGACGGCGCGCTGTTGATGACCTCGCACGACCGCGAGTTCATGAACCGCATCGTCAACAAGATCATCGAGATCGATGCCGGGCAGCTCAACACCTATTCCGGCGATTACGGCTTCTACGAACGCCAGCGCGAGCAGAATGAGAAGCAGCAGCAGGCACAGTTCGAGCGCCAGCAGGCGATGCTTGCCAAGGAAATCAAGTTCATCGAGCGCTTCAAGGCACGTGCCTCGCATGCGGCGCAGGTGCAGAGCCGCGTGAAGAAACTCGACAAGATCGATCGCGTGGAGCCGCCGCGCCGCCGCCAGACAGTGGCCTTCGATTTCCTGCCGGCACCGCGGTCCGGCGAAGACGTCGTGAGCCTGAAGAACGTGCACAAGACCTATGGGTCCAGGCGGATCTACGAGGGGCTGGATTTCATGATCCGCCGGCGCGAGCGCTGGTGCATCATGGGGATCAATGGCGCCGGCAAATCCACGCTGCTGAAGCTGGTGACCGGCGCGACGGAGCCGGACCAGGGGACGGTGGCGCTCGGCGCCAGCGTCAAGCTCGGCTATTTTGCCCAGCATGCAATGGATGTTCTGGATGGAGACGCGACCATTCTGCAATGGCTGGAAGAGCGTTTCCCGAAGGCCGGCCAGGCGCCGCTGCGGGCGCTTTCCGGCTGCTTCGGCTTTTCCGGAGATGATATCGAGAAGCGTTGCCGCGTGCTTTCCGGCGGCGAAAAGGCGCGGCTGGTAATGGCCGCCATGCTGTTCGATCCACCCAATTTCCTGGTACTGGACGAGCCCACCAACCATCTCGATCTCGACACCAAGGAAATGCTGATCAAGGCGCTGTCCAGCTTCGAGGGCACGATGCTGTTCGTCAGCCACGATCGCCATTTCCTCGGCGCGCTCTCCAACCGCGTGCTGGAACTGACGCCCGAGGGCATCCACCAGTATGGCGGTGGCTATCTCGAATATGTCGAACGGACGGGATACGAAGCGCCAGGCCTGCATCTGTAAGATGTCATAGGCTATAATTCTCAATATTATCTTTGACAAACCAAGGCTGATGTGAGATAACAAACTCAAGAAGTTAGGTTTCTTGGGTTAAATCCATGTCGGTTCTGTCTAGAGAATATTTTCACAATGAAGCAGCGGCTTTCGAGCACGTTGAAAGCATCATGTGGCCGGAAGGTCCTGCGTGCCCTCATTGTGGATGCATGGGCCGTGTCTACAAGCTGGAAGGCGTTTATTCCAAGCCTTCCAAGAAGAACCCGGAAGGCATAGAGCGTCACGGTCTCAAGAAGTGCGGTGAGTGCCGCAAGCAGTTCACGGTTCGCATTGGTACGATTTTCGAGGAAAGCCATATCCCGCTTCACAAGTGGCTCCAGGCAATCCATCTGATGTGCTCCAGCAAGAAGGGCATCAGCTCTAACCAGCTTCACCGCGTTCTGGAAATCACGCTTAAGTCTGCATGGTTCCTGTCGCACCGCATCCGTGAAGCAATGCGCTCTGGCGAGCTTGGTCCGATGGGCGGCAATGGCAAGATTGTAGAGGCTGATGAAACCTATTTCGGCAAGAAGTCCGGACCGGCCCCGACGATGACCACCAGCGGTCGCCCGTTCACGAAGTCTGGCAAAACAGGCCCTGTGCATAAGCGTGCTGTTCTCGGCCTTGTGGAGCGTGGCGGCATGGTCCGTACCTTTCATGTCGAGAAGGCAAACAAGGAGAACGTTGCCAATCTCGTCAGCGAGAACGTCAGCAAGGAAAGTGTTCTGATGACGGACGAAAGCCGCATGTATGAAACGGTTGGCGCTTCCTTCGTTGATCACCAGACGACGAAGCACTCGGCAAAGGAATACGTCCGCTACGATGGCGAAATTGTCATTCATTCGAACACGATTGAGAACTATTTCAGCGTGTTCAAGCGCGGCATGAAGGGCGTCTATCAGCATTGCGCTGAGAAGCACCTGCACCGTTATCTGGCGGAGTTTGATTTCCGCTATAACAACCGCATCGGTCTTGGTGTGGATGATAGCGCCCGCTCGCTGAATGCATTGTTCGGCGCAAGGGGCAAGCGGCTTCTTTACAGGGACTCATTCGGCGCATAACTTCCTATGGGGAGAGAATGAAAGTCATGGCAGCGCCAGACGAAATACCAACCGATCTCGCGCTTGAAGTTGGCGCAAACTTGGATCCGAAAAGGTTCCTTGATGTTGCGCGCCATTTTTTTGCTTACGTCGAAGACATTGCGCGTGAAGCGATGGTTGGTGAAAAACCACAATGGGAAGTTATTGCACGGCAAGGGAGCACCATACTGGCTATGCAGCCAGCCGAAAACGTCACCACGTTGAACCTTCCTGAGCTATACAGGAGGATTGACGCGGCCTCCGACTTTTTGATTAGGGGTGACGTGGAGGGTTCTAATCTTAGCGAAAGCGCTCTTGGGCATATGCAGGCTTTAGCAGATTTGCGAGACAGGCAAGGGAATAAGGTGCCTGTTCGTTTTTGGGTTCGAAAGAGCCAAACTGTCATAAGCCCCGATGTGGGAGATTACATCAGAGAAAGTCGTGGTCGCGAGTATTTCGATTTCGGTTCTCTCGATGGACGGTTGCAAACTATCCAAGATGCTGGCGGAAGCCTTGAGTTTCGTATCAGAGATATTCTCTACCGCAACCCAATCAAGTGCATAGTTAGTGAAAAGCTGTTGCAGTCGGTGATGGACAATTTCAGAAGGCGCGTCGAGGTTTTTGGCGAAATTCGATATAGTCAGCGTGGAGTTCCGCTTGCTATCAACGTACAATCGCTCAATCCTATGCCTTCCGATGACGATCTTCCAACCGCAGAGGACGTGCGTGGCATTCTTGAGCCATCCAAGGGGGCGGCGTGGCTTTAAAGCACTACTGGGATAGCGGTGTGTTTCTTGCGTGGCTTCAGAACGAAGCGGGACGCATCGACGGCTGCCGTGATACTCTTGATCGTGCAAAAGCTGGTGAAATTGTGATAGTTACCTCTGCGCTCACAATCACTGAGGTTCTTTGGACGAAAGATGGTCCACGGTTGTCAGAAGACAAAGCTGAAATCTTAAATGGATTTTTCAGGCGATCATACATTAGGGTCGTCAACCTTGACCGTGCAATTGCCCAAAAGGCGCAAAAACATGTTTGGAATGATGGTGTAAGGCCAAAAGACTCCATTCATCTGGCAACCGCGCTACATCTTCAATGCGATGTTCTTGAAGCTTTTGATAATGGCTTGCTCAATAAAAACGGTCATTTTGGAACCATCGTTATCCGGGAGCCACAGTGCAAGGCACAGGGAAGTTTGGATTTGCGAAATGGATAAGACGCAGGAAGCAAAGCGTCAGATTGACAAATTCCGCGAAGCCGCTCGTGAACTGGAAACAGATGACGACGAAGCGCGGTTCGACCAACGGCTAGGCAAGATCGCGAAAGCGCCGCCGCAGAAAGACAGCAAGAATGAAGCCGACAATAAGCGCTGAGACAGCGCTGGAGCGCATACGTTGGCACGCGGAAAGCGCCTCTAGCGCCTTCGGCAATATGAAGCGGCCTTTAGCCTATGAGGTTTCACGCGTCCGTATGCTGGGCATCTTGGCCGTACTCGACCAGTTTGACGGATGCGATGACCTCTGGCGGGAGGGCGTCGGCGTTAAAAGCCCAATTGGGAAAGAAGGCGTCTTCCGTGACAGTTATCTCCGTCAGGACGGAAAGATCAAAGTCTTGGGCCTTAAACTTTCGCAGACGTTTCGCCTCGCTATAAATGACAACGGCATTGAGAAGCGTCGCCCCGTTTAACTTGTAGAGCGCGTACGGCTCCAGCACCGCAGACTTGCCGTTGACCTTCGCGGTTATGCGAGACGACTTCTGTATGGCCTGCTTCACGATCTGCGCAGGCTGCTTTCTGCGGTTGCCCTGATTTAGGATAGGGTTTCCTAGAGTTAGTCCTAACGAAAGTCCGATCATCATGATCTCCTTATTCAACCAAGGAGTCTTGTATATCTGATTCTCGCGTGGGTGTGTGAAAGATAATATTGGGCTATAATTCCTATTGACGAAACAAGCATATAAGGAATATTTTCCTTATATGCTTTTTCGCACCCGTCCACTGCCGATCTCTTTTGCCGCCCTGCTGATGGCTTTGCTGCCGCAGGCGACAACCCATGCGGAAACCCTCATCGAGGGGCCCGTTCTGGCGGATGTGGTGCGGGTGGTGGATGGCGACACACTGCTGGTAATGGCACGGCCCTGGCCGCAGCAGACCATCGAGGTTTTCGTGCGGTTGCGCGGCATCGACACGCCGGAACTTCGCGCGCACTGCACGAAGGGGCGCGAAGCGGCGCAGGAGGCCAAGCGTCTTCTGGAGGACCTTGCGGCCCGCTCGCCGCAGGTCAGACTGACGCAGATTGCCGCAGACAAATATTTCGGTCGCATCGTCGCCGATGTGTCGCTCGAAGACGGGCGCGATCCGGCCCGCGAAATGATGGCTGCGGGCCTCGCCGCCCGCTATTCCGGCAAGGGCCGCAAGAACGACCTCTGTGAGGACCATTAACCGACAGAAGGGGCAGCCGCGCCCCGGTCGGGTCTGCCGGGTTCCATGGGAACGGGACAGACCCTGAATTTCCTCCGGTTCGGGTTCTGTCCGGGAAAGCGGTTTCTGCGTCTCCCGGACAAAATGCATGCGTCAGGCGGCGGCCGGCGTCTTGTTCTGCCGGTTGGCAATCAGATCGTCCACGACAGCGGGATCGGCAAGCGTCGAGGTGTCGCCCAGCGCGCCGAAATCGTCCTCGGCGATCTTGCGCAGGATGCGGCGCATGATTTTTCCCGAACGGGTTTTGGGCAGACCGGGGGCGAATTGGATCTTGTCGGGAGCCGCAATCGGCCCGATTTCCTGACGCACGTGCTTGACCAGTTCCTGACGCAGCGCCTCGGTGCCCTCATTGCCTTCCATCAGGGTGACATAGCAGTAGATGCCCTGGCCCTTGATCGAATGCGGGTAACCGACGACGGCCGCTTCGGAGACGAGGTGGTGCGAGACGAGCGCGGATTCCACTTCCGCCGTGCCGAGACGGTGGCCGGACACGTTCAGAACGTCGTCCACGCGGCCGGTGATCCAGTAATAGCCGTCCTCGTCGCGCCGGCAGCCATCGCCGGTGAAATATTTCCCCTTGTAGGTGGAGAAGTACGTCTGGATGAAGCGTTCGTGATCGCCATAGACCGTGCGCATCTGGCCGGGCCAGCTGTCGGTGATGCAGAGATTGCCGTCGGCGGCCCCTTCCAGCACATTGCCCTCGTTGTCGACCAGCTGCGGCTTGATGCCGAAGAAGGGCAGGGTGGCGGAACCGGGCTTCAGATCGGTCGCGCCCGGTAGCGGGGTGATCATGTGGCCGCCGGTTTCCGTCTGCCACCAGGTATCGACCACGGCGCAGCGCTTGTCGCCGACCACGTTGTAATACCATTCCCAGGCTTCCGGGTTGATCGGCTCGCCAACCGTGCCGAGCAGGCGAAGGCTGGAACGCGAGGAGCGGGTGACGAACTCGTCGCCGGCGCCCATCAACGAGCGGATCGCAGTCGGGGCGGTGTAGAAGATGTTGACCTTGTGCTTGTCGACCACCTCCCAGAACCGACCCTGGTCGGGGAAGTTCGGGACGCCCTCGAACATCAGCGTCGTCGCGCAATTGGCGAGCGGGCCATAGACGATGTAGGAGTGACCGGTCACCCAGCCGACATCGGCCGTGCACCAGTAGATGTCACCGTCGTGATAATCGAAGACATATTCATGGGTCATCGCGGCATAGACGAGATAGCCGCCGGTGGTGTGCAGCACGCCCTTCGGCTTGCCGGTGGAGCCGGAGGTGTAAAGGATGAACAGCGGATCTTCCGCCTTCATCTTCACCGGCTCGCAATGGCCCTTCACGCTCGCAATTTCCTGATGGTACCAGAGGTCGCGGCCCGGTGCCCAGTTGGTCTTGCCGCCGGTGCGGCGCACGACGAGAACATTGTTGACCGTGACATACTGGCGCGCCGCGATGTGGATCGCCTTGTCGGTATTTTCCTTCAGCGGCACCGGCTTGCCGCCGCGCACGCCCTCATCGCAGGTGATCACGAAGGTCGACTGGCAGTCGACGATGCGCCCCGCCAGCGCCTCCGGCGAGAAGCCGCCGAACACGACGGAATGGACCGCGCCGATGCGGGCGCAGGCCAGCATGGCATAGGCCGCTTCCGGGATCATCGGCATGTAGATGGTGACGCGATCGCCCTTCTTGACGCCGTGCTTCTTCAAGACGTTGGCGAGACGGCAGACCTGATCGTAGAGCTGGTTATAGGTGATCTTCTTGTCGATATAGGGGTTGTCACCTTCCCAGATGATCGCGGTGCGTTCACCATGCGTCTTCAGGTGCCGGTCGATGCAGTTGTAGGAGACATTGGTCAGTCCGTCCTCGAACCACTTGATCGACACCTTGCCCTTGAACGAGGTGTTCTTGACCTTGGTATAGGGCTTGAACCAGTCGATGCGCTTGCCGTGCTTGCCCCAGAACTTGTCCGGGTTTTCGACGCTTTCCTCGTACCATTTCAGATACTTCTCCCGATCGATGAGCGCGCGCGCCTTCACCTGTTTCTGAACCGGGTAGACTTTCTCCGACATTGACATCCTCCTCATGCTCCGCCGCCTTGCGCAAACGCTTCGGCGGCCCCGTTATGCAATTCTTATCAGCTGTCGCGATGGCGGCAATTAGACAAAGGGTCATGGCGCCTGAACAATTGCAATTTCTGCAAATTGCGGTTATAGAGCGCGGAATTCCCGGAAATTGTGGTGACAGCCCACGGCCCGCGACACCGGCGCGGACGATAGAAGGATCATATCCATGGCTCAAACATTGCTCATGCCGAAGGCGACGGCAGTCTGGCTCGTCGATAACACGGCCCTGTCCTTCGATCAGATCGCCCAGTTCTGCAAACTGCACCCGCTGGAAGTGAAGGCGATTGCCGATGGGGAAGCCGCGCAGGGCATCAAGGGCCTCGATCCCATCGCCACGGGCCAGCTGTCGCGCGATGAAATCGCCCGCGGTGAAAGGGATGTGAACTATAAGCTGAAGCTCGCTGAACCCAAGGTTCGCGTGCCGGAATCGAAGCGCCGGGGCCCGCGCTACACGCCGGTTTCCAAGCGCCAGGACCGCCCGAACGCCATTCTCTGGCTGGTGCGCAACCATCCGGAACTGAAGGATGCCCAGATCTCGCGTCTGGTCGGCACGACGAAGTCGACCATCGAGCAGATCCGCGAGCGCACTCACTGGAACTCCACCAACCTGACGCCGATGGACCCGGTCACGCTTGGGCTCTGCAGCCAGATCGATCTCGACCTCGAGGTCGAACGCGCGGCCAAGAACCGTCCGCTGCCAACGGCAGCCGAGCTGGGCGCCACGCTGCAGGCGGCCGCCGAAACCGAGAACCTCGGCTATCGCTACGAGCGCGAAGAGGAGAAGGAAATCGACGCGGATGCCGTGTTCGCCAAGCTCTCCTCGCTGAAATCCACCCGTCGCGACGACGAAGACGAGGACGATCGCTACTGAGCGGCGGATGCGTCCTGATCGTTTCTGAAAAGCCGGCGCTCAGCCGGCTTTTTTGTTGGGTGGCGAGCCTTGAGCAAGCTCAGGCGCGCAGCGCCTGGCGATTGCAGCTGTAACCGTGATCGGCCAGAATCTCGCCGATTTCATCGAGGATCGCCGGATCATCGATGGTCGCCGGCATCTTCCACGGCAGGCCGTCAGCCATCTTCTGCATGGTGCCGCGCAGGATCTTGCCGGAGCGCGTCTTCGGCAGGCGCTTGACGATCATCACGGTGCGGAAGGCCGCGACCGGCCCGATCTCCTGGCGGACGAGATCAACGATCTCCTTGCTGATCAGGGCATGATCCCGCTCCACCCGGTTCTTCAGCACGAGAAAGCCGCAGGGGATCTGGCCCTTCAACTGGTCCGCCACGCCGATCACGGCGCACTCGGCGACGTCAGGATGCATGGCACAGACCTCCTCCATCGCGCCGGTGGAGAGCCGGTGGCCGGCGCAATTGATGATGTCATCGGTGCGCGCCATCACGAAGACATAGCCATCCTCGTCCACCAGACCGGCATCGGCCGTCTTGTAATAGCCAGGAAATTCCTCAAGGCAGGCGCTGCGAAAGCGCTGGTCGGCGCGCCAGAAGCTGACGAGGCAACCGGGCGGCAGCGGCAGGCGGATAACGATATTGCCCAGTGTTCCGGCCGCCACCGGATGGCCGGCATCGTCCAGAACCTCCACCGCATGGCCGGGCATCGGCATGGTGGCGGAGCCGTATTTCGCCGGCAAAAGACCGAGCCCCGCCGGATTGCCGGCAATCGCCCAGCCCGTTTCCGTCTGCCACCAGTGGTCCACCACCGGCACCTTCAGCATACGCTCGGCCCATTTCAGCGTTTCCGGATCGGCCCGCTCGCCGGCGAGAAACAGCGCCCGAAGGCCGGACAGGTCATGGCGATAGATCAGGTCGCCATCGGGATCGTCCCGCCGGATGGCGCGAAACGCGGTTGGCGCGGTGAACAGCACCTTGACGTCATGCTCCTCGATGACACGCCAGAAGACCGACGAATCCGGTGTTCCCACGGGCTTGCCCTCGAAGACGACGGTGGCACTGCCGGCAAGCAGCGGCGCATAGACGATGTAGGAATGGCCGACCACCCAGCCGATGTCGGACGCGGCCCAGAAGGTCTCGCCGGGAGAGACGCCGTAGATGTTGCGCATGGTCCAGGCGAGCGCCACCATGTGGCCGCCATTGTCGCGGATCACGCCCTTCGGCTGGCCGGTGGTGCCGGAAGTGTAGAGGATATAGAGCGGATCGGTGGCGGCCACCGGCACGCACGGCACCTGGGTGCCCTTGACCCGTTCGGCCTCCACCGCCTGGCCGAAATCGACATCGCCATGTTCGTAACGAAGAGGCGCATGCAGCTGGTCACGCTGTAGCACGAGGCAGGCCTGCGGCTTCACCCGCGCCATGTCGATCGCCTGATCGAGCAGCGGCTTGTAGGGCACGACGCGACCGGGCTCCAGCCCGCAACTGGCGCTGATCACCAGCTTGGCTTCGGAATCGTCGATGCGGGTCGCCAGTTCGTGCGCCGCAAAACCGCCGAACACCACCGAATGGATGGCGCCGAGACGGGCGCAGGCAAGCATGGAAAACACCGCTTCGGCCACCATCGGCATATAGATGATGACGCGATCCCCCTTGCCGACGCCCAGATTGGCGAGCACGGCGGCGATCGCCTGCACCTCCACCAGCATGTCGTCATAGCTGTAGACGCGCTTTTCGCCAGTCATCACGCTGTCGAAGATCAAGGCCCGCTCTGCCCCGCGGCCCTGGGCGATGTGGCGGTCGATGCAGTTGTAGCAGGTATTGGTCTCCCCGCCGGCGAACCAGCGGCCATAAACGCCCTGATCGGGATCGAAGATCCTGTCCGGCGGCGTGAACCAGTGGACGGCCTTCGCCGCCTCCGCCCAGAAGGCCTCCGGATTGTCCTGCCATTGCTGATAGACCGCGCGGTACCGGCTGTGCATCTGATCCTCCCACCATTTGCGCCTTTTTCCGTGGCGCAAATTTTAGGAGGTGGTTGTGAAACCGGAAAGCCCGACGAAAGGGTTAGATCGGTGGATGCCCTTGCCCTTCGTCAAGCATGGATCAGCGATGGCCAAAGATGGCCGAGCCGACGCGAACGCTGGTCGCGCCAAAGGCGACCGCCGTCTCGAAATCGCCGGACATGCCCATCGACAGCTTCTCGACACCGCATTCGGTGGCAAGCTTGGCAAGCAGCGCGAAATAGGGACCAGGATTGCCCTCAGCCGGCGGAATGCACATCAGCCCCTCGATGGCGAGCCCAAGGTCCGCGCGGCAGAAGCGGACGAAATCCACCGTCTGCTTCGGCTCGATGCCGGCCTTTTGCGGTTCCATGCCGATATTGACCTGCACATAGAGCCGCAGGCTGCGTCCCTGCCTCGTCATCTCGTCCGCCACGGCGCGTGCGATCTTCTCGCGGTCGATCGTCTCGATGACGTCGAAGAGGGCCACCGCATTGGCCGCCTTGTTGGATTGCAGCGGGCCGATGAGGTGCAGTTCGAGACCCGGCGTCTCCGCCTTCAGCGCCGGCCACTTGGCCTCGCTTTCCTGGACGCGGTTTTCGCCGAAAATCCGCTGGCCGCTCTCGATCACGGGTCGGATGGCATCGGCTTCGAAGGTTTTGGATACGGCGACGAGGGTCGCGCTGCCGACGGGCCGGCCCGCATCCTGCTCCGCCGCCGCAATCTTCCGGCGAACCTCCGCCAGGCGTTCCTCGACACTCATGACCCGTCTCCTTGTTGCCTGCCTCGGCGATAGCCTTAGCGTGCCGGCCTGCCAAGCCTTTGCAACGGAAATTTGCCGCAACAGCCTCGAAAACTTGACGCTTCCTGCCATTCGTGGTGAAGGTCACCCCATCTTAGTCGTACCCGGAATTTCATCGACATGGCGAGCGAACGTTACAATCCGCGGGATGCCGAACCCCGCTGGCAGAAGAACTGGTCCGAGGCAAAGACCTTCGAGACCGACAACAGCGATACGCGCGACAAATATTACGTGCTCGAGATGTTCCCCTATCCCTCGGGGCGCATTCACATGGGCCATGTGCGCAACTATGCCATGGGCGATGTCGTGGCGCGCTACAAGCGCGCCCGCGGCTATAACGTGCTGCATCCCATGGGCTGGGACGCCTTCGGCATGCCGGCGGAAAATGCCGCCATGCAAAACAAGGTGCACCCGAAGGACTGGACCTACCAGAACATCGCCACCATGCGCGCCCAGCTGAAATCCATGGGTCTGTCGCTCGACTGGTCGCGCGAATTCGCCACCTGCGATGTCGATTACTACCACCGCCAGCAGCACCTGTTCCTCGACATGATGGAAAAGGGCCTGGTCTATCGCAAGCAGTCCAAGGTCAACTGGGACCCGGTCGACCAGACGGTTCTGGCCAACGAGCAGGTGATCGACGGCCGCGGCTGGCGTTCCGGCGCGCTGGTGGAACAGCGCGAGCTGACGCAGTGGTTCTTCAAGATCACCGACTTTGCCGAGGATCTGCTCGACGCGCTCGACACCCTCGACCAGTGGCCGGAAAAGGTCCGGCTGATGCAGAAGAACTGGATCGGCCGCTCGGAAGGCCTGACCATTCGCTGGGAGCTGAGCGACGCGAGCCGCGCCGCCGCTGACTGCAGCGAGATCGAAGTCTATACGACCCGCCCCGACACGCTGTTCGGCGCCTCGTTCCTCGCCATTTCCGCAGATCATCCCGTGGCCAAGGCGCTCGCCGCCGGCAATGCGGACGTGCAGGAATTCTGCGAGGAGTGCCGTCGCCAGGGCACCTCGCTCGCCGCCCTCGAAACTGCCGAGAAAAAGGGCTTCAACACCGGGCTGACCGTCAAGCATCCGCTGGACCCCGCCTGGGAACTGCCGGTCTTCATCGCCAATTTCGTGCTGATGGATTACGGCACGGGTGCCATTTTCGGCTGCCCCTCCGGTGACCAGCGCGACCTCGACTTCGCCCGCAAATACGATCTGCCGGTCGTGCCCGTGGTGATGCCGGAAGGTGGCGATGCGGCAAGCTTTACCGTCGGCACGGAAGCCTATGACGGCGACGGCGTGATGATCAATTCCCGCTTCCTCAACGGCCTCTCCACCGATGCCGCCTTCCAGACGGTCGCCAACATGCTGACCGGCCAGACGCTCGGCAATGCGCCGCAGGCGGCCCGCAAGGTGAACTTCCGCCTGCGCGACTGGGGCATTTCCCGCCAGCGCTACTGGGGTTGCCCGATCCCGGTCATCCACTGCGATGACTGCGGCGTGGTGCCGGTGCCGAAGCAGGATCTGCCGGTGAAGCTGCCGGATGACGTGACCTTCGACGTTCCCGGCAATCCGCTCGACCGGCATCCGACCTGGCGCAATGTGGCCTGCCCCTGCTGCGGCAAAGATGCGCGCCGTGAAACGGACACCATGGATACCTTCGTGGATTCCAGCTGGTACTTCGCCCGTTTCACCGCGCCTTGGAAAAACAACCCGACCGATCCCAAGGTTGCCGATCATTGGCTGCCGGTAGACCAGTATATCGGTGGCATCGAGCACGCGATCCTGCATCTGCTCTATTCCCGCTTCTTCACCCGCGCCATGCGCGAGACTGGTCATGTCGGCCTGAAGGAGCCCTTCAAGGGCCTCTTCACCCAGGGCATGGTGGTGCATGAGACCTACAGGCTCGGCGAAGGCCAGAACGGCCAGTGGGTGGCACCGGCCGAAATTCGCATCGAGGAAATCGACGGCGCGCGAAAGGCGTACATGCTTTCGTCGGGCGAAGAGGTCGCCATCGGCTCCATCGAGAAGATGTCGAAGTCGAAAAAGAACGTGGTGGATCCGGACGACATCATTGCCTCCTACGGCGCCGATACCGCACGCTTCTTCGTTCTCTCGGATTCGCCGCCGGATCGCGACGTGATCTGGTCGGAAGCCGGCGTGGAAGGCGCGCACCGCTTCGTGCAGCGCGTCTGGCGCCTGATTTCCGAAGCCGCGCCGGAACTGGTGAAGGTCGAGGCCGTACCTGCCAAGGAAGGCCCGGCGCTGGCCATTTCCCAGGCCGCGCACAAGACGTTGCAGGCAGTGCAGGGCGACTTCGACAAGCTCGCCTTCAACAAGGCCGTGGCGCGCATCTACGAATTGGTGAATGCGCTGGCAAATCCGCTGACCCAGGTTGCTGCGGGCGGCCAGGACGCGACGCTGGTGGCTGCGGTGCGCGATGCCGCCCAGATCCTGACGCAGATCATCGCACCGATGACGCCGCATCTGGCGGAGGAATGCTGGACGGTGCTCGGCAATGCCGGCATGGTGGCGGAAGCCGCTTGGCCGGTCTTCGATCCGGCGCTTGTGGCCGACAACGAGGTGCTGCTTCCGGTGCAGATCAACGGCAAGAAGCGCGCCGAATTGACAATTGCCCGCGATGCGGACCAGAATGCCATCCAGCAGGCGGTCCTGCAGCTCGAGGCGGTTCAGGCAGCGCTTGCCGGCAACCCGCCGAAGAAGATCATCATCGTCCCACAGAGGATCATCAACATTGTTGTTTGAACGCTTGCCAGCACTTCGCCGTGCCAGCCAAACGGCTCTTGTGCTTCTTGCCTGCGCGACGCTGGCGGCTTGCCAGGTCAGGCCGCTTTACTCCTCCGCCGGTGGAACACCCGCAAAGCTGGCCGCCATCAAGATCTCGCCGGCCGATGATCGGGTGGAGCAGGTGGTCCGCAACCAGCTGATCTTCCTGACCTCCGGTGGGGCAGGGGAGCCCGCCAAGGCCGACTACCAGCTGACGATGAATGTGACATCGGCCCGCGCCGACATCATTGACGACAGCGTGTCTGTCGGCCTGACGCCCGGTCGCGTGACGGTGAATGCGACCTATACGCTTTCGCACATCAGCGATGGAAAGGTGCTGAAGACGGCGACGCGTTCTGTCACCTCGCTGGTCGACATCGGCAACCAGCAATTTGCCAAGCTGCGCGCCTATCGTGACGCAGAAGACCGGGCCGGACGCGAACTGGCCGAATTCATCCGTGCCGATATCGCCGCAACGCTCGGTCGCTGATGCAAGATGGCGGAAATCAAGGCCCATGAATTCGACCGGTTGCTTCCCAAGGCTACCGAACTCTACCGGATCTTCCTGATTTATGGTCCGGATCGTGGCCTTGTTTCGGAGCGTGCCGCTGAACTGGCGGCACGCGCCGGCGTGAAGCTGGACGATCCATTCTCCTTCACACGTCTCGATCTCGCCGATCTCCAGGGCGATCCCGGCCGCCTCGTGGACGAGGTGAATGCAATTGGCCTGTTCGGCGGGACCAAGCTCGTCTGGGTGCGGGGGAGCGGCAATGAGAAGCCCCTGGCGGAAGGCCTGCAGGTGCTGGTTTCCGGGCGGGAACCAGACAGCATCCTGATCATCGAAGCCGGCGACCTCAAGAAGACAAATATCCTGCGCAAGATTTGTGAGCCGGCAAAGCTTGCAGTTGCAGTTCCCTGCTATGCCGATGATGCCAAGTCCTTGAATCTTCTTATCGATCGCGAGCTGGAAGCGGAGGGCTTACGGATTTCTTCCGATGCCCGACAGGCGCTGCTTGAAGTTCTCGGCGGCGACCGCGTCGCATCCCGCAACGAGGTGCGCAAGCTTGCGCTTTATTGCCGCGGCGAAACCGTGATCGAGGAACATCACGTCCAGGAGATCATCGGCGATGCGAGCGCGATCTCGACGGATGACGCCGTGGACTGTGTGCTCAAGGGCGATCTGCCCGGCCTGCATCGCGCGATCCAGAAAATCGTGACCTCGAAAACGCCGGTTTTCCTGGTGCTTCAATCCTGTCTGCGTCAGTTCCAATTGCTCGACGTCATGCGCGCCGAAATGGACGAGAAGCGAACGCCGGCCGCACAGATCATGCAGACCGCGGGCCGTCATATCCACTTCAAGCGCAAACCGCTTTTCGAGAAAGCGCTGCGCAACTGGTCCGCCGAGACCATCAGCCGCGAGATGAACAGGCTGCATGTCGCGGTGCTTCAATCGCGCCAGAAGCAGGTTCTCGAAGACACCATCGCCTTCCAGACTCTCATGGCCACCGCGCTGCAATCGGCACGGGCGGCTCGTCAATAAGATATCGCCTGCTGTTGAAACGTAATCCCGCGACGCCCACCACTGGCTCAGCGTCCTCAGGGCGGTTTGGGCTGACGGAGGGATTCACGCGCTGACACCACGTAAAACGGCCGCAGCGAAAGGAACCGCCACGGCCGTCATTCATGTGCAGTTGATCGATGGAAGCGCGATTACCGCCGCTCGAGAAGCCGGCAAACATCTTCCAGTTGTTCCAGGGTGCGATAGCCGATACGAATCTGGCCTCCCGTTCCCTTGTGATTGATCTTCACGTCAAGACCGAGCGCATCGGACAGCGTACGTTCCAGCGCCAGCGTGTCTGAATCCTTTTCCGCTGTCCTTGAGGCGGGGCGGGGCTCGGTCTGCGCCTTGATATCCGCCTGCGCCATGCGTTCAGCGTCGCGGACAGACAGCCCCTTGGTGACGATGGTTCGGGCGAGCGAGGCCGGATCGGAGGTGGACACAAGCGCCCGCGCATGTCCTGCGGACAGGTCGCCCGCCGCCAACATGTCGCGAACCGGTTCCGGCAACTTCAGCAGCCGGAGACTGTTTGCCACATGGCTGCGGCTCTTGCCGATGATCTCGCCCAGATCGTTCTGTGTGTAGCCATGTTCCGCTATCAGCTGTTCATACCCCAGCGCCTCTTCCAGCGGATTGAGATCGGAACGCTGAACGTTTTCAACGATTGCAAGTTCAAGCGCTGTCCTATCATCGACATCACGCACGATGACGGGGATCTCAACCAGACCGGCCAGCTGCGCGGCGCGCCACCGGCGCTCGCCGGCGATGATTTCGTAATTGGTTCCCAGTGTACGCACGACGACAGGCTGGACAATGCCGTGCTGACGAATCGAGCTAGAAAGATCCTGCAATTCCGTTTCGTCGAAAGTCTTGCGTGGGTTGCGGGGATTTCGAACCACATGCTCGATTGGCACAAGTCGGTCAGCACTCACCGACCTGGCGGGCGTCTCGCCAACGGGAGACACCTGATCCATCTCACCGATCAATGCAGCAAGACCGCGGCCAAGGCGCCGCTTGGAAACATCTTCACTCATGCTCACTTAAACCTTCGGCATTCAGGCCGCCTTGCGGCGGCGCTCGCGCTGGATCACTTCAGAGGCCAGTTGCAGATAGGCCTGGCTGCCGGCGCATTTCAGATCATAGAGGATCGCCGGCTTGCCATAGGACGGCGCCTCGGACACCCGCACATTGCGTGGGATCAGGGTATGATAGACCTTTTCGCCCAGATAGGTCCTGACATCGCTGACCACCTGCTGCGCCAGATTGTTGCGTGCATCAAACATGGTCAGCACGATACCCTGGATATCCAGCCCCGGATTGACAGACTGGCGCACCTGGTTGACTGTCTCCAGCAACTGGCTGAGACCTTCCAGAGCGAAAAACTCGCACTGCAGCGGCACCAGCACCGAATGTGCGGCAGCCATCGCATTCACGGTCAGCAGGTTGAAAGAGGGCGGGCAGTCAAGCAGGATATAGGAAAAATTGCGGGCATCGTTGCCCTGCAGGGCTCGCCGCAGGCGGAAGGCGCGATCCGATTCGCGGCCGATTTCCATTTCAAGCCCCAGCAGATCCATGGTGGATGGGATGATGAACAGGTTTGGAACGGCTGTCGCAACAGCAGCATCACTGACCGTCTGATTGCCCATCATCACATCGAAGGACGAGATCTTGCGGTCGCGGCGATCGATGCCAAGGCCGGTGCTGGCATTGCCCTGCGGGTCCAGATCGATAATCAGAACACGCTCACCGATTGCGGCGAGCGCTGTTGCAAGATTGATGGCCGTGGTCGTCTTTCCGACCCCACCCTTCTGATTGGCGATGGTGATAATACGATTTGTCTCGTACATGGCGCACCTGCTGAAGAGGTCAAAGCTTGGGCTGCAGCCGAGATATCTCCAAAATGACGGAATCGCGCTCGACAGCACTGGCATGTTGTACCAGATCGAACTGCCAGCGACCATGCGCTTTCTCCACCTCAGCCGCGTAATCCCGGCCTTTGTGGAGGAAAGCCTTGACTCCGTCGCGGCCAAGCATCCAGGGCGCGGTGTAGTCAAGAAGCAGCGGCAATTCTGCCAAGGCGCGGGCAGAAAGAACGTCACAGGTCTCGATCAGACGTGGTGCATCCTCGATACGAACGGGATGAACGCTGCCACGCCCACCCGTTTCCAGAAGAGCCGTCCGCAGAAACGAGGCCTTTTTCTGATTGCTCTCCACCATATGCACCCAGCCATCACCTAGCTCGGCCAGAAAAATGGCGGTGATCACGCCGGGGAATCCGCCGCCCGATCCAAGGTCCACCCAGGTCGAGGCATGGGGATGCAACTGATAGATTTGCGCACTGTCAGCAATATGGCGCTGCCAGAAGTCTGCCTTGGTGGAAGGAGCAACCAGATTGATGGCCTTGGCCCATTTGTGAAAAAGCGCCTCGAATCGTTCGAGGCGCTCGATTGTTTCACGTGAAACACGTTTGCCGTTCAGTTCCATTTACGAGACTCGCAGTGCGCGGGCAGTGGCTCCAGCCTTCTTGACCAAAGCAAGCAGCAAGGCCAGTGCAGCAGGCGTCATACCATCAACCTTTGCGGCTTGCGCCAGGTTGCGCGGATTGGCGCGCTTCAACTTCAGCTTCAGTTCATTCGAGAGGCCGGAAATTCCGTCGAAATCAAAATCATCGGGAATGATCCGCTCTTCGTCGCGACGCACCGAGAGAATATCAGCCTGCTGCCGCGCCATGTAGACCGCGTACCCAGCTTCGATCTCCAAAGCTTCGGCAATCGGCTTCTCCAGCGTAGTCAGCTCAGGCCATATGCGGCGAAGCACATTCATGTCAATTTCCGGATAGGAGAGAAGCTCATAGGCACTGCGACGCTGCCCGTCCTGATTCAGGCGAAGCCCATGTGCTTCGGCTTCCTTCGGGGTCACATTCCGCTCCTGAAGCAGCAGGCGTCCTGCATCCAGCCGGGAGAGATAATGATCAAAGCGGTCGGACCGCGCGCGCCCAACCAGACCCAGAGCCTGACCTGCTGGCGTCAACCGTACGTCGGCATTGTCTGCCCGCAGCGACAGCCGATATTCGGCGCGCGACGTGAACATGCGGTAGGGTTCCGTCACCCCGCGGCTCGTGAGATCATCAACGAGAACGCCGATGTAGGAGTCCGTACGGCTGAAGACATGGGCCTGCTGTCCGCCGGCCAGACGCGCGGCGTTCAAACCAGCCACGAGGCCCTGCGCACCGGCCTCCTCATATCCCGTCGTACCATTGATCTGACCCGCCAGGAAAAGACCGGCGAGACGTTTCAGTTGTAGGTCCAGACCAAGTTCGCGTGGATCGACATGATCATATTCGATCGCATATCCCGGCTGCAGGATCTCAACAGTTTCGAGGCCGGGGATCGTCCGAATGAAGGCTTCCTGCACTTCGGCGGGAAGCGAAGTTGAAATCCCGTTGGGATAGACAGTGTCATCGTCAAGGCCTTCCGGTTCCAGAAAGATCTGGTGACCATCGCGCTCGCCGAACCGGACGATCTTGTCCTCAATCGATGGGCAATAGCGCGGACCCACGCCTTTGATCTGTCCCGAATACATAGCCGACTTGGTAATGTTGTCCGCGATGATATGATGAGTTTTGTCGGTGGTGCGCGTTACACCGCAGGCGATCTGTCGCGTCGTGATCCGATCGGTCATGAAGGAAAAGGGGACCGGATCGTCATCTGCTTCCTGTCGTCCGATGGAGTCCCAATCAATCGTCCTGCCATTCAGGCGGGCGGGGGTCCCCGTCTTCAGGCGTCCCAGCGCAAGGCCGAGCGCTGTAAGGGTCGCAGATAATCCTTCCGAGGGCGCTTCGCCCACCCGTCCGGCTGGCGTGGTCCGGTCACCGATGTGAATGAGCCCGCGCAGGAAAGTTCCGGTCGTCAACACCACGGCGCGGGTTTGAAAGCGTCTGCCATCCTTCATGACAACGCCCGTCACCGCACCGGAAGCATGGGTGAGATCGAAGGCGTCGCCCTCGATGATCGTCAGGTTCGCATGATTGAAAAGCGCGGCCTGCATGGCTTCGCGGTAGAGCTTGCGATCTGCCTGGGTGCGCGGGCCTCGGACCGCTGGTCCCTTCTTTCGGTTCAGCAAGCGAAACT
This sequence comes from Affinirhizobium straminoryzae, assembly GCF_007004135.1. GTDB lineage: Bacteria > Pseudomonadota > Alphaproteobacteria > Rhizobiales > Rhizobiaceae > Neorhizobium > Neorhizobium straminoryzae. The sequence goes on from NZ_VJMG01000041.1 coordinate 21,993, forward strand.
GGATCCCGGCGGCATCTGCGATGCGCCCCATCAGGCCATCCAGCGCATCGATTTCCCTGACCAGATGTCCCTTGCCGAGACCCCCGATGGCCGGATTGCAGGACATCACACCAATCGTGTCGCGCCGGTGGGTAACAAGGGCCGTCCGTGCACCGATGCGCGCCGCGGCAGATGCCGCCTCGCAGCCCGCATGGCCACCGCCGATCACAATCACATCAAAGCTGTTCATGGTCCGTCACCAACTGCCGTGGCAGTGTTTCACGTGAGTCATTTTCCAATGCAGAATTCCGAGAAGATCACATCAAGCAGATCTTCCACATCGACCCGGCCGGTAATGCGACCGATCTCTTCCGCCGCCAAACGAAGGCTTTCCGCCCGAAGATCGAGAGGTCCCCCAGATAACCCTTCTTCCAGGAAAAGGGAAGCCCGCCGGAGATGCCCTGCATGCCGTAAACGTCCGGCGCCAACGGCGCTTACCGCATTCCAGTTTTCCCGGACACGATCAAGAACAAGCTTGCGGACAGTATCCAGTCCTTCACCGGTAAAGGTTGAAATCATAGCGTCGTAGGACCGCCTGGCCGAAGGGTGGAGATCGGATTTCGTTCCGATAGCGAGAATGGGCGCTGTCGACTCCACATTATCCGATTGTTCCGGAGGAGAATCGATTTCCGAAAGCAGCAGGACGAGGTCAGCCTCAGCAACCGCCCGCCGTGCCCGTCGTACCCCTTCCTGCTCGATCACGTCATCCGTCTCGCGCAAGCCCGCAGTGTCGTAGAAGCGGACGAGAAAGCCCTCGATATCAAGATCGACATGCAGGACATCTCGGGTGGTCCCGGCAATGTCGGTGACAATCGCCACATCACGTGCCGCGACGGCATTCAGAAAGCTCGACTTGCCGGCATTGGGCGGACCTGCGATCACCACCTTGAAACCATCACGGACGCGTGTAGCGCTCTCCGTTGCTCGAATCTGGCTCAGGATTTCGCTCTGGATTTCAGCGACCTCCGCCCAGACCTGGTCAGACACGGAACCCGGGACATCGTCCTCATCCGCGAAGTCCAGCTCGGCCTCGATCAGCGCGCGGCAACGGGTCAATCGTTCCGCCCAGTCATGATAGGCAGCAGACAACCCCCCGGCACTCTGCTCGATCGCCAGCCGTCGCTGCATTTCGGTTTCCGCGGAGATCAAATCCCCGAGGCCCTCGACCTCAACCAAGTCGAGTTTTCCGTTGCTGAACGCACGCTGGGTAAATTCGCCCGCTTCGGCGGCGCGCAGTCCGAGGGATAGCAGTTCGTCCTGAAGAGCAGCAACGACAGCACGTCCGCCATGCACCTGAAATTCGATGCAGTTCTCTCCCGTAAAGGAATGCGGAGCGGGAAAGGTCAGAACAAGACCACGGTCAATCATCTCACCGTTTCGGCGACGAATCGATCGCAGTACCATGCCGCGGCCAGCTGGAAGCGCAACAAGGCGTCCTGTTGCGTCAAACGCGTCTTTGCCGCTGACACGAACGACAGCGACGCCCGAAGGCGTCGCACCGCTGGAAAGAGCGAAGATGGTGTCGGTTGCAGCCATGAAAGCGCCCCAGCCGATATCCGGCCACCGGCGGATGGGTTGACCGGAATCCGGCTACTGATCAGGTGTTCATCGAATCGAAGAAGTCGCCGTTGTTCTTCGTCTGCTTGAGCTTGTCGATGAGGAACTCGATCGCATCGGTCGTTCCCATCGGCGCCAGGATACGGCGCAGAACGAAGATCTTCTGGAGGTCCTGCCGGGGCACCAGCAGGTCTTCCTTGCGCGTACCGGACTTGAGAATGTCCATCGCAGGGAAGATGCGCTTGTCGGCCACCTTGCGGTCCAGGACGATTTCCGAGTTACCGGTGCCCTTGAATTCTTCGAAGATCACTTCGTCCATGCGGCTGCCGGTATCGATCAGCGCGGTGGCAATGATGGTCAGCGAACCGCCTTCCTCGATGTTACGGGCCGCACCGAAAAAGCGCTTCGGGCGCTGAAGGGCGTTGGCATCCACACCGCCGGTCAGGACCTTGCCGGAGGAGGGGACCACGGTGTTGTAGGCGCGACCGAGACGCGTGATCGAATCGAGGAGAATGACGACGTCGCGACCATGCTCGACAAGGCGCTTGGCCTTTTCGATGACCATCTCGGCCACCTGAACGTGACGAACCGCCGGTTCGTCGAAGGTGGAGGACACGACTTCGCCGCGCACGGAGCGCTGCATGTCCGTCACTTCTTCCGGACGCTCATCGATCAGCAGGACAATCAGATAGCACTCCGGATGGTTCGCCGTGATGGAGTGGGCGATGTTCTGCAGCAGAACAGTTTTACCAGTGCGCGGCGGTGCGACGATCAGGCCACGCTGGCCCTTGCCGAGCGGTGCGACAAGATCGATCACCCGAGCGGACAGATCCTTGGAGGTCGGGACCTCCAGTTCCATCTTGAAGCGTTCGTTCGGATAGAGCGGCGTCAGGTTATCGAAGTGAACCTTGTGGCGGATCTTTTCCGGGTCATCGAAATTGATCGTGTTGACCTTGAGAAGTGCGAAGTAGCGTTCGCCTTCCTTTGGACCACGGATCGGACCTTCGACCGTGTCGCCGGTCTTCAGCGAGAAGCGACGGATCTGCGAGGGCGAAATGTAGATATCGTCCGGCCCCGGCAGATAGTTGGCATTGGCGGAGCGCAGGAAGCCGAAACCATCCTGCAGCACTTCCACCACGCCTTCGCCGATGATTTCCACATCCTGGCTGGCCAAGACCTTGAGAATCGCGAACATCAATTCCTGCTTGCGCATGGTGCTCGCGTTTTCGACCTCCAGCGATTCGGCAAAGGTCAACAAGTCGGTCGGCGACTTGCTCTTGAGTTCTTGAAGCTTCATTTCAGCCATGAAGAAGGGACCGTGTGGATTTTGAGGGAAATTGGCGTGTCTGTGGATTTCGCTGCCGCAGGAAACCGCGGAGGACATGGGTATGTTCACAAGCCACGAAAGAGGAGTGCGAGGAAAATAGCGGCTTCCCCCCTGCGCCGCAAGGGGGGCTTCCAGAAATCTTGAGGTTCAGAACGGTTTGACGACAACCAGGATGACGATCAGCATCATCAGAACCGTGGGAATTTCGTTCATCATACGCCAGTAGCGTGCGCTCCGCCGCGGACAGTCTGCCGCAAACTGACGCACCGCGCGGCTCTGATGCATATGGGTAAGCGTCAGCAACACGACGAGTGCAATCTTGGCATGCAGCCAGCCGCCCTGG
>NZ_VJMG01000042.1 GCF_007004135.1 Affinirhizobium straminoryzae
GAAAAACCGGCAGCAGGCCAGCCAAAGGTTAGTTTGCTGAGCGGCACACCGCGCCCTTTGACGACGCTGGCGGGTGAGGCCGCGAGTGCACCGAACATGAGGCCGAGATGCTCGACCTTCTGGGATGCGGTTTCCTCTCCCCAAACTCCATTTCGTTGGAAGCCGATTGCGGTCAGCGTCGATGTCTTGAAGCGGATCAGATCGGCCATCTCCATAGCCAACCGCGGCGGCGCATCGACGACGCCGGACAGGAGATCAGGATCTTCAAAGGCCTCGGGATTGTGGCTCGTGCTGTCCGAGTTCACTTGGGGTCGTGGAGACAGGGTGCCTCCGCCATAGGTGATCCCTGGAAATCGAATTGCATAACGCTGTTTGGTGGCCGCCGCCTGGTAGCGACGATAGTCGGTTGAGCCCGAGATGATGACCCGGCGCACCCATTCGAGGATTTCTTCCCGCTTGGAGAACGGCAAGCTGCTGAAATTGTCCGGAAGATGCCATGCAAGTCGTCGCCGCTCGGCCGCGCTGATGTCGCCCATATCATGGCCGTATAGGGAGCGGGATTGGTGCGGCAGCTTCGCTTTGAAATACCCCTGTGCCAATTGGTAACGCCGCTCGATGCGGGACAGGATCTCGAAGCTCGTCAGAGATCGCGGCACGCGCTCGCCCTGAACCCACGACAGCAGAGTCTTGTCATCGAAAGTCTCGCCCAGGCGAACGAGGGCGCGGTAGAGTTGCCAGTAGCTCTCGCCGAACCGGCGCATGTGATAAACGAGCGCATCGTTAAATCTCGCCGGATCATCGGTCGCCTCAAACAATGGCTCAGGGAATGGGCTGATTGGTTTCGGTTGTGGTCCCCTCGGCACTGATGACGAGGTAGCCGGGGTCTTGTCGGAGAGGATCTGTCGCGGTCTGGAACGCGTCGCAGTTTCCACCTCGCGCCGAACGGTATTGCGCGATTTCGTGCGTGTTTTCACCGGCTGTATGTCGTCGGCGGCAGGCGGCCCGCCGAGCCAGCGGATAATCGCGTCCAGTCCCGGACGGAGCGCCTTCTTCAAATCGCCTGTCATCTGGTTTTCGATCCCGCATGCCTCGCCAATAGCCGTCCAATCCATACGGCCATTAACGATCGGTGGTGGCCGGCGGTGAATGACAAGACCAACGAGATAGGGCCGAATGCTTTCCAGAACTCGCTGTGAGGCGATTGGCGCGATGCGTACCTCGCAGAAATCCGAGATTTTTCGTTGAAAGTGATGAGTTGAAAGATCCTGTTTTGTCATGCTCTTATTCCGTTCTCTCGGCACCAGTGCCGAGCGCGGGCGGGTAGGAGCGGACATTTAAAGAAGCGTGTATTGCGGGTGTGCTTCCAGTTTCGGTGCCTACCAGTAAAGGAGACAAAAGTGATCTGTAAGAAGATCTTTTTGTCTCCTATGATCCCTATTAGCGGCATTTAGTTTGACATGGGTAGATACGATGAGATACGTAAACATATCATAATGGGAAAGATGAAGCGTTAAGGTATCGTATGAGGTCGGATTCTGAGGCTCTTCAGGAGATAGGGCGGCTGCTCAAGACGTCGCGCAAGACTTTGGGCCTCACTCAGGAGCAGGTTGCAGATATGGCGGGTCTGTCGCGTCCGCGTTACCGCGAGATTGAGGCTGGAGCCAGCGCTGCTCGTACGACCACACTGATCAACATCGGTCGTGCGCTTGGTCTGGAACTGATGCTCATCCCGCAGGCCATCGTCCCGGCGGTTGAAGCTTTGCTGCGGCCAGGTGGCACCGAAGATGACCTTCCTGCTTTCGTCGCCAGTCCCGATGGTGATGGCAATGTCTGATCCGCCTCTTGATCCAAGATCTATAACCTCACTGGACGTGTTGCTGAATGACCTGAAGGTCGGCATGATCGTGAGGACGCCGGGAGACTTCAACGCGTTCAGCTTTGAGGAGAGCTATCGACAGACGGGTGGTTTCCCAGTGCTCAGTCTGTCTTTTCGCGCGGCACATGGAGGTTTGCGGAAGGACCCGAAGCCTGTCGCTAAGGCTTTACCACCGTTCTTTGCGAACCTTCTTCCAGAGGATAAACTGCGCGAGGCGATGGAGAAGCACCATTCAGGTAGCGTGCGTGCAGGGAATGATTTCGACCTGCTTGCAGCTCTTGGATCGGATCTGCCAGGGGCTGTCCGAATTGTGCCGAGCGAAGGCAGCGTTGTTCGTAATAAGGGTTTGACACCCCCCAGACCGAAGGCTCGGTTTTCGCTCGCCGGCGTGCAGATCAAACTTTCCGTCATCAAAAACACAGGCAAGGGCGGCGGTTTAACGATCCCCTTAGGCGACGAGCAGGGTTCATATATCGCCAAGTTTCCATCGACATCATTTCCCGGGGTCTCGGAAAACGAATTTGCAAATCTCGCATTGGCCGAAGCGATTGGTATGGACGTGCCGGAACGCGAGCTTGTGGAACAATCGCAGTTCGAGGGTATCCCGGAGGAGTTTGAGACATTGTCCGACGGCAAAGTCCTCCTCGTCAAACGTTTCGATCGCGTTGCCGGTGGTGAGCGCGTCCATATCGAAGATTTCGCTCAGGTATTTGGCGTCTATCCGTCTCGAAAATATGAGGGTGCTGCCTATCATGATATCGCTGTGGCTATTGGGGTCGCCGTTTCTCCAGCAGCAGCCCTTGAGTTCGTGCGACGACTGGCTTTGGCTGTGCTGACAGGAAATGGCGACATGCACCTCAAGAATTGGTCGTTGATTTATCATGGTAAGGGCGACAAGCCGACACTTGCCCCGGTCTATGATGTGCTCTCGACTGTCCCTTACATTCCGTCGGACGCCATGGCATTGTCGCTGGCCGGTGAAAGGCCGTTCAAGGCAATGAACGCCCAGCGATGGAAAGTCTTCGCTCATCGTGCGCGACTGCCGGAAGCTGCTGTGCTGAAGGCTGTTACGGAGACGGTGGAGCGCGTCAACCAGTCTTGGTGGTCTCTGCCTGAACGAGCTGTTCTCCCCGATAGAGTGCTGGAGCGGATTGACGCCCACATCAAGCTGATGTCGACGATCCTCGGCACGTGCGCTGATTAGCAATTGGTGTTTTTCCGTAACTCGTTGGCAGTTTCATAGCCCACCAATGCCAATAGGGTCGCTGGTTCGAATCCGTTCAAGAGCGTCGTCTGTCGGTAACCCGAACGCTTCCTGACCAATACGGCGACGGCTCATTGCAAACCTCCATCATTCGACAAAGGTGTTGAATCATCAATGATTCCATACGTCTACATTTATCCGCGCACAGGTCTCATTACCCATCAATGAGCAGATTGGGCTTGGCGATCACCGCCAGCGCCTTCAGATCATTGAGCACTACGCTGGAGCCATTCACGCTCACGCCATAGGGCTTCAGGGTGCGGAATGCGCGCGAGAGGTTCTCCGGCGTCATGCCCAGAAGCGAGGCGAGAATCCGTTTCTCATAGGGCAGTTCCAGCACGCCATGGCCGCCCTGTTCGGCCTCGTAGCGGATCAGGCGATTGGCAAGCCTCTCCACCGAGGAGCGCAGCTTGATGTTCTTGTGCTCCTTCACCACCCCGCGATACCGCGTGGCAAGTTCCGAAACGATGGCACGGGCAAAAGCCGCGTCTTCCTCGAAAGCCAGCCGCACATCCGCAGCCGACACCAGCAGGATCCGCGAGCGCGCGATGGTCCGGGCCGCCATCAGATAGACCGCATCCTTCAGCACGGCCGCCAGGATGAAGGTTTCCACCGGGCGCACCACGGCCATGGTTTCCTCCCGCCCGTTGGCGGCGGCATACAGTTCCACCGCCCCCTCCACCAGCACATAGAGAAAATCCGCGGTGTCGCCTTCGTGGATCAGGGTCAGATGCGCCGGAAAGGTCTGCAGATAGGCCGCCTGCATCAGACGCTCGAAGCTCTGCTCGCTCATGGTCTCGAACAGGCCGAGCGCCTTGACCTGGGGCAGTTCCGAGGATCGCATCCTGTCCTCCTCCTTGAGGATTTTCACGTCACGGCTTGATCAATGTCATGCCGCCCTGTCCCGATATCCGGCTGGTGCCTGATCTCTGCCCAGCCCGCCCTTGCGGTTGCGGCGCTGCCTTCTTGTTTCTCAAAACGGGCAGGTGAGAGTTGATGTAAATCAAGCGGGATTGACCTCTCCCCGTAGCAAGCTCCTCCGCAACGAAAGCAATGGCTTTCTTTTCAGGGACAAGGGGCTTCATCCAATGCATGCTTCTGACGCAGTGAGCGGCCCGGCGCAGCACCGGGCACTGGCCTCAAGCACGGTGGCGTTCACGGTCTGCTTTGCCGTGTGGACCATCTTCGCCATCATCGGCATCCAGATCCGCAAGGATCTCAACCTTTCTGAAACGCAGTTCGGCCTGCTGGTCGGCACACCGATCCTCACCGGCTCGCTGCTGCGGGTCGTGCTCGGCATCTGGACCGACCGGTTCGGCGGACGGCTGATGTTCGTCGCCACCATGCTGGCGGCCTCTGCCGCAACTTTTCTTCTCACCTTCGCCAACACCTATCCGCAGATGCTGCTGGCAGCACTCGGCGTCGGCATTGCCGGCTCCTCCTTTGCCGTGGGCGTCGCCTATGTCTCGCGCTGGTATCCGCCGGAAAGGCAGGGCATGGCGCTCGGCATTTTTGGTGCGGGCAATGTCGGCTCGGCGGTGACGAAGTTCTTCGCGCCGCTGGTCATGGTCGCCTTCGGCTGGCAGACGGTTGCCGAAATCTGGGCGAGCGTGCTCGCGTTCACCGCCATCCTCCTTTTCGTCACGACGAAGGATGACCCCGTTCTCGTGGCGCGCCGCCGTTCGGGCGAGAAGCCCAAAGGCTCCTGGCTCGAGCTGGAGCCTTTGAAGAATGTGCAGGTCTGGCGCTTCTCGCTCTACTACTTCTTCTCGTTTGGGGCCTTCGTCGCGCTGGCACTCTGGCTGCCGCAATATCTGACCAAGGTTTACGGCGTCGATATTCGTCTTGCCGGTGTCATTGCCGCCTGTTTCTCGGTGCCAGCCAGCCTGTTTCGTGCCTATGGCGGCCATCTTGCAGATGTCTATGGCGCACGCCGGGTCATGTACTGGACCTTCCTCGTCTCGGTCGCCGCAACCTTCGTCCTGTCCTATCCCGCGACGGATTACGTGATCCACGGCGTCAACGGGCCGATCAGCTTCCATGCGGAAATGGGTGTCGTGGGCTTCACGGTGGCGATTTTCGTCCTTGGTTTTTTCATGGCCATGGGCAAGGCCGCCGTCTTCAAGCACATCCCGGTCTATTATCCGCAACATGTCGGTTCGGTCGGCGGCCTGGTTGGCATGATCGGCGGTCTGGGCGGCTTTATCCTGCCCATCGTTTTCGGTGTGCTGCTCGATCTGACCGGGCTGTGGACCAGCTGCTTCATGCTGCTGTTCCTCATCGCGCTTGGCTCGCTCACCTGGATGCATCTCGCCATCCGGCAGATGGAGCGGGAAGCGACTGGCGCTGCGCTGGAAAAACTGCCCGCTTTCCCGGAACTGCAAGGTCTGGAGCCCGCTGTGGTCAAGAAACCTTCTGGCGCGGTGCTCACCGATTGGCGGCCGGAAGACAAGGGCTTCTGGCAGCAGACGGGCCGCAAGATTGCCCGGCGTAATCTCTGGCTTTCCATTCCTTCCCTGCTGCTCTCCTTTGCCATCTGGCAGGTCTGGTCGGTCGTCGTCGCAAAGCTGCCGCTGGTGGGCTTCCAGTATACGACCGATCAGCTGTTCTGGCTGGCCGCACTGCCCGGGCTTTCGGGGGCAACGCTACGCATCTTCTATTCCTTCATGGTGCCGGTGTTCGGCGGCAGGCTATGGACGACGCTCACCACCTGGTCGCTGATCATCCCGGCGCTCGGCATCGGCTATGCCGTGCAGAACCCCGAGACGCCCTATGTCGTCATGTTGATGCTGGCCCTGCTGTGCGGCTTCGGCGGCGGCAACTTCGCATCCTCGGTTGCCAATATCTCCTTCTTCTTCCCGAAGGCGGAAAAGGGCAATGCGCTGGCCCTGAATTCCGGGCTTGGCAATCTGGGCGTCAGCGTCGTGCAGTTTGCCGTGCCGCTGGTCATCACCGCCGGTATTTTCGGAAGCTTCGGTGGCGACGCGGCCATGACACAGACGCCAGCCGGTCCGGTGCCGCTCTGGCTGCAGAATGCGGGCTTCTTCTTCGTGCCCTTCATCGTGCTCTCGGCGCTCGGCAACTGGTTCGGCATGAACGACATTGCCTCTGCCAGGGCATCCTTCTCGGAACAGGCCGTCATCTTCCAGCGCAAGCATAACTGGCTGATGTGCTGGCTCTATACGGGCACTTTCGGCTCCTTCATCGGCTACTCCGCAGGCTTCCCGCTGCTCAGCAAGACGCTGTTTCCCGATGTGAATGCTTTGCAATACGCCTTCCTCGGGCCGCTGGTCGGCGCGCTCTCGCGCTCGGCAACCGGCTGGCTGGCGGATCGTTTTGGCGGAGCGCGCGTCACCTTCTGGGCGTTCGTGCTGATGATGATCGGCGTTTCCGGCGTGCTCTACTTCATCGGTATCCGTCAGGAACCGCATGCATTTGCTGGCTTCTTTGCCGCCTTCCTGCTGCTCTTCCTCGCATCCGGCGTTGGCAATGCCTCCACCTTCCAGATGGTGCCGGTGATCATGGCGAAGGAAATGGGCCGCCTGATGCCGAATGCGACACCAGAAGTGCGCCGTGTCCAGGCCGAAAAGGAATCGGCGGCCATCACCGGCTTCATCTCCGCCATGGCCGCCTTCGGTGCCTTCTTCGTGCCGAAGAGCTACGGGAGTTCCATTGCGCTGACCGGCGGACCGGAAGCGGCACTCTGGGCTTTCCTCATCTTCTACATCACCTGCCTTGCCATCACCTGGGGCTTCTATTGTCGGCGCGGCGGCCTGCTGCACGACATCGAGCACGCGCCAAAAGCCACGGCTGCGGCATCCAGATAAGAAAGGATCACCTCCATGAGTCATCTTCTGGATAGACTGAATTTCCTCGCCCGAAAAAACGTCGGCACATTTGCCGAGGGGCATGGCGTCACCACCAATGAAAGCCGCGAGTGGGAGGACGCCTACCGCAAGCGCTGGCAGCACGACAAGATCGTGCGCTCGACCCATGGCGTGAACTGCACAGGCTCCTGTTCGTGGAAAATCTACGTCAAGGGCGGCATCGTCACCTGGGAAACCCAGCAGACCGATTATCCCCGCACACGGCCCGACCTGCCGAACCACGAGCCGCGCGGCTGCGCCCGCGGTGCGAGCTACAGCTGGTACATGTATTCCGCAAACCGCGTGAAATATCCGCTCATCCGTGCGCGCCTGCTGAAGCTGTGGCGCAAGGAGCGGGCGGTGAAAACGTCGGTCGGCGCCTGGGCCGCCATTCAGGAAGACCCGTCAAAGCGCGCTGAATATACCCGGCAGCGTGGCCTGGGCGGCTTCGTGCGTGCCACCTGGGATGAGGTGAACGAGATCATCGCCGCCGCCAATGCCTATACGGCGAAAACCTGGGGGCCGGATCGCCTGATCGGCTTCTCGCCGATCCCGGCCATGTCCATGGTGTCCTATGCGGCGGGCTCCCGCTATCTCTCGCTGCTCGGCGGCGTGTGCATGTCCTTCTACGATTGGTATTGCGACCTGCCGCCCGCTTCGCCGCAGACCTGGGGCGAGCAGACCGATGTGCCGGAATCCGCCGACTGGTATAATGCAGGTTTCCTGATGCTCTGGGGCTCCAACGTGCCGCAGACCCGCACGCCGGATGCGCATTTCTACACCGAGGTACGCTACAAGGGCGCGAAATCCGTTGTCGTTTCACCCGATTATTCGGAAGCCGCGAAATTTGCCGATCTCTGGCTGCACCCCAAGCAGGGCACGGATGCGGCACTCGCCATGGCGCTCGGCCATGTGATCCTGCGCGAATACCATCTCGACCGGCAGGTGGCCTATTTCGAGGATTACTGTCGTCGCTATACCGACATGCCCATGCTGGTGAAGCTGGTCGAGAAGGACGGCAAGCTGATCCCCGACCGCTTCCTGCGCGCCAGCGATTTCGACGGCACGCTTGACGAAGCCAACAATCCCGAATGGAAGACGGTGGCTTACGATGCCGCGTCGGAAAGCTATGTCGCACCTGCGGGTTCCATTGGCTTCCGCTGGGGTGAGGCGGGCAAGTGGAACCTGGAAACCAAGGATGGCAAGGGTCAGACGACCGATCTCGCCATGAGTTTCCTGGGTGAAGGCGCTCACGATGAAATTGCCAATGTTGCCTTCCCCTATTTCGGCAACAAGGAGCATGATTTCTTCGAGGGCACGGATCACCCGAGCGTTCTCGTGCGCAAGGTTCCGGCGCGCAAAATCGCGCTTGTGGAGGGTGAGGCGCTGGTCGCCACGGTCTTCGATCTGTTCGTCGCCAATTACGGGCTGGAGCGCGGCCTGGGCGATGAAAACTCTGTCTCGTCCTATGATGAAATGCTGCCCTATACACCCGCCTGGGCGGAAAAGATCACTGGCGTGCCGCGTGCCCAGATCATTGCCGTGGCCCGCGAATTCGCCACCAATGCGGAAAAGACGCAGGGACGTTCCATGGTCATCCTGGGTGCCGGTCTGAACCACTGGTACCACATGGATATGAACTATCGCGGCATCATCAACATGCTGGCGATGTGCGGCTGTATCGGTCAGTCGGGCGGTGGCTGGAGCCATTATGTGGGGCAGGAAAAGCTGCGCCCGCAAACCGGCTGGACGGCGCTTGCCTTTGCACTCGACTGGAACCGCCCGCCGCGCCACATGAACTCCACCTCCTTCTTCTACGCCCATACCGACCAATGGCGCTATGAAACGCTGAAGGTGAACGAGATCCTTTCGCCCACCGCACCGGACGGGCCGTGGGATGCGTCGCTGATCGATTACAATATTCGGGCTGAGCGCATGGGCTGGCTTCCCTCTGCGCCGCAGCTGAAAACCAACCCGCTTCAGGTGGCGCGTGATGCTGCGGCCGCTGGCCAGGATGCCAAGGATTACGTGGCTGAGGGGCTGAAGACAGGTAAGCTTTCGCTTTCCTGCGAAGACCCGGACCATGAGGCCAACTGGCCGCGCAACATGTTCGTCTGGCGCTCCAACCTGCTCGGTTCCTCCGGCAAGGGCCATGAATATTTTCTTCGCCATCTGCTTGGCACCTCGCACGGCGTGCTCGGCAAGGATTTGGGGGAGGAAGGCCGCCAGCAGTCGAAGGAGGCCGTGTGGCACGAAAAGGCGCCGGAAGGAAAGCTGGACCTGCTGGTGACGCTCGACTTCCGCATGTCCACCACATGCGTCTATTCCGACATCGTTCTGCCAACGGCCACCTGGTACGAGAAGAACGACCTCAACACCTCGGACATGCACCCCTTCATCCACCCGCTGACGGGTGCGACCGACCCCGCCTGGGAAGCACGCAGCGACTGGGAAATCTTCAAGGGCATTGCCCGCAGCTTCTCGAAAATCGCGCCGGAGGTTCTGGGGGTCGAGAAAGATGTGGTGCTGGTGCCCACCCTGCACGACACGCCCGGCGAGCTGGCGCAGCCCTTCGATGTGAAGGACTGGAAGACCGGCGATATTGACCCGATCCCCGGCAAAACCATGCCGATGGTGACCGTCGTCGAGCGCGACTATCCGAATCTCGACAAGCGGTTCACGGCCCTGGGGCCGTTGATGGACAAGCTTGGCAATGGCGGCAAGGGCATTTCCTGGAACACCGAGCATGAAGTTGAGCTTCTTGGCCGCCTGAACGGTGTCGTCGAAAACAGTGGCCCGACGCAGGGTCGGCCGAAGATCGAGACAGACATTGATGCGACGGAGGTGATCCTGTCGCTTGCGCCAGAAACCAATGGCGAGGTGGCGGTCAAGGCCTGGGAGGCGCTGTCGAAATTCACCGGTCGCGACCACACCCATCTGGCGCTGCCCAAGGAAGACGAGAAGATCCGCTTCCGCGATGTGGTGGCCCAGCCGCGCAAGATCATTTCCTCACCCACCTGGTCCGGGCTGGAATCGGAAAAGGTCTGCTACAATGCGGGCTATACCAATGTGCATGAGCTGATACCCTGGCGCACCCTGACAGGCCGCCAGCAGCTCTATCAGGATCACCTGTGGATGCGCGCCTTCGGTGAAGGTTTCTGCGTCTACCGCCCGCCGATCGATACCAAGACGGTGATACCCGCCATTGTCGACAAGGCGGATGGCCAGTCGCATCTGGTGCTGAATTTCATTACCCCGCACCAGAAATGGGGCATCCACTCCACCTATACCGACAACCTCTTGATGCTGACGCTGAACCGCGGCGGACCTGTCGTCTGGATTTCCGAGACGGATGCGGGACGCGCCGGCATCGCCGACAACGACTGGGTCGAGGTCTACAACGCCAACGGGGCGCTTGTGGCCCGCGCGGTCGTCTCCCAGCGCATGAAGGATGGCACGATCTTCATGTATCACGCGCAGGAGAAGATCGTGAACACGCCCGGCTCACCCATCACGGGCCAGCGCGGCGGGATCCATAACTCCGTCACCCGCGTCATCACCAAGCCCACTCACATGATCGGCGGTTACGCCCAGCAATCCTACGGCTTTAATTATTACGGCACGGTTGGTGCCAATCGTGACGAATTCGTCGTGGTGCGCCGCCTGGCGCAAGTTGACTGGATGGACGAGCCGATGACCCAATCCACGCCCGCAGCAAAGGAGGCGGCAGAATGAAAATTCGCGCACAAATCGGCATGGTGCTGAACCTCGATAAATGCATCGGGTGCCACACCTGCTCTGTCACCTGCAAGAATGTCTGGACCAACCGTGAAGGCGTGGAATACGCCTGGTTCAACAATGTCGAAACGAAGCCCGGCATTGGCTACCCCAAGGATTGGGAAAACCAGAAGCGCTGGAATGGCGGCTGGGTTCGCAAGAAGAACGGCAAGATCGAGCCGAAGATGGGGCCGAAATGGCGGGTGTTGGCAAAGATCTTTGCCAACCCGGACCTGCCGGAAATAGACGACTATTATGAGCCCTTCGATTACGATTACGGCCACCTTCAAGCCGCTCCCGAAAGCCGCACCATGCCAACGGCGCGCCCGCGCTCCAAGCTGACCGGCGAGCGGATGGAGAAGATCGAATGGGGGCCGAACTGGGAGGAAATCCTGGGCGGCGAATTCGCCAAGCGTTCCCGCGACGCCAATTTCGAAGGCGTCGAGAAAGAGATTTACGGCCAGTTCGAAAACACCTTCATGATGTATCTGCCGAGGCTGTGCGAGCACTGCCTCAACCCAACCTGCGTGGCGGCCTGTCCTTCGGGTGCCATCTACAAGCGCGAGGATGACGGTATCGTCCTGATCGATCAGGAAAAATGCCGCGGCTGGCGCATGTGCATTTCCGGCTGCCCCTACAAGAAGATCTATTACAACTGGAATTCCGGCAAATCGGAAAAGTGCATCTTCTGCTATCCCCGCATCGAAGCCGGCCAGCCGACAGTCTGCTCGGAAACCTGCGTCGGGCGCATCCGCTATCTCGGCGTCATGCTTTACGATGCCGACCGGATTGCGGAAGCCGCCTCTACCACCAATGAAAAGGATCTCTACGAGGAGCAACTGAAGCTTTTCCTCGACCCCAATGATCCCAAGATCATCGCGCAGGCGCGTCGCGATGGCGTGCCGGAAGCGTGGCTGGAGGCGGCCAAACATTCGCCGGTCTACAAGATGGCGATGGAATGGAAGGTGGCATTTCCGCTGCACCCGGAATATCGCACCATGCCGATGGTCTGGTACATCCCGCCGCTTTCGCCGCTGCAGGCCGCAGCCCAGGCGGGCAAGCTCGGCATGGATGGCGAAATCCCGGATGTGCGCTCGCTGCGCATCCCCGTCCGCTACCTCGCCAACCTGTTGACAGCAGGCAAGGAAGAACCGGTTATTTCCGCACTGGAACGCATGCTTGCCATGCGCCGCTACATGCGCGCCAAGACCATCGATGGCATGATTGACGAGGTGGTCGCCGCACGCGTCGGCATGACCGGTGCGATGATCGAAGAGATGTACCGCATCATGGCGATCGCCAATTATGAGGATCGCTTCGTCATCCCCACCACGCATCGCGAGGTATCGGAAGATGCCTATGACGTGCGCGGCTCCTGCGGCTTTTCCTTCGGCAATGGCTGCTCCGGCGGCACGTCGGAAACCGACATCTTCGGTGCCAAGCGCAAGAAACTCGTCCAGACACCCACGGACATCTTCAAGGAGCAGGTCTGATGGACATCGCCTTCAAAATTGCGTCGCTTTTGCTTTCCTATCCTGATCAAGACCTGATGGCCGCTTTGCCGGAGCTGAAAGCGGCACTGGCCCGCCGCGACGTGGCGGAGCCCGTCCGCCTATTGTTCAGCCGCCTGATCGATGATCTCGCCAGACTGGACCTGCTGGAAGCGCAGGAGCGCTATGTTCATCTGTTCGACCGCAGCCGCTCGCTTTCCCTGCACCTGTTCGAACATGTACATGGCGAAGGCCGGGATCGTGGGCAAGCCATGGTGGACCTCAAGACCATGTATGAAGGCCGCGGCTTCGAGATCGATGCCCGGGAAATGCCGGATTATCTGCCGCTGTTTCTCGAATTCCTCTCCGTGCTGCCCTCTGAAGAGGCGCATGAACTGCTGGCTCAAACGGCACATATCGTGGCGGCCATCGGTGCCCGATTGAAAAAGCGCCCTTCGGTTTACGCCAATGCCTTTGCCGCACTTTCCCTGCTAACCCGCAGCGAACCGGACGCAGCCCTGCTTTCTGCTCTGCTTTTGGCGGAGGAAGATGACCCCGACGATCTGGAAGCGCTGGATCGCATCTGGGAGGAAGAGGCCGTGACCTTCGGCGGCAATGCAGGGGAGGGGGCTTGCGGCCCCGACCGCCTGCGCATGCAGGTGCGTGCAGCGCAACGACGCCCCGCAGCCCACAGCGCAACCCCGAACTGAGGAGGCTTCGATGAGCGATTTTCTGAACACGCTTCTCTATGGCATCTACCCCTATATCGCGCTGTCCGTGCTGGTGGTGGGTTCGATCATCCGTTACGACCGCGAGCCTTATTCGTGGCGCTCCGGTTCCAGCCAGCTCTTGCGGCGCAAGCAGTTGATGTGGGGCTCCGTGCTGTTTCATCTCGGTGTGCTGATGATCTTTCTCGGCCACTTTGTCGGCCTGCTGACGCCGATTGCGGTCTGGGACTTTCTCGGCGTGACCCACCAGGCCAAGCAAACGCTCGCAGTGGTGGCGGGCGGTGTTGCCGGAACGGCGGCCATCGTGGGGGCTACGCTTCTGGTGCATCGGCGTCTTTTCGATGCCCGTGTCCGCACCCAATCCAGCAATTCGGATAGGCTGATCATCATTCTGTTGTGGTGTCAGCTGTTTCTCGGGCTTTCCACGATTCCGGTCTCGATCGCCCATATCGACGGGCATGAAATGGTGAAGTTCATGAGTTGGGCGCAAGGCATCTTCACATTCGATCCGGCAGCCGCCAGCCACGTCGCCGACGTGCCCCTGGTCTTCAAGCTGCACCTCTTCCTGGGCCTCACCATCCTGCTTCTCTTCCCCTTCACGCGCCTCGTGCACATGCTGAGCGCGCCGGTGCGCTATATCTGGCGGCCCGGCTATCAGGTGGTGCGCCAGCGGGGTGATGGATCGCGGGCAAACCGCGTGGCGGCGGAGTAAACATCATGGTCAATCTGCTCGATCGCCTGAAACCGAAGGCGCCCGCCCATGATCACGGCTGCGGCCACGGTCACGCCTCCGATCATGTGCATGGCAATGTGCCTGCCAATGCCGCGCAGGAGAGCTACAGCGGCTATCAGGAGCCTGACACGACGGTGCCGCCCAAGGCGCAGCCGCTGTTCAGACGCATCCGCGTGAACGGCGTGGAAATTGCCGAACACCTGATCCTGGCCGAAACACAGAACCATCCCTCGGAGAACCCGGGCGAGGCGCTGGCGCAGGCGGCCCGCGCGCTGGTCATTCGCCAGCTGCTTCTGTCGCGCGCGGCCGAGCTGCACGTGTCCGCAACACCTGTCCTGGATGATGAAGGCCGGCGCGAGACGGACGAAGATGCGGCGATCCGCGCCGTCATCGAGCAGGAGACCCGCGCCCCGACCGCAACGGACGAGGAGTGCCGCCGCTACTTCGACAACAACCGGCAGCGCTTCACCTGCGAACCGATGTGGGAGGCCCGCCATATCCTGGTCGCGGCCGATCCCTCCGACCACAAAGCCCGCCAGACGGCGCGCGAAACGGCGGAAGGGCTGATCGCCATGCTGCGCCAGCGGCCGCAGGCCTTTGCCTCGCTCGCGGCCGAGTTCTCCGCCTGCCCCTCCGCCCCGCATGGCGGCAATCTCGGCCAGCTGTCGCCCGGCAGCACCGTGCCGGAATTCGAGGTGGCACTGAGGGGGCTTTGCCCCGGCGAGACTGTGGCGACACCGGTGGAGAGTCGCTACGGCTTCCACATCATCCGTCTCGACCGCAGGATCGAGGCGCAGCAACTGCCTTTCGAGAGTGTACGCGAGACGATTGCCGGCTGGCTGGAGGCTGCGGCCTGGTCCAGATCGGTATCCCAGTATATCGGCCTGCTGGCCGCCGATGCCGAGATTGAAGGGATGAATCTTCTCGGCGCAAGGGGAGGGATGTGACATGGTCTCTTCCGCGCCTGCCCTCAGAGATCGCTTCGGCCGCACCGCCGATTACCTGCGGCTGTCGGTGACGGACCGCTGCGACCTGCGCTGCACCTATTGCATGGCCGAGGATATGACCTTCCTCCCCCGCAACGAGGTGCTGAGCTTCGAGGAGCTTTACCGTCTCTGCCTCATCTTCCTGCGCCACGGCGTGCGGAAGATCCGCGTGACGGGCGGCGAGCCGCTGGCGCGCAGGAACATCATGGCGCTGTTCGGCCTGCTTGCGCCGCATCTGCGCACCGGCGATCTCGATGAAGTGACGCTCACAACCAATGGCACGCAGCTTTCCCGCCATGCCGCCGCGCTGTTTGCGGCGGGTGTGCGGCGCGTCAACGTTTCGCTCGATACGCGGGATGGTGCGCGCTATGCGGCAATCACCCGCCGGGGGCGGATCGAGAAGGTGCTGGCAGGCATCGAGGCTGCCCTTTCTGCCGGGCTGAAGATCAAGATCAACGCCGTTGCCATGCAGGGCGGATTTGAAACGGAGGTCGACGACCTGATCCGCTTCGCACACGGGCAGGGCATGGACCTGACGCTGATCGAGGAAATGCCGCTGGGTGACGTCTCCCACGACCGCCGGGCGAGCCATCTCTCGCTCACCGATCTCAGACAGCGTCTCTCCAGGCGCTGGACCATGACGCCGCTGCCGGATCGCACCGGCGGGCCGGCGCGCTACATGCGGGTGGCGGAGACGGGTGGAAGGCTCGGCTTCATCACGCCGCTCTCCTGCGATTTCTGCGCGGGCTGCACCCGGCTTCGCGTCAGTGCCACAGGCGAACTCTTCACCTGCATGGGGGAGGAGGGCTCGGTCGGCCTGCGCGACGTGCTGCGGTCGGGCGGATCCGATCAGGTGCTGGCGGCGCGTATTCTCGATGCGGTCTCGCGCAAGCCGAAGGGGCATGCGTTTCGCATCAGTTCAAGCGGGGTGGCGGGGATCGCCCGCCCCATGTCCTATCTCGGAGGCTGAGACATGCAGATTGCCATCGTGACGATTTCCGACCGCGCCAGCCGCGGGGAATACGAGGATCTCGGCGGGCCGGCCATCGCGGCATGGCTGAAGTCGGTCGTGGTGGGCGACTACACGCTCATCCGCGAGGTCATTCCCGACGGCCGGGAGAGAGTGCGCGACACGCTGATCCGCCTCTGCGATGAAGCGCAGGTGGACCTGATCCTCACCACCGGGGGCACGGGGCCTGCGCCCCGCGACGAGACGCCGGAGGCCATGACCGACATCCTGGAGCGGGAACTGCCCGGCTTTGGCGAGCTGATGCGGCGCAGGAGCCTTGAACAGGTGGCGACCGCGATCCTGTCGCGCCAGACCGCCGGCACGCGCGGCAAGACGCTGATCGTCAACCTGCCGGGCCGGCCGGCCTCCATCGCGCTCTGCCTCGATGCCGTCTTTCCCGCCATTCCCTATTGCCTTGATCTGATCGGCGCGGGGCGCATCGACACGGATCCCGCCCGCCTGAAGAGCCACCGCCCCGGTTGAGGCGCCCGGGCTGCCGCCTGACGCGTGCCGCCCGTGCGCTGTGTTTGGGCGTGTCCCCGACGCGCAACGGACGCTTTGCCTGCGCCTCGAGTGCCTCTTCAACATATCCTGAGTGCCTGTCTTGACCAGGCCTTGTCCGGAGAACCACCATGGCCAATTCCGCCTCCCGCCCCCATCAGGGGCCTGCCATCCTCTCCTATGGCTTCCGGCCCTTCTTCCTGCTCGGCGCACTCTATGCCGCCATCTCCATGCTTCTGTGGCTGCCGCTTTTGTGGGGGGAGATTGCCTTGCCCAGCGGCTTTCAGCCCGTCGACTGGCACATCCATGAAATGCTCTTCGGCTTCATGGCCGCCATCACCACCGGTTTCCTGCTGACAGCCGTGCCAAACTGGACCGGCCGGTTGCCGGTGCGTGGCCGGCCGCTTGCCCGGCTGACGGCGCTGTGGTGCGCCGGACGGCTGGCAGTGCTCTGCTCGGGCATCATCGGCGCGGTGCCGGCGGCGATCATCGATGGCACCTTCCTGCTTGCCGTCAGCCTCGTGATCGGCCGCGAGATCACCGCCGGGCGCAACTGGCGCAATCTGAAGGTGCTGGTGCCGGTGGTGACCCTGTTTGCCGCCAATCTGCTGTTTCACATCGAGGCCTTGACGACCGGCACGACCGATCTCGCCCGTCGTCTGGCCATCGCCGCCAGTGTAACGCTGATCATGATCATCGGCGGACGGATCATTCCGAGCTTCACCCGCAACTGGCTGGCGCGGGAAGAACCCGGCCGGATGCCCACAGCCTTCAACCGCTTCGATGCCACCTCCATGGGAATGGCCGTTCTCGCGCTGTCGGCATGGACGGCCGCTCCGGAATCCCGCCTCGGTGGTCTCCTCATGCTGGCTGCCGGCGTGGGGCAGGCCGTGCGGCTGACGCGCTGGGCCGGCGAGCGGACGCTTCGCGAACCACTGGTGCTGGTGCTGCATGTCTCCTATCTCTTCATCCCGCTCGGCTTCGTGCTGGCGGGCCTCTCGAGCCTGTTTGCCGATGCCGTGCCCGCGGCCGCCGGCCTGCACGCGGTCGGCGCCGGCGCCATCGGCACCATGGCGCTGTCGGTCATGATGCGCGCCTCGCTTGGCCATACCGGCCATCGGCTGGTGATGGACCGCCGCTCGCGCCTTCTCTTCCTGCTGCTGATGCTCGCCACCGCCTGCCGCATCCTCGCCGCCTTCGATGCGGACCATTTCACGCTGCTGGTGGCAGGCTCCGGCCTCGCCTGGGCGCTCAGCTTCGCCGGCTTCAGCCTGTTCTATGGCCCGATACTGGTTCGCCGCTGACGCAGGCCCCACAGAAAGTGGCGGAAGCGTCACCCAAGAGGAAAGGGATATGGCACTTCGTTATTGAACCCACCCCATGGGAGAGGCAATTCATGGTAGAGGTATATTACGACCCAAAATCATGTAAGGGGGGTGGGTTAAAGGTGAAGTGCTACCCGCGAATGATATCAATCAGTTGTTACTCGCAAGGAAGATGACCATTGCTACACCTAAGGTCAGGACACGTTGATCAGAGCCAGAAGATAACGGTTGCAGCGAGAGAGATGGCGGAAAGAGAAGCCATTGGGCACCTGTCGTAGCGCGTAGCGACACGCCGCCAGTCCTTGAGACGCCCGAACATGATCTCTATTCGGTTGCGCCGTTTGTCGTATTTGATGGTCGTGGTCCGGGATTTCCGACCCGGAATGCAGGGAGTGATCCCCTTCGCCTGTAACGCGTCACGATACCAGTCGGCATCATAGCCACGGTCGGCCAGTAGCCATTTGGCCTTGGGAAGTTCATCAGGCAAGGGGGCAGCACCGGTATAATCACTCATTTGACAGGCCGTTATGAAGAAACTGATCGGGCGACCACTCGCATCCGTCTGAACCGCGCCGGGTTTGCCGGAGCCCCCAACTCGCGAGAAGTAGGGTCGATGACAAGCAAGACGACGAACAAATTCTCTCCTGAAGTTCGTGCCCGCGCCGTTCGGATGGTGATGGAGCATGAAGCCGAACATTCCTCCCGCTGGGCGGCGTTATCATCGATAGCGGCCAAGATCGGTTGCTCGGCGCATACCCTTCATGAATGGGTGAAGAAGGCCGAGGTCGACAGCGGCAAGCGTGCAGGTTTGCCGAGTGACGTGGCGGAGAAGATGAAGGCTCTGGAGCGGGAGAACCGCGAGCTTCGTCAGGCGAATGAGATTTTACGCAAAGCTTCGGCGTATTTTGCTCAGGCGGAGCTCGACCGCCCACTGAAGCGATGATTTCCTTCATCGACGAACACCGCTCGGCGCTCGGGGTCGAGCTGATCTGCAGGCTGCTGCCGATTGCCCCGTCCACCTATTATGAGGTCGTCGCCAAGCGCACGGACGTGGGTCGCGTATCAGCCCGCGAACGGAATGATATCGCCATGAAAGTCGAGATACGGCGGGTGTTCCACGAGAACTTCCAGGTCTATGGCGTGCGGAAAGTGTGGCGATAGTTGCAGCGAGAAGGCTTCGATATCGCTCGCTGCACCGTCGCAAGGCTCATGAGAATGATGGGTCTTCAAGGCATCATTCGTGGCAAGCCCATCAAAACCACCGTATCGGACAAGTCTGCCCCGTGTCCGCTCGACCGCGTCAACCGCCACTTCAAGGCTCCCGCGCCAAACATGCTCTGGCTTTCCGATTTCACCTATGTCGCGACCTGGCAGGGCTTCGTCTACGTGGCCTTTGTAATCGATGCCTTCGCCCGCCGTATCGTTGGCTGGCGGGCCAGTCGAACGGCGCACGCGGGATTCGTCCTCGATGCTCTCGACCAGGCACTCCATGATCGGCGGCCCGTCAAACGTGGCGGGCTGGTTCATCATTCCGACCGCGGCTCGCAAGGCAGATTCAACCGGTCGCCGCAACATCCTCGATCATATCTGATTTGAGCAAACCGTCGAGCGCCTCTGCAGGTGTGCGCCAGCCCAGCGTCTTGCGTGGTCTGCTATTGAGCGCATGTGCTACGGCGCTGAGTTCATCGGCGCCATGCTGGCTGAGATCCGTCCCTTTTGGAAAGTACTGACGCAGCAGGCCGTTGGTATTCTCATTGCTCCCGCGCTGCCATGGGCTTTGAGGGTCGCAGAAATAGATATCGAGCCCAGTGTCGATGCGCAGTCGAGGATGCTGAGCCATCTCCGCGCCTTGGTCCCAGGTGAGTGATCTGCGAAGGTGTGCGGCTAGATCCATGATGGTGCCTGCGATCGCGTCGCGGACGGCTTCGGCCCCATGACCGGCAAGCGCCGGACCGTTTTTGACAGACTTGTCCATCCCATGACGTTCCATGCGTGGGAGGTGCAGGAGCATTGTGAACCGTGTCGTTCGTTCCACCAGCGTACCGATCGCTGAGCTGCCGAGCCCAAGAATAAGATCACCTTCCCAATGGCCGGGTACCGCTCTTTCGTCGATCTCGGACGGGCGATCGCTAATCATCAACGCATCTGTCAGGAAGGATTTGCCACGGCTACGAGCACGTTCGCGAGGCAGCCGCAGCGCTCGTCCGGAACGAAGGCAAGCAGAAAGTTCCCGCTTCAAGGCACCCCGGCCCTGAATGTAGAGCGCCTGGTAGATGGCTTCGTGGCTGATGCGCATGGTCGGGTCCTTAGGGAAATCCAGCACTAGACGCCGCGCAATCTGTTCAGGGCTCCAGGCTTTGGACCAGCGTCGACTTTGTCGATGAACAGCACGCCGTCCTTTCCATACCACGACGGGGCCATCGAAGGCGATGCCGTCGGGCGTGGCTATGAGCCCGGCAAGCCGGTCTTGCACGTAGTCACGAAGCGCAGGATTGGTTGCCAGCTTTCCTGTCTTCGGTCGACGTGCGGCTCGATCAGCATGCCATTGTGCAGTCGTGGCCCGATAGTCGAAGTCTCCGCTGCGTGTCGCCGAGTTGCGCCTGATCTCGCGAGAGATCGTGCTGGGCGAGCGTCCCAGCTTCCGTGCGATGGCACGAATGCCATTGCCCCGAGCGCATTCCAAAGCAATTTCCTCACGTTCCCGGAACGTCAGGTTGCGGCCCGTGAGTGGCGCCGCTGCAGGTGAAAGATGTGTAGGAGGCATGCCACCTGAACTCCGAAACCACCGGATACCGACAGGGCCGGAAACCCCAGCTTCGACGGCTGCTTCTTCACTCGACAGACCTGCCGACACTCCTTGCCAGAACCGGCACAGGTTCTCACGCTGCCACACCGGTGGCCGACCTGGCGAGGACAATTTGCGCCGCGTTGATCGCTCCGACTTCCGTCTTCCCGTCACCATAAACACCTCCAAATTGGGGGTGTTGCGGCGACCGGTTGAATCTGCCCAATATGTGTCCATTCGCTATTCCGAACGGCTAGCGGAGGCGGGCATCGAGCCCTCTGTCGGAAGTGTTGGCGACAGTTACGACAATGCTCTCGCCGAAACGATCAACGGTCTTTACAAGGCCGAGGTCATCCATCGGCGAGGACCATGGCGCAACTTCGAAGCCGTGGAGTTCGCCACGCTCGAATGGGTCGACTG
Source organism: Affinirhizobium straminoryzae (assembly GCF_007004135.1). Classification (GTDB taxonomy): domain Bacteria; phylum Pseudomonadota; class Alphaproteobacteria; order Rhizobiales; family Rhizobiaceae; genus Neorhizobium; species Neorhizobium straminoryzae. The sequence goes on from NZ_VJMG01000042.1 coordinate 20,761, forward strand.
GTTTAACCACCGACGCCTTCTGGAGCCTATCGGCAACATACCGCCAGCCGAGGCAGAAGAACGATACTATGCCATGCTGGACGCGCCAGCCATGGCCGCACAACTTAAACCAAACGGTCTCCGGCAAAGCCGGGGCGGTTCAGTATTCTCCTACGCGGCTAGCACAAAAGCGTTCAGACACACCGTTTAATCCTCACTTGGGGGCCGGCCGAAGAGGTGGAGCTGCTTCGCGAGATATATCGCAGGTTCGTCCATGGGGAAAGCGAGAGTGAAATCACAGCTGAGCTCAATAAGCGGTTTACACCCGTCCACTTCACTGTGACTAAGGATACAAGCAGCTTCGGTGTCGAGCACTGTCGTCATTCCAGCTATCGTAGATAACTTATCGCGGTGGAACGCCACATTTCGACAGCGACGGGAATGATCGTATCATTGAAGTCGAAGCGCGGAGAGTGCAGGCCGGGATTGTCACCCGTGGTGCGGGCAGCACCCAGCCAGAAATAGCAGCCGGGCTTTTCGTTCAGCATAAAGGCGAAGTCTTCCGCAGCCATGGAAGGCGCAGCATCCATGACTTGCAGGTTCAGCGCAGCCGCCTGCGAACGCACCATAGCTGCAACCTCGGGATTGTTGATCGTGGCGGGGTAGCGTCGCTGATAGTCGATCTCGGCGCGGCATCCGAAACCTTCAGCCACGGACCGGGCAACCTGTTCCAGCCGCGCCTGCAGCGTATCCCCGACGCTCGCATCGAACCAGCGCGTCGTGCCACGGATCAGCACGCGCTCGGGAATGACGTTCCACGCGTCACCTCCGTGGATCTGGGTGACGGACACCACCGACGCCTGCATAGGGGAAACGTTGCGGCTCGCAATCGTGTTCAGCGCGCTGACGATTTGTGAGGCGGCCAGCACAGGATCGGCTCCCTCGTGCGGCATGGCACCATGGGCACCACGACCGATGACCTGCACTTCGAAGATCCCAAAAGCCGCCATCATCTGGTCATCACGGGCCACCAGCGTTCCAACCGGCAGCGCGGGCCAGTTATGCATGCCGAGCACCATATCCAGGGGGAAATCGCGGAACAGCCCATCTTCCACCATAGCGCGGGCACCGCCTTCGTTTTCCTCTGCAGGCTGGAATATGAGGTGAACTGTGCCGTCAAAGGTTTCGCTGGCCAGCTCCCATGCCGCTGCAAGCGCCACCGTCACGTGCCCGTCATGGCCACAGGCGTGCATCACTCCGGCCGTCTTGGAGGCATAGGCTGCACCAGTCTCTTCGGTGATGGGAAGCGCATCCATATCGGCACGAATGCCCAATGCCTTTCGGGAGGTTCCCTTCGTCAGAGTTCCGACAACGCCCGTACGGCCGTAACCAGTGCGAACGGCATAACCCCAATCTGCAAGCCTTTGCGCAATGAACCGCGCCGTTTCGATCTCCTGAAAACCAAGTTCGGGGTTGGCATGCAGATGGTGGCGCCAGCGAAGGACCTCTTCAAGTTTTTCGGACGGAAGAGTGTTCATGTCGAAATCCTTTTGGCATTGGAATGCACTGGGCGGCATTGGCTTCTATGGTCATCTTGGCGATTTGTGGAGCAGCTTTGAAGAGCGAAGTAGCGCAACACCTTGTTCTGTCTTACGCAACGCCTGCCGTCGCTTGCGATGGCATGAAATCCCGTGCCGCCTCCAGCAAAACGTCGATAAAGGCGCACAGCGCGGGGTTGCGTGCTTCCTTGGCCCTGATGGCTATCATGATCCTGCGGTGTATCGGAGGGTTCAAACGCTTGATGCAAACCTCCCGCCCCACATGGCGCAGACGCAAGGCCGGCATCACCGATATGCAGCAGCCTGCCCTGATCAAGGCCAGCACCACTTCGAAATCATTACAATATCCGTTGACCTGCGGCTCGAAGCCCGCTTGCCGGCAACGCTCGCGAATGACATCGCTATAGACATTCGAGGCCACATCGAGCGCCCATTTCTCGCCGCGCAGATCAGCCAGGCTCACAGTTTCGGCCATGGAAAGCCTGTGGGACACGGGAAGGATGGCAAAAAGCTCATCTTCCTGCAGGAAGATCCTGTCCACCCGCTCATCCGTCGGATCCGGCGTCAAGGTCAGATCATCGATCAGGGCAATGTCTGTTTGCCAGGATCTGAGCGCCGCAAGCCCTTCGGATGGCTCCATGGCCGACAATGTCACATCGAGTTGCGGATGGCGCTCCCGCGCAAGCCGCATGGCGGCAGGCACAACCGTTGCCGCAATGGAGGGAAAGGCAGCAATGCGGATCTCGCCGCAGATAACCTGTTTCAACGCGGCAAGATCGGTTCTCGCAGCCTCGACCAGTCCGAAAATCCGGTCCGCGTGGTCGATCAGCCGCAAACCTGCGGGAGTAAATGTCACGCCCCTGCCCCGGCGCTCGATCAGCTTCACATCCAGATCGGCCTCCAGCAGCGCCACTTGCTGCGACACCGCCGAAGCTGAAATCAGGAGCGCGTCAGCAACGGCAGCCATGGTCTGCCGGTGGTGAAGCTCGCGCAGGGTTCTCAGTCTCTGGAGGTCCACCGGAGAAATCTTTGTCCATTTTTCCTAATTGATTACCTTACAATTATTAACTGGACCTGGTGATTTGTACAGGGAACACTGCGTCATGACCAAGGTTTCGGAACGGAAGAGGTAGCATGGAGCAGCAGGAAAGACCGTATCAGACGATTGCCGAACGCCTTCTGGCCGAAGTGGCGGATCTGTACCGGCGCAAGCCTGACATTCAAGCCCTGCTTGGTCTTTCCCCAGTCGAATCGGGCGATGCTGCTGGTCTGCTGGCCGATGTTCTGGCAAGCGCCGCAACGGGCCAATCTGATGCCGCGCGTCTTCGGTACCACGCCATGGAAGCTTTCAAAGCCGATGCCAAAAGCTTCGGTGCGGCACTGGTGGATATCGAGACAACAGCGCGCAAGAACTTCGAGCCCGGCGGGCTTTCGGCAACGCTTCTCTATTCGCGCGGCGTTCATGCCGTTCTGGCCCATCGTGTCGCGCATTTTTACTGGACGACAGACGAACGCGACCTGGCGCTGGCGCTGAAGGCGGTGTTTGGGCGGGCATTCTCTACGGATATTCATCCCGCAGCCCGGTTTGGCAAGGGAATCTGGCTTGATCACGGGCTGGGCTTCGTTGTCGGAGAAACGGCCATCATTGGTGATGACGTCAGCATCTGGCACGGCGTCACGCTCGGCAGCACTCTGAAGGACAGCGGTGAACGGCGCCATCCGCGCCTCGGTTCCGGCGTCACTGTCGGCGCCGATGCTGTGCTTCTTGGCGGCATCGACATCGGTGCCGGGGCCGTGATTGCCGCCGGTTCCGTGGTGCTGAAGGATGTGGAACCGGGAACCACCGTGGCAGGCGTTCCGGCAAAGGGCAAACCCCGCACCGAAACATCCTTCAAAGGCATATGACTGAAAGGAGATTTGCGCATGACCGGCTTTCTTGGCATCGACCATCCGCTGATTGCGGTGCGGGACCTTGATGCGGCTGTCGAACGCTTTCGTGCACTGGGGTTCACCTTCGCGCCGCAGAGCCGCCACCCCTGGGGCACCAGCACCTGCATTGCAATCATGGACCGCTCGCTGATCGAGCTTGTCAGCATCTATGATGAAACCCTGCTGGACAGCTATGCTGCGGGCGATTTTCGTTTCGGCCGCTTCGTCCATGACCACCTTCGCGAGCGCGAAGGCATCGCGCTGACGGCACTCAATAGCGACGCGGCGGAAACGGATACGGCACTGGTGATCGCGCGTGGCATCACCTGTCAGGGAACGATCGCCTTCGGGCGGGATGTTAACCGTCCGGATGGCACGCCGGATCGGACATCGACGACGCTGAAGATACTAGGCTCACCGGAAATGCCGCGTCTGTCCAACTTCATCTGCCAGCAGCATCGGCCAGACCTGATCTATGTGCCGCAGTGGAGCACCCACAGGAATGGCGCCATGTCATACTCGCAGCTGACAATTATGGCGGAGAAGGCACATCAGCATGCGGTGCGTGAGCGACTGGCAGGGCTTTATGGCGAACAAAGCCTGTTTGTACTGGAAAACGGCTTCGGCGCACGAACCGGACGCGGCGCCTATGTGGTGACGGATCAAAGGGGCGTGGAACGCCGCTACGGTACCCTGCCCGGCGGTGTGAACCCAGCGGACGGCCCCTGTTGCATCGCGGCGCACATAAAAGTGCCCGATCTGGATCGCGTTGCCGCGATCCTCGCGGAAAACGCCGTTACAGCCACGATCGGCCCCGAGGACATAAGACTGCCGGACGCCGCCGCTTATGGGAACGTCTTCCTTGCTTTTTCAGCCACTGGAATGCCGGTGTAGGTCGCGTTGCTCCGCGCGGAACATATCCCTGCGCGAGCGGATGCAAATGACAGGTGAATGATGGAGATACTCGACGCCAAAGCCCTTCGAATATTCATGGCGGTGGTTCGTTACGGGTCCATCCGCAGCGCAGCCGAGCATCTCTCCGTTGCGCCATCCATCGTCAGCCGGCAGGTGGCGGATATCGAGCGTAATGTCGGCCTGCCTCTGTTCGATCGCAACAGCCGCGGCGTTGCGCTGACGGATGCGGGAGCCCTTGTGCTGGAGCATGGCAAGCGCGTTCTCGAAGACGGGAGCCTGCTTGAGGAGCAACTGGCGCAATTGAAAGGCGTTCAGCAGGGCCGCGTTCGTATCTGCTGCGGTGAGGGATTCCTGGCCGATCTGATCGAACACGGGCTGAAAGCCTTCGTGGATGTCTATCCATCGATCCGCTATGCGGTGCATCTTGGCGGTACCGAAGGGGTGATGCAGGCCGTGATCGAGGGGGATGCCGATATCGGTATCGCCTATAATCCGCTGATCGAGCCGAAGGTCCGGTCTCTGGCGATTTCCCGGCAGCCGCTCTGCGCCATCTTTCACCCATCGAGCCCGCTTGCGGGCCGGAAGACGATCTCGCTCGTGGAATGCATGGCCCTGCCTTGCGCCCTTTTGGGCAAGGGGCACGGCGTAACCGACCTTGTGGGGCGCGTTGCGGCCAATCACGGACTTGCTCTTGCGCCCTTGGTCGAGACCTCCTCGCTCGATGTGCTCAGACGTTTCGTGGTGGCGGGTCTCGGGGTCACCTATCTGCCGCGCTTTGCTGTGGCGACGGAGCTCGCCCGCGGCACCGTGGAGGCGGTTGAACTCTCCGATCCGCTGCTGAACGAGGCCTCCGCCCATCTTATGGTCAAGGCGAGGCGGCGGCTCCCCAATTCTGTTGAGCGGCTGGCAAGCCATCTTGCGACCGCCATGTCGGCGTTTCAAGGGACATTACCGATGTTGCCAAGGCCGCAACGCATTGTTGTCGATCCTGCCGCTACCGCAAACGGTCGGCAGATGTCAGCCTGACCCCATCACAGTGCGTGATGAACTTTGCATAGAATAGAAGGATAAGGGGAACATGCCTGAAGTACAGACGACCGTCGGCGTGATCGGGCTCGGCAGCATGGGGCTCGGCATGGCCCAGACGCTCGCCACCAAGGGGTTCAGAACGCTTGGCTTCGACCTTTCTGCCGATCGTCGCAAACTTGCCGAAGATGCAGGTGTTTTGCCGCAATCCACCATTGCGGACCTGGTTGCAGCCAGCGCGTTTCTGGTTTTCTCGCTGCCGACAGCGCAGGATGTGCGCAGCGTTGTCGAAGGTCATCTTGATCTCCTCAAGGGAAAGACCGGCCAGCGCGTGATCATCATCGATACCTCGACCTCGGAACCGGATGTCAGCCGCGATCTAGCAAAACGGCTGGAGGCGCTGGGCCATGGTTTTCTAGACGCCCCCGTCAGCGGCGGCCCGGCAGGGGCCGCTTCCGGCAAGCTGACCATGATGATCGGCGGTTCTGAGGAGGATCTGGCTCTTGCTCGCCCGGTCATCGAGGCCATGGCGGCAAAGGCTCTGCATGTGGGCCCAAGCGGCGCGGGCAATGTGGCAAAGCTTGTCAACAACCTGCTTGCCGCTGCCCACATGATCACCACCAGCGAGGGGCTGAAACTCGCACTTGCCGCTGGCATCGATCCGGAAGCGGCCTTGCGCGTGGTCAACGCCGCATCCGGCAAATCGATGATCAGCGAGGTGCATTTCCCGACCTGGGTTATGTCCGACCGCTTCGACAGCGGTTTCTCCATGGGATTGATGCGCAAGGATGTGCGCCTTGCCAAGAAGCTTGCAGACAGCACCGGTGCGCAGCTGCCGCTGGCCGAACAGGTGGCAAGCCTGTGGGCCGGCTCGACGGAACTGGCAGATAGCGACGACTTCACGCGCATGGGCGCGTTCAAAGCGAAAAACTAACGGCGGAACAGGACTATGGATAGCTTGGACATACACGTGGAGCCGGGTGTTCGCATCGCGAAGCTGATGAAGGACATTCTCGGTACCGAGACGATCGGCAGCCTGATTGACGGTGCAGTCATGTCGGGTCACGGCGAAAGCCTTTCCCTGACAGACCCTTCGACCGGCAAGGTGTTCGCAACCTTTGCCGATGCCGACGCAGGCGTCGTGGATACCGCCATGGACGCCGCCGAACGCGGCCAGAAAGAGTGGATGAAGCTGACCGCCTCCGCCCGCGGGCGGGTGATGAACGAGATCGGCCGCAAAATCCGCGAATATGCAGCTGTCATTGCCGAGGTGGAAAGCCGCTCCGCAGGAAGGCCGATCCGCGATATTCGCGGCGAGGTGATCAAGGTCGCCGAGATGTTCGAATATTATGCGGGCTGGTGCGACAAACTGCATGGCGAGGTCATTCCCGTGCCGACCAGCCATTTGAACTACACGCGGCATGAGCCTGTGGGCGTGGTCGTCCAGATCACGCCTTGGAATGCGCCGCTGTTTACCGGCGGCTGGCAGATTGCGCCCGCCATCTGCGCAGGCAATGGTGTCGTCATCAAGCCCTCGGAACTGACGCCGCTCAGCACGCTCATCCTGGGCCTTCTCTGCGAAAAGGGCGGCGCGCCAAAAGGTCTCGTCAACGTTCTGGCGGGTGCGGGTCCCACTGCGGGTCAGGCCGCCGTTGCCCATCGGAAAACCGGTCTCGTCGTCTTCGTCGGATCGGCTGCGGCTGGATCGAGCATCGCCGCGACGGCGGCCCGCAATGTCGTGCCCTGCATCCTGGAACTGGGTGGCAAATCCGCCAACATCGTCTTTGGCGATGCTGATATTCCACGCGCCATCGCAGGCGCTCAGGCGGCGATTTTCGGCGGCGCCGGCCAGAGTTGCGTGGCCGGTTCACGCCTTCTGGTGCATCGCTCCATTCATCGCGAGTTCGTGGAACAATACGCGCAGGCCGCAGGCCGCATTCCCGTTGGCGACCCTTCGCTCGATACGACCCATATGGGACCGATCAACAATCTGCGGCAATGGACGAAGATCGGCGACATGGTGCGGCAAGGCGTGAGTGAAGGTGCGCGACTGGCAGCGGGTGGAGCACGGCCCGAAAGCCTGGAGCACACCGGCGGCTACTACTTCGCACCCACCATTCTGGACGAGGTACGGCCCGAGATGAGCATTTCCCGTGAGGAAGTATTCGGGCCGGTGGTCGGCGTGACGCCCTTCGATACGGAGGAAGAAGCGATCGCGTTGACGAATGACAATCCCTACGGTCTGGCCGGTGCCGTCTGGACGCAGGATGTCGGTCGCGCCCATCGGGTTGCCGCGCAGGTCCGCGCCGGAACCTTCTGGATCAACGGCTACAAGACGATCAGCGTCATGTCACCTTTCGGCGGCTTCGGTCGCAGTGGCTATGGGCGTTCCAGCGGTCGCGACGCATTGATGGCCTATACGCAGGCCAAGAGCGTGTGGGTGGAGACCGCCGCTCAGCCCGCAGTAACCTTCGGCTATGTTGCTGGTTGATCGCTGACTCGGATCACCGCGGACAAACCCATTTGCCGTCGCCTGCGAACCGTGGGCGGCGGCTTTTTGATGCTTGCGGGGTGGCGCGGTTCAAGTCTGCCGCGCCTCCCCACAGGTAACTCGGAGACTTCTGTTGCATCCAAAGCAACACCTTGTACCGGTCCAGGCTTCTACCCAAGAATTGCACTGTGACGTTCACTGGGCAGGGTCCATCAGTCTTGGCCGCGTGCAACGGCCCTGACACAAAAAAGGGGAATGCACATGTCGAGTTATACGCCAACCTCCGCGGCGGCGGCAGTTCCGCGCGGCCCTGTCTTTCAATTCATCCTTCTCAGTCTGGCAATGGTCTTTGCCGTTCTGGTGGCTGAGGCCATTGGCAACATCACCGTTCCCATGGGCATCACCAAGGTCGTCCTGTTTCCGATTGTGTGGGCGCTGCTGATCGGTGCGGCCATCAGCGTCATTCACCGCAACCTGCCGGGACAGCGCGCGGCCTCGGTACAGACGCAATTCATGGCCTCTGCCTTGATCCAGGTGGCAATCGGTTTCTTTGTCGTGAAGCTGGGCTTCATCATTGGCGAGTCTCTGCCGAAGATCGCTTCGGCGGGCTGGGCGCTGGCGTTTCAGGAACTCGGTCATTTCCTCGGCACCATGGTGTTTGCCCTGCCGCTGGCCCTGATTCTGGGTATCAAGCGCGAGGCAGTCGGCGCGACATTCTCGATCGGGCGCGAATTTTCCGTCGCCATCATTTCCGAACGCTACGGCATGAATGCGCCGGAGGGCCGCGGCGTGCTGGCCGAATATGTGATCGGCACGGTACTGGGCGCGCTCTTCATCGCCTTCCTGGCGGGAACAATGGCGGGGCTTGGCATCTTCCATCCATGGTCATTGGCCATGGGGGCGGGCGTCGGTTCCGGCAGCATGATGTCGGCCGCCGTCGCGGCCATCACAGCGCAGCATCCGGCTGATGCCAAGGAGATTGCAGCATTCGCGGCAGCGGCAAATCTCCTGACAACCACGGTCGGGACCTATTTCACTCTATTCCTGTCGCTGCCTCTCGCCAACTGGCTGTATCACAAGCTTGAGCCGGTGCTATCGCCCAAGCGTTCCGTCTATGGCAACACGCAAAGTACATCGACGGAAATGACCGAGGCGCTCTCTTCCGTGGCCAAGGGAGAAGATACGCCGATATGGCTGATGGGCGCGACGCTCATCGCTTCCGGTGGCGTTGCCCTGCTCGGCAACTGGATTGCAACGGGAACGTCTCCAACCGATGCGCTGCCTGCAATGCTGATCATGGGGGTGATCGCCGTTGGCGGATACCTGGTTCACCAAGCGCTTGCCTTCCTGAAGATCCCCTTGGTGTGCTGGGTTTCCCTGCTTGCCGTGTTCACAACCGCGCCTTTTTCGCCGCTCGCCACCCACGTCAGCCCGCTTGCGGCCAAGATGGCACTGTTGCCGCTCGTAACACCGGTTCTCGCCTTCGCCGGTCTTTCGCTGGCAAAGGATCTACCTATCCTGAAACAACTTGGCTGGCGCATCATCGTTGTCTCGCTCGTCGCCAACGCCGGAACCTTCATCTTCGGCACGATCATCGCCGAGTTCTTCCACTAACGACAGGTGGCGGGGGACTTCGGTCCCTTGCCTTCGATCGGCTTATGCGAGCAACAAACAAGTTGCGGTCTGCCTACCACTTCACTGGATTAGACCGATTTCTTCGAATCCACCCGCAGGTTTCAACGCTCAAGGCGTGGTAGTTTTCATTCATGGGCGAGACACCTCGTGTAGCGATAGCGCTTCCAAGGCGCTCCCTACCTTCCAACGAAGGTATGCCCATCGGCAACTTGCCAATGCCAGAGACGCTCACACTACGGCCTGACTGGCCAATTAAGGTTGCAAACGCTCTTTTCGTCAAGATCGCTTACCCGATGCGCGGGCGGCGTCCACTTCTAAACAGCTTTCGAACTGGCTCGAACGACCTAAATAGGGGCGCCGATCGCTGTAGTGAGGATGTGCTCGCTTACTGCCAGGCAAACGGCATTGGCCTTGTTCCCTGTTATCCGCTTGCCGCCGGGCGGTTGACGCAGCCGGGCTCGATCCTCTCTCGGTTGGCGGCGCAAAAGAGTGTGTCAGCAAGCCAGGTCGTCCTCACCTGGACCCTGAAGCGTAGCCCAGTCCTATTGCCGATCCCGGTGACATCTGAGGTCGCCCACCTGGAAGAAAATGGCGCCGCAGCTGGCGTCGAACTGACTGACAAGGAATTCCTGCAATTGGACGATGCCGGTCGCAGGGTGTGACGCCCATCAGTACAATTGGGTGCTGCGTGAGTTCGTGCGTCACCCCATCCAGCCTGCATCGGACAGGGAGTTGGCAATAAACAGAAGGCCGGCTCGCAGCTCCTCCCTGTTGATGACGCCTCCGAGGCATACGCGCACATGCTCATCGGGGGTGCCAAGCACCGTAAAGGCATCTGATGGCATCAGTCCCACATGCCGGCCTGCCATCCGCCCCATCAATTCCGCGCGGCTTGCGCCCACCGGCAGCTTCAGCCAGATGTTGAAGGCTTCCGGCTCTCCCTTGAAGCTGTAACCGGCCAATGTTTCCGTAGCGATGATCTGGCGGGCCGCACTTTCAGTGCGGATGAAGCGACGGATGGCATCCGCCGTCCCGTCTTCGATCCAGCGTGTCGCAAGCGCCATGCAGATCGGCGACGGCATCACGGCGCTCGCACGCAGGGCCTGTGCCAGCGAATAGGCGGCTCGCGCATTGGGGGCGACGGTATAGGCAAGGCGAAGGCCGGCGCCTAGGCATTTGGCAAGCCCGCCAATGTGCCAGGTCAGATCCGGCGCAAGCGTCGCGAACGGTGCGGGGGCGATCGCCGGGATGAAACCGTAGGCATCATCCTCGATCAACGGGAGCCTGTGGCGTATCAGAACTTCGGCAATCTCCATCCGGCGCGCTTGGGGAATTGTCAGCGTTGTCGGGTTCTGGACGGTGGGGTTCAGATAGAGCGCCTTCGGCTGATGCAGATGGATGGCGGCATCGAGCGCCCCCGGCAATATGCCGGATGCATCCATGGGAAGACCCACCAGCTGAAGGCTCATTCTGGCGGCAATGGCGCGCAGCCCGGGATAAGTCACGCCTTCACATAAGATGACATCTCCCGGCCGCGTCATGGTCGACAGCAGCGCGGTCATTGTCGCATGGGCGCCGGGCGTGATTGCAATCCGTTCCAGGCTCGGCACCATGCCGCGTTTTGAAAGCCAGGAGGATGCGGCTGCCTTGTCCTGCGCTCCGCCCGTGGTGGACTGGTAGCGAAGAAGGGAAACGAGATTGGCCGCGACGGTTCGCAATCCCTCCTGCATGCGAGCGACAAGATCGGGGTCTTGCGGTTCCGGCGGCATGTTCATCGAAAGATCTTCGTCGCGTGTGCGGCGGGGATCGGCTTCATGACGCGCATAGGCAGGCGTGCTGACGAATGTGCCGCGCCCGACATGGCTCTCGACCAGACGGCGAGCGTTGGCTTCCGTATAGGCGCGGCTGACTGTGGTGAAATCGATGCCGAGCTTCTCCGCAAGCTTCCTTTGGGGCGGCAATCTTTCCCCTACGGTGATCTCGCCTGTCTTGATGGCCGTTTCGATCGCGTCTGCAATTTGGAGGTAACGCGGTTTGCCATCGGGCCTGAGCACCGGAAGCCATTTCGTCATGCCGTCTCGAATCCTGTCTTTCATCAATTGTTGCTAATTGTATGCATTGATTCCGAGCGATGCAACCCACGAATTTGGGGGGGATATTTTAAGCAAATACATTGAAAAACCGCCTATTCTGTGGGCGCCATGCGATGAAATAATGCAAGTCGAAGTCCGAAATTCCATAAATGCAAAATTATTGTATGGATATTGCACTTAATATTGATTCATACAATTTCCGTCGTAGGCTCGGTCATCCCCACCGCAACAGGAGCGACTGAAATGCCTCAAGTCACGCATGAAGCCCACAAAGATGGCGACTTCTTCGTTGATTACGAATCCAAGGTCTTCGAGGATGTGAAGGCCGATCCGGGCGAAAAGGCCCTGGTGACCTTTCATACAGTCGCCTTCGAGGGCTCCATCGGCCTCGTCAATATTCTCAATGCCATTCGCCTGCAGCGCAAAGGCTATGAAACTTCGATCCTTCTGTATGGCCCCGGCGTGACGCTCGGCATCCAGCGAGGCTTTCCCAAGCTTGGTGACGAGGCGTTTCCGGGCCACCTGAATTTCAACAAGAACCTCGAGCGCTTCATGAAAGAAGGCGGCAAGGTCTATGCATGTCGCTTCGCGCTGCAGGCGCTTTACGGTCACGGCGAGCCATCGTTGATCCCGGGTATCATTCCGATCCTGCCGCAGGACGTGCTCGACTGCATTCTGCTGCACAAGAAGGCCAACGCGCTGATCATCGACACTTGGACCGTCTGATCCTTGCCGGGATGTCCGGCCTCCGTGTTGGCCCGGGCATCCCGCACCCTGACCCCACGCACCTTGACCGATGCGAAAGAGCTTGCCATGTCCCGAACCGTCCGTGCCGCCGCTGTCCAGATCGCGCCTGACCTCACATCGCGCGCCGGGACAGTCGAGCGTGTCCTCAACGCAACTGCAGAAGCTGCTGAAAAAGGCGCTGAACTGATTGTCTTCCCGGAGACCTTTGTTCCCTGGTACCCCTACTTCAGTTTTGTCCTGCCGCCCGTGCAGCAGGGACCGGAGCATCTGCGACTGTACGAGGAAGCCGTCACGGTTCCCTCCGCCGAAACCAGAGCCGTGGCTGAGGCTGCGCGCAAACGCAGTGTGGTCATCGTTCTGGGCGTGAACGAACGGGACCGTGGATCGCTCTACAACACCCAACTGATTTTCGATGCCGATGGCACTCTGAAACTCAAGCGTCGCAAGATCACGCCCACCTATCATGAACGGATGATCTGGGGGCAGGGCGATGGAGCTGGTCTGAAGGTTGTCGATACCGCCGTCGGACGTGTCGGTGCGCTTGCCTGCTGGGAGCATTACAATCCCCTGGCGCGCTATGCCCTCATGGCGCAGCACGAGGAAATCCATGCCTCTCATTTCCCGGGCTCTCTCGTCGGTCCGATCTTCGGTGAGCAGATCGAGGTTACCATGCGCCATCATGCGCTGGAATCCGGCTGTTTCATCGTCAATGCCACAGGTTGGCTCAGCGAAGAGCAGATCCATTCGATCCACCCTGACCCCGCGCTGCAGAAGGGCCTGAGGGATGGCTGCATGACCTGCATCATCACCCCCGAAGGGCGCCATGTCGTGCCGCCGCTGACGTCGGGAGAGGGCATTCTGATCGGCGACCTCGATATGCGTCTGATCACCAAGCGCAAGCGAATGATGGATTCGGTCGGGCATTACGCACGGCCCGAACTGCTGCATCTTGTCCAGGATGTGCGCCCTGCCCGGGCGCTGGAGCAGATCGGCAGCGCCCACCCGCACAATGAAGATCTCGACATTGCCAGTTTTCCGGAGGTTCAAGATGCTTGATCTGAAGCCCGCGACCAATCCCGAACTCATCAACGATCTCCAGACCAAAGGCATGCGGCTTGTCGATCCGCGCGCGGGTCACGAGAGCAGGCGCGGTGGGGCCGGTCCCTCCGATCACAAGGCGGTCAGCTTCGGCGATACGACAGTCATGGTGCCGGTGCATACCGCGCCCGCTTTCGACAGCCCCTATCTGGTCGAAGCGCCCGGTGCCGATGGCCAGGCGCGCATCACGCGAGACGGGGCGGAAGTGGCCCGTATCCGCTTCCCCAATCGCCCAAAATTCTATGACCTCGTCACGGCGGACGGCATTCCCTACAACAAGATCGCTGTGTTGCATTCGCGCGACGTACTTGCCACCACGGTTCTGCAAACCTGCATTCGCTATGAAAGCCGCAAGAAGACCTGTCAGTTCTGTTCGATCGGCCAAAGCCTTGCTGCCGGTCGCACCGTTGCACACAAGACGCCGGAGCAGCTGGCCGAAGTTGCCAAGGCAGCCGTCGAGCTGGACGGCGTCAAGCACATGGTCATGACGACGGGTACGCCGCCGGGTAAAGATCGCGGTGCTGCGATTCTTGCCGAAAGCGCACGAGCAGTCAAAGCCGTCGTGGATCTGCCGATCCAGGTCCAGTGCGAACCGCCGGAAGATGATATCTGGCACCAGCGCATGAAGGATGCAGGCGCCGATGCGCTCGGCATGCATCTGGAAGCGGTCACGCCTGCGGTGCGCGAGCGCATCATGCCCGGCAAGGCCAGCGTGCCGCTGGAAAAGTACTTTTCCAGTTTTGAGGCTGCGGTGAAGGTGTTCGGGCGAGGACAGGTCTCGACCTATATTCTCGCGGGTCTGGGCGATACCCAGGAAGCGATCCTCGACATGTCGGAACGGCTGGTCGCGATGGGGGTCTATCCCTTTGTCGTGCCCTTCGTGCCGATTTCGGGAACGCCTCTGGAAAGCCATCCGGCACCGACATCCGAGTTCATGGCGGGCATTCTGGAACCGCTCTCGCGCATCGTGATCGAAGGCGGCCTCAAGGCTACCGACATCAAGGCCGGATGCGGCAAATGCGGCGCCTGCTCTGCTCTTTCCACCTATGAAAAGCTGAGGGTTCCGGCATGAGCCTTATGGACCATCAGGCCTTCATCAGCCCGGAATTCATCATTCGCGCAGCAACGGAAGCCTGGGAAGTGGCGGGCGCTCGGCGCCTGCGGCATCAGGTTTTCGTCGAGGAACAGAAGATCTTTGCCGAACACGACCGGGACGCAATCGACGAGATCGCGCTTCCGCTGGTGGCCATTGCCACCGTCGCGGCTGAACCTTCCGACGTCGTCGGCACGGTGCGCATTCATCAGTCCTCACCAAGCGTCTGGTGGGGTTCACGGCTGGCCGTTGCTCCCGACTATCGAAGGGTTGGCCGGCTTGGGGCGGAACTGATCCGCCTAGCGGTCAGTACGGCGAATGGCGCCGGCTGCCATGAGTTCAATGCGCATGTGCAGCTTCAGAATGTTCCGCTCTTCCGGCGGCTTCACTGGGAGGCGGTGAAGGAAGTCGATCTTCACGGCGTGCCGCATATGCATATGCAGGCGTCGCTCCCCTATTATCCGGCCATCGGCAATCCTGCTGCCGGCTGGTCTGCCAGAGCGCGGAGGGGGTAATGGATCTCCGCGACATCGCCACTCAACTGACAGCGCATCCCTCGATCCGCGGCAAGCTTGATATCGCGGCTTCGACACGCGCATTGGCCTTGACCGCGTCTACGAGTGGTCGTCCGGGCGACGATGCGGCAGCGATTGCGCGACCTGACGGCGGCTGGGACCTCTTCGCCGGCGAAGGCTTCATGCCACAATTCGTGCAAGATGATCCCTGGTTTGCGGGGTGGTGCGGCGTCATGGTCAACCTGTCGGATATTGCTGCCATGGGAGGGCGCGCAACCGCGCTTCTGGATGCGATATGGGCGCCGGACGCGGCCTCTGCCGACCCTTTGCTGAAAGGCTTGCGAGATGCGGCACAAGCCTATGGCGTGCCGATCGTGGGTGGCCATACCAATCTGCGGAGCGCAGAGCTCAATCTTGCCGTCTCCGTGACGGGGCGGGCAAGCCGCTTGATTTCTAGTTTCGCTGCCCAACCGGGTGATGTGCTGATCGCCGCCATCGATCATCGTGGAGAATACAGGCCACGCTTCGACAACTGGTGCGCAGCCCTCGACGCGCCGCATGATCGTCTGCGCGGGGATTATGAACTCCTGCCGCTGCTGGCAGAACGGGGTCTGGTCGATGCAGGTAAGGATATCAGCCAGGGCGGCATTGTTGGCACGGCCCTGATGCTGGCCGAATGTTCACGCTGCGGGTTCGACATCGATCTCGCGGCCATTCCTTTGCCGCCCGGTGTGGAGATTGTCCGGTGGCTGCGAACCTTTCCGAGCTATGGCTTCCTGCTGTCGGTTCGACCAGAGAATGCATCTGAAGTGTGCGCTGCGTTCGCGGAGCGCGACATCAGCGCGGCAGTCATCGGGAAGGCCCATGCCAAGCCGGAGATTGCCCTAGCGCGGCAGGAGGATCGCGCGATCTTCTGGGACTATGCATCTTCGCCCTATCTCACGCTCTCCAAGGAAACAGCGCATGCCTGAAGTCCGCTTTACGATCCGCTGGCCCGACGGGGCAGAAGAGAGTTGCTACTCGCCTTCCACTGCTATCCATCGCCATCTCGCCGCGGGTGAGACCTATCCGCTTGCTGAATTCCTGGAGCGTGCCCGCGCTGGACTGAACGAAGCGTCTGAGCGGGTGGCGGCCAAATACGGTTTCGCCTGTTCTGCCGCCATGGACCAGTTGGCGCTCATCGAGCAGGCCGCGAAGAACCAACCATTGGACGGGCATGTGACCTGTCTCTCCCTGTCATGAAAGGGCTTCCCATGATTGAGATCCATCCATCTCGTATTCCTGTCCTGATCATCGGCGGCGGGCAGGCCGGACTTTCCGTCAGCTGGTATCTGATGCGAGAAGGCATCGAGCATGTTGTCCTGGAAAGGCATCGCCGTTTTGAGAGCTGGCGCAACAATCGCTGGGACAGCTTCTGCCTTGTCACGCCCAATTGGCAATGCCGCCTGCCGGGCTGGGCCTATAATGGAAGCGATCCTGACGGGTTCATGCTGAAGGACGAGATCGTCGACTATCTGGATGGCTTCGCGGAAAGCTTCAATCCGCCCTTACGGGAGGGCGTGGACGTCACCCGCGTCGCACCGCGTGATGGCGGCGGCTATCTGGTCGAAACGACTGTGGGGCATTGGATTGCCGATCAGGTTGTGATTGCCACTGGCGGTTACGACAACCCGATTGTGCCGCCCTATGCCGCGGATCTCGATCCCGCTATCGTGCAGATGCACTCGCGCGATTATCGCCGCCCGTCGCAGCTGCCCGAAGGTGCGACGCTGATTGTCGGAACGGGCCAATCCGGCGTACAGATCATGGATGATTTCCATCTGGAAGGTCGGCCTGTCCATCTTGCCGTCGGTCCGGCACCGCGTAGCCCGCGCAAATATCGCGGGCGCGACGCAACCGACTGGCTCTATGACGCGGGCACCTATGCGGTCACCATCGATCGCCACCCCGATCCCATCAAGGCGCTGACCCAGACCAACCACTACATGTCCGGGCGCGATGGCGGCAAGGAGATCGATTTGCGCAAATATGCGCTCGAAGGCGTAAAGCTTTACGGCTCCGTCGCGGGTGGCGCCGGCACGAAGATGAGCTTCCTGCCCGATCTGGAAAAGAACCTTGATGATGCGGACCGGAGTTATCTCGGTATTCGTACGCAGATCGATGCCTGGATCGCCTCGCAGGGGATCGATGCGCCCGAAGAACCGCCGTTCGAGAAGGTGTGGCGGCCTGAACAGGAGATCACGGAAGTCGATCTGGTCGCCTCCGGTGTTACCTCGATCATCTGGGCGATCGGTTTTCGTCCGGACTATTCTTGGCTTGAGGTCGATTGTCTGGATGAACGCGGCAAGCCCAAGTACCATCGCGGCGTGACTGAGGCGTCGGGGTTATACTTCATCGGCCTCGGCTGGCTAAACACCTGGGGCTCCGGGCGCTTCCTCGGGATTGATGAAGACAGCCGGTACCTCAGCGAGCAGATCGTGGCGCTCCAGAAGAGAGCGGTCGCTGCATGACACTTCCGGCTTCTGCTCCTTGCCTGCCGCCGCAGTTGACGGAGCGGCATGTGCTTGGAATGGCCGAGATGGGATATCTCGGCCTGTCCGAGCAATGGTTGCTACGTCGCGCCGGCGACATGCACTGGCGGCTTATCGCCCGTGCCATGGGGCAGCGGGAGGCCGTGTTCACCTGCGCGGCAGGAGAGCCGCTCTACGCCGCCTTCTGCGCTACACGTCTGTATATCAACTCGCCTGAGCGTCCCCGGCTCGGGGGTGAGTTGACGCTTGCTGCCGATCTTTACCGCGTCGGGCATGGGCGGCTGGCGTCTGTGCAGCGCATTAAGGTGGATGACAGTTCGATCGGTCATCTCATCCTGATCTCGACCTTTGTCGGACGCGCTGACCCATCGAGCAATCGCTCCATCGTGCGGCGGGCGCCCAAGGTGTTGGTGGTGCCCCCCGACGCGCCGGCTCTCGTCCAGAGAATGGCACGGAGCGCCAGCGACGCGGCGCGTTCAGCAGGCAAGGGTGAAATGGAGATGCCGGCGGCACTGCAATCTGCATCGGTCCGGCCTTGCCCCTCTACCGATTTCAACGCTGTCGGGCTTCTCTATTTTCCCAGCTTCAGCGCACTGGCCGAGCGGGCAGTGTTCGAGGCAGGCGCCTCCCATGTGTGCGCGCTGCAATCCCGTAACGTCGTTTATCTAGGCAACCTGGAGCCGGGAGAGCGCGTGACCGTGGCATTTAACCAGAATCCCGTCCGGCAACACGCGTTCTTGCGGGGTGAGGACGAGCGGCTGATCGCCGTCATGCGGACCCGCTATTGTGACATGGCTGTTCAAGAACAGCGTTGAGCAAGAGTACATTTGTAAGCGGTGTTCTCAGG
>NZ_VJMG01000043.1 GCF_007004135.1 Affinirhizobium straminoryzae
GGCCGGGCGGTCTTCCGCCCGGCCATCAATCCGCTCCTGAAAAGCGCCTTGTGCGATCGACAATCGCCGAGGTGGCCCAGAAGACCCCGCCGCCTCACTGGAGCCGACCGGATCCGGCGGCACCAATCCCGGATAACGGGATACAGGCTGCAGCCTCGACAAGGCCGCGCGCATGCTATTGCCGCGAAACCGCGGTCTCACATTCGCTGGAAATGCCCCAGAGTTTCCGGTGAAAACCGGATCACCTGCAATGCTCGATCTCTTTGTTTTCACGCAGTCCGGACGCAAAACCGCTCACGCACTTTTGGCCCGGACGTGCCTAGAACCGCAGCTTCCAGTCCGCCTTGATGCCATGGGCAGCCGTGCCATCGCCGAATTGGCCATCATAACCGATCGACAGGCTGCTGTTTTGCGTTGGCGCCATCGAGACGCCGAGCCCCAGCACGACGGCGTCCTTCGCCGCCTTGACGCCAGCAACGGTGAAACCGTCGCCACCGGAGAGGAAGGCCATCCGGCGATCGCTGGCGTCATCGCCGAAGGCATGACGCCAGCCCGCATGCGCCGTCACGGCGGCATTCTCCAGGCCTGAGACCGGCACATTCCACGCAAGGCGCAGGCCAAGCGTCGAATAAAGGGTGCTGTCCGACATGCCCTGCCCGGCAAGCGCCGTGGTGCCACCGCTTTCCGCAAACCCGTCGCTGTCGTAATGCACGAAGACGAGGTTGCCGAAGGGCTGCCAGTGAAGATCGCCCTGACCGATCAGCGTACTGACTTCGCCGAATGCCTGAAGGCTTCGCGCATCATAGCCGGCGGTCAGTTCCTCGTTGACGGTGCCGAGGGCGACCGAGCGGGTCGTATCGATGCTGCGGAAGGTGTAGGCGCCGCCCAGGCTGACACGGAAGGCACCGACATCCCGCGCGGCGGAGAGGCCAAGGAAATAGCTGTCCGCTTCGGACCGGCCGCTGCCGGAATCATTGGTGACGTGGTCCGTGCCGATTGCACCGGCAACGCCGAAAGTCCACTCGTCGCCCAGCATGGTCGTTGCGCCGAAGGCAAGGCCGCGGCTGTTGTCGGTCATGTCGGAACCGAGGCCGTTCCCGTCCCGCTCCGCACGGCGGCCGAAACCGGACATCCAGAGGCTGGTCTCTTCGCCGACGCGCCGCGTCTCGCCGGCGGTGGTCGACCCGACCGAAGGCTGCAGATGCGAGAGCATCAGGCTGCTGAACAGAAGATCCGATTCCACCTGGCCGCCGATCTGCGAGACATGCAGCGAACCGGAGAGCTGATCAAAAACGGATTGCGCCGAAGCCGCCTGGCTCCACAGAAGATCGTCATAGAAGGAAGAGGCTGCGCCAAAGCTGTCGAGTGCCGCCGCGACCGCCCGCGCATTGCCGCCGAGCGCCGCATCCGCAAAGGTGGTTCCCGTCCGCTGGTAGCCGAGCGTCACGCTCGAGGGATTGTAGTTGACGTCGAGATCGATGAAGGCCCAGGGATCACGCAGGGCCGTGAAGGACCCGGTGACAGCCCCGGTCGCGGTGATCAGCTGATAGACGGTCGTCAGCGGGTTGGCGACACGCAGGTTTTCCACCACCAGTGTGGTGCCGCTGGCAATACTGACATTGCCGCTGACAACAATGGTGTCGCTGAGACCGGTCGTCGTGAGATCGGCCACATAGCTGGAGCCGGTCTGGAAGGACAGGTCACCATAGACATACAGCGTTCCGGGAGAATGCCCGGGCGCAACGGCGCCGCCATCAGCGACAGTGAGGTCGCCGACATTGCCGGTGCCACTCAGCGTGACCCCGCGGCCGACGAGGAAGGCCGCATCGCGGATATCGCCATCCACCACGACATTTCCGCCCGACAGCGACACCAGACCGGAATAGTCGCTGGTGCCGATCATGGTCAGAAGCCCCGCGCCGGTGGCCGATATCGTATCGAAACCGCGATACTGGGCGCCGTCGCCCAGAAGCGCGGCGTCCAAGGTGGTGGCACCGGCAAAATCGAGTTGAAGCGTGGCATCACCCGCGGCAGACACCGTGCCGGAAATCGACGAGCCATCCCTCAGGATCAGCCGACTGGTAGCGCCCGAAAGCGATACGGCACCACCGCCGGAGGCTTCAATCGTCCCGCTGTTGGTCAGCGTCACGCTGTCGCCGGTCAGCAAAACGCCGGTGCCGGCCGTGGCAGTGATCGTGCCGGCGTTGACGACATCGACACGACCCAGATTCGTCCGGGCATAAACACCGTTGGCGCCGGAAATGCTGCCGTCATTGGTCACGGAAACAGCGCCATTGATCGTGACGAGATGCAGGCCCGTGTCCGACGTTCCGACCATCTCGCCCATGGCCCGGTTCTCGACGGTGATGTCACCGAAGCCGGCGCCGCCCGTTTCCGTCCCGGCACTCACACGCACGCCGTAGGCTTCGGCCTGGGCGAGACCCGAGTTGACGACGGTGGCATTCCCGTATTCGGATGCGACACGGATGCCCGCCTTTTTGTCTGCCGAGGCCGCAGTTGAAACGGCAGAGCCTGAATTGGTGACGGAGATTGCTCCGGTCGTGTCGGACCAGGCATAGATCGCCGATTGGGTCTGCGACGTCACGTCCCCGGAATTCTCGGCGCGGATATCGCCGTGATACTGGATCATGCGGATCGCTTCCGCATAGGCCGTTACATCACCGCTGTTGGTGACGGAAACCAACTCGCCGCCCGTGGAATCGTGGCCGCCATCGGCATAGATGCCGCGATCGCTGTCCGAGGACAGGTTGCCGGTGTTGACGATGGAGACGCTGCCGTCATTCGTTGTGGCTGTCAGCGCAGGGCTGCCGCCTGTGCTGGTGATGCCCGCCCCGCTGTTGATGGTGATGTCGCCGCCCAGCTCGGCCCGCACCCACAATCCACCGAAGCCGCCGTTGTTGACGATGGTCACGGTCGGATCCAGCCTAATGTCGATGCTGTCCACCCGCACCTTCGGCGCGACGTTGATGCCGCCATAGTCCGGCGTGTTGATGGTGGTATTGCTGACGGAGAGCGTCAGCGTTCCAAAGACATCCGGATCGGTATCGGACGGGAAGAAATCGATCTTGTTGTCGCTGCCCGAAATCGTCAGCCCGTCGACACGGAGGGACGCATCCCCCTGCTGCGGTTGAACATAGACACCGTCATTGCCACACTTGATGGTGATGACGTCCCCCGTCACCGCACAGCCGGCAAAGGCCGGATCGGCAGTGCCCACCATCGAACCCAGAACAGCCGTCACCCCGACAATTCCGCCAAAGGCCGTATGGCCAAGCAACCACGTCCTTCGGCACCGCAACCTGACATCCCCCATCATGCTTCCACCCCGAATCTTTATCATGATTAAGGGTCACCTTACCTATAATGCGGGTCACCCGCTTTGCGGGAATTGCAGTCGAACGCCGACACAAATCTGAAATTCCGGGCAGCGTTACTTTTTAGCAACTCAAATTGCACGATCAACCCCATTTACAGCACAGACCTGAACATCCCGCTCCCAAAAGCAGGCCGGGAGGCACGAACAAAACTTCCGATCAACACCGATCATCGAAGAAAGTACGCTAGTCGCGATGAGACTATTGCATTGCAATAAAAACTGCAGAGGAAGGGCAGTGGATATCGGAAAGCCCCATCGCAACACAGCGCGGCCCAAGCAGCTGGCAATGCAGAAACGCAAAGGCCGGACGCTTTCGCATCCGGCCCAGAAGTGGCAGAGGCTGCGCCCCTCATGCCGTCAGGCATGGAGGTGGCGCAATGACAGCAATCAGTTGCGGGCCTTGTCGACCAGCTTGTTCTTGCCGATCCAGGGCATCATGGCGCGCAGCTTGGTGCCGACTTCCTCGATCTGGTGGCTGTCGTTGAGGCGGCGGATGCCCTTGAAGCGGGCAGCACCCGAACGGTATTCCTGCATCCAGTCCGAGGTGAACTTGCCGGTCTGGATGTCGTGCAGAACGCGCTTCATCTCAGCCTTGGTTTCAGCCGTAATGATGCGCGGACCGGTGACGTATTCGCCCCACTCGGCCGTGTTGGAGATCGAGTAGTTCATGTTGGCGATGCCACCTTCGTAGATCAGGTCTACGATCAGCTTCACTTCGTGCAGGCACTCGAAATAGGCCATTTCCGGCGCGTAGCCGGCTTCGACCAGCGTTTCGAAACCGGCGCGGATCAGTTCGACCAGACCGCCGCAGAGAACGACCTGCTCGCCGAAGAGATCGGTTTCGCACTCTTCCTTGAAGTTGGTCTCGATGATGCCCGAACGGCCGCCGCCGACGCCGCAGGCGTAGGAAAGCGCGAGTTCAAGCGCGTTGCCGGACGCGTTGTGATGAACGGCAACGAGGCACGGAACGCCGCCGCCCTTCTGGTATTCGCCGCGCACCGTATGGCCCGGGCCCTTCGGCGCGATCATGACGACGTCGACGGTCGACTTCGGCTCGATCAGGCCGAAGTGAACATTGAGGCCGTGGGCAAACGCAATCGCGGCGCCGTCACGGATGTTCGGGGCGATGTCGGCCTTGTAGATATCGGCCTGCAGCTCGTCCGGGGTCGCCATCATCAGGAGGTCGGCCCAGGCGGCAGCTTCGGCAACGGTCATGACCTTGAAGCCATCGGCCTCGGCCTTCTTGATGGTCGGCGAGCCGGCCTTCAGCGCGATGACGACGTTGCCTGCGCCGGAATCCTTGAGGTTCAGCGCATGCGCGCGGCCCTGGGAGCCGTAGCCCACAATGACTACGTTCTTCGACTTGATGAGGTTGAGATCGGCATCCTGATCGTAATAGACGCGCATGTGACTTCGTCCTTCCCTATGCGTTGTTATAAGGGTTGAGTTACCTGCCCGCAGACGCCCGCTGGGCGCCCCCGGTATCCTGGGAAACGCCATGCAGCTGCAGGAAGGCGTCGACCGCCCTCGCCGCCTGGCGTTGATTGTCCTTCAGCCCCGGCTCGCCGAGCAGCATGCGCACATGCAGATCGGAGACAATGAGGCCGTAAAGCGTGTGATAGGCGCTGTCAGCATCGGTGAAGCGCAAAAGGCCGGCGCGGCGCCCCGCCTCCATCAGGCCGATGGCGCGCCGATCGATCTGGCGACGGCCATGCTCGATGAGCAGGCGACCGAGCTTGGAGCCCTCGCGGCTCGCCTGGCCGATCGCCAGACGGTTGAGAGCCAGCGACACCTCGCCGGAGAGAACTTCCAGCAGATCGCGGCCAAACGTTTCCAGATGCTCGCGCAGCAGCTCGGCGGTCAGGCGCCCTGCACTGCGCTCGAAGGTGCGCACCTTGCTGGCCTGATGGGCGATCATCGCCGCCAGCAGGCCGTCGCGATCACCGAACCACTTGTAAAGACTTTCCTTGGAGCAGTTGGCCGCGCGGGCCAGACCGGAGGTCGTCAGCGCCTTTTCACCACCATCCACCAGAAGCTTGAGCGCCTGTTCCAGAACGGCGTTCTGGCGCGGCGAAAACTCCGGCATTTCTGACAGCTCGGCGGACACCTCGAAAACCTCCCCTGTTGCGTACCGTACCGTACGGTTCCTTTCGTTTAAAAGGACGGGGTCACAACGTCAAGGGGCTTTGCCACGGATCTGGAAAGATTTCACTATTGACGCTAAGCAGAGAACCGTGAGCACACCGGGAGGCAGAACACCGCCATGCGCAGCAGATCCGCAACCATGACCGCCGCCGCGGGTCTCGTCCTGGCGACGCTGCTTGCTGGTCAGGCAGACGCAGCGGAAAAGCGGTGCGGCTGGGTGCAGAATCCCACACCCGGCAATTTCTGGCTGGACGACCGGGAGGGTTCCTGGACCATCCTGACGCAGGGCGACCGCGCCGAGCCCGAGGGGATCGACGCTCTGCCGGATCTCTCCGCCGGCGAGTTCGTCGAGACCAACGGCCATTACGGCTATGCCTGCGCCTGCATGTCGGTTGAAACGAACCGGACCGAGATGCGAATCACCCGCATCAACAGCGTGCAGCAACTGCCTGTCGCGAAATGCCGCAATGACCGGACGCTTCCACGCGCCGGCGACTGAAGCACCGGCATCGCGCCGCATCACCGAGGCAATGGCGAGCCACTCGACCATCACCGATCCGTGCGGCCATCAGCCCACAGCCACGTCGCGCCAAACCGCCACGACAAGCCTGCACCCGTTCATTTGATGGATCTGTCCAGTCAATCCGGCATCACCGAGGTGTGAAGACGCGCCAATTCGTGTCAACACGCCCGCAGACCTGACACACGGAAAACGCAAGCGCCTGAAACGCTTCGACTTCGATTGTCACAAACAGACGCACGCGGCCAGCACATTGCTGCAATGCAAAAACACGGCAACTTATACCGATTGCGATGCAACATGCGCATGACTAAGTCTCCGGGGCAGGAAGATCGCCTTCCGCGAGAACACAGAAACTGAGGAAACACCCCATGCGCACCCTGATTGCCGCCTCGATGATCGCCATGCTGGCCGGCGCAACACTGGCTGAAGCCGCCGCTCCCAAGAAGGCACCGGCCAACAGCCATCCGCAGACAACGCAGACCTCCACCCAGCCGCAAGCGACCAAGCAGGCCCCGGCTCCCGCACCGTTCAAGTGGCATCACCGCAACAAGTTCACCGGCTGAACTCTCACGTCACGGAGATGCGGGGGCGGGCACCGTCATGCCCTTCCCCGCGTCCTTTTCTCTCAACCGGCCGGGGATCAGCCGGCCAGTTCGGTCTGGTCGAAGGCAAGTCTCGCCGCCCGCACAGCCTCATGATTTTCGGTCGCCCAGCGCATGACCCTGGACAAAGGCGCAAACAGCGAGCGTCCAAGCGGCGTCATGCTGTATTCCACGCTCGGCGGCTTGGTCGGAAACACCACGCGCGCCACATAGCCATCCCGCTGCAGATCGCGCAGCGTCTGGGTGAGCATGCGCTGTGAAATATCGGGAACAAGGCGACGCAATTCGCCAAAGCGATAGGGCCTCTCCGAAAGCGCCAGCAGAATGAGCGTCGACCACTTGCCCGCAATATGGCTCATCACATCCCGCACAGGGCAGTTGTCCGCATTCCACTCGGACATGCACTCGGTCGTGGCGGGCAAAAGATCGGCAGGCGTCCGCTGGTCCATGATGGTTCCCTTCAGGTAACGATCTCCCGCGAAACTGCCTTCTTTACAGCATGCGGTCAATTCCTATTCTAGCGCTACTCTCAAAAAGAGAGCAAGCTTTACCGCGGCGACCGGCCGCGACAGAAGGAACAACAGATGACCAAAGTTCTCGTGACAGGCGCCTCGGGTCAGCTTGGCCGCGGCGTGATCGCGCATCTTCTCAGGGACGGCAAGATTGCCGCTGCCGACATCGTGGCCGCCAGCCGCAATCCGGACGCGCTTTCGGACATCGCAGCCCAGGGGGTCGAAACCCGCGCCGCGGATTTTGATGATCCCGCCGGTCTGGAAGCAACCTTTACGGGCATTGACCGCCTGCTCATCATTTCCGGCAACGACCTTGCCAATCCGGGCAAGCGCCTTCAGCAGCACAAGGCAGCCGTTGCGGCAGCCGCAGCCGCCGGCGTGAAACACATCTTCTACACCTCGATGCCGAACCCGGACAAATCGCTTGTCAGCTTTGCGCAGGATCACCTCGGCACCGAAGAGGCAATCAAGGCGACCGGCATACGCCACACGATCATTCGCAATTCCTGGTACCTCGACAACTACTTCATGAGCATGCCGCACAATCTGCAGGCGGGCACATGGTATACCTCGCAGGCAGGCGGCAAGGTCGCCAACATCTCGCGTGACGACTGCGCGGCCGCTGCAGCCGCCGCTCTGGCAAACCCGCCGGCAGGCAGCACGACGCTGACGTTGACGGGAGCAGAGGCGCTGACGGCAGAAGAGATCGCAGCTGCGATTTCCGAAATCGCCGGCAAGTCGCTGACCGTGGTCCAGATTTCCGATGAACAACTGGCCGGCGGCATGCGCGGTGCCGGACTGCCGGATTTTGTGGTGAACATGCTCGTCTCGACGGATGCCAATATCCGCGCCGGCAACTTCGATCTCGTCACCGCTGATTTCGAAGCGCTGACCGGCCGCAAGCCGCAGGCGCTTGCAGCCTTCTTCGCCGCACACAAGGCAGCACTGGGCTGAAGACGGTCCGCTCGCCGACGGCAGATTGATGCCGTCGGCGAATGATTGACTCAGTCAAATAAATGTCGGACAAAGTCCTTGATAGGAGGCGCCGCATGTCCGACATTCTCGATAGCATAAGAAGCTTCAACCGCTTCTACACCGATCATCTCGGCCTGTTGTCGCAGGTCTATCTCCAATCCCCCTATTCGCTGACCGAAGCCCGGGTGATCTATGAGATCGGTGCCAGACCGGGTGTCACCGCTGCGGAACTGACGCGCGACCTTCATCTCGACGCAGCCTATCTCAGCCGCATCCTGCGGCGCTTGCGCAGCGAGGAACTTGTTCACACCGAACCGGACGCGCATGACCGGCGCAGCCAGAACCTGTTTCTGACGGAAACCGGCCTGGCAAGGTGGCGAGAGCTTGGTGAACAGTCACGCCAGCAGATTGACAAGTCCCTCTCCGCTCTGGATGCGGCAAGGCAGGGCGCGCTGGTGAAAGCCATGCGAAGCATACAGTCGCTGCTGGAGGGTAAGTCGGTCAATGCAGGCCCAATCGTACTGCGCTCGCACCGTCCAGGCGACATGGGCTGGGTGATCGAGGCACAGACCCGCTTCTACACCGAAACCTTCGGCTGGAACGACCAGTTCGAGGCGCTGGCCGCAGAGGTGGCGGGACAATTCCTGAAGACCTTCGATCCCGCACTGGAGCGGGGATGGATTGCAGAGCGCGAGGGAGAGAGGCTCGGCTCCATCTTCATCGCCAATGGCGGCGACGGGATCGCAAAGTTGCGGCTACTCTATGTCGACCAGGCGGCGCGGGGCATGGGTCTTGGCAAGCTATTGGTCGACGAGGCCCTGCAGTTCGCCCGCCGCTGCGGCTATCACCGGATCAAGCTGTGGACCAACGACAATCTGGCAGCCGCCCGTGCGCTTTATCTGAAGACGGGCTTTCGCCTGGTGTCCGAAGAGCGTCACAGCCTGTTCGGGCCGGAACTGACAGGCCAGACCTGGGTGCTGGATCTGAAGACGGACTGACGCTCTGCGCCGCTTCGGACGCTCCTCAGATCTTTTCGCCGCAGGCGCGGCGGAAGCGACGAACGGTTTCGGCCATGCCGTATTCCAGCGCATCGGCCGTCAGCCCATGGCCGATGGAAACTTCCGCCAGATGCGGAATGCGAGCTGCGAGCGCCGGCAGATTGGCGACCGTCAGGTCATGACCGGCATTGACGCCGAGGCCCTCGGCCTTTGCCGCATCGGCGGTCCGTCCGAGCAGGTCAAGAAACACACTGGCCTCTTCCGGCCTGTCAAAACAGCCGCCATAGGGGCCGGTGTAAAGCTCGATGCGATCGGCGCCGGTGGCCTTGGCAAGCCGCACCGCCGCCTCATCGCCATCGCCATCGGCAAACAGCGAAACGCGCATGCCCTTCTCTTTCAGGCGCGCGACGATGGGCTTCAGCATCTCGCCCTGGGTGCGGAAATCGAAACCATGGTCGGAGGTGGCCTGGGCCGGATCGTCCGGAACCAGGGTCACCTGCTCCGGCTGGGTCTCCTCGCACAAGCGCAGGAAATCCTCGCTCGGATAGCCTTCGATGTTGAATTCGGCGGCCGGAAACTCGTCATCAATCAGGGCCCGCAGCACCGGCAGATCGGAAAAGCGGATATGCCGCTGGTCCGGGCGCGGATGCACCGTCAGCCCATAGGCGCCCGCCTTCAGCGCCACGCGCCCCAGATGCCGGACATCCGGCCAGGGCAAATCGCGACGATTGCGCAGCATGGCGACAGCATTCAGATTGACGGACAGCTTGGCGGGCATGGCAGAAGATCCTCGGCTGGGAGTGGCCGAATGTCTAAAGCAAAGCCCGTTTGCTCGGCAACGGATTTGTCGGCGGCAATCCAAGCAAATTGCTGAAGCATCTATCAATTTCCGTGGTGCCTCGGGCGCACGGCCGCTGGCGGACTTGAATTATGGCAAAACCATGATTGCCAACTTGTAACGTGACCGCAGCGATATCCACGGCTAGCTAGGGATCCATCGGACCATGCTTACCTTCGGAAAGACCGACATGCCCTCCATCCTGATGCGTTACGCCACGCCCTTCATCACCGGCCTCTTCCTCGTTTCGCTGATCTCGGGGATCGCGCTTTTCTTCCACTGGGGTCCCGGCCAGTTCCACGGCATCCACGAATGGCTGAGCATGGTGCTGATCCTGCCCTTCCTGCTGCATCTTTGGAAGAACTGGCGGCCGATGGTGCTTTATTTCAAGCGGGTGCCGATGGCGGTTGCGCTGGTCGTGTCGCTTGCCGCATCGCTGGCCTTCTTCATTCCGTTCGGCACCTCCGGTGGCGAACGGGGTGCACCGCCGCAGGTGGCGCTGATCCAGATGGTGACGAAAGCAAAGCCCGCACAGGTCGCCGCTCTCGTCGGAAAAAGCGAGGAGGACATCATTTCCACGTTGAAGGCCGCCGGCTTTGCCGCGGCGGCGTCCGATCTGTCGCTCGCCGAGATCGCCAGATCCTCGGGCAAGAGCGACCGGGAACTGCTGGGTCAGGTCACGGCGCTCGGCCGCTGACGGCAAGGGTTTGCGCGATCACCGGACGATGGTGATCGTCTCGGCGGCGCGGGTGATCGCGGTGTAGAGCCAGCGCTCGCGGGTATCGCGAAACGCCCAGCTTTCATCGAACAGCACGACATTGTTCCACTGCGAGCCCTGCGCCTTGTGCACCGTCAGCGCATAGCCGAAATCGAACTCGTCATAGCGCTTGCGGGTGGACCAGGGGATTTCCCCCTCCTCCTCGAAAGCCTGTTTCAGGAGCTTGATCTTCGCCGCACCCCGATCCATGTCGTCGTCCTCGGGGCGGATCATCAGGTTGATGCCGGGCTTCACCGTTTCGCGCGAGGAGCTCATCACCTGCCAGAGCGAACCGTTCAGCAGGCCCTTGGCCGGATCGTTGCGCAGGCAGACCAGCTTGTCGCCCGACTGCGGATAGGCCTGGGAAAAGCCCTTGAGTTCGCGCAGACGCTGGTTGTAGCGCCGCCGCGTCTTGTTGGTGCCGACCAGCACCTGATCGGCCTCCAGCACCAGCGGCTGGGTGACCTCGTTGCGGGAAATCACCTGGGCGGTGCCGTAATCGCCATACATGATCTCCTTGCCCTCGCGCACATGCATGGCAAGCTGGATGATCGGATTGTCGCGCGCCTGGCGATGGATCTCGGTCAGGAGATAGTCCGGTTCCTGATCGGTGAAGTATCCGCCGCCCGAGACCGGCGGCAGCTGGCCGGGATCGCCGAGCACCAGGATCGGCGTGCCGAAGCTCATCAGGTCCTTGCCGAGCTGCTCGTCCACCATCGAGCATTCGTCGATGATGATCAGCGCCGCCTTGGCGACGGGGCTCTGCCGGTTGATGGAAAACATCGGCGCAATCGAGGTCTTGCCGGTTTCCTCGTCCTCCACCGCCTCTTCGCCGCGCGGGCGGTAGATCAGCGAGTGGATCGTCTTCGCATTGGAGGCGCCGCGCGAGCGCAGCACCTGCGCGGCCTTGCCGGTAAAGGCCGCAAACAGCACGTCGCCATCGACATTCTCGGCGAAATGCCGGGCAAGCGTCGTCTTGCCCGTGCCGGCATAGCCGAACAGGCGAAAGACCTGGCTGCGGCCTTCCTTGAGCCATGTCGAAACGGCCTTCAGGGCCTCGTCCTGTTGCGGTGCGAACTGCATTCCTCTTCCTTCACGGATTCGGAACAGAATAGCAACCTGAAAGAAGGATCAGACCCCTTGGTGGGTCGAGCATCGCTGCGGATCATTCTCCAGCACGATTGGCTCGCCATGGGGTGTTGCCTCGGCCGCGCGCTGCCAGCTCTGCTGCAGGGCCAGCACCATCCCCTCCTCAGCCACGCCCTTGTCTATGAGAAGATGCGTCAGCGCGGCCACCCAGGCGTCGAAATAATCAGAAGCATCCGCCGCCCGGCCGTCGCGATGAACCTCATGCGCGAGATGCTGCGCCCATTCCGTCCAGGTAAACAGTCCGCGCTCATGCAGATGCACGGTCAAGGCGAAGGCCTGCGCCTGCCAGGGTTCTGCAAACACCGGATCTCCCTCCCGGCTGCGCGGCAGGCCGGGGGAGGAAACAAGGGCCGAAGCCACATCACACCGGCTCAAGATAGCTCTCCCAGGCATCGATCGAGACCGTGAGCGTCGGATCGCTTCCCTCACCCCAGATTTCCGGGCCATCGAACACTACCGTATAGACCCATTGGGGGTTTTCACCCTGACCATGGGCATTGTCATCGGGAAAGACGAAGGAGCCCTGTACCGCCTCGACAAGACCCGTCTTGCCGCGGGCATAGCGTGGCAGGCGCGTATGGGTGGTCGGATGAAAATTGCGGGTCCGCACGCGGGCACCGGCAGCAAAGCGCGGCGCTTCCGCGACGGGCCGGTCGCATGGCCCGCCACGCGCCAGAACGGCCGGCACCATTTCCGCCGTCAGCACACGCTTCGGCGCAGCACCAGCAGCACGGCTTTGCCCGAGAGCGATTTCGTCCGCCGCCACAAAACCATGCCGCTGCAGCAGAACCTCCAGAGCACGGATCCAGATCTCGTAATAGCTGGCGGAGAGATAGACGGCGGGCGGAATGTTTTCCCGAGCGTGCCGGCTTTCATCGATCGTCCAGGCGCCGAACGCGCCGCAGGCCAGCGTGATTCCAAGCGCACGTCGCTCCCAGTCCGCATGAAACCAGGGCTCGTCCACCTCAGGCGCGACAGGCCCGAAGCCCATCTGCCCACCCAGATCATGCGGCCCGTTCATGTGGACACCTCCGGGCGGTGGAGAAGACCGGTGCCGATCATGCTGTCGCGCGTGACAAGGCTCGCGAGATCTGTCTCGCTCCAGCCCTCGGTGCCCGCCGGTCGCTGCGGCACGACGAGATAACGCAATTCCGCCGTGGAGTCCCAGACGCGGATATTTACCCCTTCCGGCAGCGTCACGCCGAATTCGGCAAGCACGCCCCGCGGATCGATCACCGCGCGCGAACGGTAGGCTGGCGCCTTGTACCAGACTGGCGGCAGGCCAAGCACGGACCAGGGATAGCAGGAGCAGAGCGTGCAGACGACGAGGTTATGCGTGTCTTTGGTATTGAACACCGCCCGCATATGTTCTCCCTGCCGACCGGTATAGCCGAGACTGGCAATGGCAGCGGTCGCATCGCGCAAAAGCCAGTCGGCGAAAACCGGATCGCTCCAGGCCCGGGCAACGACATGCGCTCCATTTCGCGGCCCGACCTTCGTCTCATAGGTCTCGACGATGACGTCGAGCGCAGCCGGATCAATCAGACCCTTCTCCGCAAGGACTGTTTCCAGCGCCCGCACACGCGCCTGCATGTCCGAATAGTGGTTGTCGTGATCATGATCGTGATGCTCGCCGCTCACGGACAGTTCTCCTTCCATCGGCACCGACCCTCACCATGCGGGAAAGCACGCGCCATCGCAAGAAGATGTGATTCGGCAACGCATTACAACCAAGGAAACAACCCAAGATAGAGATAGATTGTCTTAACCAGAAAAGGAATATTTTCTGAAAAGGATTATTTTCCAGAAACTCCATCTAACGAACGGAACGAATCATGAATAAATACCTGAAAAATACGGGAAAAATCTAAAAGGAATTTATTCTTAAGTTTTGCATTGAAAGCTGAGTCTCACTCAGCGAGCCATCTCCAAGACAACCTGGAGATGAAAATGAAACATTCCCGCACTTCTAACGCAGCATCCTCTCCCTTCCCGTCCAGCCCCCTTCACATCCAGCCCGCATCGGAGGACGATCCGTGGGCCTTCTGGGCGCATGCACTGGCGCCACTGGCCGTGGCAGCGTTGCGCCCGTCCCCCGACGGGACAGATACCGCATTCCTTACGGCCCATCATGCCGGCCTGTTCCTGCTTCTGCACAGCCATCTGCCGGCACTGGCCCTGCAGCGCTCGCGCCTGCGATGCACGGAAGACGGGCTGGACCATCTGGTGATCACCTGCCTGCTGAGCGGTCGCGCCCGCTGGCGCAGTGACCGATTGGCGCGGCTAGAACCCGGTGATTGTGGCTTCTGTGATCTGGCAAGCCCGCTTGCGCTGCGCACCACCGGCGGCACCCAAGCACTGCATTTCATCATCCCCAGACTGGCACTGCCAGCCAGCGTGGCACCCCTTGTGCCGATACGGGAACGCCGCTTTGCCGCCGGCAGCAGTCCGGCCCTTCTGTTGCAGGGACTTGCCGCCACGCTGCTGCGCGCCTTGGCCGCGCCGGCCCCGATGGAGCTATCCGCCTTCTCACGCCCGTTGATGGACCTGATGGCGCTGATTCTCGGTCCTGCCGGGAAAGACGCGGGCACCGCCGCGCATGCGGACCTGCGTCGACGCCTGCGACGGCACATCCAGGACAATCTCGCCTCCGACGGCATGACTGCGGACAGCATTTGTGCCGACCTCAGACTGTCGCGCAGCCAGCTCTATCGCCAGTTCGAGGGCGAGGGCGGAGTGGAAACCTATATCCGTCGCCGGCGGCTTGCCCGCAGCCTTCAGATGCTGAGCGACCCCGCATGCGCCGAGCGCCGCATCGGCGAGATCGCCTACGAGGCGGGCTTTGCCGACGAGGCGCATTTCAGCCGGCTGTTTCGCCAGCATTACGGGCTTTCCCCGCGCGCCTTTCGCAAATCCGGCAGCGTCGCGCCCGCTTTACCGATCGGGTCGGGCAACAGCCAGGACGCCAGTGCCACCTTTGCCAGATGGCTTCGACAGCTGTGAGAGTCGATCGCGACCGGAGACGCTGGTGCAAGTTTTTGGAACGGGAGGCCAAGACAGAATGTGAGGTTGTGTATAAATTCAAAAACAACCGAGAGACGAAACCAGTCTCCGCCCACACCGAAAAGAATACGGAGAGGAAACCCATGACGCAAGACCAAAGCCGCGTCGACGACCCCGGGGTAGCCGTGCGCACGATACGGGCTGCAGCCCCCTCTCCGGTCAGATTGTCCCTTTCCCGGCCCTGACAGGCCGGCCCACCGATCCCTCCGTCGATTTCCTCCGCCCAGGCGACGGACGGGATGGAGCCGGTGCCTGCCGCACCCCACACCCCGGCACCGGCTCCCCCTCACCCCAACGAAAACGTCCAACAGAAAGGCATATCTCCATGACGTCCTATTCCCTGACCTGCCTCAACAATTCGACGCTCTCCGGCAGCTTCGCCGTCTTCCAGAAGGCGCCGCCGACCACGGTCCCGGGCAACATCTTCTCGCTCGCCTGGTTCACCCGGCCGACGGCACCGAACACCAAGGTAACCTTTACCTGGAACCTCGATTACAGCTTCGTCTGGTCCGAAACCGGCATCCTGCAGCCCGGCA
Source organism: Affinirhizobium straminoryzae (assembly GCF_007004135.1). Classification (GTDB taxonomy): domain Bacteria; phylum Pseudomonadota; class Alphaproteobacteria; order Rhizobiales; family Rhizobiaceae; genus Neorhizobium; species Neorhizobium straminoryzae. The sequence continues at coordinate 15,496 of NZ_VJMG01000043.1, forward strand.
TCAACTTCAACGCCTCGCAGGTGGTGCCGGCCAATCCGAACGGCCAGAACCTGATCCAGCTGAAGCTCGACAATTATGGCGCGACGACCTTCGCCAACCAGAGCGCCAGCGGGGCCATCGGTTCGCTCACCATCGAGCAGCTGTCGAACGTGGCCCCGAACCGTACCTCGGTCGGCATCGGCATGGCCGGCTCCGGCACCTTTGCCGTGCAGGCACAGCCGAACATGACCGCCGTCTTCACGCCCCACCCGAACTACTGGGTGATCTTCGGCAATTTCGAGACCGGTGACGTCATCGACATCGAAGATGTCACGGGCGCCGTCGAGGTGACCTATGGCGGCGCGCTGACCTCGCGCACGGCAGTGCTCGGCCTCGACAACATGATCACGGTCTCCTGATGCCAGACGGTGGCCGCACGATGTGCGGCCACCACAACCTTTCCGGTTCGAGAGGAGAGCCGCCATGCCCGATTATCGACTGATCTGCGCCAACACCTCCCGCATGCACGGGAATTTCTCGATCTATCAGATGCCGCCTCAGACGGAGAGCATCCAGCAGGTTGTCAGCCTCGCCTGGCTGTCGCGCCCCGCTCCTCCCTCGAGTTCGGTTACGTTCACATGGTCCACGGCCATGTCCTTCGTCTGGGGGGAACGCGGAAGGTTCCGCGGACGATCCTATTTCGCCGCCTGCCAGCAGGTTCCGGCCCATCCGGAGCGGGAGAACCTGATCGATCTGACCTCTGAGGAGTTGGGCTCGCCGTTTTTTGCAAACCTGCGCGGCGGCGGCCCCTCCGGCGCGCTGACCGTGCGGCAGCGCAACGCCATCTTCAACTATCCCGTCCATGTGGGAATCGCGATCGGCGGGTCCGCCGTCTACACCGTCGAATTCCAGGCCAACATCTCGACCAGCTTCATCGCCCACCGCGACCGCTACTGGGTGACGTTCGGCGGCTACAGCCCCGGCGAGGCCATCGATGCCACAAGCGTGACGAATGGCGTCGTGCTGGACTTCAGCCCGATCAACCCGACGCTGAGCGTGGTCATGGGGCCGGACAACATCCTGCGGCACGGGCCTGCGTGAGCAAGCGACGCCCATTTGGCCGGCGCCCTGACGGAGCGCGTGCCGGAATACACAAGCAGAACAAAGGCAACTCTCTTTTTCCACCTCACAAGGAGAATATCGACATGACAAGAACTCGTTTCATGCGCCTTACCAATCCATTTACCGGCATCATGTACCTGCTGCTGGCCCTTCTTCTCGTCGCCGGCATGCCGGCACGCGGGCACGCCGCCGGAGAATGCGGCGTCGATCCGGGCCGGCACGCCGACCTCGCGACCAAAATCGCCTATGGTCACGCATTCACCAAGCATTCTGGTGAATTCGTAAAAGGTGTAGTCATCGCAAGGCTCGCGTTTCCGGACAAGACCATCGAGGATGCAGAGAAGTTTGCGGAGTTTCTCACCAAGATTCTGGATCTTCCCTCCGTCAGCAAGTCACTCACCAACAGCCGGGCTGCTTACTGGGACAGCCGGACGGGAACCGTCATCATCTTCAATCCCCTTCCCGAGGATTGCGGAACGGCCTTTCGCCCGACCAGCGGAAAGGCCTACTTTGACAATCTGAGGTGATCGTCACACAGAGACGTCGGACGCCGCCCGCCCTGTCGGGCGGTGTTACGCAATGAGAGAAAGGCAGGCGCGACCATGCAGAGGCAGACCAGCATCGAGCTCTTGGACGAAGAGATGACCGCCATGTTGAACATGCTGAATTATTTCGGCTATGCCTTGAGCGAGGGAGAATGCTCCACCCTGTCGGGGATGGACCAAGATGCCGTTCAAGCGCTTTTCCGACGGCTCGAAAAGCTGGCAAATCGCAACGGGACGGACAGAAAACCGCGATAGGTGCGACATATCGTCGGATTGTCGCATCTGCGCGTTTCAAGGCGCAGCGCTCTCAGGCCGCATCACGACGAAACAGGCATCTGCTGCGTGCGGCATTCCAAAACGGTGCCGCACGCAGATCGTCAGAGCAGGCTCACATCCCCTGCGGGCCGCGGTTCATCGCGGCAATGCCGGTGCGGCAGACCTCGATCAGGCCGAGCGGCTTCATCACCGCGACGAACTGGTCGATCTTCGAGGATTTTCCGGTGATCTCGAAGATGAAATGGGAAACCGTCGCATCCACCACCTTGGCGTGGAAGGCATCCGCCAGGCGGAGCGTCTCGGCGCGGCCTTCGCCGGTGCCGGCCACCTTGACGAGGGCGACCTCGCGTTCGATCGGGCGTTCCTGGCCGAGCTGGCTGGCGCGCACCGTCAGGTCCACCACGCGGTGAACCGGGACGATGCGATCAAGCTGCGCCTTGATCTGCTCCAGAACGCTCGGCGTACCTGTCGTGACGATGGTGATGCGCGACAGGTGTGCCTCATGCTCCGTTTCGGAGACCGTCAGGCTTTCGATGTTGTAGCCGCGGCCGGAAAACAGGCCGATGACGCGGGCCAGCACGCCCGGTTCGTTGCTGACGAGAACCGAGAGCGTATGGCGTTCCTGGCGGGCGCTTTCCTGCTGGATGAAATAGGCCGAGCCGGTGGGTTGAAGGTGTGCGTTCATGGATGCGTTCCTCTCAAATGTCCGGTGGCGGCTCAGACGAGCTGCCGGCCCTTCGCGTCGATGGCATTGGCAACGGCTTCGTCGGTCGCCTCGTCCGGCAGCAGCATCTCGTTATGCGCCTTGCCCGAAGGGATCATCGGGAAGCAGTTGGCGAGATTGGCAACCCGGCAATCGAAGATCACCGGACGGTTGACGGCAATCATCTCGGCGATCTTGTCGTCCAGTTCCGCGGGCTTGTCGCAATACATGCCGACTGCACCATAAGCCTCCGCCAGCTTGACGAAGTCCGGCATGGCTTCCGTATAGGAGTTCGACAGACGGTTGCCATGCAGCAGCTGCTGCCACTGGCGCACCATGCCCATATACTGGTTGTTGAGGATGAAGATCTTCACCGGCAAGCCGTACTGGATGGCGCAGGACATTTCCTGGATGCACATCTGGATCGAGGCGTCACCGGCAATGTCGATGACGAGCGCTTCCGGATGTGCCACCTGCACGCCGATCGCCGCCGGCAGGCCATAGCCCATCGTGCCGAGGCCGCCCGATGTCAGCCAGCGGTTCGGCGCCTCGAAGCCGAAGAACTGCGCCGCCCACATCTGGTGCTGGCCGACTTCCGTCGTGACATAGGTCTCCCGCCCCTTCGACGCCTCATAGAGCCGTTGGATCGCATATTGCGGCATGATGACATCGTTGGAATTCTTGTAGGCGAAGGAATTGCGGGCGCGCCAGCGGCTGATCTGCTGCTGCCATTCCTCCGTCTGTGCCTTTTCGGGCTTCTTCGGCAAGGCGCGCCACAGGCGAACCATGTCTTCCAGAACGCGACCGACATCGCCGACGATCGGAATGTCGACGCGGACATTCTTGTTGATCGAGGACGGGTCGATGTCGATGTGGATCTTGCGCGAGTTCGGCGAAAACGCATTCAGGCGGCCGGTGATGCGGTCGTCGAAGCGTGCGCCGATGCAGACCATGACGTCGCAATCATGCATCGCCATGTTCGCCTCGTAGGAACCGTGCATGCCGAGCATGCCGAGCCAGTTCTTGCCGGAGGCCGGATAGGCGCCCAGGCCCATCAGCGTCGAGGTGATCGGGAAATCCGTCAGCTCCACCAGTTCGCGCAAGAGCTTGGTCGCTTCCGGACCAGAATTGATGACCCCGCCACCGGTATAGAGGATCGGGCGACGGGCAGACGCCATCAGTTCGACGGCGGCGCGCACCGCGTTCAGGTCACCCTCGACCTTCGGCTTGTAGCTCTTCTGGACGACATGATCGGCCTTCGGCGTGTAGGTGCCGGTGGCAAACTGGATGTCCTTCGGAATATCGACGACGACCGGACCCGGACGGCCGGTCTGGGCGATGCGGAAGGCTTCGTGAATGGTGGCCGCCAGTTCGTTGACGTCCTTCACCAGCCAGTTGTGCTTGGTGCAGGGGCGCGTGATGCCGACGGTATCGCATTCCTGGAAGGCGTCGGAACCGATCAGCGTGGTGGGCACCTGGCCGGTGAGGCAGACGAGCGGGATCGAATCCATCAGCGCGTCCTGCAGCGGCGTCACCGCATTGGTGGCACCCGGACCGGAGGTGACCAGCATCACGCCGACCTTGCCGGTGGAGCGCGCATAGCCTTCCGCCGCATGGCCGGCGCCCTGCTCGTGACGGACAAGAATGTGCTGGATGTCGTCCTGCTGGAAGATCTCGTCATAGATCGGCAGCACGGCGCCGCCCGGATAGCCGAAAACATGCTCGACCCCGTTGTCCTTCAGGGCTCTCAGAACGATTTCCGCCCCTGTCATCCGATTGTCTGTGTCCGTCATGTCAAAAAGTCCGTCTGCTTTGATTGTCACGAGGCCGAAGCCAGATTGAAGGCATAAAAAAAGGCCCCTTGAGGAGCCTTTGGTAGCGCATGGGTGGCTGTCGCCGGACGGTTACACCGTCCTGCCCATGCGCCTTCCCACCACGATAAGTGCGTTCGATACGATCATGGGAAGAACCGTTAGCCAGAAAATTGCGGCTCGTCAACGCAAATGCGCAACAAAACATCAGGCCTTGTCGTAATTCGCCCGTAAAACCGGCAGTTTCCGCAATCCTCCCGCAAGGGCCTGTTAAGCCCGGTGGCTCTAGTCTGGCCGCATCACCGGCACTGGCCGGAATGCGCCGCTGCTCCCACCCGGACCGAAGGGTTTCCCCTTGCACGATCAAAACCCTGCCCTCTCCGCCCGCCTGCCGGACCGGCGCGATGCCGAGGCGGCCGGCAACCGTCTGCTCGGGCGCGTGGTGGCCTGCACAGGTGCCCGCGCCACGATTGCAGCAAGCTCGGAGGCCGGCTCTACCACCCATGCCGAACTCTGGGCCGTCGGGCGGCTGGTCTCGATCGCGGTCGGCCGCAACCGCGTGGTCGCGCTCGCCTATGCCATGCAGGCGGCCACGCAAGAATGGTCGGCCACGGATGCCAACGCCTTCCGGGTGGAGGTGGAACTGCTCGGCGAAGTGCGGGTGGGCGCCGATGGCAGCGACCTGTTTTCGACCGGCATTTCGCGCTATCCGCATCTCGGCGCGGCCGTGCACCGCATCCGCGCCGGCGACCTGCAGCGCATCTACGATCCCGGCACGCCGGACAGCTGCAGCATCGGCCGGCTGACGCAGGATGCGGCAATCGATGCGACGATCCACATTCCCTCGATGCTCGCCAAGCATTTCGCCATCGTCGGCTCCACCGGCGTCGGCAAATCGACGGCGGCGACGCTGCTGCTCCGCAAGGCGATCGAGGCCGATCCGAAGCTGCGCGTGCTCATCCTCGATCCGCACAATGAATTTGCCGCCGCGTTTCCGGATCTTGCCGTGGTGATCGACACCGACACGCTGGACCTGCCCTTCTGGCTGATGCGGCTCGAGGAGTTTTCCGAAGCGGTGTTTCGCGGCCGTCCGCCAGTGGCCGAGGAACTGGATGTGCTGCGCGACCTGATACCGGAGGCAAAACGCGCCTTTCGCGGCGGCGATCCGGGCCGACGCCCCGCAGATCGCGGCACGATTACCGCTGACACGCCCGTGCCCTACCGGATGTCGGACCTGATCGCGCTGATCGACGAGCGGATGGGAAGGCTCGACGGACGTGACGAGAAGCCGGCGCTGCGGGCGTTGAAGGTGCGGCTGATGTCGGTCGTCAATGATCCGCGCTACCAGTTCATGTTCTCCAGCAATACGATCCATGACACGATCCTGGAGACGATCACACGCATCTTCCGGATTCCGGGCGGTGACAGGCCGATCTGCACCTTCCAGCTGGCGGGTATCCCCTCCGAAGTGGTGAATTCCGTCGCCTCCGTGCTTTGCCGGATGGCTTTCGAGATTGGCCTGTGGAGCGAAGGCGCGGTGCACATGCTGGTGGTCTGCGAGGAAGCGCATCGCTATGTACCGGCCGATGCCACGCTCGGCTTCCTGCCGACGCGCCAGGCCATTGCCCGCATTGCCAAGGAGGGCCGCAAATACGGCGTCTCGCTCGGCATCATCACCCAGCGCCCCGGCGAACTCGACCAGACGATCCTGTCGCAATGTTCCACCGTCTTCGCAATGCGCCTTGCCAATGAGCGCGACCAGGAGATCATCCGCTCGGCCTTGCCGAATTCCGGCGCCTCGACCGTCAGCTTCCTGTCGGCAATCGGCAATGGCGAGGCGATTGCCTTCGGCGAGGCGATCAGCGTGCCGATGCGCTTGACATTCGAGCGGATCGAACCCCACCGTCTTCCGACAGCCCACGGCCTTGCCGCACGCACAGCGGAGACCACGCCCGAAACCGTGGATCTGCGCCGGATCGTCTCCCGCATGCGGTCCATTGCGGAACTGGATATTTCCGATTTCCAGAAAAGCGTGCTGGGAAGCCTGCCGGACGAGGAGCCGGATCTGTTTGCGCCCCCTGCCCCTTCCTCGCCGATGGATGCCGCCCTCGAACCCTATCGCCCGGACATGCTGCCCGGCACCCGGCTGTCGGCCCATCCGCCAGAGACGCGGCTGATCCGGCGCGAATGGTCACCAGCCAGCGGCTCGTCCATCACGTCCGGCTCCGGCAGCAATGAACGCTCCCCGCGCGATCCGTTCCGCCCGCCGCGAGAGGGCTGGCGCGAGGAGTGAGCACTCTGGGCTAAGGACCGGGGTTCCCATCCGCAAGCCCGGCGCTGAGCCTCCGTCAGACCAGTGGGTCGAAGCGTGTCCAGCTCTCGTCCATCTGGTTGCGGAACCAGGTCATCTGCCGCTTGGCATATTGTCGGGTCAACGCCGAGCCCCGCTCGATCACCTCGGCGCGGCTCATGGAGCCAGCCAGCAGGGCGGCAATTTCCGAAACACCGATCGCCCGCATGACCGGCGCATCCGGCGCCAGTTCGAGCGCCAGAAGCGATTGCACCTCGTCGATGGCGCCGGTCTCCAGCATGATATCGAAGCGACGGTCGATGCGCGCATGCAGCGCCTTGCGATCCGGCAGCACGACAATTTTCTCCGCCTTGTCTGGATCGACCAGCATCGGTCCGCGCGCGGCCTGGAAATCGGCAATAGAACGACCGGTTGCCGCAAAAACCTCCAGCGCCCGGACGATCCGCTGGCCGTCGCCAGGCATCAGACGTGCGGCCATGGCCGGATCGCAGGCGGCAAGTTCTCCATGCAGCACCGACGCCCCTTCGCCCAGCAGCCGGGCGCGAAGAGGGTCGCGGATATCCGCCGGAATGGCCGGCATTTCGGAGAGGCCACCGGTGAGCGCCTTGAAATAAAGCCCCGTGCCGCCGACAAACACCGGCAGGCGGCCTTCGCGGCGCAGAACCGGCAAAAGGACCTCCACGTCACGGAGCCATTCGCCGGTGGAATAGGCGGTGGTCGCCGGCACATGGCCATAGAGGTGATGGGCAATGCCCTGCATCTCCTCTTCGGCAGGGCGCGCGGTCAGCACCCTCAGCGTGTCGTAGACCTGCATGCTGTCGGCATTGATCACAACGCCGCCATGCCTCGCCGCCAGTTGCAGCGCAAGCGCCGACTTGCCGCTGGCCGTCGGCCCGGTTATCAGGATGGCCTCGCAATTGTCCCGAAGGTTTTTCATCATGGCTTTCGTTGCCACGCTCATTGCCCATCCGTCAAATCCCGTTCTCACAGGAAAACTGGGAGAACAGGCCGCCGAAGCGGTCAAAGCCGCAGGCCTTTACTGGCTGACGGACGGCGTTGCCTGCGATCTTGCGTTGCGCGACGAGACCGATCCGAAGGCAGCGGAGGCATCGCTTCGCGCCTTTCTCGCCGGCCAGCCGGTGGATGTGGTGGTGCAACCGGCAGAAACGCGCCGCAAGAAGCTTCTGATCGCCGACATGGATTCGACCATGATCGGCCAGGAATGCATTGACGAACTCGCCGATGTGGTAGGCCTGAAAGACAAGGTGGCGACGATCACCGCCCGCGCCATGAATGGCGAGATCGCCTTCGAACCTGCACTGCGCGAACGCGTCGCCCTGCTGAAGGGCCTGCCGATCGGCGTGGTGGACGAGGTGATCGCCAAGCGCATCACGCTGACGTCTGGCGGGCCGCAACTGATTGCCACCATGCGCGCCAGGGGATTTCACACCGCGCTCGTCTCCGGCGGCTTCACGGTGTTCACCAGCCGGATCGCCGCCATGCTCGGCTTCCACGAAAACCGCGCCAACATTCTCCTGGAACAGGATGGCGTGCTGACCGGCGAGGTGGCGGAGCCCATTCTCGGCAAGCAGGCCAAGGTGGACGCGCTGGAAGAGATTGCAGCGACCCTCGGCATCTCCCCGACAGAAGCCATGGCGGTCGGCGATGGTGCCAACGATCTCGGCATGATCAAGCTTGCCGGTGCGGGTGTCGCCCTGCATGCCAAGCCGACGGTGGCCGCCGAGGCGGGCATGCGCATCGACCATGGCGACCTGACGGCGCTTCTCTATATCCAGGGCTACCGCAGAAGCGACTTCGCAACGCCATGAGCGAGCGCGATCCGGTCGTCATTGCCGAAACGCCGCGGCTTCTCCTGCGCAGCTGGCTGGAGCGCGACCGCGATCTGTTCCGCGAAATCAATGCCGATCCGAAGGTGATGGAGTTCTTTCCGTTTCGCCGCAGCCATGCCGAAGCGGACCAGCTGATGGACCGCGTCAACGGCATGATCCGCGACGACGGGTTGGGCTTCTACGCGCTGGAACTGAAGGAGACCGGCGAGGCCATGGGCTTCTGCGGGCTGGCGCCGGCCAATATGCCCGAAATCTTTCCCATCGGAACGATCGAGATCGGCTGGCGTCTGGCAACCCGGTTCTGGGGCAATGGCTACGTGACGGAGGCCGCCGAAGCAACGCTGACGCATGGCTTCGACCAGCACGGCCTGCCGCACATCATCTCCTTTGCGGTGGCCGGCAACGCCCGCTCCATCGCCGTCATGCGCAGGCTCGGCATGCAGCACCGCCCGGATCTCGATTTCGACAGTCCCCGGGTGCCCGACACACATCTGCATCTCAAGCGGCATGTGACCTATCAGCGCCTGCGCCCGGCAGCAGCGGCAGGCGATATCGGGTAAAGCGCCGAGAGCGGGGCACAATGCGCCGCTCTCCAGAATCTGCCGGCTTTCGGACCAATCCTACTCCAGCGGCAGCGCCACGAACCGCAACTGGCCGCTCGCGCCAGCAATCATCATGTGTGCATTGCGGCGCCCCTCGCCCTTCAGTTCATCGATGCGATCGCTGACATCGCCGGGAGTCGAGACGAAGTCCTGCGCCACTTCGACAATCACCTCGCCCGCCTTCAGGCCCTTGTCGGCAGCCACCGAACCGGGCTCCACGGAGGTGATGACCACGCCTTCCACGCTCTCGGCAATGCCGAACGTCTTGTGACGCGCATCGTCCAGAATGGTCAGCGTCATGCCGAGAAGCTCGACCGGATCTTCCGGTTTTACGTCATCCTGGCTGTCGCTTCCCTTGCCCTGGGATCCCTTGCCCTGGGCTCCCTGGTTCGGGCTTCCCTTGTCGGCACTGCCCTTGTCCTCGCCGGCAGCCGGATCCTGGCCGGCATCTTCCGCCGCAGCACTGTCTTCCAGGCGGCCGAGCGTCACCTTGACCGTCTGCTCCTTGCCGTCGCGCAGGACCACCACATCGACCTGCTTGCCGACAGGGCTCTCGGCGACCGCGAGCGGAAGATCCCGCATTTCCTTGACCGGCTTGCCATCGAAGGAGAGAACCACGTCGCCGGCCTTGATCGTACCGTCGTCCACAGGACCACCCTTGATGACGCCGGAAACGAGGGCGCCGCGTGCACCACTCAAGCCAAGGCTTTCCGCAACATCATCCGTGACCGGCTGGATGCGCACGCCGAGCCAGCCGCGCCGCGTTTCGCCGAATTCGATCAGCTGCTGCACGATGTTCTGGGCGAGTTCCGTCGGAACCGCAAAACCGATGCCGATCGAGCCGCCGCTCGGGGAAATGATCGCGGTGTTGATGCCGATCACCTCGCCGTTCATGTTGAACAACGGACCGCCGGAATTGCCCTTGTTGATGGCCGCATCCGTCTGGATGAAATTGTCGTAGGGGCCGGCATTGATGTTGCGGCCGCGCGCCGAGACGATGCCGATGGTGACGGAACCACCGAGCCCGAACGGGTTGCCGATGGCCATCACCCAGTCACCGATGCGCATCTTCTTGGAATCGCCGAAGCGCACGGATTTCAGCGGCGTCTTCGATTCCACCTTCAGCACGGAAAGATCGGTCTTGGTATCCGTGCCGACGAGCTTGGCTTTCAGCTTGTTGCCGTTCGGGAAGATCACCTCGATGTCATCGGCGCCCTCGATCACATGGTTGTTGGTGACCACATAACCGGACGGATCGATGACGAAGCCGGACCCGAGCGAACTGACCTTGCGGTTGTCCTGCGGCTTGCCCTGGCCATCGAAGAAGTCATCGAACAGGTCCTGGAAGGGAGAGCCCTCGGGCACGACAGGTTTCTGCGGCCCGCTGCCCTGGCCTTTCACGCTCTGCGAGGTGGAGATGTTCACCACGGCATCCAGAAGGCCTTCGGCGAGATCTGCAACGGAGGCCGGCCCGCCCGGCACACGCACGGACGGCGCCGCCTGCACGGTTGTCTGGGCACGCACCGGCCCCGCAAACGACGTGGCCGACAGCGTCAACGCCATCACGGTCGCCAGGGAATGTCGCAGGGACAATCGAAGGGGGTTCACCATCAGGCATCCTCGGTTGCAAATCGCCATGTGTCACAAAGCATAAGGCGGAAAGAGGGCGGAGGAAATTACCTTTTCGTGAGTCCCCAGAAGATGAACACCCCCTTTGAATCGAGAAGGGGCGGCTTGAAGCCGCCCCTTGCCGGGATCAGTTGGACGGAGCCGCAGCCGGTGCCGCCGGAGCCGCCTGTGCCGGATCGCCGCTCTGCTTGAAGTAGCGGAAGAACTGGCTGTCGGGCGACAGCACCATGGTCGTGTTCTTGTCCGAGAGCGCGCCGACATAAGCACGCATCGAGCGGTAGAACTCGAAGAAGGCAGGATCACGCGTGAAGGCTTCGGCGAAGATGCGGTTGCGCTCGGCATCGCCCTCACCGCGCATGATTTCCGAATCCCTCTGCGCTTCGGACACGATCTCGACGACCTGACGGTCGGCGATGGCGCGGCGACGCTGACCGGCTTCGTTACCGCGGGCGCGAATCAGCTCGGCCTCGGCCAGACGTTCCGCCCGCATGCGCTGATAGGTCTGCTGCGAGACTTCGCGGGTCAGATCCGTGCGGCGGATGCGGACATCGCGGACCACGAGACCGAGCGATTCGGCGGCGTTCTGCAGGTCGGCACGCACTTCCTGCATCATCGAGGAGCGTTCGTCGGAGAGCGCTGCCGAGAAGTTGCGCAGACCGTAGACGCGACGAAGCGCTGCATCGAGACGGGTGCGCAGGCGCGCTTCCGCCGAATCGCGATCGCCGGAAACGGTCTGGCGGAAGCGGCGGGCATCGGTGATCTGGTAGACCACGAAGGCATCCACTTCATAGAAGGCACCGCCGCGCACCTGCACGCGGATATTGTCGAGATCGAAGCGCAGCGCGCGATCTTCGATGTACTGTACACGGTCGGCATCCATGAAGGCGAAGGGCAGCTTGAAGTAGATGCCGGGCTCGGTCTTCACGTCCTGGATATTACCGAAGCGCAGCACGATGGCCTGCTGGCGCGCACTCACCACGAAGATGGAGGAGTAGGCGAGGAACAACAGGATCGCCACACCGATGATGGTGGCCGGGAGACGGTTCGAAGTCATGGGTTGCCTCCCCGGTTCGCGGCGCCGGCTGCCTGGCTGTTCTGACGCATCATCTCGTTCAGCGGCAGGTAGGGCACGGCACCCTGCTTTTCGTCCAGGATGACCTTGTTGGAATTCTTCAGCACGTTCTCCATGGTTTCCAGATAGATGCGGTCACGCGTCACGTCCGGAGCATTGCGATACTCGTTGTAGATCGAAACGAAGCGCTGTGCTTCACCGGTCGCCTCGTTGACGACGCGATCCTTGTAGGCGGAGGCTTCTTCGCGAACCTGGGCTGCCTGACCTCGGGCCTGACCGAGCTGCTGGTTGGCATACTGGTTGGCTTCCTCGACGAAGCGATCCTCGTCCTGCTCTGCGCGCTGGACTTCCTCGAAGGCATCGGCCACTTCGCGCGGCGGCGCGGCATCCTCGATCGGCACCGCATTGATCGCAATACCGGAGCCGTAGGTATCCATCGTACCCTGGATGATGTCGCGTACTTCCGTGGAGATCTGCTCACGGTTGTCGCGGAAGACATCCTGCGCCGGACGACGACCGACGACCTCGCGCATGGCGCTTTCGGCGACCTGCTGGAGGGTCGCGGTCGGCGCCTCCAGATTGAAGAGATAGGTGCGCGGATCGGTGACGGTGAACAGGACCGAGAACTGCACGTTGACGATGTTCTGGTCGCCGGACAGCATCAGGCCTTCGGAAGAGCTGGCATTGCCACGCCCGCCAATGTTCAACTGCTGCTCTGTCACCTTGACGATCTCGACGGTCTCGATCGGCCAGAAGTGGAAATGCAGGCCCGGACCGGAGATTTCGTCCTTCGGCTTGCCGAAGCGCAGCTCGACGCCACGCTCATCCGGCTGCACGGTGTAGACGGACTGGATGCCGACGAAGGCAAGCACGATCAGCAGAACGATGAGGAAGGCACCGCCGTTGAAGCCGCCGGGAACAATGTTGCGGAGCCTGTCCTGGCTGCGGCGGATGATATCCTCCAGATCCGGCGGACCACCATTGTTGCCACCGCCGCCCCCGCCACGCGGACGATTGGGGCCTTGACCCCATGGCCCCTGATTGTTGCCGCCGCCGCCCCCCCAGGGGCCGCCGCCATTCTGATTGCTCCAGGGCATCAAAACCTCTTTGTTCGTGTCACTCCCACCCCGCCAGCCGCCGCATGGAACACGCAGCAATCGGGTCATGCCCCGTTATAGGTATGCGAAGGGCTGCTTTCAACGCAGGGCAGTCTCACTTCCCGGTGTAAGGTAACGAAATGTTTCAGTTTGCCGCAGGCCGGCGACGATAAGTTGTGAAACGGGTAGGAAAGCTGTCCTTCTCACCGGCCGGCACCGCGATCTCCTCGACCTTCTCGAAGAGGGCAGGATCGATGGCCGGAAAGAAGGTATCGCCATCGGGAATCTGTGTTTCCACATGGGTGATGTAGAGCCGGTCGGCATCGTCTATCGCCTGGGCATAGATCTCGCCGCCACCGATCACGCAGATTTCCGCGGCACCGGTTTCGGCGGCAATCTGCCGGGCCAGCACCAGAGCCTCCGGCAGCGACGCGACCATGCGGCACCCCTCCACCTGCAACGCGGGATTGCGGGTAATCACCACATGCGGGCGCCCCGGCAGCGGTCTGCCGCCAAAACTCTCCAGCGTCTTTCGCCCGAGGATCACCGGTTTGCCGAGCGTCATCGCCTTGAACCGCTTCAGATCCGTCGACAGCTTCCACGGCATGTCGCCATCGCGACCGATGACGTTGTTTTCCGACACTGCAGAAATCAGGACAACGGGAACAGGCGCGTCGTTCATACCGCCACCGGTGCCTTGATGTTGGGATCCGCTTCGTAGCCGACCAGTTCGAAATCCTCGAAGCGGAAACCGAAGATGTCGGTCACGTCGGGATTGATCCTCATGACCGGCAACGTCTTCGGCACGCGCTGCAGAAGGGTTTTCGCCTGCTCGAAATGGTTGGCATAAAGATGCGCGTCACCCAGCGTATGGATGAAGTCGCCGGACTTCAGCCCCGTTACCTGCGCCACCATCATGGTCAGCAGCGCATAGGAGGCGATATTGAAGGGCACGCCGAGGAAGATATCGGCGGAGCGCTGATAGAGCTGGCAGGACAGTTTCCCGTCCGCCACGTAGAACTGGAAGAGGCAGTGGCAGGGCGGCAGCGCCATCTCGTCCACCTGCGCCGGGTTCCAGGCAGAAACAATGTGGCGGCGTGAATTGGGGTTTTTTCGGATGCCTTCGACAAGGTTTTGGATCTGGTCGACGCTGCCGCCTTCCGGCCGCGGCCAGGAACGCCACTGGTAGCCATAGACGGGTCCGAGTTCGCCCTTGTCGTCTGCCCACTCATCCCAGATGGAAACGCCGTTTTCCTTGAGATAGGCAATGTTGGTATCGCCCTTCAGAAACCACAGAAGCTCGTGAATGATGGAGCGCAGGTGCAGCTTCTTCGTCGTGAGCACCGGAAAGCCCTCCGACAGATCGAAGCGCATCTGGTAACCGAAGACGGAGCGCGTGCCGGTGCCGGTGCGGTCGCCGCGATCGGTGCCGTTCTCCATCACGTGGCGAAGAAGATCGTGATACTGTTTCATGCCCTGTCCTGCCGTCCAGATTCGTCGCGCGCATCATAGGCGGGCGGACCGCCAAGATACAGGGCCGGGCGAACCAATCCCCGCCTTTCGGGCTTGCCGCCCCGCCCGCTTTGCCGCGAATAGGATGAGGCCGCCAGAGGCATCCCGAATCGCAAGGCCGGAGAGACGATCCATGACCACTCCCCTTTCCTTCCGCCAGGTCGACGTGTTCAGCGGCGAGCGGCTGCGCGGCAATGCGCTGGCCGTTGTCCATGACGCAGACGGCCTCTCGGATGCCGACATGGCCGCCTTCGCCCGCTGGACCAATCTCAGCGAGACCACCTTCCTGCTGAAACCGACAAGGGCAGGCGCGGATTACCGGGTGCGCATCTTCACGCCGCGCGAGGAACTGCCCTTTGCCGGCCATCCGACGCTCGGCTCCTGCCATTCCTGGCTGGAGGCCGGCGGCAGGCCCGCCGGCGATCATGTGATACAGGAATGCGGCGCGGGCCTCATCCCGGTCCGGCGGAGCGGCGAGACGCTTGCCTTCCAGGCGCCGCCCATGCTGCGCACCGGCGCCGTGGAGGAGGCAATCCTCGTCCGCATCATGGAGGGTCTCGGCCTGCCGCGGGAGGCAGCGCTGGCGGCGGAATGGGTGGACAACGGGCCGGGCTGGCTGGCGGTGCTGCTCGCCTCGCGTCAGACGGTTCTCTCGGTCATGCCGGATTTCCAGCGTCTCAGGGGCATGCGCGTCGGCATCTTCGCCCGCTGCACGGCCGATGACGCCACCGATGCCGATATCGAGGTGCGCGGCTTTACCGCCGCGGGCTTCGAGGATCCGGTGACCGGCAGCCTGAACGCCGGCCTTGCCTGCTGGCTGACGAGCGCAGGCCTTGCACCGGCACGCTATGTCGCAGCCCAGGGCACCGCGATCGGCCGGGCCGGCCGCGTTGCGGTCCAACAGGACGGCAATGGCCTGTGGATCGGCGGCTCAGTGGCAACGGTGATCACCGGCACGATGACGCTGTGAACCCGGCCTCACCCAGCAGAAAGGCGCGCCGATGACGTTTGCACGACAGAGGCCTTTTCATCCTCCCCGGAAACTCCTATATGGGGAGTGCCGGGGCTTGCTCCGGCTATGGCAATAAACGGTCGGTGTAATAAACCTATTGGACCCGGGGGCGGTACCCGGCGCCTCCACCAGAAACCGGTCGGTCTTTTCCGTGTGAAAGACCGGCTTCTGATGGGGGCGAAATAGGATCGACAAGGGCGTAAAGATCGAACTTTTGCTCGGCATGATACCGCCGTTATCGGGTCACAAGTGTAGTTGCAAACGACAACAACGCTAAGGAATACGCTCTCGCTGCCTAATGGCGGTGCGGGAATTCCGCTCCAAGTCCTCTAGGTTAGCCCCTTGAGGCGGGGTCCGAAGGCACCTGGCAACAGAAGCCTTCACCTTCCCTTTTCCCTGTTTTTCGCCAAGACCATGCCACAGGCACGTGCGGGACTTCCGCGAGCGGCGGAGGTGCCTTATAACAGGCAATGGCAAATCGCCGGAACAAGACGAAATTGATTGGAAGAAGGCACCGATGGGGCAGGATCACATCCGTTACGACATTCTGGCACAGGACGCCCTGCGCGGCGTCATCCGCAAGGTTTTGACCGAAGTGGCCGCCACCGGCCGGCTGCCGGGTGATCATCATTTCTTCATCACGTTCCTGACCGGCGCGCCGGGTGTTCGCATCTCGCAGCACCTCAAGACAAAGTATGTCGAGCAGATGACCATCGTCCTGCAGCACCAGTTCTGGGACCTGAAGGTGACCGACACCCATTTTGAAGTGGGCCTGTCCTTCTCAGACACGCCGGAGAAGCTGGTCATCCCCTTCAACGCCATTCGCGGCTTCTATGATCCTTCCGTGAATTTCGAGCTGGAATTCGAGGTTCCGCTGGCCGAGGAAGACGAAAGCTCTGCGGAAATCACCGCCTATCCCGTGGAGACTGCGGCCAAGCCGCAGGCCGCGGAAGAACAGGGTGCCGGCGAGGAGAAGAAGCCTGCTTCCGTCGTTTCCCTCGATGCCTTCCGCAAGAAGCAGTAAGCCCCGGGAGGTGCGCCGATGAGTGGGGATGTCGTCAATCTTCGCCAGTTCCGCAAGGCCAAGGCGCGCAGCGAAAAGGACAGGCAGGCGGACCAGAACCGCCTGACCTTCGGTCGCACGAAGGACGAAAAGAAGCTCACCCGGGCGCTGAACGACCAGGCCGCGCGCCGCCTCGACCAGGGACGCCTGGAGCCCAGGGGCGACGACGACAAGGCGGAGTGACCTGCCCTCACATGATCAAACCGCTTTGTTTCCAGACACTTGCACCCATTACCGGAATCAGTTCGAAAACCTCTTGAATCAGGATGTGAGGTGGTCGTGATCCGCAAGCATTCAGCCACGCTGCACGGCCACCGCACCAGCTTTTCGCTGGAAGACGCCTTCTGGGCGGATCTCAAGGCCATCGCGGCCACGCGCCGCATGAGCCTAGCCGGCCTGATTGCCGAAATCGACGATGCCCGCGAACCGGACAGCAATCTCTCCTCGGCGCTGCGTCTCCATGTGCTCTCCTGGATCAAGCAGCATGGGGCGCCGAAAGCCGACGGGTTGACGGGCGAATAGCCTTCCTCCGCCTTGGACGGGTTAAAGGCCGACGCGGCGGCAAGCGCCTCGACCCCACCGTCGCGCGCGAGACGTCGTGATCAGTTGCCGGGCGGCGCGTTTGGCATGGCTGTTCCCGGCCGCATCAACTCACCCAATGGCGGCACCTGCAAGACGGGCGCCTGTTCGCGCTGGAGACGCTCGATCTCCTGACGCTGCCGCTCGGCCTCCGCCTGGCGTCGCTGCTCGTCTTCGCGGCGGGCCTGCTCTTCCTGCTGTGCCTTTTCACGGGCCACGCGACGCTCGTTCTCGCGCGCGGTATAGAGCATCACCTCGCGGCGCAGGCGCTGCTTTTCGAGCACGCTGGCCTGCAGGGTTTCAACGCGCCGCCGTTCCCGCTCGAAGGCTCGCAGCGACAGGAAATTGGTCATGGCCTCGACATCGAGGCCTTCCTCCGGATCGGTCAGGTCACCAGAATAGGACAGCCGGATTGACGGCTGCCCGCCCTCGATGGCGTTCTCGCCTGCGTCGTAGGCGAGTTGCAGTTCGGCACCGAGCAGATGCCGGGGAATGTTGACACGCAGCTCGCCGCCCAGCGAGAGATCACCCGCCCGCGCCATCAGATTCTGCGCCCGCACAAGACCGCCATTGATGGTGAAGGGCACGGAGACGGTCCCGATCTGAACGCTACCGGCATGCACGAGGTCGCGGACGAACGGCAGCACCTTTGCGGCGGTCACCTCGCCCTCGATCGCATCCGCCTTGGGCAACAGGGCCGGAAGAAGATTGCCATTGATCATCGGCAGGGACACGTCACTCAGACGGATCGCCCCGGAACCGCTAACGGCGGACAAGAGATCGCGCGGGCTCCTGGCTGTAGCCTCCGCCGCAAGCTCGCCGCCGAGGCGACCGCGAAGGACCGGTGTGTCGCCCTGCCGCCAGGCAAGGGCCGCGAGATCGGCACCGTCGACGGAGAGGCGCGTCTGGAACAGGCCAACGCCGCCGCTGTTCGACAGCGAGAGCCGGCCGGCCACCCGTCCATTCATCCAGGTCCCGGCCAGATTGTCGAGGGCAATGCCGCCGGACTTGGCGGCAAGCCGGCCGGACATTTTCTCCACCGTGCCGAAACCTGGCGTCGTCAGCGCTGCCGCCGTCACATCCGCCGTCACATCCCAGCCGGCAAACAGCGGCGCCGCGAAAGGTTTGGCCGAGACCGCCCCCGTGCCGGCATCGTTCAAGGGCCCGTAGACGGCCTCCGCAAGCCAGGACAGGTCGAGCGCGCCAAGCGACAGCCTGGCGGAGACGGTCGGCACCAGAGCGGCGCGATCCATCGAGACCTCACCCGAAACGGCATTGCCGGCAATCGTGCCGGTGAGGCCGGAGATACCGATCGTCTTCGCGGCCACCGTCATGCTGCCGTTCAGATCGAGCGGCAACCCGACTCCGAACTGCGGCAGGCCGAGCCCTGTCGTCATCAGCGTCGGCTCGATGTCGCTGCTCTGCAGGCCGAGGACAAGCGTGCCCTCGCCGAATGTCTGCGGGGATAGCGCCAGCGTCCCTGCGGCCGTAAAGCGGGTGCGGTCGGTCTGGTAGGAAAGCTTCGTCGTAGCCGGTGCACCATCGACGCTGGAAAGATCGAGCGACAGCGTGGCTCCGGAATCGCCATCGAAAGGCAGGATGTCGAGGCCCGCCTGCCCGAGCAGCGTGGACGCCTCAGGATTGCTGGCCGTGACCGCCACGCGCAGTTCCGTCGGCGCCGTCAGATCGAACAGATTCGGCAGCGCCACATCCCCATCCACCTTGCTGCCATTGACCGTGCCTGTCACCCGCGCGGCAAGACCATTGCCGAGGGTGACGCTCGCCTGAAGGCTGGTATCGGCATAGAAGCCGGCATTCGCGGCCAGCCGGTCGAGCAGCGGATGACGCGGCAATTGCTGGCGCAGCATGGCGATGAAGGATTGCGGGTCTGCCGCGTTGAAACTCAGTGACCCGCTGCCGGAATAGGCGAGGAAGGAGCCCTCTGCCTTGCCGCGCGCCGAGATCCTCGCCCCGGCCAGATCACCGATCGTCAGCCGCTCCAGCGAAACCGAACCGGCCCCGAGCGCGAAGGTGGTTTCCACCTTGTTGGCGGCGATGCCGAGCATCGTCAGCCGATCCGCCTTCAGATGCGCGGCCAACCGGTGATCGAGGACCATCTGACCGGCATCCTCGTCCGTCAGGAGCGAACCCAGCGCGCGCAGCGCATCGAGGTCAATCTCGTTACCGGACAGATCCATGCTGAGATCGGGCATGCGGTCGGCATGCGACTGGCGCTCGACGCGGCCCTTCAGCAGGGCCGGCCCGACAGCCAGTTCCAGCGATTCGAAGCGCTGCAGTTCCGGCGTGAGATTGACGCGCGCCGAAAAGCCGGCGCTCTTCAACTGGCGTATGGCAGGATCGACCTGTCCCTTGAGCCAGTCGGCAAGCCCCGAGGGCTGGGTCGAGGCGAGCAGCATGGTGCCGACGAAGGAGGGACCATCCTGCAGCTTCAGCAGCCCCTGGGCCTCCACCTGGGTGCGGCCCGGCAGAACGGCGACCGCATTGTCCACGTTCCAGCCATTGCCGGCCGGGCGCAGGTTCAGTTCGACCTCACGGATCGTCGTGCCGCCGGCCACAATCGCCGGAAGGCGGATCGTGGCGCGTCCCGGCACCGGCGGCACAGGAATGCGCGCCGCCATCTCCACCAGCGCATTCAGCCGGCGCTGCGCCGAAGCATGCGGATCGCGCGCCGTCTTGCCCTTGACGGCGTCGCTGGTGAGACGGTTCACATCCACCTGCTGTCCTTCGGCCGTCAGCAGAAATTCCGGCTTGTCGCCGGTATCGAGGGTTGCCTCACCGGTGACAACATAGGGATTATCGAGCGCGCCCGCCTCCAGCCGGTACTGGGGAATGCGGATACGGTCGTTGGTCAGTTCGAACTTGCCCTTGGTGCGCGGCGGCGGTGGCGGCTTGACGCCCGGGGCCACGACCGGGCTTACCGGCTGCTCGACGAAGGCGAGATTGAAGTCACCCTTGTAGGCCGGACGGCCATCCGCAACAGATAAGGCGCCGTCCATCTGCACCTCGACCGGCTGCACATCCGGCCAGAGCTTCAGCCGCAGCGGCACGACATGCGCATTCGTGTCCGCCTCGGCGCTGGAAAGCGAAAACTTCGCCTCGTAGCCGTCAAGGGTGGCATTGCCTTCGGCCCGCCAGGGTCCCGCCAGCGAATGCGCCGACATTTCCGCGGTCAAACCGGTCAGCCGGCGCGTGCGACCGCTGGCCTCATCGATGAACTCCACCTCGCCACCGATGACATGGACATCCTCCAGCACCACGTTGCGGGCAGGGATTTCGGCGCGGCTGCCGCGCATCCAGTCCAGGCGACCGTCCTTCAACAGGCGAATGCGCGCCTTTGGCCGATCGATGCGCATGTCGAAGATGCGCGCCTCGCCGGAGAGGAAGGGGGCAAGTTCCATATCCATGGAAAACTGCGCCACCTGCACCAGCGGCGTGCCGTCCACGTCCTGCCCGACGCGCACATCATGCAGCGTGACGGAGGGAAAGGGCAGGATGCGCGCATCGACGGCACCGTGCACCGTGACCTTCTTGCCCAGTATACGGCTGGCCTGGTCCTCGAAGTCACGCCGGAAATTGGACCAGTCCACGAAGAACGGCGCCAGCAAGGCCGTGAACAGGGCGACAACCACGAGGCCGCCGATCAAGAGCATGATCCGTCCAAGCACCTAGTCATTCTCCTTGTCTGGCGTTTTCGAGTTTAGGTCCGCCAGTACATGCTTCAAGCCACAGGCCGGTGAATGTTCACGCGCCCGGACGCAAGATCTTGCCGGGATTGAAGATATCCTGCGGATCGAGCGTTTTCTTGATGGCCCGCATCAGGGGCAGCGACGAACTCGCCTCCTGCTCCAGAAAGCTCATCTTGCCCTGGCCGATGCCATGCTCGCCGGTGCAGGTGCCGTCCATCGACAGCGCCCGGCGGTTCAGCCGCTCTACAAAGGCTTCGGCCCGGGCAATATCGGCCGGATCCTTTTCATCGAACAGCAGCAGGATGTGGAAGTTGCCATCGCCGGCATGGCCGACGATCGGCCCCAGGAACCCGCTGTCGCGGATATCCGCATGGGTCTCGGCCACGCAATCGGCAAGCCTCGAAATCGGCACGCAGACGTCGGTGGACAAGGCGCCGAGATGCGGCGCCAGTGCCCGCGCCGCCCAATAGGCATCGTGACGCGCCTTCCACAGCTTGGCGCGCTGCTGCGCGTCGCCGGTGAACTGGAAATCCTCGCCGCCGCATTCGGCGGCAATCATCGAAAACTGCTCCGACTGCATCGGCACCGTGTCCTCGGTGCCGTGGAATTCCACGAACAGCGTTGGCTTCTCGTCATAGCTCAGGCCGGAATAGGCATTGCAGGCACGCATCTGCATTTCATCGAGAAGCTCGATGCGCGCGACCGGGATGCCCATCTGGATGGTCATGATCACCGCATCGCAGGCAGCCTTGACCGTGGGAAAGGAGCAGACCCCGCCGCCGATCTTTTCCGGAATGCCCTGCAACTTCAGGGTGATGGAGGTAATGACGCCCAGCGTGCCTTCGGATCCGACGAAGAGGCGCGTCAGGTCATAGCCGGCCGACGACTTCTTGGCGCGCGTGCCGGTGACGATCTCCTCGCCGTCGGCCGTCACCACGGTCAGCGAGAGTACATTGTCCTTCATCGTGCCATAGCGCACAGCATTGGTGCCGGAGGCGCGCGTCGCCGTCATGCCGCCGATCGAGGCATTGGCACCGGGATCGATCGGGAAGAACAGGCCGGTATCGCGCAGATAGGTGTTCAGCGCCTCGCGGGTGACGCCCGGCTGCACCGTCACGTCGAGATCCTCGGGCGAGACGCGCAGCACCTTGTCCATGCGGGAAAAATCGAGCGAGATGCCGCCGCTCGGGGCATTCACCTGCCCTTCCAGCGACGAGCCGGTACCGAAGGGAATGACCGGCACCCGATGCGTGGCGCAGGCCCTTACCACGGCCTTCACATCCTCGACGCTTTCGGCGAAGACCACGCCATCCGGGATCTGCCGCGGCAGATAGGTGGTGGTGTGGGAATGCTGTTCGCGAAAGGCCTGACCGGTCTGGAGTTTTTCGCCAAGCTGCTGCTTCAGGATACCGAGCACAGCAGCGATGCCCTCCTCGTTGCGCTGCCCGGTCTGCACGTCTCTCATTACCATGGTCATGCCTCCAGATCCGGCCGGTCATGGCCGTCAGTCTCTTCCCCGCTTGGTAAGGGAGACATCCGGGGTTGTCCATATGCGAAACAGGTGCGGCCGTCTTCGCCCGCCCCTGCTTCGTCCAGCGACACACCTATTCCGCCGCCAGCAGCGGCTTTTCCTCGGCATTGGCAGCGCGATGCCCCGCCCGCTCCAGTTCGTCCTGCAGCCGCTGCTCCTCATGGGCATGCGGCTTGGCAAAGCGGGCAAGCAGAAGATAGGCGACAGGCGTGATATAGAGCGTCACCAGCGTCGCCATCCCCAGTCCGCCGACAATGACCCAGCCGAGCGCGATGCGCGCTTCGGCACCGGCTCCTTGCGCCAGCACCAGCGGCACACCGCCGAGAATGGTGGCGATCATCGTCATCATCACCGGCCGCAGGCGCAGGCTGCAGGCCCGTTCGATCGACTGGCGAACACCCTCGCCGTGGTCCCGCAGCTGATTGGCGAACTCCACGATCAGGATGCCGTTCTTCGCCATGACACCGACGAGAAGCACGAGACCGATCTGGCTGTAGACATTGAGGCTCGATCCCGTCAGCACAAGCGCGAAGACGGCGCAGGCCAGACCGAGCGGCACCGTCGTCATGATGATGACCGAGGACAAGACACTCTCGAACTGCGCTGCCAGCACCAGAAAGATGATGGCAATGGCAAAGCCGAAGGTGATCGCCATGCCGCTCGAATTCTCGCCAAGCGTCTTGGCTTCGGCAAGGGGCATCAGGCGGGCGCCGTCCGGCAGGAGGGGTGCTGCCAGGCGCTGCACCTCGCTCAGGGCATCGCCGAGCGATACGCCGCTCTTGAGGCCCGACGACAGCGAGACGGAAGCAAGCTGCTGCTCGCGGTTCAGCTCCGGCGCCACAGCCCCTTCCCGCAACGTCGCGATCGTCGATATCGGCACCACCTTGCCATCGCCGGTGCGCAGGAAGATGTTTTCGAGATCGGTCGGATCGTTGATCGGCTGCAGGCTGGAGGTGAGCTTGACCGGGATCGCCTCGCCCTGAACGAAGACGTCGACCACCGAACGGCCGTCCAGCAGCGCCTGCATGGCGGCGGAGAGACCGGAAATATCGATACCGAGATCGGAGGCGCGCTCACGATCGATGGAGACGGAGAGCTGCGCCTGCGTCGGCTCCTTGTCGAGCCGCGGCGTCTCGAACGCGGGGCTCTGCTCCATGGCTTGAACAAGCTTGATCGCCGCCTGGGTCAACCGCGCATGATCGGCACCGACGAGCGCGACCTGCAGCCCGTTGCCTGCGCCGCGGATGCGCAGGCTGTTGCTCTGCAGTGCAAAGCCGCGTAGCGCCGGAACTCTTGCGGCGGCTGCGTTCACGTCATTGGCGATCTCGTTCTGGCTGCGGCTGCGTTCGTCCCACGGTGCCAGCGTCAGCACCATGAAGCCGCTATTGGTGGAATTGCCCATGCCGGAAATAGAGAAAATGTTCTGGATTTCTCCGGAATCGAGCAGCGGCTGCAGGTTTTCCTCCACCCGTTTCAGCTGGTCCTGCGTGTATTCGAGGCTGACGCCCTCCGGCGCCGTCAGCCGAAGCTGGATCGCCGCCCGGTCCTCACGTGGCGTCAGTTCGTTCTTGACGGTTCCGAACGTGACGAAGGCGGCAAAGCCGAACAGCAGCGAGCCGGCGATTACCACCAGCGGCGCATTGAGACAGAAGCGCAGGCTTGCGGCATAGGTGCGCGCAAAGAGATCGCCGAAGGCGGAGAGCAGCCCCTTCGGCTCCTGCATCGGCCGCGTCAGCATGCGCGAGGCCAGCATGGGGCAAAGCGTGAGTGCCGTGATCGAGGAAAGCCCGACCGCGAACGCCAGCACGAAACCGAATTCACGGAACAGGCCGCCGATCTGGCCTGGCAGGAAGGAGAGCGGAATGAACACGGCCGCCAGCGTCGCCGTGGTGGCGAGCACGGCGAAGAACACCTGCTGCGTGCCGATGACGGCGGCGGCCCGCGGCCCCATGCCTTCGCTGCGCCGGCGCACGATATTTTCCAGCACCACGATCGCATCGTCCACGACAAGGCCTGTTGCCAGCACGATGGCAAGCAGCGTCAGGATATTGATCGAAAAGCCAACCAGATAGATCGCCGTCAGCGTGCCGATCAGCGCCACCGGCATGGTCAGCGCCGGGATCAGCGTTGCCCGCCAGTCGCGCAGGAACAGATAGAGCACGACAACGACGATCAGCGCGGACAGGCCGAGCGCCAGCTCCACCTCGTGCAGGGCGCCGCGAATGAAGACAGCATCATCGCTGGTGATGAAGATGCGCGTGCCCACGGGCATTGCCTTCTGCAACTCGTCAACCACCGCCTTGATGCCGGTCGAGATATTCAGCGTGTTGGACTGTGCCTGTCGGATCACGCCAAGGCCGATGCCCTGCACGCCGTTGGAGCGCAGCGTGGTGGACCGGTCGTCCGGCCCCAGCATCACATTGGCGACGTCGCGCAGCCGGATCCTGTCCTTGATCAGCACATTGCCGAAATCCTCCGGCGTCGCGAGGTTGGCGGTGGCGCGCACCACGATATCCTGCGTGCGGCTGGTGAGCGACCCCGCCGGCACGTCGAGGGCCGCGCTGGCAAGCGCAGTCGCCACATCGGCCACCGTCAGACCGCGACTGGCAAGCGCCGCCTGATTGATGTCGACGCGAAAAATCTTTTCCTGGTCGCCGTAGAGTTCCACGTCGGCCACGCCATCGACGGCCGCCAGACGGTCGGTGATCACCTTGTCGACCATCTGCGTCAGGTCTTCCATCGAGAGCGTCGAGGAGGTGACGGCAAGACGCATGATCGGCTGCGAATCGGAATCCGCCTTCACGATACGGGGCTCGTCGGCATCTTCGGGCAGCTGGAAGGTGACGCGGCCAATGGCATCACGCACGTCATTGGCGGCCTCGGCCAGATTGACCGAGTCGGAAAATTCCATCGTTACGCGGCTCGAACCGAACTGCGAAGAGGAAGAGAGCGCCTTCAGCCCGCTGACGCGCGCCACGGCCCCCTCGATCACCTGGGTCAGTTCCTGATCGACCGTCTGCGGCGAGGCCCCGTCATAGGTGGTTCGCACCGTGATGACGGGCTGGTCCACATCCGGCAGTTCGCGCACCTCCACGCCCACCAGCGCCGCAAGCCCGGCAACGACCAGCAGGGTATTGAGGACGGCAGCGAGGATCGGGCGGCGGACGAACAGCGCCGTGAAGGTGGACTTTCCGTTGTCCGGCGAAAGCCTGTTGTGATCACGCGGGGTGTTCTCGCTCATGTGCGCTGCGCCTCCGCCACCTTCTGCGGGGACGCCCCCTGCACCCGCAACGGCTGGCCCTCGCGCACCCGCTGCAGCCCTTCGGTCACCACATGATCGTCACCCTCCAGCGCCGCTTCCACCAGCACGCGGTCGGGATTGCGCTGGATGATCTTCACCCGCACCTTGCGGGCCTTTGCCTCTTCCACCGCCCAGACATAGGCACCCTCCGCATCCCACTGGACCGAGAGCGGATCGACGGCCGGATAGGAATCGCCCGGAAAGCGCATGGCCACACTGAAGGACATGCCGGCGCGCAAGAGGTCGCTTGCATTGTCGATGCGGGCGCGCACGCGGATGGTGCGGCTGGCGGAATCGACGCGGTTGTCGATCGACTGCACCTCGCCGCGGAAGGTCTGGCCGGGACGGCTGACGGCGTTTGCCTCCACGGCAAGGCCGGGCTTCAACTGTGTGACGAAGCGTTCCGGCGCCCAGAAATCGACGAGGATTTGCGACCTGTCGTCCAGCATCACGATGCTGGTCTGCGGGGTAACGTTGTCGCCGATATTGACCGCGACGATACCTGCCACGCCATCGATGGGCGCCACGATGTCGCGGCGGCGCAGGTTGAGTTCGGCGGTGCCGAGCGCAAGCCGCGCCGATTCCTCGGCAATCTGGGCATCCAGCACATCGAGCCGCGCGACCGACTGCAGATTCCTGTAGGATTGCGACTTCTCGACCGCGCTGCGCAGCGCCACCTGCGCCTTGTCGCGTTCGATGCGCTGCTCGTCGTCATCGAGGCGCGCCAAGATATCGCCCTTGCGCACCTTCTGGCCCGAAGCGACACGGATTTCCGTCACGGTCCCGCTGGCCTGCGGCATCACCACCACCGACTGGATGGCCTGTCCGTCACCAATGGCATTGAGGTGATCGTTGACCGTACCGGTCTCGACCTGCCGAGTGACAACCAGCACACCGCGCGCCGCGCCACTGCCCTGCCCCGCCTGGCCTGCGCCCTGCGCAACCTGCTGGGCCCCAGACGGAAGAGATGGCTTGCCAGTGCCTTGGGCGCCAGTGCCTTGTCCGGCAGGCGCGAGGAAGGACACCAGCGGACGAGGCACTCCGAGGTTCACCAGTGTCGATGCAGCATCCGGACGAACAAAAAGCCAGAGACAGAGGCCGCCCGAAAGAACGGCAAGACTGAGGGTGACTTGCTTCCAGATCCGCATCACAACTCCCGAACTGACGACTTATGCGCGAAGTATCATGTTTTGTGAAAACGACGGCAATGCCAACGTGTCCAACCTTGCCGAAATGTAACGTTTGCGCGATCACTCTGACGTGAGCATGACGCAGGCCGCCGCAAATTTGCCGCAGCACCGACCGGTTCTGCCGCATTTGTCTGCAAATGCCGGCCGCTCTGGAATAAAACCAGAACATGCTCTATGGCCTTGTCGCCCCGGAATCATTAGATTGGCCTGATGACGAACAGTTTCGATGACATTCCGTTCTTCGACGAGGAACCGGATCACGCCCCGCGCCGCACACCGACCACGCCGCCCGTGCCGCCTGCTTCGCAGCAGAGCCAGCATGCCACCGGCGGCCTCGGCATTGCCGCGCGCGCCATGGCGGCCCGCGACCAGCACCGGGCGCCTGATTATCTCTCCGGCCTCAATCCGGAGCAGCGCGAGGCAGTGGAAACGGTGGACGGTCCTGTCCTCGTGCTGGCCGGCGCCGGCACCGGCAAAACGCGCGTGCTGACCACGCGCATCGCCCATATTCTGGCGACCGGCCGCGCCTTTCCGAGCCAGATTCTCGCCGTCACCTTCACCAACAAGGCGGCGCGCGAGATGAAGGAGCGTATCGGCGTTCTGGTCGGCGGCGCAGTCGAGGGCATGCCCTGGCTCGGCACCTTCCACTCCATCGGCGTGAAGCTTCTGCGCCGTCATGCCGAACTGGTCGGCCTGCGCTCCGATTTCACCATTCTCGATACGGACGACGTGATCCGGCTGATCAAGCAGCTGATCCAGGCGGAGGGCCTCGATGACAAGCGATGGCCGGCCCGCCAGTTCGCCGGCATGATCGATGGCTGGAAGAACAAGGGGCTGACGCCCAAGGATATTCCGGAGGGCGATGCGCGCGCCTTTGCGAACGGCAAGGGCCGTGAGCTTTACGCCGCCTATCAGGCGCGGCTGAAGACGCTAAACGCCTGCGATTTCGGCGATCTGCTGCTGCACCCCATCGATCTCTTCCGCCGCAACCCGGATGTGCTGAGGGACTATCACCAGAAGTTCCGCTATATCCTGGTGGACGAGTATCAGGACACCAACACCGCGCAGTACATGTGGCTGCGGCTGCTGGCCCAGCGCCCGAAGGACGTGCCGCAAAATGTCTGCTGCGTCGGCGACGACGACCAGTCGATCTATGGCTGGCGCGGCGCGGAGGTGGACAATATCCTGCGCTTCGAGAAGGATTTTCCAGGCGCCAAGGTCATCCGGCTGGAGCGGAACTATCGCTCCACGGAACATATCCTCGGCGCGGCCGGCCACCTGATCGCCCATAACGAGGGCCGCCTCGGCAAGACGCTGTTCACCGAACGCCGCGAACCTGACGACGAGAAGGTGGTGGTGCACGCCGCCTGGGATTCCGAGGAAGAGGCGCGCGCCGTCGGCGAAACCATCGAGCAGCTGCAGCGCGGCGATTCGACCGGCAAGAAACACAATCTGAACGACATGGCGATCCTGGTGCGCGCTTCGTTCCAGATGCGCGAATTCGAAGACCGGTTCGTCACGCTTGGCCTGAACTATCGTGTCATCGGCGGCCCGCGTTTCTATGAGCGGCTCGAAATCCGCGATGCGATGGCCTATTTCCGCCTGGTCTGCCAGCCGGCCGACGATCTCGCCTTCGAGCGCATCGTCAACACGCCGAAGCGCGGCCTCGGCGACACCACGGTGCGCGCGCTGCACGATTACGCCCGCGCCCGCGACATCCCGATGCTCGCCGCAGCCGCCGACATCATCGAGACGGACGAGCTGAAGCCAAAGGCGCGCAAAGCGCTGTTCGACGTGATCCAGAGCTTCAAGCGCTGGTCCGAGCTTCTGGAAAACACGCCCCACACGGAACTGGCCGAACAGATTCTCGATGAATCCGGCTATACCGACATGTGGAAGAACGACAAGTCGGCGGAAGGCCCGGGCCGGCTGGAGAACCTGAAGGAACTCATCCGGTCGATGGAAGCCTTCGAGAGCCTGCGCGGCTTCCTCGAACATGTCTCGCTGGTGATGGATGCCGAGCAGAATGAGGACATGGATGCGGTGTCGATCATGACGCTGCATTCGGCCAAGGGTCTGGAATTCGAGACCGTCTTCCTGCCCGGCTGGGAGGAAGGCCTGTTTCCGCACCAGCGGGCGCTTGATGAAGGCGGCCGCTCCGGTCTGGAGGAAGAGCGCCGCCTCGCCTATGTCGGCCTGACGCGCGCAAAACGCCGCTGCCACATCTGGTTCGTCTCCAACCGGCGCATCCACGGGCTCTGGCAATCCACCATGCCCTCGCGCTTTCTGGACGAGCTGCCGCCGGCACATGTGGATGTCGCCGAATCCGAGAGCAGCTATGGCGGTTACGGGCGCGGCGGCTACGGCCAGTCACGCTTCGACAAGGCCGATCCCTTCGCCAATTCCTATTCGACACCCGGCTGGAAGCGCGCCCAGGCCAACAAGACCGATGCCACCCGCGACAACTGGGGCAGCCGCTCCGGCCATGCGGTGGAACGCATCGGCTATGGCGAAAGCGGCCCGCGCGCGAAGACGATCGACGGCGAACTGATCGCCAAATCCGTGGCCGACACGCCGTCCAAATTCGCGGTCGGCGACCGCGTCTTCCACATCAAGTTCGGCAACGGCAATGTCGTTTCCGTCGAAGGCAACAAGCTGACGATCAACTTCGACCGCGCCGGCGAAAAGCGCGTGCTGGACGGGTTTGTGGAGCGGGTGGGCTAACCCCCGCGTCCAGCCTTGCCGGCAAAGAGACGAGGCGCTACCTCTCCTTGCTCTGCAGAAGGAGACCCGCATGCCCCTGTCCGACACCGATCTTGCCGATCTCGTCCGCTGGCGCCGCTATCTGCATACCATGCCGGAGATCTCCGGTGACGAGCATCAGACGGCGGCGGCGGTGGTACGGTTTCTGGACGGCGCTGCGCCGGATGCGATCGTCACCGGGCTTGGCGGCACCGGCGTCGCGGCTGTGTTCAACGGTGCCGCGCCGGGACCGACGGTCATGTTCCGCGCCGAGCTGGATGCGCTGCCGATTGCAGAAATATCGGAGATTGCGCATCGCTCGCGGATCGCCGGCAAGGGGCATATGTGCGGCCATGACGGGCACATGGCGATCCTTGCCGGCCTGGCCCTCGTCTTCGGCCGCGCGCGGCCGGCGAAAGGCCGCGTGGTTCTGCTGTTCCAGCCCGCCGAGGAAAACGGTGCCGGTGCCGCAGCCGTGCTGGCCGATCCGAAGTTTCATTCGCTGAAACCGGATTTTGCCTTTGCCCTGCACAACATGCCGGGCATTCCGCTGGGTGTCAGCTGGATCAAGGAGGGGCCGGCCAATTGCGCCTCCTGCGGCCTGAAGATCACCTTTTCCGGCAAGACGGCGCATGCCTCGATGCCGGAAACCGGCATGTCGCCGGCGCCGGCCATTGCGGCCCTCATCCCTGCCTTGTCCGCCCTGCGGACCGGCACGCTCGCTGGCGGCGATCTGGTGCTGGCAACCGTGACCCATGTCACGATCGGCGAGCCGGCCTTCGGGATCGCCCCCGGGCATGGTGAGTTGTGGGTGACGCTGCGCACCGTCTGGGATGCTGACATGGCGGATCTGCGGGCGCTGACGGAAGACATGGCGCGGGCAATGGCCGCCGAACACGGGCTTCAGGTGAGCTTCAGCTATCACGACGAATTCGGCCACTGCGTCAACCACCCCGAGGCCGCGGCCATCATTCGCCGCGCGCTGGAAGCGGAAGGACTGCCGCATGCCGAAGGCGAAGCCTTTCGCGCCTCGGAGGATTTCGGACGCTTCGGTACGGTCGCGAAATCGGCGATGTTGTTTCTGGGGGCCGGAGAGACGCATCCAGCCCTGCACAATCCGGATTACGATTTTCCCGATCAGCTGATCCCGACCGGCGCGCATATCTTTCTCGCCATCGCTCGGGACCTGCTTGGCTGAGGCCTGGCCTCAGCCGTCGCGCTTCAGGTAGTCCATCAGCGTGCGGCGATTGCCGCCCTCATCGGCAACCGGGGTGGCCGCCACGCCCGAGCCGCTGCCGCCGCGCGGGTTGATCTTGCGCAGGGCCGCCATCGGGATGGTGCCGTCGTGGCGGTTGACGATGATCATGTGCGTCACCTCCCCGCGCCTGTAGGCATTGAGGAACTTGTTGTAATCGGCAAAGGCCACGCAGCCGTGGGAATCGCCCGGCGCGCTGCGCAGGAGATAGGTATGGGCCAGCAGACCGGTCCGGCCAAGCGGTGCCACGCCGTCGGTCGGCGTCAGGCGGATGGCTGCCACGCCATGGAAGGGTGTTTCACGCATCGACAGCTTGTATGTGCCGGGCGGCGTCGGGCCGCGCATCTTCACATGGGTGAACTTCGGATTGTCGCGCATCTCGCCGATGCCCGAATGCGCTTCCATGACCGTGCCGTTCGGCATGTAGACCTTGGCGGCCGTGATGTCGTAAACGGCGATCTTCACATTCTGGTCCGGCCACGGCACGGCGCGGCTGATGTTCTTGGTCGGATTGTCCGGGCGGGCGAAGGCCAGCGCCTTCGGAGCATCCTCCTCCTCGTCATCATCCGCCTCGGCCACCACCGGCTGCGGCTTGATGCGCGAGGCGGGCTTGCTGTCAACCGGCTTCGTCTCTGCGGAGGGGGCGATGGCCATGGCAAGCGCATTGGCCGCCGGGCGGCGGATCGGCAGCGGCCCCTCCATCGGAAGACCGGTATCTGCGCCCGGTCCCACGGCTTCGGCCACCGCCAGTTCCGCAGAACTCTGCAGATCCGCCACTTCCACCTGCCCGTCTTCGGCATTGCCCACAGGCTGCGCATCCCAGGCCGTCTCGGTCGGCGGTGCCACCAGAACACTGTCCTGCAATGCAGAAACGAGCGCACTCTTAACGTCAGAGGTGGAGGGGCGCTTGTTCGTCAGTGCGGCAAACTGCTTTTCCGTCTCTTCCCGGGCGATGGCCGCGGCAAGCCCCTGCTTCACGCTCGGGTCGGCCGGACGCAGCGCCTGCAACTGCGCCATATGCGCACCCTCCAGACGGCCGGCCTTTTCAGCCGCCCCTCCGGCCAGGCGGGAAAATTTGGAAACGCGGATCACGCGATCGGCCGAAACCTGCTGCGACAACGGCTTCAGATCGAGCGATGCACGCATATCATAGGAAAAATCGGTGGGCTTGATGCTCGCCACGCTGTGCACGGTTGCCAGCGCGCCGATCATCCAGGCACCCGCGGCCAGTGTCGTTCCCACCAGCATCGCATATTTGACGAAACCACCCGAGACCGCATCGCTGGCATTGAGCCTGGAAGATCGGGAGACGGATCGCTCCGTCGCAAAAGCCAGTGCCATGATACGCGTCACCCTTTACTCGCAACTCGGATACGCGGCGCTGAAGCGCCGTACACGGACGGGAAGCCCAGACAGGGCACACGGCCTAAGCCCACGCCCGCACACTTCCACGAAGTGCGATCAGGATGACGAATTATGGTAACCAATTTCTTTACGTGGCCCCTCTTGAGCGTCATGCCCATTATAGCCGGATGCTGACAGAAGTTTAGCGAAAATGCGAAGATCGCGCGGCAATGCCGCAGCAAGGCCCGGATCCGCAGGCCTGCGCGGGCTTCCGGCGCCTGTTTGAGCGGCAGCAAGGGCAGCTTTCCCGACATGGTAAAAATTTTCTCAGCAGCCACGCTTAAGATCACGTTTTCGGGAGGATGAGAGTGTTTCGAGCGACGGCACATGGGGCAGGACGCGGTGCGTCGCGAATCATCCGGCACGCATCGGCTGCCATTGGCAGTGAAAGGCACCGGTCGGATCGTATTGCGGCTTGATTGCCGCAGGCGGGCTTGGCATCCTTTGCCGGCAAAAAGACCGGGGAGAACGGACCATGAAGGCCCTTTTGATCATCGACGTGCAGAACGGGTTCTGCCCGGGCGGCAACCTGCCGGTTCCGGAGGGTGACAAGGTGGTGCCGGTCATCAACCGGCTGATCGAGGACGGCTCCTACGATCTCGTGGTGGCCTCGCAGGATTGGCACCCCGCCGATCATGGCAGCTTCGCCTCGCAGCATCCGGGCGCAAAGCCTTTCGACATGGGAACCCTGTCCGGAAAGCCGCAGGTGCTGTGGCCGGACCATTGCGTGCAGACGACGCCCGACGCCGATTTCCATCCGGATCTCAACACGGATGCCATCGACTACATCCAGCAGAAGGGTGAAAATCCTGCCGTCGACAGCTACTCGGCCTTCCGCGACAACGATCAGGCCGCCGTGACGGGCCTTGCCGGCTACCTGAAGGCACAGCAGGTCAAGGAGCTCGATATCTGCGGGCTGGCCACCGATTACTGCGTGAAATTTTCCGCCCTCGATGCCCGCGACATGCTGCCCGACGCCAAGGTGTGCTTCATCGAGGATGCCAGCCGCGGCATCGACCCGGAAGGGGTCAAGGCCGCCATCGCCGAGATGCGCGAAAAGGGTGTCGCCATCATCACCAGCCGCGACGTGTTGTCGGACTGAGGATCGCCGCTCCCTCCGTCACCGCCCCGCCATCTCCGCCCGTCGAGAAAACTCCCGCACGGCAGCAACCCGACCGGCCGGCTGTGTGTTGAAGTGCCGCACGACCATCAGAATCCTGCATGGCAGCGTCAATTCTGTTGGCTTGTGCTTCGCCTCGCGTTTGCTTACGAGCCCGCGGTGCACAAGGAAACACGCATGCATAAGACGCATTTCTGGCAGGGTGCCCGAACCGGGCTCGTGGTAGGCCTGTCGACCGCCCCTTTCGGCCTGCTGTTCGGCGCCGTGGCCGTCGATGGCGGCGTCTCGCCGCTGGAAGCCACGATGATGAGCGGCATCATCTTTGCCGGCGCCAGCCAGTTGGTCGGCGTAAAACTGTTCGGCACCGATGTGCCGGCCTGGCTGGTCGTGCTGTCGGTGTTTGCCGTCAACTTCCGACATATCCTCTATTCGGCCGCCCTGACCCCGCATCTCGACGACAAGAACCTGACGTCCAAGGCCGGCATCTTCTTCTTCCTCACCGATCCGCAATTTGCCGAGGCGATGAAGCAGGTGGACCGCACCGGGCGGCTGGAGACCGGCTGGTATCTCGGTGTCGCCGCCATCATCTACCTGCTCTGGGTCCTGAGTTCCGCGCTCGGCGCCGTGTTCGGCAGCCTGATCGGCGATCCGGTCGCACTTGGCGTCGACGTGCTGCTGCCGGTCTATTTCCTCGGGCTCGTGCTGGGCTTTCGCAGGCGCCCGCTGTTCGGCCTCGTGGTGCCAGTCAGTGCGGCGGCCTCGATCATCGCCATGCATGTGGTGGGATCGCCCTGGCATGTCAGCCTCGGCGCGCTGGCGGGAATCGTCACCGCGCTGATCGCCCATCGTCCGCCGCCGGCTGCGGCCGAACGGGAGGTACGCTGATGGACAGGCTCACCGATCTCCACACCGCGCTCGTCATCCTCGCCGCCGGTCTTGCAACCTACCTAACCCGCATCGGCGGCTATCTGCTGGTGAGCCGCATGGCCCGCATTCCGCCGCGCATGGAAACAGCGCTGAATGCCGTTCCGGCCGCCGTGCTGACCACGCTGGTCGCACCCGCCTTCTACGATGGCGGCCTCGACGTGAAGATTGCCATGGCGGTTGCGGTTCTGGTCGGGCTCCGGTGGCAGGGTTTTGCCCTGATCGCGGCCGGATGGGGCACAGCCATGGTTCTGCGCCACCTCATCCTGGCCTGATGCCCCCTTGCCCCGCAGCGCATCCGCATGCGGGGCCACATTCCGTTCAGAGCGGCGCGGTCGCCCGTTCCAGCCAGTCGCGCACATCCGGCTCGGCAATCAGCGGCGCCAGCTTTTCGCGCACGGTGGCGTGGTAGCTGTCGATCCATGCCCGCTCTTCCGCGGTCAGCAGCGCGGTCAGGATCAGCCGTCGGTCTATCGGGCACCAGGTTAGCGTCTCAAAGCCCATCATCGGCAGGTCGCCACCCTCGATCGGCTCGAGTTCCCGTACATAGATCAGGTTCTCGATGCGAATGCCAAACGCGCCGGGGCGATAATAGCCGGGCTCGTTGGAGAGAATCATGCCCGGCAGCAGTTCCTGCGTGGACACGCGCGAAATGCGCTGCGGCCCCTCATGCACCGAGAGATAGGAGCCGACGCCATGGCCGGTGCCATGCGCGTAATCGGCGCCGGCCTTCCACAGCGCAATGCGCGCCAGGGGATCGAGATCACAGCCGCGCGTGCCCTTCGGAAAACGCGCCGCGGAAATGGCGATCATGCCCTTCAGCACCAGCGTGAAGAACTTTTTCTGCTCTTCGGGCACCGCCCCGAGGGCCACCGTGCGGGTAATATCGGTCGTGCCGTTCACATATTGGGCGCCGGAATCGATCAGGAACAGCTCGCCCGCCTGCAGGCGCCGATCCGTTTCGGTCGTCACCCGGTAGTGGATGACCGCGCCATGCTCCCCTGCCCCGGAAATCGTGTCGAAGGAAATATCCTTCAGCGGGTTCTGCAGGCTTTCGCCGACCCGGGCGCGAAACCCTTCCAGCGCGGTGACGGCGGAAATCTCGGTGACGCTCTCCGGCACCTGGCTGTCCAGCCAGTACAGAAAGCGCACCATGGCCGCTCCGTCCTGCACATGCGCCTCCGCCGAGCCCCGGAGCTCGACGGCATTCTTGATCGCACGCGGCAGGCGGGCCGGATCGGCGGCCTCGACCACGATGCCGCCGGCCGCCGCGATCGCCCGCGTCAGCGCGATCGAGGCAACATCGCCATCGACGAGGATTTTGCGGCCGCCTGCGGCATGGACTGCCAGCCGATCGAGAAGGGCGGCGGGTTCATGGCGCGTTACAAGCGCATCGAGATGCGAGGCAGCCTCGCCCAAAACCTTGGCGGGCTCGATGAACAGCTCGGCTGCACCTTCCGCTGTGATGATCGCACGGGCGAGCGGATGCGGCGTGTGGGGCACGTCGGCACCGCGAATGTTGAAGATCCACGCAATCGACGAGGGATCGGCAACCAGCAGCGCATTTGCGGCCTTGTCCGCCACGGCAGCGGCCATGGCGGCGATCTTTTCAGCCGCCGGCCGGCCCGCATGCTGCTCCTGCTGCACGCTGACGACACCCATCGGCGCGGCCGGACGGTCCTGCCACAGCCCATCAACCGGATTGCCGTCGAGGATGACGAGGCTACCGCCACAGGCCGATAGCGCGGCTTCGAGGCGCGCCACGTCCTGCCCGCTGTGCAGCCAGGGATCGATACCGAGGCGCAGCCCGCGCGATCCATGGGCCGCGATCCATTTGTGCGGCGGTTCGCCCACCAGATCGCCGGCCGTGAAGGTTGCCTGATCCACCTGCTGCACGAACTGCGTGGTGTAGCGGCCATCCACGAAGACGATCGCCTGCTGACGCAGGATCAGGGCGATCCCGGCAGAACCTGTGAAGCCGGTCAGCCAGGCCAGCCGCTCGGCCGAAGCCGGCACATACTCACCCTGAAACTCGTCGGCGCGCGGCACGAGAAAGCCATCGATCCCGAGGGCGTCGAACCTTGCGCGAAGTGCCTCGACGCGGGCCGGGCCGAGCGCGGGGGACGAGGTGGTTTCAAAGGACTGGAACATGGATCTACTTTCGCTCCGGATGTTGCCGCCGGGCGCCGCAGGACGCCCCGTTTGCCTGTGCGCCGAAGGCGACGCCTTCAGCGGTCGTGTCTCAGGTGGATCGTCACCCAGCCATTGCGCCAGAGGGTACGGACATGGGCAAGGCCCGCGCCCGAATAGGCGGCAATCACCTTCCAGCGCTGCGCGGCCAGAATGCCCGACAGGATGACGTCGCCGCCGGGCGACAGATGGGTCACAAGCTGCGGCGCCATGCGGATCAGCGGACGCGCCAGAATGTTGGCAATGATCAGATCGAAGGGACCGTGCCGGTCGAAGGCGGAAGAATGGAAGCCCGGCGCCGTTTCCAGCGAAAGCCCCTCGACAATGCCGTTCAGGCGCACATTGTCCTTCGCCACCCGCACCGCGACCGGATCGATATCGGTCGCCAGAACAGGAATGCGGCGCAGCTTGCGCACGGCTATCGCCAGAACGCCGCTGCCGGTCCCGAGGTCGAGCGCATTTTTCGGCGGATGGGCACGCATCACCTGCTCGATCATTTCCAGGCAACCTGCCGTCGTGCCGTGATGGCCGGTGCCGAAAGCCTGGCCGGCATCGATCTCGATCGCGACATCGCCGGTGCGCACCTTGTCGCGGTCATGCGAACCATGCACCAGGAAACGACCGGCGCGCACCGGCTTCAGCCCTTCCAGCGACTTGGCGATCCAGTCGATCTCGGGCAGGTCCTCGCGCTCGATCACAAGTCCCGGATAGGCTTCGGCAATCGTCTCCTCAAAGCGCGCCCGGACGGCGTCTTCATCCTCACGCATCATGTAGACGGAGGCCTCCCAGCGATCGGCCTTCTCGTCCACTTCGGTGGTGCCGATGGCAAAATCCTCCTCGCCGAAACACAGGGAGAGCAGCTCGAGAATATCTTCCGATTCCCGTTCGGTAACGGTGACGAAGAGGCGGATTTCACTCACGGTCTGGCTCTTTCTACGGCTTCATGGCGTGCGGCATGTCGAAATGAGGGGCAGCAATGCCACAAAACCGCAGCCCGCTTCAAGAAGCAGCGCAGGACCCGCAAAGGCTTGTCAGCCCTTCAGCAGGTTTTCCAGCTTCTTCACCGCCGTTTCCGGATTCTCGCCATAGGCGATGGTACCGGCAAATCGGCCGCCATGGTTCAGCAGGAAGACGGAGGCTGTGTGATCCATGGTGTAGTCGCCATTGGGATCCTTCTCGTCGACGGGCACCTTGCGGGCATAGACGCGAAAGCCCTTCACCATCTCGCCCACCTTGTCGACCGGGCCGGAAATGCCGACGACGCGATCCGTCACATTGGTGATGTACTGCTTCAGTGTATCCGGCGCGTCCCTCTCCGGATCGACGGTGACGAAATAGGCATTGAGCTTGGTGCCGTCAGGGTCCACCCGATGCAGCCAGCCGTTCATTTCAAAGAGCGTGGTGGGGCAGACTTCCGGGCAATGGGTAAAACCGAAGAACAACGCCGTCGGACGCTCCTGGAAGGCCTTTTCGGTAATCGGCGCGCCAGTCTGCGACACCAGTTGGAAGGGCACCCCGAAAGGCCCCTCGGCGATCTCCTTGGTGGAACGCGTCATTTCCAGCGTCAGCCAGCCCAGCACGCCGGCCATCAGGGCAACGGCGATCCACAGCACGATTCTGATCGTCTTCATGCGACACGACTCCCGGCTTCAGAACTTGCCCCTTTCCGTAGGCTCGCATCACAGATGCGGCAAGACAAGAATGTGTGGGAGGCAAAGGGGCGCGGTGTTTTGTCCCGGCACGACACGGCGCCCGGCATGGCCCGGAGGGTTACATGCACCAGGCGGCAAGGCTGTCGGACATGGCGAGAAAGATCGACAGACCATGCCGCAACCAGCCATAGGCGGCAAAGCCCGTCGCCAGCAGCAGCGAGAGGCTGATCGCCAAAGCCAAGGGCAAGTTTGCGGGGGTCTGGGGTAACCTCATGGCAACCTTATAGTTCAAGACTGGAAGCCTGCCCAGCCGAATTGGCGGCATATCAGGATTAACGAATGTTCAACACCTGTCTGAGACAGTTTGCGGGAGAGTCGCAGAGAGCTGCCGGCGCATGAACGCGCCATTCCCAAGAACCATCCGGGGAAGCGGCCAAGACCTGCCACAACACATTCACGACATCGGTAGCACGTTCTCAACAGGGATCCCGAGAGCCACATGACCACCATAGCCGGCAAGAAAACTCTATCCGTGAGCCACCGGCTCATGACGCTTGGCATCACGGCGTTTGTCGGCATGGGCACGATTCTCGGCGTCGGCTGGTATCAGCAGCAGCAGGTCGAGGACGGCCTGCAGGACGCAGCCGCAATCTGGAAACAGAGCAACGAGCTCAATGACCTGAAATCCGCAAGCCTGGAAATGATCCTGGCCGCAATGGACACCATCGTTGACCGCCACGACGGAAAGGTCACGCCGGAACGCCTGGCACTGATGGCCGAGACGAGCCAGAAGCTCAAAAGCGGTGCCGCGACCGTCAGCAGTCTGGCAAAGATCGTGGCTCATCCCGAACTTGCCTCCGGTTTCGAGGCAAAGGTGGAGACTGCATCACGCGCCATCCAGACCGATCTGCGGCGTCTGGTGGAAACGCGCGGCTCCGACGAGGAATTTGATGCGATCGACGATGCGATCGACGGTGCGGGCGATGCGATCGGCAAGGTGCTGGAACAGCTTTCGGCCTTCGGCACGGATCTCGCCAACCAGCAGATCGCCGAGATGCAGGCCCTGTCGCGCCAGGCGCTGTGGATCCAGCTGATCTGCGGTGCGATCGCCATGGCGATCGTAGGCCTGCTGCAGGTCATCCACGGCGGCGCCATCCAGCGCGGGGTGCGCAACGTCAAGGACAGCATGGCCCGCATCGTCGCCGGCGACTGCCAGACGCCGGTGCCGGGCACCGATGGCATGGATGAACTGGGCGAGATGGCCCGCGCAACGGAAGTGTTCCGCCAGGCAGCGCTCGAAAAGATACGGCTTGAGCAGCAGACCGCCGAGGAGCGTCAGCGCATTGCGGCCGAAAACGCCGTGCGCGAAGCGGAAGAGCGCGCCGACACGGAAGCCGTCCGCACCGCCACCCAGGCACTGGCCTCGGCGTTGACCCGTCTCTCTGAGGGCGACCTCAACGTCACCATCGAGCGCCCGTTCCGCGCGGATCTCGAACCGGTGCGCGCAGACTTCAACAGGCTGACCGCCAAGCTGCGCCTGATCATGGCGGAGATCGCCGGCAGCTCCAGCTCCATCCAGGCCAACGCCCAGCAGATGCGCTCGGCCGCCGACGATCTGGCCAAGCGCACGGAACAGCAGGCCGCATCGCTCGAGCAAACCTCCGCAGCCCTCGAACAGATCACCCGTACGGTGCGAACCGCGACCGAACGTGCGGAAGGCGCCAGCCACCTCGTCAGCCAGGCGAAGGATTTCGCCGAATCCTCCTCTCATGTGGTGACCGATGCCATGGCCGCCATGGAGCGCATCGAGGACGCGACAGGCGAAATCGGCAAGATCATCAACGTGGTCGAGGAAATCGCCTTCCAGACGAACCTGCTGGCGCTGAATGCAGGTGTCGAGGCTGCCCGCGCCGGCGAGGCCGGCAAGGGTTTTGCCGTCGTGGCGCAGGAAGTGCGTGAACTTGCAGGACGCGCCGCCGGCGCTGCCAAGGACATCAAGTCGCTCGTGACCCGCTCCAGCGCCGAGGTTCAGACCGGTGTCGAACTGGTGAAGGCCACGGGTGATGCATTGCACCGCATCGGCGACGACGTGCTCAAGATCAATGATGACGTCGGCGCCATCGTCACCTCCGCGCGCGAACAGTTCATCGGCCTGTCGGAAATCAATTCCGCCATCGGCCAGATGGACCAGACGACGCAGCAGAACGCGGCGATGGTGGAGGAAACCAACGCCTCCAGCCATACGCTTGCCAGCGACGCCGATACCCTGACCCGCCTGATGGCCCAGTTCAGCATGGATACCAGCGCCCGGCCCCGCGCCGTGGATGCGTCCGGCACGCCGGCCCAGGCCCGCCCCTCTCCC
This sequence comes from Affinirhizobium straminoryzae, assembly GCF_007004135.1. Taxonomy (GTDB): domain Bacteria; phylum Pseudomonadota; class Alphaproteobacteria; order Rhizobiales; family Rhizobiaceae; genus Neorhizobium; species Neorhizobium straminoryzae. The sequence goes on from NZ_VJMG01000043.1 coordinate 56,037, forward strand.
GCCCGCAGCCTGATGAACAAGGTTGCGAGCGCCATCTCCAGCAGCAGCCCCGCCGCAAGGTCGCTTGCGACGGCCACCAAAGAAAAATGGGAAGAGTTTTGACCATGAGCAATGCCATCAAACAGTCCGGCGCCTATCTCGAAATCGTATCCTTCCACCTCGGCGATCAGGAATTCTGCATCGACATCATGGCCATTCGCGAAATCCGCGGCTGGGCTCCGGTGACGCCGATGCCGCATACGCCGCCTTACGTGCTCGGCCTCATCAACCTGCGCGGCGCGGTGATCCCGGTCATCGATATGGCTTGCCGTCTCGGCATGAAGATGACCGAGCCGTCGGAACGTGCCGCCATTATCGTCACCGACATCGCCGGCAAGCTGGTCGGCCTCCTGGTGGAACAGGTGTCGGACATGATGACCATCAAGTCGGAAGACCTGCAGCCGGCACCGGAAATCATTCCGGAAGCCCAGCGCGCCTTCTGCCGCGGCATCGTGGCGCTCGAAAAGACCATGGTCTGCTTCCTGAACCTCGATACCGTCATCGCGGACGAACTCGCACAGGCTGCCTGAACCGGGTAACCCGACAGAGACGACGTGATTGCGCTGATTGCTGGATGGCGCTGCCCCGGTTTCCCGCCGGGGCTTTCGCCGTTGCAGGCGCCAAGGCCTCCCAGACCTCCCCGTGGCGATTACTTCGGCGCTCCGCCCTTCCACACCACGGGCTGGTTGAACAGCGGCACGGTGGAGATCGCCATCTTGGCAGAACCATCGGTCAGCTGGCGCGAATGCACGAGATAGATCAGGGTGTTGTTGGCCTTGTCATAGATCCGGTTGACCACGAGCTTCTTCCAGATCAGCGACATGCCCTGCTTGAACACTTCCTCGCCATCTTTCGACAGATCGATATTGCCAATCTCGATCGGCCCCGTCTGGCGGCAGGCGATGGAATTGTTGGAGGGATCCTCGAACCAGTTGCCGTTCTTCAACCGGTCCAGCATGCCGCGATCGAAATAGGTCACGTGGCAGGTCACCCCGCTGACCTTGGGATCGGTCAGTGCGTCGATGATGATGTCATTGCCCATCCAGTCCACGCCGACCTTGCCGACCACTTCGGCGCGGGCAGGAACGAAACCAGACCCAGATAAAGCGATAAATGCGGCAAAGGTGGCTGCAAGGCGGGCAATCGGGTGCATGGCGGGCTCCAGTCGGGCAATCGTGATCAGCAGATAGGCACGCCCCGCATGATTGCAAGCTGCGCGGGACAGACCTTGACCTGCCGCAAAAGAAAAGACAGTGTCACCTCCATGATCAATCGCGCCACCCAGCTTGTGATGACCCACACCCTTCGCCCGGCAGGGTGCGTGGACCGTCGGCATATGGCCTGATCATTTCCCCGCAACCCTGCCAGGACGGCAGGGTTGGCGACAGTCTTCTCTGCCTCGGCTTCTCCGAAGGACAGATGACATGACGCAAGACCGTTTTCCGATCGCTTCCGATGCGCGATGGCCTGAGGGCCTGATCATCCGCGTCCGCACGCCCGTCGATGCGGAGGGCATTGCCGCGCTGCACAACCTTCCCGGATACCGCTTCGGTACGCTGCGCACGCCCTATCACAGCGCCGACGACATCCGCAAAGGCATCGAAGGGCAGCCCGCCACCGTCACGGCGCTGGTGGCCATTCTTGGCGAGCAGATTGTCGGCGATATCGGCCTCACGCGTTTTGCCAGCCGGCGCGCGCATGCCGGCAGCATTGGCATGGGGGTGCATGATCGCTTTACGGGGCGCGGCATCGGCCGCGCGCTGCTCGGCGAAATCGTTTCCATCGCCGACAACTGGCTGAATCTCCGGCGGCTGGAACTCACAGTCTACACCGACAACGCGCCGGCTGTCGCGCTCTACCGGCGCTTCGGATTTGCGGTGGAAGGCACGCTTCAGGATTTTGCCTTTCGCGACGGCGCCTTCGTCGATGCCCACACCATGGCGCGGGTGAGACGCTGAACACCAGCGGGAGCCGCCGGACAGCCCCGTCAGCCTCACAGAGCCCCACCCGGCACCAATCAGCCTGCGGCAGGCCTTCATCCTGTCGCGCTGTCTTCGCTATCAACACAGACACATCGTTACGCGATGCGTCCGGGTGTCGTTATTCACTCTTGCCGGAAATCTAGTGGATGGGACGGGCGAGCGGCACCGGCACCGAGCCGGTGGAGATGAAATCGTCGCCGCGGAGCGTCTGGTTGTTGGCGACCCGCTGCGGCAGGGGCTGACGCGCGCCGCGCGGCACGTCGACCACGGTGGGCGCACCGGTCGACTCGACAGATTTCGCGACCTGATCAGGTGCCTTGTCCTCGGAAAGCTGGCTGTCGAGGAACTGGAAGGCGACGCGGGCCCCTTCCTTGGCGCGGAAGCCAAGTGCCGTCAGCGTTTCGCTACCCTTCTGACAGACATCCGGCTTTTCGACACAGATCGCGCTGAGATAGGAATAAGCTTCCGTTGCCGCGTTGATGGCATCCGAAACCTGGAACGTTTTTTCTCCGGCAGTCACGGGATTCGGGTTCGTGCTGAAATAGGACAGCACGACCAGACCCATCGCAAAGAAAACGCTACCCTTGATCAGAAACCACATCTGCTTTCACCCGCCTGACCGGCACTTCCTCAGACCCTTGTCCGAGGCACAACACCGAGCCTAGAGGCACTGGAAAAACGCGCTATTACAGCAACTGCTCAACTTCTTCTCGAATTTAAATCGCATTCTAACGATCATCCCCGGCGGAAGGTTCCATACCCGTTCCGTTCGCTTTTTAACGGATGACGTTAACCTTCATTACCGCGCCTCCCCGGGAAAACAAAGCGAAACTTTCAGGCCACCTGCATCAAAACCTAACATTTTTGCTAAAATAAGGCCTGTTCTGGCGCTTACGGCACGTTAACCACAACGATAGATGCCTCAAAGCGAAACATCTAAAACGGCAAATTGCGCCGTGCGGTGCCCTCCAGCCGCGGGATTTTTATCCTTTCCTTAAGCCACTGCCGCCTATGGTCGGGCCATCAAGAGTTCGCGGTAAGGTACAGGCGTGCGCGTATTCCATTCCATTGGCAGCAGAGCCATTCAGGTGCTGGATCACCTGGGCGGCCGCTGGCTGCAGCAGCTGGGTGACCGGGAGGTGGCACATGCCACTGACAGGACGGCCCTGCGTCTGCTGATGCTGGGTGCGCTCACCGCTCTCGTGCTGGTACCGTCCGTCCTGTCGATGATCGCCAGCCCGGCGATTGCCCTGCCGCTCGGCGTTTCCCTGGTGCTCGTCTGCCTGCTTTCTGTCTCCGCCGCCGCCGTCACGCTGTCGCGGACTGGTCGCACGGACACGGTCGAATGCAACAGCGCCGATCTCGCCTTTGATGCCTGCCCCGGCCTGGTGCTGCTCTGCGATCCGCAGGGGATGATCCAGCGGACCGGTGGCCGCGAGCGCGACCTGCTGCCGTCTTCCCTGCGCGACCGCGAGGGACTGGCGCTGGCCGAAATTGCCCACGTCTCCGATCGGATCGCCGTGCTGCAGGCGCTGGACGCGCTGCGCCAGGGTGCAGCGAGCGCCAGCGTCGATCTGCGCATCGAGCAGGGTTTTACCGTGCAGGGCGGCCGCCAGTTCCTTGGCGTCCGCGTCGAACTCAGTGCGGTCGCCGATCAGAGCGGCGAGCTGCGCCAGGTGTTTGTGCAGATCCGCGACATCACGCAGGAACAGTGCCTGCGCGACGAGGTGGAGGCCTGCGCTGCCGAAGTGCGCGCCGCCAACGAGGCGAAATCCCGTTTCCTCGCCGCCGTAAGCCATGAGCTGCGCACGCCGCTGAACGCCATCCTCGGCTTCTCCGACGTGCTGGCCGGCGAATATTTCGGGCGTCTGGAGAGCGAGCGGCAGAAGGAATATGTCGGCCTGATCCGCCAGTCCGGCGCACATCTTCTTTCCGTCGTCAACACCATGCTGGACATGAGCCGGCTGGAAGCCGGGCGCTATGCGCTGGTCACCGAACCCTTCCGCATCGGCGATGCAGTGGAGGCCTGCCGCGCCATGCTGGATCTCCAGGCCCGCAACAAAGGCGTGACGCTGACGACCCGTGTGACCCGCGGGCTTGCCGACCTCAACGCCGACCGCCGGGCCGTGCAGCAGATCCTGATCAACCTTGCCTGCAATGCCATCAAGTTCACACCGGCCGGCGGCGTCGTGACCATTGATGCGGTGGCAGCCGAGAGCGGTGTCACGCTTATCGTCAGCGATACCGGCATCGGCATTGCCGCTGACAAGCTGTCGCTGGTCGGCCAGCCCTTCATGCAGGTAGACGATGCCTATAACCGTGCCTACGAAGGCACCGGCCTTGGTCTTGCGCTGGTCAAGGGCCTCGTGGCCCTGCACGGTGGACAGTTCCAGATCGAAAGTCGCCTTGGCGAGGGAACCGTGGTAACGGTGACCCTGCCGGCTGCGGGACAGGAGGCGGAAGCGCTTACGCCGGACGCCAGCGAACCGCTTGAATTCCCGCCGCGCCTGGCCCATCTTGCCATGGGGTCCGTAACGAGTAGACAGGGATTGGCGCATGACGGCGCGAAAGCGAAAATCGCCTGACCGCAGAAAGGCTTCGGCTCGCAGGCCGAGCCTTGTGGTCCAGGTCTTTTCGGCAGCCGGCAGCCAGATCGCCCGCTATCCCCGCACTGTCTTCGGCACGCTCGGTCTTTGCGTCGTCTTCTCCTTCGTTGCCGGCAATGCGCTTTGGTACCAGCCGCGCAGCCACCCCTCGCCGTTTCTCGCGACGCGGGATCCCGGCGACATGGAGGCGATCGCCGGCTATCGCCCCAATCGCTTCCCCGCACAGGGGGATGTGACGACCTTCCACATTGCCCGCGCGCCGGAACAGCCGGATCAGGCGGCTGCCGCCACAGAACCCCCGGCACGACCCATCGCGGCACCGGTGGCTGCGGTTCAGCAGGTGATCCCGCAGACGGGCGCCACACCGGTCGCAGGCGATTCGACGCCGGCCGTCATTCCCCACGTCGTTCCGCAGCCGCGGCCTTTGCTGAAGGCGCAGGCGGAGGATCCGGTGGCAGCTGCCATTCGCGCCGCCAGCGACCTGCAGGCCCCGGTTGCCCCACCACCACGACCGCCTGCCGATATCGCTTCGGTTTCACGCGCCAAGCAGGTCGTGCAGGATCCCCTGAAGCCGGTTCCGGTTTCCGCCAGCGCGGAAGTGCAGCGTGTGCTCGAGATCCAGCGCGGACTGCAGAACATCGCCTATCGTGACGTGACCGTTGATGGCGTGGTCGGCGACACGACAAAGGCCGCCATCCGGCATTTCCAGAAGCATTACCGCTTGCCGGTCACCGGCGAGCCGTCACAGGCGGTTCTCGACAAGCTGAAATCGATCGGCGCACTCTAGGTTTTTCACCCGCCACGCTGCGAACCACCTCCGTCAAAGCCAAGCGGCGCGGCAACAGAGCCTCACTTCGGATGTTCCTGGGCAAAGACGAGCATCATCCAGGACACCGGCCCGAGAACGGGATGGGTGTGATGATCGCGCGGCAGCGCCTGTCCCTTGCCGACCGCCACCTCGTCGCCGCAGGTCTTGCAGCGGTAGATGCCGGAATTGAGCGGCACCTGTCCGGGCTGCCACTCCTTGTCGAAGGCCGGCACATTGGACGAAACCAGATGCTGCTGGTATTTGTATTTCGCCATTTCCCCTCCTGTGCATGACCGGGCGGTCGCTTCTGCCGCTCACGATGATGCTGATAGAGGCTCAAGCTTGCGCGAAAGCCACGAGGATGCTGCAGCGCAATCGATAAGATATGCTGAAGACCGCCGCATGACTGTCCCGGCTCCCGCCCATGAAGCGCATGCGATGCCCGTGCGCGTATCAAGCGTGTCGATGCGCCAATCGCCGGTCGCTGGCTTGTATTGCCGGTGACGTTGGCGCAGAAGGCTCACAAATTCCGGTCCATGACAGCGAGGGCAGCATGCGTCTCCGATCCGATATCTTCGTGTCCGCCCTGCTCAGGCGGGTGTTTTCCGCCGGCGGCTTTGCGGCGGTGGAACAGCGCGGCGCCGAACAGGCCGGCGCCATCTTCATCCGCCACCGGTTCCGGGACGGCACGGAAGACCTCTACGGTCCGGCACCGCAGATGCTCGCCGACGACGACGGGGAGCGTCGCTTCGAACGCCGCCTTCAGCGGGTGGAGGCCCCGGACGTGGACACGCTCATCGCACGCGAACGCCGGTTCGACAGCGATCTCTGGCTGATCGAACTGGACACGGAGACGATCGAAGGGCTTTTTGGCGTGGTGAACGCCGACTGACCGACCGCGCCCGCGATCCGCCGGATGGCAGGCCATCGGCCCCGGATCAGGGTCGCAGCCGAACCATCATCCGCCGATCAGTGCCAGCCACTCGTCTTCGTCCAGCGTCTGGATACCGAGTTCACGGGCCTTGTCGAGCTTTGAGCCGGCGCCCGGCCCGGCCACGAGAATATCAGTCTTCTTCGACACCGACCCGGCCACCTTGGCTCCCAGGCTTTCGGCGCGCGCCTTGGCCTCGTCACGCGTGAACTTTTCCAGCGAGCCGGTGAAGACGACGGTCTTGCCGGCCACCGGGCTGCCGGTCGCCACCACCTGTTCCATGGCTTGCGGCGTGACCTCCTGAAGCAGGCGAGAGATCACCTCGACATTGCGTGGCTCCTTGAAGAATTCGACGATGGCGCGCGCCATCACCTCGCCGATGCCCTCGATGGCATTCAACTCCTCCCAGGCGTCGCCGGAGAAGGAGGCGGACTGCTGCATGGCGCTTTCAAAGGCTGCATAAGTGCCATAGGCGCGCGCCAGAAGCTTCGCCGTGGTCTCCCCCACATGGCGGATGCCGAGCGCAAAGATGAAGCGGTTGAGCGCAATATCGCGGCGATTGTCGATCGCATCGAACAGCTTCTTCACACTCACCTTGCCGAAACCATCGATGTTTTCAAGCTTGGTGAGCGGGGACGCCTCCTGACGCTTCTTCAGCGTGAAAATGTCCGGCGCGGTGCGGATCTGCAGGGCGGGATCCTCCGCCTCGAAAAAGAAATCGATCTGCTTCGAGCCCAGCCCCTCGATGTCATAGGCGTTGCGGGAGACGAAATGTTTCAGATGCTCCACCGCCTGGGCACGGCAGACGAAGCCGCCGGTGCAGCGGGTGACCGAATCGAGGCGTCCGGTCTTCTCGTTTCGCTCGCGCACCGCATGGCTGCCGCAGACCGGGCACTTTTTCGGAAATTCGTAAGCCACGGCATCCGCCGGCCGCTTCTCCAGCACCACATCCAGCACCTGCGGAATGACATCGCCGGCGCGCTGCACGATCACCGTGTCGCCAATGCGGATGTCATGCGCTTCCGGACGGATGCGGTCGCCGGAATTGCCGATGCCCCTGATGTAATCCTCGTTGTGCAGGGTGGCATTCGTCACCACCACGCCGCCGACGGTGACCGGCGTCAGGCGCGCGACGGGCGTCAGCGCGCCGGTGCGCCCCACCTGGATGTCGATATCATCCACCGTCGTAAAAGCCTGCTCGGCCGGGAACTTGTGGGCGGTCGCCCAACGCGGCGAGCGTGAGCGGAAACCGAGCCGCTCCTGCAGCGCCAATTCATCCACCTTGTAGACGACGCCATCGATATCATAATCGAGATCCGGACGTTTCAGGCCGATCTCCCGGTAATGCGCGAGAATGTCCGCCACCGAAGACAGCCGCTTCATCAGCGGATTGACCGGAAAACCCCAGCGCGCAAAGGTTTCGACCATGCCCAGCTGGGTGTCGGCCGGCATCTCCGACATCTCGCCCCAGGCATAGGCGAAGAAGCGCAGCTTGCGGCTTGCCGTCACCTTCGGGTCGAGCTGACGCAGCGAACCGGCGGCCGTGTTGCGCGGGTTGACATAGGTCTGCTTGCCCTCCGCCTCCATCTGGGCATTCAGCGCCAGAAAATCGCTCTTGGCCATGTAGACCTCGCCGCGCACCTCCACCACCGCCGGAACGCCGGCCGGCAGCTGCTGCGGGATTTCTCCGATGGTGCGGATATTGGCGGTGACGTTTTCGCCCGTCGTGCCATCGCCGCGGGTGGCGGCGCTCACCATGCGGCCGTTCTCGTAGCGGATCGACATCGAGAGACCGTCGATCTTCGGTTCGGCGGTGAAGGCAATCGAATCGTCCGGCAGGCGCCCGAGAAATCGATAGACGGAGCCGACGAAATCCTGAACGTCCTCGTCGGAAAACGTGTTGTCGAGCGAGAGCATCGGCCGGGAATGCGTGATCTGGGCGAAGGCCGAAGCCGGGGCAGCGCCGACGCGCTGCGACGGGCTGTCGTCGCGCACGAGCTGCGGGAAGCGGGCCTCTATGGCATCGTTACGGCGCTTCAGCGCATCGTAATCCGCGTCGGAAATCTCCGGCTGATCGCCCTGATGGTAGAGAAGGTCGTGGCGGGCGATCTCGGCGGCAAGCCAGGCAAGCTCCGCCCGCGCCTCGTCTTCGCCGAGCGATTCGACAGATGTGCGATGATCGACCATGGGTTCTTCTCCATCCGCAGGCGTCAGGGGGTTTTAGACGAAAGCGGTCCTTGGCAAAACGGGAAAGGCGCGCGGCAAGGCCTCATCCACATCGTTGCGGTCGTCCGACCGGCAATGACGACAATGTGTCGTGGCGTGTGTGGACAGGCAGGAAAGCGCGGCGCTAACGAGTGCAGTGCACAATTCCTCTCCTGAACTCTTCTCCCGGAGTTTTCCCATGGCGCACTCCCTGCGCGACACCGCCTCCCTCACCCCCTCCTCCGCTCTTGTCGACAATGACCTCACCTATGGCACCGTCACCCGCGTGCTGCACTGGGGCATGGCGCTGCTGTTTGCCTGGCAATTTGTCGGAATGACCTTAAAGCTCGTGCTCGGACGAACGCCGCTGGTTGGCGTCTTCACCGGCACGCATGCCTCGGTCGGCACCATCCTGATGGCGCTTGCGATTCCGCGCGCGCTCTGGGGCATCTCAAATCTGGCCCGCCGCCCGCCGCACGGAACAGGCTTCGTGGCGCTTGCCGCGCGCCTTGGCCATCTCGGGCTCTACGCGCTGATGCTCATCGTGCCGCTGCTGGCACTGCTGCGCGCCTATGGCTCGGGCCGTGGCGTGGCCGTCTTCGGTCTGCCGGTGCTGCCGGGTGCGCCTGAAAAGGTGCAATGGATGGTCGATGCCGGCCATGCCGCCCATGGCCTGCTGGCCTGGACGCTGCTCGCTTTGGTCGCCGGCCATGTGGGCATGGTGATCGTCCACCGCTACATCTGGAAGGATGACGTGCTGCATCGCATGGCAGGGCGCCGCGCCGATGCGTTCTCCGCGAAATGAGGTCTGCGATGCCAAGGTAACAACGGCCCGTCTGGTTGCGACCGGGCGGGCCCCGGCGATCCGGCACCATGCATTGCCGGGCCAAACAGGCGCAAGCCCGCGCCGTGTCAGCCGTTCCCGGCCAGCAGGCGCGCTGCGGCGGCGCGTGCCTCATCCGTGACGGAGGCGCCCGACAGCATGCGGGCGATCTCCTCGGCCCGATGATCCGGCGACATGGTGGCGACGCGGGTGGCGATCTTGTCCGAACCGTCGCTGGCAGGCCCCTTGGAAATCAGGAGATGGGTCGCCGCCCGCGCCGCCACCTGCGGCGCATGGGTGACGGAGAGAACCTGCACCTTGTCCGACAGCCGCTTCAGCCGCTGGCCGATGGCATCGGCCACCGCACCGCCAACGCCGGTGTCGATCTCATCGAAAACGAGCGTCGGCGCAGAGCCTCGGTCGGCAAGCGCCACCTTCAGCGCCAGCAGGAAGCGGGAAAGCTCACCCCCGGAGGCCACCTTCATGATCGGCCCGGGCCGCGTGCCGGGATTGGTCTGCACGTGGAATTCGACGGTATCGATGCCTTCCGCCGCCGCATTGTCCGGATCGGCGGTGACATTGACCATGAAGCGGGCACGCTCCAGCTTCAGCGCCGGCAGTTCGGCCATGACGGCGTCAGCCAGTCCCGTGGCAGCCTTGTGTCGCTCGGCAGACAGCGACCGCGCGGCCCGGTCAAAGGCAGCATGTGCCGCTTCGGCCGTCTTTTCCAGCTGACCCAACCGCTCCTCGCCCGCATCGAGATCGGCGAGATCGGCCACCATCTTTTCCGCCAGCGCCGGCAGGTCGGCCACCGCCACGGAATATTTGCGGCTGGCGGCGCGCAGGGCAAAGAGACGCTCCTCGACACGCTCCAGCTCGCGCGGATCGAATTCGGTGCGGCGAAGGGCGGCCTCCACCTCCATCTGCGCATTGGACAGATTGTCGAGCGCCGAATCGAGCAGTTGTACCGTTTCTTCCAGAAGACCCGGGGCCTCATGGCTCTTGCGCTCGAGCCGGCGCACCAGCGAGGCGATGAGCGGCACGGGCGAACCGTTGCCGTTCAGGAACTCGGAAGCCTCGGCAATGTCACCGGCGATACGTTCGGATTTCTGCATCCGGGCGCGATGCTCGGCAAGCTCGTCCTCCTCGCCGTCGCGGGGGCTCAGCGCCCGCAATTCCTCGACGGAGGCGCGCAGGTAATCGGCCTCGCGGGCTGCGGCTTCAACGCGGGCGCGATGCGTGTTCAGGGCCCGCTCCGCCTCCCGCCACGTGCGATAGAGGACGGATACCTCGCCCACCATCTCGGTCAACCCGGCAAAGGCATCCAGCAGCGTGCGATGGGCGTTGATGTCGACGAGTGCGCGGTCATCATGCTGGCCGTGAATTTCCACCAGCATCTGGCCAGTCTGGCGCATCAGCTGCACGCTGACAGGCTGGTCGTTGATGGAGGCCTTGGTGCGTCCATCGGCCGACTGCACACGACGAAAGATCAGGTCACCCTCGTCATCCAGCCCGTTCTCGCGCAGAAGAAGACGCGCGGGATGATTCGCTGCGATATCGAACACCGCCGTCACCTGGCCCTTGTCCAGGCCATGGCGCACGAGGCCGCCGTCGCCACGGCCACCGAGCGCCAGCGACAGGCTGTCGAGCAGAATGGATTTACCGGCCCCCGTCTCGCCCGTCAGCACGGACAGACCACTTTCAAAGCCGAGGTCCAGCCGCTCGATCAGGACGATATCACGGATCGACAACTGGATAAGCATGGTCTTCCCGTTCAGGCGCCGATCAACTTGGCTCCGGCGCGCGAAATCCACGAACCGCGGTTCTCACGCGGCTCCAGGCCGCCGCCCTTCAGCAGTTTGAAGGAGTCGGTATACCACTGGCTGTCCGGATAGTTGTGCCCCAGCACAGCGGCCGCCGTCTGCGCCTCTTCCGTCACGCCCATGGCATAATAGGACTCGACCAGACGCGCGAGAGCCTCCTCGACCTGGTTGGTATTGCCGTAGTTTTCCACCACGTTGCGGAAGCGGGCGATCGCTGCCAGATATTCCTTGCGCTCGAGATAATAGCGGCCGATCTGCATTTCCTTGCCGGCCAACTGGTCACGCGCAAAGCGGATCTTCGCCTGCGCATCCTCGACATATTCAGACTTCGGATAGTTGTTGACGACCTTCTGCATGGCGTCGATCGTGCTGCGGGCCATCTTCTGGTCCTGTGTCACATCGACGATCTGCTTGGAGTAGGACAGGCCCACCAGATACTGCACGTAGGCCGAATCTTCCGACTGCGGATATTGCTTCATGTAGCGGTTGCCGGTGGTAACCGCATCGTCGTAGCGCGCCAGACGATACTTGGTGAAAGTGCTCATCACCAGCGCCTTGCGCGCCCAGTCGGTGAACGGATTCTGCTTGTCGATCGCGTCGAACTTGCGGCTGGCTTCGGCCAGATTGCCCGCCTTCATGTTCGCCAGGCCCTGGTTGTAGAGCTGCTCCGGCGGATCCACGTTCAGGCCAAGCTTGGTGATGTCGATGTCCGGGTCTGACTGGCAAGCGGTGACCAGGACACTGGTACCGACCAAAAGCAGGGACACCGCAGCAATGCGCGCCGTGTTCCTTATTCCAACAGACTTCGTCTCAGTCATTCGACAGTTCCCGATTGTCACGCGATGTTACATCGTCCGCCCGAGAGGCCTTGTAGCCATAAAGGAAGCGGCAGAGCAACGCAATGATGGCGCTTTGACGCAAATTTATGGCGGCAGGAAGGGCCTGTTTGCAAAAAGAAAGGCCGCCTCGAAGGAGACGGCCAAGCCCTCAACCTGCCCGGAGCTTCTCAGCCGGCCCAGGGTGCAAATTCTGCGGTGCTGACGGCGACAAACTCGCGGGCACGCACCCGCTGGCTACGCATCGGCGCCTCCACGATCTCATAGGCCGAGCGGTCGCTGAGCAACGCCTTCAGCGCGTTGGCGTTCATCTTGTGGCCGCCGCGATAGGAACGGTAGCAGCCAATGAACTGCGCACCGGCGAGAGCCAGATCGCCGACGGCATCAAGCGTCTTGTGGCGGACGAACTCGTCCGCATAACGCAGGCCCTCGACATTGACGACCGTATCGTCGTCGGAAATCACCACGGAATTTTCGAGCGAGGAGCCAAGTGCGAAACCGGCCGCCCACAGGCGCTCCACATCGCGCATGAAGCCAAAGGTCCGCGCGCGCGCCAGCTCGTCACGAAACACCTGCGCTGTCAGTTCGCCCTGCCAGGACTGGCGGCCGATCAGCGGCGAGGCAAAATCGATCTCGACTTCGAAGCGCGTGCCATCATGGGGCCGAAACTCAGACCAGGAAGCGCCCGAATCGATGCGCACCGGCTTCAGCACGCGGATGTAGCGACGCTTTTCACCGAGATTGACGATGCCGGCCTGCTCGATGGCTTCGATGAAGGCGATCGAGGAACCGTCCATGATCGGCATTTCCGCGCCGTCCACTTCCACCACCAGGTTGTCGAGACCAAGCGCATAGAGCGCCGCCATGACATGTTCGATGGTAGCAACGGAACGGCTGAGCGAGGTGCCGAGCACGGTGCAGAGATCGGTATTGCCGACATTCGAGGAAACAGCGCGATATTCGGCCGTGGTGCCATCGGCGAACTGACGGCTGAAGACGATCCCGGTACCTGCTTCTGCAGGCTGGAACGTGATCGAAACCGGGCTTCCCGAGTGAACGCCGATTCCCGAAAGCGTCACGGGAGCGGCGATTGTCGTCTGAAAGCCCAGAAGTCCGATGGTCATGTGTCTTGCCTTTGTCATGCCGCACGCCCAGAAGCCGGGGATGCAGTTTCTTTCCGGTTTCTTAAATCCGCCTGGACGGATGAACCGATCTTTCTCGATTATGTACATACGGCGACCGCACGCCCATTCCAAATCACTGTTTCTTTCGCTCTGTTACGAAGTCACCCGTTTGATTTCACGGAGTTTTTCGCAAGGCATACAGAAAGTGTGAACAGGGATCGGGCTGCACGTCAGACTGTGGCTTGACGATGGCGTCACACTTTAAATACTGTGTAAAAAAGCGTAAAAAACAACGAAAAACACGGAGGAGACGCTCATGCCGACAGCAACCGAGGCGCCATGGCGTCGTTTCAGGCCAAAGCCGCAGATGGCAGCATGTATTTCATCTGCGATATACATAACATTCGCAATTTCCGGCCTCTCCTTGACTTCACCGGCCGTGGCGGCGAGCCCCTGCGGCCTGCGCGTCACCGACGTCGCAATGTCATCACAGCAGCCCGCCGTCAGCGGGCGGGACGACTGTGCCGGCAGCGGCCATGACAGTCTGTTAACCATGTCCGGACTCGATGTGGGTACCTCGACCCCCGCTTATGGCGAGGACGGCTACATCCTGTCTGCACGCGTCGGGCTGCGTCCTTGCGATGACGGCCAGAAATGCATCTTTGCCGCACGCGACCAGCAGAGCAAACGCACCCTCGCCTTTCCCGGCAGCGAGTCGCTGAACTTCAATGTCGCGCTGCAGTCGCAGCAGACATTCCGGGTCAGGTCGCTGAAGATCCGCAATCCGGATCGAACGACACAGTCCATCATGTTCGTCGGCAAGCTCCCCTCCGGGAGCACGACTGCCTATGCCGTGACCGTGCGCGGCAACATGCCGGATCTGCAGACCTTCATCTTTCCCGACAGCTTCGGCGATGTGGTCTCCGTCAGCTGGAGCCCCAAGGGAACCCAGGTCACCGATATCCGCCTCACCCACTGAGCGGACTTTTCAACAGGCCGTGCTTCAACAGAAAATGCCCGGATCGCCGAAGCGGTCCGGGCATTTTCTTCTCAGGCTTGCGAGGCGGAGAGATGTGGCCCGGTTCGTCACCGGGCCTCTGGCCGTCAGGTGGACTGACGGCGCAGGAAAGCCGGAATTTCCAGCTGATCGTCTTCATGATGCGCGCGCGAGGACGGAGCGGCGCGACCATGGTCATCGAGGTTGCCGCGGCGCGGCGCATAGAGGCTTGCCTCCGGCGACAGCGGACGACGCTGCTGCGAGGATGCCGCCGGCGCCGACGTCATTTCACCGACATTGGCTTCGTCGTCTTCGCGGCGGCCGAGCGAGTTGGTGATCCGCTTGAGGAGGCCCATCGGGCCACGCTCTTCGCCGGCAGGCTGAACCGGCTGGCTGCGGTGTTCCATCTCGGCCTTCACGACCGGCGGGAAATCCTCGACGCGCGGCATGCGAACCTGCTCGGGCGCGGTGCGAATGACGGGCGCGGCCTGTTCCATCGGCTGCGGCGCCATACGGGGAGCCGCAGGCATCTGCATCGGCTGCGGCTGCGGCATCATCGGTGCGGGCTGCGGCTGGGCGGCATAGACCGGAGCTGCCTGCTGGACAGGGGCCGGAGCCGGCGCCTGGACGGGACGGTTCATGACCGGCTCGGCCGACTGAAACAGGCGGCTCTGCGGGCGGAATTCATCCTGAGCGGCAACCGGTGCAGGCTGGTGATGAACAGGCTGCGGGGCCGGAGCCGAGGGCTGCAGGCTGGAGATCGACAGTTCGCGTTCCATCTGGGCTTCCGCCTGACGGATCGTTTCGGCAACCGGGTCAACCGGGACGGAACGGGGTGCCTGCGCCATTGCAGGCTGGGCTGCGGCCGGTGCCGAAGCAACGGCCGCGGAGGGACGGATAATCGGCTTCTGCGCAGCGCGCATTTCAGCGGCACGCAGGTCGTTTTCGGTCATGGCGCGGTCGATGCCGGTGGCAACGACGGACACGCGGATCACGCCTTCCAGGGCTTCGTCGAAGGTCGCGCCGAGGATGATGTTGGCGTCCGGATCGACTTCCTCGCGGATGCGGGTGGCCGCTTCGTCGACTTCGAACAGGGTGAGGTCACGACCGCCGGTGATGGAGATCAGGAGGCCCTGCGCACCCTTCATCGAGGTTTCATCGAGCAGCGGGTTGGCAATCGCGGCTTCGGCGGCCTGCATGGCGCGGCCCTGGCCGGAAGCTTCGCCGGTGCCCATCATGGCGCGGCCCATTTCGCGCATCACGGAGCGAACGTCGGCGAAGTCGAGGTTGATGAGACCTTCCTTCACCATCAGGTCGGTGATGCAGGCAACGCCGGAGTAGAGCACCTGGTCGGCCATTGCGAAGGCATCGGCAAAGGTGGTCTTGTCGTTGGCAATGCGGAACAGGTTCTGGTTCGGGATGACGATCAGCGTATCGACCGACTTCTGCAGTTCCTGGATACCCATTTCCGCCAGGCGCATGCGGCGCTGACCTTCGAAGTGGAACGGCTTGGTGACGACGCCGACGGTCAGGATACCCTTGTTGCGGGCGGCCTGGGCCACGACCGGTGCCGCCCCCGTGCCCGTGCCGCCGCCCATGCCGGCGGTGACGAAGCACATATGTGTGCTGCTGAGATGATCGATGATTTCATCGAGGCATTCCTCGGCGGCCGCGCGGCCGACTTCCGGCTGCGAGCCTGCGCCGAGGCCTTCGGTTACCTGCACACCCATCTGGATGATGCGCTCGGCCTTGGACATGGTCAGTGCCTGGGCATCGGTATTGGCGACGACGAAATCGACGCCTTCCAGGCCCGCGGTGATCATGTTGTTGACGGCGTTGCCGCCGCCGCCGCCAACGCCGAAGACGGTGATCCGAGGCTTCAGCTCGGTGATATCCGGCTTTTGCAGATTGATGGGCATGTAACCGTTCCTTCTTTCTCTGGCCGCCTCGCCAAGCGGGCCGATTCTTTCAACTGGGCTGACGCTCTCGCCTGTCCTCAAGCGTCAGAAACTTTCCTTGAGCCACTGCCCCATGCGGGCGATGCGGCTGTTGCCATTGCCTAGCGAAGCCAGAAGCCCGCCCTGCCCGGCATGTGTTTCCATGTCCGCCACCTGCGGATAGATCAGCAGGCCGACCGCGGTAGAAAAGGCCGGACCCTTGGCTGCGGCCGGCAGGCCCGAAACCCCCATCGGGCGGCCGATCCGCACATTGCGGGCCAGGATCCGGCGAGCCGTTTCCGGCAGGCCCGTCAGCTGGCTCGCACCGCCCGTCAACACGACACGCTTGCCGACGATCGGGCTGAAGCCCGACTTCTGGATGCGGTCGCGAATGAGCTCCAGCGTTTCTTCCAGGCGGGCCCGCACGATCCGGGTCACCAGGGATCGCGGCACCTGCGTCGGCAGGTCGCGGTCGTCCTCGCCGATCGGCGGCACGGCAATCATGTCGCGCTCGTCCGCACCGGTACTGATGGCGGAGCCATGCACCACCTTCAGACGTTCGGCATCCTCGATGCGGGTGGACAGCCCGCGTGCGAGGTCCGTTGTCACGTGATGGCCACCAATGCCGATCGCATCGGTATGCACAAGCTTGCCCTCGGCAAAGACCGAGATCGTCGTGGTGCCGCCGCCCATATCGATGGCCGCACAGCCGAGTTCCACTTCATCGTCCACCAGAGCCGCCAGACCGCTGGCATAGGGCGTTGCCACAATGCCTTCGACCGACAGATGCGCGCGGTTGACGCACAGCTCCAGGTTCTTCAGCGCCGCGCGCTCGGCAGCCACCACATGCATGTCGACCCCGAGAAGATCGCCGAACATGCCGAGCGGATCGCGAATGCCGCGCTCGCCGTCCAGAGAAAAGCCCGTCGGCAGCGAATGCAGCACGGCACGCTCCTGACGCAGCGACTGGTGGCTGGCTGCGGCCAGAACCTTGCGCAGGTCGGAGGCTTCCACTTCCTGGCCGCCAAGATCGATCGTCGCCGTATAGACATCGCTGGTGATTCGTCCAGCAGAGACATTGACGATAAGACTGTCGACCGTCAGCCCCGCCATACGCTCGGCAGCATCGACGGCGAGACGTACGACGCTCTCGACCGCATCCAGATCAGCAATCACGCCAGACTTCACGCCGCGCGACCGCTGGTGACCGATACCGATGATTTCAACGCTATGCGTGCGATTCGGCAAGATCTGACTTTCCGCACGCGGCGTCAGACGGCCGATCATGCAGACAACCTTGCTCGAACCGATGTCGAGCACCGACACGACGTGCGAACGCTTCGACGAAAGGGGCTTCAGACGGGGCAGGCCGAAACCGGCAGAACCGAACAGGCTCACGTGTCACCCCCCGTCTTCAGAAGTGCCTTGGTGCGCGCGGCAACGGCGGCGGCACGGCGCTCGGCAGCCCCTTCCGTCAAGCGGACCGTGGTGCGGTCGGGCAAGCGCAGGTCGACTGCGGCGACATCGCGCTCCAGCAGGCCCTGGGAGGCCTGAAACTTTGCCAGCAGCGTCAGCGCCTGCTGCACGTCCGTCTCCGGCAGACTCACCACCACGCCATTGTCGAGATGGAGATCCCAACGGCGGCTGGCAACCCGCACATAGGCGCGGACGCGATGCTTCAGGTCCGGCCATTTCGCCATTTCCTGCTCGAAGTCCGCAGCAGCCGTTTCGGCATCGCGGCCAACGAACAGCGGGAGCGACGCAAACTTGTTGTCTCTCAGCGGCGCAATCACGCTGCCATCCTTCTCGATCAGCGAGAGTTCGGAGCCATGCTGCCAGATGCCGAAGGCGCGCCGCTCGCGCAGCGTCACCTCGATCGTCTTCGGATAGATCTTGCGGACCTCCGCATATTCCACCCAGGGAAGCTCACCGAGACGACGACGGGCGCCCTCCACATCGAGCGACAGAAGCGACGTCGCACCATCGAGACCCAGCATCTGCAGGATGTCGATCTCGGAGGTCTGGACATTGCCGGAGACCATGACCTTTTCGATGGCAAAACCGGCGGCGGACGTCGTGGCCTGCGCCACATCCTGCGTGTGGCCACCCACCGACATGCCGTAAAAGCCGACCGCGCCGAACATCAGAAAAACGGACGCCGTGCCGGTGTGGCGCGGAATATGAATGCGGCCCGTCGCAAGGCTGACACAGAAACGAACGACGCGACGCAGCGGGCGCGGCAGCACCATCCGGTCATCGGCGACCGGGTACTGCGACGGGCGCCCGCGAGATACCGGGGCTTTCTTGTCTCTCAGCGCGAACACGATGCGTCCTCCACCATCCAGCGGACGAGATCACCAAAGGAAAGGCCGGCATGAGCGGCCATTTCGGGCACCAGCGAGGTTGGCGTCATGCCGGGCTGGGTATTCACCTCCAGCCAGACAAGCTCACCATCCCCGGTCGATTGTTCGTTGAAGCGGAAGTCGGACCGACTCACACCGCGACATCCCATCGCCTGATGCGCCTTGAGAGCGAGTGTTTGTACGTTTTGGTAAATATTTGGTGAAATTTCCGCCGGGATGACGTGACGCGAACCGCCGGCGGCATATTTCGCATCATAATCGTAAAAGGCACCAGAGAGCGGCACCACTTCGGTAACCCCCAGCACCGTGTCACCCATGACGCCGCAGGTCAGTTCGCGACCAGCCACATAGCGCTCCACCAGGACGCGATCGCCATAACGCCATTCGGACGAGCCCAGCACCTGAGGCGGATGCGACTGCCCCTCGCGCACGATCACGACACCGAAAGACGACCCTTCGCAGACCGGCTTGACGACGTAAGGCGGCTCCATCGGATGTGCGGAACCGATCTCGTGGCGGTCCAGCACCAGACCGGCTGCGACGGGAACCCCGGCGGCGGCGGCGACAATCTTCGCACGCGCCTTGTCCATGGAAAGAGCCGAGGCCAGAACGCCGGAATGCGTATAGGGAATCTGAAGATATTCGAGAATGCCCTGAATGGTCCCGTCCTCGCCGAACGGACCGTGCAGGGCATTGAACGCCACATCGGGACGCAGATCGGCAAGAACAGCCGCAACATCACTCCCGACATCGATGCGGGTCACGCGGAAACCTTCAGCCTCGAGCGCCGCTGCGCAGGCATTGCCGGACGACAGACTCACGGGGCGCTCGGAGGACAATCCCCCCATCAGAACCGCCACATGCTTGCCACCCATAAATCGCTCCCTGAACGCTGCCGTGATCGCCCGAGAATCATTCCCGCTGCAGCCTTATTAGAGCCTGAACATAGTTAATGAATCGTTTACTTTGGTTAACCCGCGAGGCGGCAGCGGGGGGCGGCACAGGGCTTGCGGTCCCCCTGCATGGCGTCAGAAAAATGCGCAAAAAAAGTTTCATTCGCAGGAAAACTGCTTTATGGCAGCGCAAACCCTTCCTTTTAATGCTCCTGCTCAACCTCATTGGAAATGATGATGACAAATGCGATGCCAAAGGCGTCGCCGGCAGCAGCGCCGTTGACACCTGCTTTGAACTCCCCTGCACGTGTCCTGACGGCGAGCCTTGTCGGCACGACGATCGAATTCTTCGACTTCTATGTCTATGCGACGGCGGCCGTCCTGGTGTTCCCGACGCTGTTCTTTCCGAACAGCGACCCGATGACCGCCCTGCTGGCCTCCTTCGCCACCTTCTCCATTGCCTTCTTCGCGCGCCCCTTCGGCGCCGTGGTGTTCGGCCATTTCGGCGACCGCGTCGGCCGCAAGACCACGCTGGTGGCCGCGCTGCTCACCATGGGCATCTCCACCGTCGTGATCGGCCTGTTGCCCTCCTATGAACAGATCGGCGTTATCGCGCCGCTGCTTCTGGCGCTGTGCCGTTTCGGCCAGGGCTTCGGTCTCGGCGGCGAATGGGGCGGCGCGGTGCTGCTTGCCACCGAAAACGCACCGCCCGGCAAGCGCAGCTGGTATGGCATGTTCCCGCAGCTCGGCGCGCCCGTCGGTCTCTTCCTGTCCTCGGGCATCTTCTGGCTGCTGCTGCACGTCATGCCGCAGGAGGCGCTGCTGAGCTGGGGCTGGCGCGTGCCTTTCCTCGCTTCCATTCTCCTGATTGCCGTCGGCCTCTGGGTTCGCCTGTCGATCACGGAGACGCCGGCCTTCCAGAAGGCGATCGACAAGCATGAGCGCGTCGAGGTACCGGTGGCCGAACTGTTCCGTCACCACAAGCGCAGCCTGCTGCTCGGCACCTTCGTGGCGCTCGCCACCTTCGTGCTGTTCTACATCGGCTCGGCCTATCTGCTGTCCTACAATGTGAAGGTTCTGAAGATTCCCTTCACCGATGCACTCGAAGTGCAGCTGCTGGGCTCGGTGGTGTTCGGCCTGTTCATTCCGCTCGCCGGCAAGCTGGCAGACCGGGTGGGGCGCCGCGAACTGCTGATTGCCGTCACGGTGCTGATCGGACTGTTCTCCTTCCTGCTGCCGACCCTGATGACGAGCGGCGAGACGGCGATCTTCATCTTCTCGGCCGCATCCATGGCGCTGATGGGCGTCACCTACGGCCTGATCGGCACGGCACTCGCAGCGCCGTTCCCGACGGCCGTGCGCTATACCGGCTCGTCCATCACCTTCAACCTGGCCGGCATCTTCGGGGCATCGCTCGCCCCCTACATCGCCACCTGGCTGCAGACGACCTATGGCATGACCTATGTCGGCTATTATCTCGGCCTTTCCGCGGTGATCACGCTTCTTTGCATCCTGCTGTCAGGCAAGGAAGAAGTCTGAGCCACGGCGAAGACCGGATGACAAAAAAGCCCGCGAAGTCTCTGGCTTCGCGGGCTTTTTCGTGGGAAACCTTGAACAGAATTCATTCCCCGGGATGAAGATGCGTCCTCCGCCGTTCCCGCCAACGGTCAAACAGCATCCAGCCCAGCCCAACCACGCAGATCGCGCCTGGCAGTATATAAAGATAGAAGGCTGTCGCAAACGTCATAGGCGGAGCTTCCCCAGCTGTTGCCGTGCCAAGAAATGTAATGTCAACGCTGCAGAAAGCCAAGCAATCGTCGACACGACGATTGCGGCTATGGGGCCGGCCAGCGACACACTGCCCGAAAAGGAAGCCATCGGTGCAATGAGCCCAGCCCCAACCGAGGCAGTAGAAAGGCGGTCGAGCGCATTGGCCGCCAGCTTTCTTCGCTCATTCTGGACGAGAACACGACGCCGCTCTTCCTGAAGACGAAAGTCGGCGTCGCTCATGATCACTCCGTCGTCACACCCTGGAACGGCCGGATCTCGCGGCCCGGCATGAAGATGCCGAGGCGCTTGATTTCCCATTCCAGCTTGATGCCGGAGGTTTCGAACACGCGCTGACGCACGGTTTCGCCGAGATATTCCAGATCGTAACCGGTCGCGTGGCCGATATTGATCATGAAATTGCAATGCAGCGAGGACATCTGCGCGCCGCCATTCATCAGGCCGCGGCAGCCGGCATCGTCGATCAGTTCCCAGGCGGAATGGCCGGGCGGGTTCTTGAACGTCGACCCCCCGGTCTTTTCCTTGACCGGCTGCACCGTCTCGCGGTGCTGGCGCACGGCGTCCATTTCGGCGCGGATCTTGGCGCGGTCGTCCGGATAGCCTTCGAACACGGCATGCGTGAAGATCAGGTCGGCCGCAGCCGTCGAATGGCGGTAGGTGTAGCCCATGTCGGCATTGGTGAGCACGTGCTTCTCGCCCTTGCGATCGACGGCATGCACTTCGACGACGCGTGCGGCGGTCTCACTGCCATTGGCACCGGCATTCATGCGCAGCGCGCCACCGATCGAGCCCGGAATGCCGTAATAGAAGGCAAAGCCGCCGATGCCGTTATCCATGGCCATCGCCGCGATATACTTGTCGGGGCAGATCGCGCCGGCCGTGATCCGGTTGTCGCCGGCAAGCTCCAGCTGGCCAAATCCCTTGGCGGAGAGACGAATCACCACGCCCGGAATGCCACCATCGCGCACCAGAAGGTTGGAGCCGACGCCCACGACCGTCAGTGGCACATCGTCCGGAACCAATTGCAGGAAGGTCACCAGATCGTCCACGTCATGCGGCTGGAACATCAGTTCCGCCAGACCACCGGCCTGGAACCAGGTCACGCGCTCCATCGGCGCGTCGGGCGTCAGCCGGCCTCGCAATGCGCTGACCCCGGACCCGAGAGATTCCAGCAGCTTTTCCCCATTCACCTGTTTCATGCAGACTGTCCCGAAATACTTTCCAATTCCCGTGGCAAGGCCGCCGCCCATTGCGTGATATTGCCAGCCCCAAGAAGAACCACGAAATCACCCGGTTTTGCAATGCCGGCAATCAATCCCGGCAGCGCATCCGGTGTCGGAAGATAGCGGGCATCGCGGTGACCACCCGCGCGGATGCGCGACACAAGCGCTTCGGAATTCGCCCCTTCGATCGCATCTTCTCCCGCCGCATAGACCGGCGCAATCAGGATGCTGTCGGCATCGTTGAAGCAGGTGACGAAATCCTCAAACAGGCTGGAGAGGCGGCTGTAGCGGTGCGGCTGATGCACCGCAATGATACGGCCCTGGCAGCTTTCGCGCGCGGCCTTCAGAACGGCGCGGATTTCCACCGGATGATGCCCGTAATCGTCGAACACGGACACGCCGTTCCAGGTGCCGGTCAGCGTGAAGCGGCGCTTGACGCCGCCGAAGGCGGCAAGGCCCTTGCGGATATCCGCTTCGGAAATGCCGAGACGGTTGGCCACGGCCACCGCCGCCGTGGCGTTGGAAATGTTGTGACGGCCAGGCATCGGCAAGGCCAGATCCTTGAACTGGAAGACGCGACCGGTGCGACGGCGGCGGATCTCGATATCGAAGATCGAGCGCGTTCCTTCCATGCGCACGTTGGAGAAGCGCGCATCGGCCTGCGGGTTCTCGCCATAGGTGACGATCTTGCGATCCTCGATCTTGCCGACCAGCTGCTGCACTTCCGGATGGTCGATGCACAGCACGCCGAAGCCGTAGAAGGGCACGTTTTCCACGAACTGGCGGAAGGCGGCGCGCACGGCATCAAAGTTGCCATAATGGTCGAGATGCTCGGGATCGATATTGGTGACGACGGCCACATCGGCCGGCAGTTTCAGGAAGGTGCCATCCGATTCGTCGGCCTCCACCACCATCCACTCGCCCTCGCCCATGCGGGCGTTGGTGCCATAGGCATTGATGATGCCGCCGTTGATCACGGTCGGATCAAGCGAACCGGCTTCCAGCAGGGCGGCGACCATCGAGGTGGTCGTGGTCTTGCCATGCGTGCCGCCGATGGCGATTGCATTGCGGAAACGCATCAGTTCCGCCAGCATTTCGGCACGACGCACGATCGGCAGGGATTTTTCGCGCGCGGCGACCAGTTCCGGGTTGTTCTTGCGGATGGCGGTGGACACGACCACCACCTCGGCATCTCCCAGATTATCGGCCTGATGGCCGACAAAGACGGGAATGCCCTTGTCGCGCAGGCGCTGGACATTGGCGCCATCCGACTGGTCGGATCCTTGCACGCGGTGACCGAGATTGTGCAGCACTTCGGCAATGCCGCTCATGCCGATGCCACCGATCCCGATGAAATGGACCAGCCCGATCGCCTTCGGCATCTTCATGCGCGTACTCCCCTGAATTTCGAAACATCCTGTCCGTCGGCAATACCGACAACCAGATCGGCGAGCAAGCTTGCCGCATCCGGGTGTCCCACCTTGCGGGCCGCAGCCGCCATCTGCGCCATTCGCTCCGGTTCACGCATGGCAGCCGTGATCATGCCCGCCAGTTTTTCCGGCGAAAGTTCCGCCTGCAGCACGACGTCCGCGCCCCCTGCCCGCACCAGCGCCGCGGCATTGGCGGCCTGGTCGTGGTCAAGCGCATAAGGATAGGGCACGAGGATTGCCGGGCGGCCGATCACGGAAATTTCCGAGACGGTGGATGCGCCGGAACGGCTGATCACCAGATGGGCTGCGCCGATTCGCTCGGCCATGTCGCCGAAGAAGGGCGAGATATCGGCCGCCATCGCAAGCTTGCCCATGCAGCCTTCCACCTGCTGGCGGTCTTCGGGGCGTGCCTGCTGGGTCAGCCGGATACGTTTGCGCAGGCTTTCCGGCAGAAGCGCCAGCGCGGTCGGCACGGCCCCGGAGAAGAACTGGGCTCCCTGGCTGCCGCCAAAGACGACCAGATGAAACGGATCATCGCCCACGGACGGCACATAGGCCTGCTGGGCGGCGACCAGAACCGCCGGCCGCACCGGATTGCCGGTCGTGACCGTCTTCGCGGCATGGCTGCCCTCGCCCTGCGGCAGAAAGCCGCCGGCGATCGCCCGCACGCGGGCGGCAAGCGCCTTGTTGGCGCGCCCCATGACCGCGTTCTGTTCGTGAATGATCGAGGGGATGCCAAGCCCGGTGGAGGCCAGCAGCGGCGGCACGGTGGGATAGCCACCGAAGCCGACGACGGCGCGCGGCTTCAGCTTCCCCATCAGCCGCCGCGCCGAGCGCAGCCCCTTCCAGAGCGTCAGCAGCGCCTTTGCCACCGCAACCGGATTCTTGGACCCGAAGGTCGCCGATGGTACCACATGGATCTCGTCGGCCGGAAAGGTGCCGGCAAACCGCTCGGCCCGCTTGTCGGTCACCAGATGCACGCTGTAGCCGCGTCGCCTCAACTCATGGCCCAAGGCCTCGGCCGGAAAAAGATGGCCGCCGGTCCCGCCGGCGGCAAGCAGAATGATGCCCTTGCTCATGCTGTCCCTTACTCTGCGGGTACGCCGTGCGAAACGCGGAAGAGACTGCGCTCCTGCGCCCGCTTCTCGGGGCGATGGCGCGTGAGCGCCAGAATGAAACCGGCCGTCACGCAGATGGCGACCATGGACGAACCACCATAGGAAATCAGCGGCAGCGTCATGCCCTTGGCCGGCATGAGTTCGAGATTGACGCCGACATTGATCATCGACTGCACGCCGATCTGCAGCACAAGCCCGGCCACCGCAAAGCGGTTGAACTCGTTGCGCTCGCGATAGGCATGGGAAAGGCCGCGTACGACGATGAAGGCGAAGATCGCGACCAGCACCATGCAGAAGATGATGCCGAACTCTTCGGCTGCCACCGAGAAGATGAAGTCTGTATGGCTGTCCGGCAGGATGCGCTTCACGATGCCCTCACCAGGACCACGGCCGAACCAGTCGCCACGGATGATCGCCTCGCGGGCGGTATCCACCTGGAAGGTATCGCCCTCACCGGTCATGAAGCGGTCGATACGGCCGGCGACGTGCGGAAAAATATGATAGGCGGCAAAGATGCCGCCGACGCCGAGGCCACCGAGCAGGAAGATCCACAGCCAGGGCATGCCGGCCATGAAGAACATGGCACCCCAGACGGTGCTGGTCAAAATCGTCTGGCCAAGGTCGGGCTGGGCGATCAGAAGAGCCGCCACGATGCCGTAGAGGATCATCGCAAACAGATTGCCCGGAATGTCCGGCTGGCGCGAATGCTCGGCAAACAGCCAGGCGCAGACCACCACGAAGGCGGGTTTCAGAAACTCCGAGGGCTGGATGGAGAGCGGCCCGACCGAGAACCAGCGCCGCGCGCCCTTGATCTCGACACCGAAGAACAGGGCCAGCACCATCATCGCGATTGCGAGGATCAGAATGATCACGGCGGTACGGCGGACCTGCCGCGGCGAGAGGAAGGAGAGCCCGATCATCACCGCGAGCGAGGGCAGCAGGAAGGCCGCGTGGCGTTCCACGAAGTGGAAACTCGGCAGGCCGATGCGTTCGGCAACCGGCGGCGAGGCCGCAAAGGACAGCATGAAGCCGATCCCCATCAGCAGGATGAACGTCGCCAGAAAAAAGCGATCGATCGTCCAGAACCAGTCTGCGAGCGGCCCTCGGTCTGCGCGGCTTACCATCTCACGTCCCCTTGTTCGGCTCGACCAGCATGGACACGCCGTCAAGCTCTGCCACGAGGGAGACGAAGGTCTCACCCCGGATCTCGAAATTCTTGAACTGGTCGAAGCTCGCACAGGCGGGCGACAGCATCACCGCCGAAGGCGCGCCATCCTGAATGGCATCATGCGCAGCATGGGCGACGGCCCGGTCCAGCGTGCCGGAAATCTCGTACGGCACCGCCTCCCCCAGCGTGGCGGCAAATTCTGCCGCAGCTTCGCCGATCAGATAGGCTTTCACGATATGACCGAAGAGTGGTGCTAGGCTTGTGATGCCACCGGCTTTCGGAAGGCCGCCGGCAATCCAGAAAATGCGCTCGTAGCTCGACAGTGCCGGTGCCGCAGCCTCCGCGTTCGTGGCCTTGGAATCATTGACGAAGACGATCGGCCCCTGGCGTCCCACCGGCTGCATACGATGCTTGAGGCCGGGAAAACTCTTCAACCCTGCCCGAACCTCCTCGACCGTCAGGCCGACCGAAAGGCAGGCGGCAATGGCGGCAGCCGCATTCTGCGCGTTGTGCGCGCCCTTGAGGGTGTCGATTCCGGCCAGATCGGCAACGATGGTGGTCGCACCGCCCTTTGCCTGGATGATGCAGCCAGCCTCGGCATAAAAGCCATCGGCGAGAACGCTGCGACGGGAAATCCGGCGGACCCCGACTCCGGCGCGCTCGATCCGTTCGGCAATCAGGCTGCAATAGCTGTCGTCAATGCCGACGATCGCCGTACGGCTGCCGGCCACCAGCCGCTCCTTCACCTCGGCATAATGCTGCATGGTGCCATGGCGGTCGAGGTGGTCGGGTGTGAGGTTCAGCAGGATGCCGGCCGTCGGGTCGATGGTCGGGGCAAGGTCGATCTGGTAGGAGGAGCATTCCACCACGTAGAAGCGCCCGGCCTTCGGGGGATCCAGCGTCAGGATGGCCGTGCCAATATTGCCACCAAGCTGGGTGTCGCGACCGCTGACACGCAGAATATGCGCAATCAGTGCGGTCGTGGTTGACTTGCCGTTGGTGCCGGTGATCGCGATGAACGGGCAGTCAGGCGCCTGCGCCCGCCGCTCGCGCACGAAAAGCTCGATGTCACCGATGATCTCGACGCCTGCCGCATGGGCAAGATCCACGCTCCAGTGCGGCTTGGGATGGGTGAGCGGCACACCGGGCGACAAAACGAGGGCAGCCTGTGCCGCCCAGTCGATGCCGCGCAGATCAGCCGTCACCAGTCCTGCCGCAGCTGCCTTTTCCACGCTGTCCGGATTGTCGTCCCAGACCGTTACCTCGGCGCCCCCCGCCACCAGCGCATGCGCGGTGGCAAGGCCCGAGCCGCCGAGACCGAAAAGAGCAACCTTCCTGCCGGAAAATGTGGTGACGGGGATCATGGTCTCACCGCAGCTTCAGGGTGGAGAGACCGAGGATGGCAAGGCCGACGGCGATGATCCAGAAGCGGATCACGACCTGGCTTTCCGTCCAGCCGAGCTTTTCGAAATGATGGTGGATCGGCGCCATCAGGAAGACGCGCCGCCCGGTCATCTTGAAGAAACCAACCTGGATGATCACCGACAGCGTTTCCATGACGAAGAGGCCGCCGATGATCGCCATGACGATCTCGTGCTTGGTGGCAACCGCTACGGAGCCGATCAGGCCACCGAGCGACAGTGATCCGGTATCCCCCATGAAGATGGCGGCCGGCGGCGCGTTGAACCACAGGAAGCCGAGCCCTGCCCCGATCACTGCCCCCAGGATAACGGCGAGTTCGCCGGTACCGGGCACGAAGTTGATCTGCAGGTAATTGGCGAAGATCGCATTGCCGGCCAGATAGGCAATCACGCCGAAGGAGGCCGCCGCAATCATGACAGGAACGATCGCCAGGCCATCCAGACCGTCCGTCAGGTTCACGGCATTGCCGGCCGAGACGATGACGAAACCGCCGAACAGCACGAAGAAGATGCCGAGATTGAGGGTCAGTTCCTTGAAGAACGGAAATGCCACCGACGTGCCAAGCGTCGAGCCGGCCGGGCTGTTGGCAATCGAGGTGCGCATCATGAAATAGACGGCAATCGCGGCGATCAGGAATTCGAGACCGAGGCGGGCGCGGCCGGAAAAGCCCTTGTCCGTCTGCTTGGTCACCTTGAGATAATCGTCATAGAAGCCGATGGCGCCGAAACCGAGCGTGACGAGCAGCGTGGCCACCACATAGATGTTGGAAAGATCCGCCCACAGCAGGGAGCCGCCGACAATTCCGGTCAGGATCATCAGGCCGCCCATGGTGGGCGTGCCGGCCTTCTTGAAATGCGTCTGCGGGCCATCGGCGCGAATCGGCTGCCCCTTGCCCTGCCGGATGCGAAGCGAGGCAATCATCTGCGGACCGAACATGAAGACGATCAGGGCCGCCGTCAGCATCGCCGCGCCGGTGCGGAAGGTGATGTATCGAAACAGGTTGAAGATTTGAAAGGTGCCCGCAAGCTCCACAAGCCAGATCAGCATTTGAGGTCTTTCTTGATGCCGGTCAAAGTTGGCGCTCCGTGTCAGGCAATGCCGGGTAGTTGTCAATAAGTGCGGAAACGATCTTCCCGAAGCCGAGGCCGAGGGAGGATTTCACCATCAGCACGTCACCGGGAATCACATTGCGCACCACGAAGTCGGAAAGTTCGGCGGTTGTGGGGCAATGCTGCACATGAACGCTGTCGGGCAGCGCATCGCGCAGCGCCGTCATCTCCGGGCCGGCAAGCCACACATGTTCAATGCCGGCCGCCAGCAGCGGCCCTGCCAGCTCCTCGTGAACCTTGGCGGAAAACTCGCCCATTTCCAGCATGTCGCCAAGAACGGCGATGCGGCGTCCGGACTCGTCCGGCTCGGTGGCCGCCAGGATCGAAATCGCTGCCCGCATGGAGGCGGGATTGGCATTGTAGCTCTCGTCGATCAGCGTCAGGCGCCCATCGCCAAGCTGAAGGCGATGGCGCTGGCCGCGCCCCTTGACGGCGCGAATGCCGGCAAGCGCATCGCGCGCCGCTTCGAGATCGGCACCGAACAATGCGGCGACGCCGAGCGCAATCATCGCGTTTTCCGCAATGTGCCGGCCGGGTGCGCCGATATGCACTTCCATCGTCTCGCCGTTGACGACTGCCCAGATGGTCGACCCCTCGCCGGTGCCCTCGAAATCCGCCAGACGGAAATCGGCCTTGGCATGCTGGCCAAAGGAGAGGACATTGGTCACACCATTCGCATGCGCCATCTGCTCCAGATAGCTGAAATACTTGTTGTCCCGATTGAGAAGCGCAACCCCGTTCGGCTCAACGCCTTCGAGAATTTCCGCCTTGGCAGCAGCGATCTCGTCGAGGCTCTTGAAATTGCCGAGATGGGCCGGCGCGATCGTGGTGATGACGGAAACATGCGGCCGCACCATCTTCACCAGCGGGCGGATCTCATCCGGATGGTTCATGCCGATCTCGAACACGCCGTAATCGGTGTCCGCCGGCATGCGGGCCAGCGTCAGCGGCACGCCCCAGTGATTGTTGAAGGAGGCGACGGCAGCATGCACCCTGCCGGACGGCGCCAGTACGTTGCGCAGCATTTCCTTGGTCGTCGTCTTGCCGACGGAACCGGTGACGGCAACGATCTGCGCACGGCTGCGGACACGCGCGGCCACCGCCAGCTTGCCAAGCGCTGCCAGCACATCCTCCACCACGATCATCGGCGTGGTAAGACGGCCGAGCGCCGGCAGCTTCGCTTCGCTGACGACGATCAGCGAGGCGCCGTTGGCGACGGCCAGCGTCGCATAATCATGGCCATCCACCCGCTCGCCCTTGATGGCGAAGAAGGCTTCACCGGGTGTGATAGAGCGGCTGTCGATGGAAATGCCGGTTACGCCGGCGGGGCCGGAGCCCACGGGGCGGCCGCCCATCACAGCCATCATCTCAGCGGTGTTCCACAACCAGGTCACGTTTTCAGCTCCTCCATTGCCTTTCGGATTTCGACGTGATCGGAAAACGGCAGAACCACCGAACCGATCTTCTGCCCCTCCTCATGTCCCTTGCCAGCCACGATCAGCGTGTCACCGGCACCCAGCAGCGAGACGGCATGGCGAATGGCCTCGGCGCGGTCACCGATCTCGACGGCGCCGGGTGCCGCTGCCATAATCTCTGCCCGGATTGTCACCGGATCCTCGGACCGCGGATTGTCGTCGGTGACAATCGCGATATCGGCAAGCCGGGTGGCAATCTCGCCCATGATCGGGCGCTTGCCCTTGTCGCGGTCCCCGCCGCAGCCGAAGACGACGATCAGACGGCCGCTGGTGAAGGGGCGCACAGACTGCAGCACATTGGCAAGCGCATCCGGCTTGTGGGCATAGTCGACATAGGCAAGCGCACCCGCCTTCGTCTGACCTACCAGTTCAAGACGCCCGGCCGCACCGACCAGCGTTTCGAGCGCAGCCATCGCCACCGCTGCCGGCGTGCCCGTGGCCATGGCGAGGCCGGCAGCCACCAGCGCATTCGCCACCTGGAAATCACCGGCCAGCGGAATGTCGATTTCGAAGATCTCGCCCTCGGCATGCACCTCGATGCGCTGCTTGTGGCGGAAATGCTCTACCCGCTTCAGCGCGAGATAGGTGCCAGCGCGCCCCACGGTCAGCACGCGCTGCCCTGCCGCGTTCGCCGCCCGGATCGCCTCGCCCGACCAGGGATCGTCGGCAAAGATCACCGCCGGGCTTCCCTTCGGCAGCACGCGGTCGAACAGGTGCATCTTCGCGGCCATGTAATCTTCCATGGTCGGATGGTAGTCGAGATGATCCCGTCCGAGATTGGTGAACGCTGCCGCAGCAAGCCGAACGCCATCCACGCGGAACTGGTCAAGACCGTGGCTGGAGGCCTCGATCGCGGCATGGGTCACACCGTCTGCCACAAGGGTGGCCAGCAGGGCATGCAGCGCCACCGGATCGGGCGTCGTCAGCGCCCCTTCCTCGATGCGCCTCGGGGAGATGACGCCGGTCGTGCCGATCTGGGCAGCGGCAAGGCCTGCATGCGCCCAGATCTGGCGGGTGAAGGACGCAACGGAGGTCTTGCCGGCCGTGCCGGTGACGGCCACCATGGTTTCGGGCTGGCGGCCATGGAAACGGGAAGCAGCCAGCGCCAGAAATCGACGGGGCTCGGACACCACCAGAACGGGAACCGGCGCTTCGACCGGATGGGCGGAAACGACCGCCACGGCACCACGCGATACCGCGTCCGCGACATAGGCTGCGCCGTCACCTTTGGTCCCGGCGACCGCGACGAAGACGGAACCGGGCGCTACGGTCCGGCTGTCGGCAGAAAGGCCGGTCACATCCAATGCGCCAGCCTCACCCTTCAGAATCTCGTTAATCTCCGGAAAATCCCCCCCGGAGAGTGCATTCAGCTTCATAGGTACCCTCTCTCACCTGCGCCCCCTCGGGAGCCGCGAATCGTGGGGTCCATTCATTATGGCCTAATAGGACACAAGCATGGCGGTGCCATCCTCGCCGAAGCGCGGTTTTACACCGAGAATTGCAGCAGAGCGGCTGATGATCTCCTTGACCATGGGAGCCGCGCTGTTGCCGGCCAGCACCGCATGATCGGTTTCACTGCGCGGATCATCGATGAAGGTCAGCACCACATATTGCGGATCGTAGATCGGAAACGCCGCGAGAAAGGCGTTGAAATTGTGGTCGTGGTTGTAGCGGCCGTTGATCACCTTGTCGGCCGTGCCGGTCTTGCCGCCGACGTTGAAGCCCTCGACCAGCGCGTTCTTGCCCGACCCCTTCACACCGTTCCAGCGAAACAGCCAGCGCATGTTGGCACTGGTCTGCGGCTTGATGACGGTCTTGGCCACCTCCTCGGCCTGCTCGCGCGTCCGCGGCAGGAAGGTCGGCTCGATCAGCTTGCCGCCGTTGACAAGGGCCGCCCCGGCAACGGCAGTCTGCAAGGGTGTCGTGGACACGCCATGGCCGAAGGAGATGGTGATGGAGTTGATCTTCTTCCACTCGCGCGGCTGGCCGGGCATGGCCACTTCGGGCAGTTCGGTCTGCATCTTGGTGAGAAGGCCAAGCTTGGTCAGGAAGTCCTTGTGCCCGTCGATGCCAACGACATCGGCGATCTTGGCGGTGCCGATGTTGGAGGAATACTGGAAGATTTCCGGAATGCTGAGCATGCGGCCCTGGCCGTGAAAATCCTTGATGGTGTAGCCGCCGATGCGGATCGGGTAGCGGGCGTCGAACATGTCATTCATGTTCACCTTGCCGCTATCGAGACCCATGGCCAGCGTGAAGGACTTGAAGGTTGAGCCCATTTCGAACGTGCCGTTCGACATCCGGTTCAGCCAGCCATCCTCACCGCCGGCAGCCGGATCGTTCGGATCGAAATCGGGGGCCGATGCCATGCCGAGGACTTCGCCGGTGTGCACGTCGAGCACAACGGCGCCGGCGCCCTTGGCGCGAAACTTGGTGATGCTTTCCATCAGCACGTCGCGCAGGATCGACTGTACGCGCAGATCGATGGACAGTCGCACCGGCTCCAGCGGCTGGCCGCTGGTCATGCCGACGGCAGCGAGATCGGCCAGTCCCTGCGTATCGACATAGCGTTCCATGCCGGCCACGCCGCGGTTGTCGATGTTGACGAAGCCCACGATGTGGGATGCCGTCGGACCACCCGGATAGAAGCGGCGCTTTTCCGGACGGAAGCCGATTCCAGGGATGCCGAGCGCCAGGATCTGGCTCTGCTGCTTCGGCGTCAGCTGGCGACGCAGCCACTGGAATCGCGACTTCGACGACAGCTTGTTGTACATCTGCCTGGTATCGAGATCCGGCAGCACGGTGCGCAGCTTCTCGATCACCTCGTCCGGATCGACGATCTTGTGTGGCTCGGCAAACAGCGAGACGGTGCGGATGTCGGTCGCCAGCACTTCGCCATTGCGGTCGAGAAGATCCGGGCGCGAGGCCATCAGGCGGTCAGCGGGCATGATGCTCGCGGTCGATTCCGGATCCAGCATCCCATAATAGGCAAGTTTGGCGCCGATGGCGCAGTAGCAGACGGCAAAGCCGGCAATGATCAGCCCGACGCGCACGCGCGTCTGGCCGGACTTTCGCTTGCGGGCGCTTTCAAACGTACCGCCGCGCAGGGATGTGCCGACACCTCGACCGCCGGCCGAAATATGCGCCCTGCTCTTGAGAACCATGACACGGGACAGAAAGGACATCAGTCGTTCACCGCTCCGGTTGAAATCACGTCGATCCCGGCCGTCCCGCGCGGCTTGGGCACGGGCACCGGTGCCGCAGGACGCTTGGCCTTGGCGGCGTCAACGCCGGCAATGGCGGCGGCCACCGCCGGATCGCTGCCGGCGATCAGCTTTTCAATGGTCGTTTCGGGTTGTGGCAGCTGCGATTTTGGCATCGGCAGCTCTTTTGGCATGGCAAGCTGGGTCGGGGCTGTCGGCTGAAGATCGAGTTCATCCTGATAGACCTTGATCAGTCGCTGCAGACGGTTCGGCTGCGTCAGCAGCGCCCAGTCGGCCTTCAGAAGATCGATCGTGTCGTATTCCAGCTTGATCTCCTGCTCCAGACGATGGACTTCCTCAAGCTTCAGTTCGGCCCTGTGCTTGATGCTGTAGGTCACGACCGCGGTTGCGGTCATTGCACCGATCAGCACCAGATCGAAGCTTCTCAACATCGTTCAGGCTCCCAACTTGTCGAGGCTGGCGAGATCAGGAAGATCAAAGATGGAAAGGTCCGCGCTGCCGGCAAGAGCCGTCGTGCGGATGGCAGCCCGCAATTTTGCCGAACGGGCCCGGGGATTGACATCGGCCTCGGCTTTCGAGGCGGACATCATGCCCTTGCCGAGCGGTTCGAACACGGCCGGGCGATCCTCGACCATCGGCAGATGGCGCGAACCGGCCGCACGTCCGGAGCGGTCAGCCAGGAAGCGCTTGACCATGCGGTCTTCCAGCGAATGGAAACTGACGATGACGAGCCGCCCACCGGGCTTCAGGGCGCGTTCGGCCGCAAACAGCGCCCGCGCCAGTTCGCCCAGTTCGTCATTGACGAAGATGCGCAGCGCCTGGAAAACGCGGGTGGCCGGATGGATCTTGTCCTTGGTCTTGCGCGGATTGACGCCCTCGATGAGGTTGGCGAGATCGCGGGTGGTGACGAAAGGCTCGCTCGCGCGGCGCTTCTCGATGGCGCGCGCAATGCGGCCCGCCTGCTTTTCCTCACCGAGAAAACCGAAGATGCGGGCCAGATCACCCGCCTTGGCGCGATTGACCACATCGGCCGCCGAGACGCCCGACGCCGACATGCGCATGTCGAGCGGTCCGTTTCTCTGGAAGGAGAAGCCGCGATCGGCCTCATCGATCTGCATGGAGGAAACGCCGATATCCAGCACAACACCGTCGAGTCCGCCGACCGGCGCATGATCGGCAAGCAGGGAAAAGCGCGAGGGGATGAGCGTCAGATGTCCGTTCGATTCGGCCAGCAGCGCCTGGCCGCCGGCGATGGCGTTCGGATCGCGGTCGAGCGCGATCACGTCGGCGCCCGCTGCAAGAAGGGCGCGGGTGTACCCACCCGCGCCGAAGGTGCCATCGAGAACAACCCTACCGGGGGCTGGAGCAAGCGCCTCGAGCACCTCCTCCAGCATCACCGGAATGTGGCGTACCGGTCCGCCATCGGCCTCGGTGTGTCCGTCGCCAAGATAAGCCGCCATTCCGCTCCCCTGTATCAGGCGGGCCGCACCCCGAAGGTCGCACGCCCCGCTCTCGCCGCCACCTGCGCCTCGTGAAACGCCTGCGGCTGCCAAAGCTGAAAATGATCGGATCGACCGACGAAGGTAACCTCCGTCGTGATGCCGGTGAAGTCGCGGATGAAATCCGTGACCATCAGCCGGCCCTCCGCATCGAGCCGCATGTAGACGCCGCCGCCGTGAACGAGAAGCGACATCGCATTGGCCTCCGGCGAAAAGGGATCCGCCGAGGCGATCTGCCGCTCGTACCGCTCGAGCAGGTCCGGACCGCCGACGCTGATCGCCGGAAACACGAGGTCCTGGAGACAATAAAGCTCCTGGACATTCCGCTGCGCGAGGACCGCACGAAAGGGCGCCGGCACGGAGACCCGCCCCTTCGTATCGATCCTGTTCGTCGCATTGGACAAGAAGCGGTTCATCACGCCATACACCCGCCCCGGAACGGCGCGAAGCGCGCAAACGCCCCGCAAGACGCGAGCCAAAGGACAGAATCATCACACCCGGACGGAATACATCCCGCCCGTTTCTTCCCTGAAGAAGCGCTCCAATCCTGTCCGATGAATGGGCAATGTGATGCCCTCTCGCAGTGTGAATTTGGGATAACATGGGACCATATGGGCGTCAATGGGAAGCGGCCACACAGACGTGCGGCAACCTGAAATATTTATAACCTGTTAAGTTTAACAAAGGGTTAGCAACGGCTGGCGGAAGGCCCGCACATGAAAGCAACCGGAAAGACGGAGGCTCGTCGCTAAGTCCTTGGGGGCACGACAACAATCGCATCCTGCCCCTGAAAAGACGCCGCCGTCACTGCAATCATGAGGCGCAATCAGATTGCATTGCGCTGCAACATTAGCGTGAAAGCGCTGCAAAAAGCAGCAC
The DNA here is from genome assembly GCF_007004135.1 of Affinirhizobium straminoryzae. Taxonomy (GTDB): domain Bacteria; phylum Pseudomonadota; class Alphaproteobacteria; order Rhizobiales; family Rhizobiaceae; genus Neorhizobium; species Neorhizobium straminoryzae. Next base: position 91,739 of record NZ_VJMG01000043.1, read on the forward strand.
AAAGGCATCCCGCGATTCGTCTGGAGGTAAAAATGCCAGTTGGCCTGTAAGCCGGGTTCTGTATGGCCCCGATGCGAGCATCGGAACGTGGCAGCCATTCATCTGGGACGGCGCTTGCACGCCGCCTCACGCAACCCACCCGGATGACTGGCCCGGAAACAGGCTGTGGCACCGCAAGCGGCACCCGCGTCATCCCTATTCGGTCTTGCTCCCGGTGGGGTTTACCGTGCCGGTCCTGTTGCCAGTCCCGCGGTGGGCTCTTACCCCACCCTTTCACCCTTACCCCGCCAACTCTCCGCTCGCTGAACCGAGCGGAGAGCAGGCGGGGCGGTTTGCTTTCTGTGGCACTATCCCTGAGGTCGCCCCCGCCGGACGTTATCCGGCACCGTGTTTCCGTGGAGCCCGGACTTTCCTCACCCTACCGCCTTTCGGCATTGGTAAAGCGCGGCTGCCCGGCCAACTGGCGGGCGGGTCATAGCCTCTTTACCGTGAAAAGGCCACAGCAAATCCGCGCACGGGAAAAATGCGGGTTCAGTCCCGCCAGAACGGCTTGCGCACCTCGCGCTCGGCCTCTTCGCGCGTCGTGCCGGCATCCTCGAACATGGCCTCGTTGAAGCTCCGCATATCGCGCGCCATCTGGCGGCGCATGCACCGGCGGGATTGCCAGAGCACCAGCGTCTCGACCAGGGCCTCGAACGGAACGAAGACCGTGTGTCTCTGGCGCAGACGGCCTGTCAACTGTTCCGGTTCGTAACGGATATAAGGCATCTCGATCGTGTGGCGCATGGCGCTTCTCCTTTGTCGGGATCAGAATTTATCTCCTTTCGATCATCGGAAAAATTGAGTAATGAGAACAAACTATGTGAGAAAAACTCCAACAGATGAATTCCCGCCATGGACAAGCTGCCGCCGCTGACCTCGCTCTCGGCACTGGAAGCATTCTTCCGCACCGGCTCGGTCGGCGGTGCGGCCGAGATGCTCGGCCGCACGCACAGCGCCGTCAGCAAGCAGCTGCACCAGTTGCAGGATCACTCGGGCACCGAACTGTTCGTCAAGCGCGGCCTGCAACTGGAGCTGACGAGTGACGGTCGCCTGCTGGCGGAGACAGTGGCGCGCAGCATGGACGAGATGCGAAGGACCTATACGGCGGTTACCGGCGGCGGGCGCGCATCGGTCACGGTGGCCGCCAGCTCCACCTTTGCCCGCCAATGGATGATCCCGACGATTGCCCGCTTCAATGTCGAATATCCCGACATCGACGTGTTGATCCGGGTGGTCGGCCCGCAAGGCAGCCGGCGGACGGAAGGCCCGGTCGATCTCGTCATCTCCTGGGACCGGCTGAAGCATCTCGACGTCGAGCATCCGCTGGCGGTCTCGCTTGGCGATGTCCATATCGGCGTGGTGCTTGCCCCCACCTATCCCTTCGAGATGACCGCCACCACGCTGCGGATTCAGACGATCCTGCAACGGCGGGAAGCAGAAAACTCCTGGGAGCACTGGTCACGGCTTGCGGACATTACCGTCATCCGGCAACGAGAACTGACCTTCGACCTCTCCTCGCTCGCCTTCGAGGCGGCGGAACGCGGCATGGGGGCGACGATCGCCCCGAAATTCCTGATCGAGAAGGAGCTGAAATCCGGCAGCCTGATCGCACCGGCCGGCTTTCTGACATTCAGGGACGGTTTGCTGGTCTACCCGGCCACGGAACGGCCGAAGCTTTCAAAACCCGCACGGCTGCTGCGGGACTGGCTTGTCGCTCACGCCCAGTTGGACGCTGACGGCTTCATCGCCGATCCCGTCACCCCGCAATGGCCGTTCACGTCAGCGGGCGTCGACTGGTGAGAAGTCGAAATCGAAGGAACTGATGCTGCCCGTCTGGAGAAGTTCCGCACCGAGACGGCCGATCTCGTCAGAGCTCTTGGCGGCCGTGCCGCAGCCGCCGGTCAGGAGGGCGATACGCGGCGACGACGTATAGGCGATGATCGGATAGCCGGAGGGCGTCTTGGACACGACGCAGGCGCCCATGGACACCCGCGTGCGGTCGATCTCCGGCACCAGCGTTTCCATGAAGGCAGCATGATGATCCCGCACGCTCTCGCGCCCGCCGGAGCGGAACCAGGCCCGCAGTTCCGCATCGCTGCGCAGGATCAGATCGTCCGGGTCGCCACCGATCTTGAGATAGACCTTGCCATCCGGATAGCGCACCGGCGGCAGTATATAGATGTGGCGGCTCGGATCGCGCGGCTCGTAGATCAGCGAGGGCATGCCGGCAAAGCGGGCAAGCTCCGCCTCCGGGATCTCGAAGAAGGTGACCGTGCGGCCATAGACCGACATGGCGGGCGGCTGCGGCAGCAGTCCCTCGGCAATGCTGAAGCCGCCGGCGGCGACCAGCGCCTTCTCCGCCGTATAGCGACCGCCCTCGGCAGTCCTGACCACCGCTAGACCGTCCTCGTCGCGCACGGAGACCACCGTTTCAGCCACAAGCCTTGCCCCCTGCCCGGCCGCCACGACGGACTGCGCCTTCACCAGCGCGCGCGGATTGACATAGCCGGCACGGCGAGCCTCGAACACGCCCTCGCAGTGCGGCTCGAAGCCGAAATAGCCGAAGCGGTCTTTCAGCGCCGCTTCGCCGAACAGATCGGTCGTCACGCCAAGGCCTTCGGCAGCGTCCAGAATGCCGCGAAGATAGGCATGGCCGGTGCGGCGGTCGGGCGCCACCATCAGGCAGCCGACCTCATGATAGAAGGTGACGCCACTCAGCGCCTCGATCTCGCCGTAACGGGCAATGGAGCGATTGGCGAGGAGGGCCCAGACCGGATCGGGATCGATGGTGCGGGTGATGCGCGCCTCGTCGTAATGGCTGGCAAACACGCCCTGATGTGTGCGGGCATCCGCCGGCTCGTCAGGCCCGATCAACGCCACGCCATCCGTGACCGCACTCAGATGCCGGGCGGCAGCCGCCCCCATCATGCCGCGTCCGATGACGATGAACTGGAAATCGGCTGTCATGCGGACGGCTCCTGAAGAAAGGTGAAAGTCTCTCGGGTTTAGCCAGCCGCAACCTCCACGTCCAGAGGCGCGCTGTCGCAGGCAGATACCGCCGCGCGGCGCGCTTTCGGAGGCCTCAATTGGTGCCCTGGAAGCGTGGCAGTTCCGTCAGCAGACGGTGCAGGGTGTCGATGGTCGACATATCAGCAATGCCATCGACGCGGGCCGGTCGAAAATGCCGCTGAAAGGCCTCGACCGCCCCTTCCGTCTGGTCGCAGAAGGTGCCGGAAAGCGGCACGTTATAGCCATAGAGCGCCAGCATGCCCTGCAACGCTTCCACCGGCTGGCCACTTTCGCCGCGCTGGAAGAAGCGGCCGCTACGAATGGGACCGGGCTCCACCCAATGACCGATGCCGGCCCGAAACAGACGCTCCCACGGAAAAAGCTCGCCCGGATCGACCTTGCGCCGTGGTGCGACATCCGAATGGGCGAGGATGCGCTCGGGCCGGATCGACCAGCGCTCGGCACAGTCGCGGCAGAGCGCGATCACCGCCTCGATCTGCGCGTCCGGAAAAGGCGGCAGGCCGCCCGGATGACCGGCATTGGCGATCTCGATGCCGATCGAGCGGGAGTTGATGTCCGTCTCGCCGTCCCAGAAGCTTTTGCCCGCATGCCAGGCGCGGCGCGCTTCCGGCACCAGTTGCACCACGCGCCCGTCCGGCCAGACGAAATAATGGCTGGACACTTCACTTTCGATGTTCTTCAGCCAGGACAGCGCCTGCCCGTGATCGGCCATGCCCGTATAGTGCAGAAGAATGATGTCCGGCGCCACGCCGCCCACGCGCTCGCCATGGTTCGGCGACGGCTCGACGCGCGCGCCCGCAAAATCCGGCTCAAGCTTCATGCAGCCTTGTGTTCCCTGGCAATCGCCGCATAGGCAGCGTTGAGAGCCGCCATGCGCTCGTTGGCGGCCGCATGCAAGGCTTCCGGCACGCCGCGGGCAATCAGCTTGTCCGGGTGATGTTCGGACACCAGATGGCGGTAGCGCTTGCGAATGGCGGAGAAATCATCCTTCGGCGAAACGCCGAGCACCATATAGGGATCGACGCCTTCCAGATGCATGTGGCGTGCCTGGATGCGCCGGAAATGGTCTTCGTCGATGCGAAAGATTTCGGCAATGCGGGCGAGAAAGGCCATTTCCTTCTCGTGCACCATGCCGTCAGCCTTGGCGATGTGGAACAGGCCGTCGATCACGTTTTCCAGCATCGGGCAGTTCTGGTCACCGGAGCCGCAGAGGCCGGCCAGCTTTTCCGCATAGGCCTCGTAGCCGGCCACATCCTGCCGGGCGAGATTGTAGAGGCGGGCAACGTTGCGCGCCTCCTCCTCGGGAAAATCGAAGATCTGGCGGAAGGCCTCGACCTCGGAGGCCACCACGGCGCCATCGGCCTTTGCCATCTTGGCGGAGAGCGCGATGATGGCAACGGAAAAGGACACGCGACGGCGCGTTTCCGGATCGCCCTCGAACAGCGTGCGGATCGCCTCCACCACGCGTGACAGCGCATTATGGGCGGCGTCGCCGACGCTGCCGAGCAGCCGCTCCCACAAAGAACTCACATTCAGGCAAAGGAAATCGAAGATCATGGCTCACCTGACCAAATTCCCGCCGCCTTGGCAAGCAGCCGCAGGCGACCGGCGGGATTAAATTCTCGTCATGCTACGGTATTTCGAACGGCCCGGATCTGCCTTGAACGATACGGCCACGCTCTTTCGAAGCGCTTGGTTGACGCTCTGTCCACAGAGGGGCAGACGCGCGGAATGGCATCTGCGGATTTGAACCGATTGAAAACACAACTGTTCCGAAAGCGCCGCGAAATAGCGGATTTTCTTGAGAAATTCACTTTACAGCTGCGATCTCCTGTCGCAGACCTTCTGCGGTCAAAAGGCAAGGCGCGCAGGCGCAGAAGGAGGTTCGATGGCGAAGCGGAAAGTGGCGTTGCTGACGGCGGGTGGGCTTGCACCCTGTCTTTCGTCCGCGGTCGGAGGATTGATCGAACGCTACACGGATATTGCTCCCGAACTGGATATCGTCGCCTATCGCTCGGGCTATCAGGGCCTGCTGCTCGGGGATCGAATCGAGATCACCGCCAACATGCGCGAGCGTGCCCATCTGTTGCATCGTTACGGCGGCTCGCCGATCGGCAACAGCCGCGTGAAGCTGACCAATGTCGCGGACTGCGTGAAGCGCGGCCTCGTCAAGGAAGGGGAGAACCCGCTGAAGGTGGCCGCAGACCGGCTGGCCTCCGATGGGGTGACCATTCTCCACACGATCGGTGGCGACGATACCAACACCACCGCCGCCGACCTGGCCGCCTATCTTGGCGCACACGGCTACGACCTGACGGTGGTTGGCCTGCCGAAAACGGTGGACAACGACGTCGTGCCGATCCGCCAGTCGCTCGGCGCCTGGACGGCCGCCGAAGTCGGCGCGCACTTCTTCGACCACGTCAGCAACGAACAGAGTGCCGCCCCCCGCACCCTGGTCATCCACGAGGTGATGGGCCGTCATTGCGGCTGGCTGACGGCCGCGACCGCCCGCGCCTACATCCAGGACACCAGGGACAATGAATATGTCGAGGGCCTGATGATGAACACCCAGATGAAGAACATCGACGGCCTTTACCTGCCGGAAATGCACTTCGATCTGGAGGCGGAAGCCGAGCGGCTGAGGGCCATCATGGACAGCTGCGGCTTCGTGACGCTGTTCGTCTCGGAAGGGGCGGGCCTTGACACCATCGTCGCCGAGCGCGAGGCGGCCGGCGAGACCGTGAAACGGGATGCCTTCGGCCATGTGAAGATCGACACCATCAATGTCGGCTCCTGGTTCCAGAAACACTTTGCGGCCCTGCTGAAGGCCGAACGCTCCATGGTGCAGAAGTCCGGCTATTATGCCCGCTCGGCGCCGGCCAATGGCGACGATCTGCGCCTGATCCAGAGCATGGTCGATCTGGCTGTGGAAAGCGCGCTGAATGGCGTCTCCGGCGTGACCGGTCACGACGAGGACCAGAATGGGAAATTGCGCACGATCGAATTCCCGCGTATCAAGGGCGGCAAACATTTCGATCTCACCGCACCCTGGTTCGGCGAAGTCATGGACTTCATCGGGCAGCCCTTCCGGCCGGTGTGATCGGCTCCTGCCACGGCCACCCGAAAATGGCCGGGCGGCCTTGATTTCGTGCTGGAGGAAGCGATGAGCCTCGGGGATCTGCTGGTTTTTTCAATCCTGTGCCTGCTGATCCTGGATCTGCCGTCGGCCTCTGGCCGCATCATGCTGGATTACAGCCTCGCCCGTGGCAAGACGCGGGCGATGGCCCTCATCCCCGCGATCCTGCTGGGGTCGCTTCTGTGCTTTGCAGCCGCGTTCGCCATTTATGTCTGGCTGTCGGACTCGCTGCGCACCATGCGCGACCTTCTCTCATGGTCGGCGCTTGCCTATCTCGCCATCCATGTCCTGCGTGGTCTCCAGATACGCCAGCGCCTTCGGCTGGCCGACAACGACAACCTCCGCGAGAAGACGCTGTTCTCAACGCTGTCCCGCGGCTTTCTTAGCCAGATTCGACCTGGGCTGGCGGTGGCCATCGCCGCCCTGCTTCTCCAGACCGTCGATTCGCCGCAGGATCTGGCGGAGCTTGGACTGCATGCCGCGCTCGCTTTTACCGTTGCCGGCGTCGGCGCACCGCTTATCCAGCTTCTTTTTGCACGCCAGCGTGCCGCCCGTCTGAAGCGCGCAAGCCTTGGAAAACCGGGCGCGCCGAAGCCCCGAACCCGCTTCATCGCCCGCCGTGCCGTCAGCGCCGGCTACCGCCGGATTGCCGCCTGATCGCCATGGTCTTGCCGGTCGGCGCCCAATGCGTTAAGAATTCGTAAGATTTGAAAGACACGCACGGGCTGGGAAACACAACTTCGTGAAAGTGAGACAATGGCGATAACCCGATTTTTCGGTTGCAACGCAGTTGTAGCGGTGGCCATTTGCGGCGCCGTTTCGGGTTGCTCAAGCGTTGACTCGGCATCGAATACGGCGGCGGAGGGCAAGAAGGGTCAGACCCAGGAGGTTGCCCAGGCCGGTACGCCGGCAGCCGCGGACGCCACGACCCAGGTGGCCGATGCGCATGCGGCGACACCCAAAAGCGGACGTATCTCCATTGAAGCCGCCGCGGCAGCGGCAACTGCCTCGGCGCAAGGCCCGATTGCGGCCCCGGCCGGTTCGACAACCGTCGTCGCCGAGAAGGGTGGCCGCGTGACGCATCAGGTCGCACTGCCTGTCGGCACCTGGGCACTCGCACGCCAGAATGAATCGGTCCGCGCCGCACTGGCGGCTCAGGCGTCCGGCACGCAGCCGGTCCTTGGCCTTGCACCGACGCCGCTCGACACCACCGGCGCCATGCAGGCAATCAACGTGGCCACCGCATCGCATGTGATGAGTGCGCCGGCCGAACCGCAGCCGCTGCAGCCCGCCAATGCCGCCTCAGCGGCAGCTGCGCCTGCTCAGATGGCCAGCACCGCCGCACCCGGCCATGTCGCCATTCCCCAGCCCAAGCCGCTGTTTGGCGCGCAGGCGAAGACTGTGGTCGCAGCCGCCGCGCCCGCACCGCAACAGGTCAATGCCATTCCCGATGAATTGCGCGGCAGCATTGTCGCCATCCCGACGCCGCGGCCGAAGCTGCAGCAGGCGGGCACGTCCTCCATGCTGGCCTATGCCTCCGCGTCGCAGCCGGTTTCCGCACTGGCCGCGGATTTCTTCCCGCCAGCGCCCGGCGCCCCCATTCCGGAAACGGCCGGTGCCAGCACTCCGGAACTCAACAATCTCATCAAGCGCTATGCCGGGCTTTACGGCGTGCCGGAATCCCTCGTTCATCGCGTCGTCCATCGCGAGAGCAAGTACAATCCGAAGGCCTATAACCGGAACGGCTATTTCGGCCTGATGCAGATCCGCTACTCCACGGCGAAGGCCATGGGCTATCAAGGCCGTCCGGAAGGACTTCTCGATGCGGAAACCAATCTGAAATACGCGATCAAGTATCTGCGCGGCGCCTGGCTGGTGGCCGACAACGAGGCGGACGACGCGATCGGCCTTTATGCGCGTGGCTACTACTACGATGCCAAGCGCAAGGATCTTCTCCACGTCATGCATTGACGGCGAACTTGTGCGGACAGGCGCTCAGTCGAGCGCCTTTGCCAGTTCCCGCACCAGATTGCCCGGACGGTAAGCCGTCCAGGCGGGCGACAGACCAAGCCGCACAATGACCAGGCCTTTCGACGGGATCACCGTGACGGACTGACCGTCATGCCCCTGTAGCGCAAACATGTCGCCCGGCAGTCGCTCTCCCCCCTCCCCTCTTGGCGGCAGCCATGTCTGCATCAGAGAATAGCGACCATTCGAATGGCGGTTCGGGGTATGCATCAGCGTCACCAGATCAGCCGGCAGCACCACCTTGCCGTTCCACACTCCCTTCTGTGCGAGAAGCAGGCCGAAGCGCGCCCAGTCCCGCGCCGTGGCATACATGTAGGAACTGCCGGCGAAGGTGCCAGCCTCATCTACCTCCAGAACCGCACTTCGCATGCCGAGCGGCCCGAACAGGGCCTGACGGGGATAGGCAAGTGCGGAGGCGGGATCACCGAACCGGTCCTGCCAGATGCGCGAGAGAAGCAGCGCCGTGCCCGAGGAATAGCTGAAGGCGCTGCCCGGCGCCTTCGCGAGAGGCAGCGCCTCGGTAAAGCGCGCCATGTCCGGCTCGAGATAGAGCATGCGCGTGACATCGGCGACCGAACCGTAATCCTCGTTGAAGACAAGCCCGCTTTCCATCGAAAGCATCTGGCCAAGCGTGATGCGGGCACGCTCATCCTGACGCCAGGCCGGAATAAGGCCGACATCGCCAATCGACATGCGCCCGTCGCGAATGAGGGTCGCAACCAGCGCAGCATTCACCGTCTTCGTCATGGACCAGCCCAGCAACGGCGTGTCCGGCGTAAAGCCTTCGCCGTAGCGTTCACCGACGATACGACCGTCCTTGACCACCACGACCGCCCGCATCCCCACGCCCACCAGATCCTCGCGGGCCAGCAGGCGCGCCACAGCCTCGGACGATGAGGCGACAGTCTCGCCCTGCGGCCACGGCAGGGACGCATTTACCGGGCCATCCTGCACAACGGCAGGCGCCACCATCCGGGCCGGCGCCATGTCATCGCCCAGCACGCTGCAACCGAGCCCCGGTCGATAGACGGCCTCGCGCGGTGCGATGCCGCCCAGCAGCGCTGCCCGCACCCGCATCTCCTGCGGCTTCACCTCGACCCGCATCAGCCGCAGAAGCGGGTGCCCCGGCGCCTGCACGTCATCCGCCAGCACTTCCGCCGCATCGCGATGGGCGATGAACACATTGGAGCACACGATCTTGGCTGCATAACCGCTGCCGACCCTCAGCAGGGCCGGCGGAACGGCGTAAAGCCATACGACCGCGCCAATGATGGCAAGCACCAGCAGCACGAGAAGCAGTTTCGCAAGACGGATGAGCATGCGCATGTCGTCACTCCCTTTGGACGCGGCATGCAAGCAGGAAACCCCGGCAATGTGAAGGCCGACCAGCGCCTGCATTCAGAACTGGGGCAAAGCGCGGCGGCGGTTTGCCACGTCATCAAACTGTAGCACCAGACGGCTAGACGCTTGCGAAACTCATGACGGGGACAAGGTGCAGCGCATGGCAGAGATCGTACCGGACGTCGGCTTCCTCAAGAACGGCAAGCTGAAGACTGCGCTCTTGCAACACAAGGCCCTGTCGAAGAGCGGGCTGTCAGAACGGCTGTTCGGCCTGATGTTTTCCGGCCTCGTCTATCCGCAAATCTGGGAGGATCCGGATGTCGACATGGCCGGCATGGAGCTGCGCGAAGGTCACAGCATCGTCACCATCGGTTCGGGTGGCTGCAACATGCTGGCCTATCTCTCCTGCCAGCCGGCCTCGATCGACGTCGTTGATCTCAATCCTCACCACATCGCGCTCAACCGCTTGAAACTGGCTGCTTTTTCGGCACTCCCGAACCACAGCGACGTGGTGCGGCTGCTGGCGTCTGAAAACACGCGTACCAATACCAAGGCCTATGACAACTTCATCGCACCGAAGCTCGATGCCGCGACCCGCGCCTATTGGGACAAGCGCACGCTGAGCGGCCGCCGCCGCATCTCGGTGTTCGACCGCAACATCTACCGCACCGGCCTGCTCGGCCGCTTCATCGCGGCCGGCCACCTGCTGGCGCGGCTGCATGGCGTCGACCTCACCGAAATGGCCAATGCCCGCTCGCTGCGCGAACAGCGCCAGTTCTTCGAAAGCCACATCGCGCCGCTGTTCGACAAGCCGCTGATTCGCTGGCTGACCAGCCGGAAGAGCTCACTGTTCGGCCTCGGCATTCCCCCGCAGCAGTATGACGAACTGGCAAGTCTTGCCGCCGAAGGCTCGATCGCACCGGTGCTGCGCCAGCGTCTGGAAAAGCTCGCCTGCCATTTTCCGTTGCGCGACAACTATTTCGCCTGGCAGGCCTTCGTCCGCCGCTACGCCAGGCCGCATGAAGGCCAGCTGCCGACCTATCTGAAGCCGGAACACTATCGTCAGATCCGCAACAATGTCTCGCGTGTGAAAGTGCATCACGCCACCTTCACCGAGCTTCTCTCGGAAAAGGCAGCCGGCACGGTAGATCGCTACGTCCTGCTTGATGCACAGGACTGGATGAACGACCGCCAGCTGAACGACCTCTGGGCCGAGATCACCCGCACGGCCGCGCCCGGCGCCCGCGTGATCTTCCGCACCGCTGCCGAGAAGAGCATCATCGAGGACCGCCTGTCGCCGGCCATTCGCGGCCAGTGGACCTATCTCGCCGGGCGTTCGCAGGAGCTGAACCTGCAGGACCGCTCGGCGATCTACGGCGGCTTCCATATCTACACGAGGACGGCGTGATGAGCCTGGACGGCGCCGGTTCGGCGGCAGCCGTGGAGCACGCGGCTCGGATGGACCGGATGTACCGCTACCAGCGGCACATCTACGACATCACCCGCAAATACTACCTGCTCGGCCGCGACCGCGCGATCCGCGAGCTGCAGGTGCCGAAGAGCGGCACGCTTCTGGAAGTCGGCTGCGGCACGGGCCGCAACCTTCTGCTTGCCCATCGCATCTTCCCGACCGCTCATCTCTACGGGCTGGACATTTCCGCAGAGATGCTGGCGACGACCCGTGCGAATTTCCGCGGCAAAGCCGTGACGCCGCAGGTGAAGGTGGCCGATGCCACGACCTTTCAGGCGGAGGAATTCGGCGTTGCAGGCTTCGACCGCATCCTGATCTCCTATGCCCTCTCGATGATCCCGGACTGGGAGAAGGCGATCGAGGCAGCCCTTGGCGCACTCAAGCCCGGCGGCTCTCTGCACATTGTCGACTTCGGTCAGCAGGAACAACTGCCCGGCTGGTTCCGCACCGCGTTGAGGGCCTGGCTTGCCCGTTTCCACGTCACGCCACGCGCAACACTCGCCGAAGCCATCGAGTCCAGGCTTTCACCATTCGGGGCGGACATGATGTTCCAGCCGCTCTATGGCGGCTATGCCTGGCGGGCGATCATACGCCGACGGGACGATCCGGCCGGACGCAATTGACGGATCGTTGCGCGACAACATCAGAATTCCCTGATATACACCGCTGAGGCAAGCGGATTCTAACCAATCGTTTACCACGATGGGGCTATTCATAGATCCTCATGCCTCGCGCGTCACCGCTCGCATGGCGCCCTCATCTCTTTTCGCATGGATCGACGAATGCCCCGGCTGCTTGCTGTCCTTCTTGCCACATCGCTGCTGGCCACCGGATGCAGCTCGGTCGGCTATGACTTCATGTCCACGGGGTCGATCCGCAAGACAAAATTCCACGACACCGATCCGCAGGATTTTGGCCGCAACCATCCGGACCGTCATCCGGTGCATGGCATCGACATCTCCAAGTGGAATGGCGACATCGACTGGCAGACCGTCAAGCGCTCGGACGTCTCCTTCGTCTTCATCAAGGCGACCGAGGGCAAGGACGTGATCGATCCCGCCTTCGAGACCAACTGGCGCTCCGCCGCGGCTGTCGGCCTGCCCTACGCGCCCTATCACTTCTACTATTTCTGCTCGAGCGCCGACGAACAGGCGGACTGGTTCATCGCCAATGTGCCGAAGGCGGCAAGCTTCCTGCCGCCGGTGGTTGACGTCGAGTGGAACCATACCTCCAAGACCTGCCGCACGCGCCCGCCGGCAGCAACCGTGCGCATCGAACTGAAGCGCTTCATGGATCGGCTGGAGGCCTATTACGGCAAGCGGCCGATCATCTACACCTCCGTCGATTTCCACCGCGACAATCTCGTCGGCACCTTCGAGGACCGCCCCTTCTGGGTGCGCTCCGTCGCCGCCCATCCGGACAAGACCTATCAGGGCCGGCGCTGGTCGTTCTGGCAGTATACGTCGACGGGCGTCATCCCCGGCATCAAGGGCGGCACCGACATCAACGTGTTTGCCGGCTCCAAGAAGGAGTGGCAGGACTGGCTTGCAGCGCTCAACGAGGTAAACGCTGCCGGCACCACCATCGCAAGCCGCTAACCACGTCGCATATCGGAGCTTGCCGAAAGCCGGCTGTCGCCCATCTTCCGTCACAAAGCTCGCCGAGAGCTTGCGCTCGACCGAATGAGGATTGTCCGATGCCGTTTGCCCTTGCCCGCCCCGCCTGCCTTGCGCTTGGCCTTGCCGCCCTTCTCGCCACCTCCGCCAATGCGGAGAGCGCGGCCTGTGGTGGCGACCTTGCGTCCTTCCTGCAGGGGGTGAAGACGGAAGCCGTTACCATCGGAATTCCGGCGGCGGCGGCCGACAAGGCGCTGGCTGGCGCCGTCATCGACCAGAAGGTGCTGTCGCGCGACCGCGCGCAGGGCGTGTTCCGGCAGACCTTCCTCGAATTCTCGCAGCGCACGGTCAGTCAGGGGCGCCTGGACATCGGCCGGCAGAAAATGAAACAGTATGCGGACGTCTTTGCCCGCGCCGAAAAAGAGTTCGGCGTGCCGGCCGGCGTGATCGCCGCCTTCTGGGCGATGGAAACCGATTTCGGTGCCGTGCAGGGTGATTTCAACACGCGCAATGCGCTGGTCACGCTGGCGCATGACTGCCGCCGCCCGGAGCTCTTCCGTCCGCAACTCATCGCGCTCATCCAGATGGTGCAGCATGGCGACCTTGACCCCGCCACCAATACCGGCGCCTGGGCGGGCGAGATCGGCCAGGTCCAGATGCTGCCGAAGGACATCATCGCGCATGGCGTCGACGGCGATGGCGACGGCCACATCAACGTCAAGACCAGTGCGCCGGACGCAATCCTGACCGCAGCCTCCTTCATCAAGAGCCTCGGCTTCCGCGCCGGCCAGCCCTGGATCCAGGAGGTCGAGGTGCCGGAGAACCTGCCCTGGGAAAAGAGCGGGCTCGGCAACGAGATTCCCGCCTCGGAATGGTTCCGCCTCGGCGTGAAACCCCGCGACGGAAACACAACGTTCGGCAGCCTGCCGGCCGCGCTGATCCTGCCGCAGGGCCGCAAGGGGCCGGCCTTCCTCACCTACCCGAACTTTTCGATCTATCTGGAGTGGAACAAGTCGTTCATCTACACGACATCGGCCGCCTATTTCGCGACCCGTCTTTCCGGCGCGCCAGCCTATGCCAAGGGCAATCCCGAGCAGGGCCTCAGCGTGGAGGAAATGAAGGTGCTGCAGACGAAGCTCGACGGCGTCGGTCATGATGTGGGCGATATCGACGGCATTCTGGGGTCCGGCACGCGCATTGCGGTACAGAAGGCCCAGCAGCGCCTTGGCATGCCAGCCGACGGCTGGCCGACGCCGGCCCTGCTGAACGCTCTCTGAGGGCGTCCAGACGTCACGCGCCGGCTCCATCGGAGCGTCGCATAGTGCATGCACATCATCGGGAGTGGGTGTGGGCCGATCCGGCCGCCATCCGCTCCCTTTTGCTTGTGGTGCCCGGGCACCCGCCGCCTCAGGAATCGGCAGCACACTGCCCTTGCCGGGGCACGCCCGTGCTGCAGCGCAACAGCCGATTTCCACCAAGCCCGGACGTCGCAAAGCGCGACATGCATCGCCTCGCAGGCAGCGATTCCTCACGAAATGTGACGCGCGTTAACGACGCGCAGAGTTTTCTACACTCTTTATTTACCAGGACCGTTAATTGAAAAGACGTTTATGTTCAATGACTTGAACATAGGCCGAACACAACTGTGGCGAAAACGTGCCGCAATGCAGCACATTATTTTCTTTTCAAGTCTCGCAAAATGCACTTACATTCTGTGTGTTAACGCAAGGAGGCAGACATGGGACGCACGCATTCCTTCAATGTCCTTCTCGTCGGTGCAGCATTTCTGTTCGTTGCATCCATGCTCTTTGTTTGAGCAGACAGCTTCCCGGAGGAGGGAAGCAGGCCATGGTCAGGGCTGGTGAGCTGACCGATACCGATTGAAAGATGAACAACCGCGACCGGGCGAGAGTCACTCGCCCCGCGCCTGACGATGGCTCAGGCCGCCGCCCCGGCCTGGGCCGCTTCCACCGGCAGAATGCCGAGACGATGCAGCACGCCCGCCACCAGCGGCGTGCGGTTCATCGTATAGAGATGGACATCGAAAATACCACGCCGCATCAGATCCTCGATCTGCTCGGCCGCGACATCGGCCGCGACCTTCGCACGATCCTCAGGCTTGTCATCCAGCCCCTCGAAACGCGCGTCGAGGAAAGCCGGCACCGTGGAACCGCAGCGGCTGGCGAAACGCTTCAGCTGCGTGAGATTCTGGATCGGCATGATGCCCGGAATGACCGGAATGGTGATGCCGGCCGCCCGCACCTGATCCAGGTAGCGCTCGAACACGTCATTGTCGAAGAAGAACTGGGTGAGCGCCCGATCGGCGCCCGCATCCGCCTTGCGCTTCAGCATGGCGATATCGGCCGAGACGTCGGCACTTTCCGGATGCTTTTCCGGATAGGCGGAAACCGAGATCTCGAAGCCACCGATCTCCTTGAGTCCCGCCACCAGCTCGGCGGCATTGGCATAGCCCTGTGGATGCGGCTGGTAGGCGGTGCCGATGCCGCTGGCGGGATCACCGCGCAGCGCCACGATGTGGCGAACGCCAAGCTTGCGCAGGTCCGCGATCACCTGATGGGTCTCGGCCTTGTCGGCATCGACGCAGGTCAGGTGCGAGGCCGTCGGCAGGCGCATCTCACCGATCATCCGCTCCACGGTGGAGAAGGTCGGCGCCTTCGTGGTGCCGCCGGCGCCATAGGTGACGGAAACGAAATCCGGATTGTAGCGGGCAAGCTCACACACCGTCTGCCAGAGCTGCTGCTCCATGTCAGGCGATTTCGGCGGGAAGAACTCGAAGGATACCCGCAGGGCCGATTCGGAACGGGGTGCTTTGGCAACAGGGTTCATGACACGACTTCCGACAGAAGAGAGTGAACGGGATAAGGCCTTGCCGGCACTGCAGCCTCGGCGGGCGCATGGGCAAGCCAGATGGTGACGGTCAATGCCGAAGCCGCCTCCTTTTGCTTCGGCGGAAGGTCGATCACGTCGGATACGGTCAGACCGACCTTTTCGAGCCACTCGGCCACCGTCTGGTGGGAGAAGCCCAGGCGCAGATGCGCATGTTCATCGCGCAGGTAATCAAAAGCATGCGGGGCAAGATCAACGACCACCAGGCGTCCGCCGGGACGCAGCACCCGGGCCGCCTCGGTGATGGCCCGTTCCGGCTCGTCCAGGAAGTGCAGCACCTGGTGAATGGTGATCAGATCGAAATCGCCTGCTTCGAGCGGCAGGTTGAAGATATCGCCATGGCGCACGCTCGCCTTGACAATGCCGTCCTTGTCGAGATTGGCACGGGCCACCGCCAGCATGTCGCGGCTGGCATCGATACCGACGGCGCGGCGATAGGAGGCCTCCAGCATTTTCAGAACAAGACCGGTGCCGGTGCCGAGATCGAGCAGCGCGTCGACCGGCTCCTCGCCCAGCACTTGCAGCAGGGCGGCTTCGACATCGGTGTCGCTGACATGCAGGCGGCGCAGTGCATCCCATTCGGAAGCATTGCGGCTGAAATAGGCCTGGGCCCGTTCGGCCCGGGTCCGCTTGACCGCCTGCAGACGCTCGTTGTCCCGCGCCAGAACCGGATCGCCTGCATCGACGGAATGCAGCAGGTTGCGCGCCAGAATGGCGGCATCGCCCTCCTGCCTGAGGCGAAAATAGGCCCAGGCGCCTTCCTGGTAGCGCTCGATAAGCCCTTCCTCGGCCAGCAGCTTCAGATGGCGGGAGATACGCGGCTGCGACTGGCCGAGAATATCGGTCAGGTCACTCACCGTCAGATCGCCACCCGCGAGAAGCGCGATCAGACGGAACCGGGTGGGTTCCCCGGCCGTCTTCAGAATTCCAACGAGGCTATCCAGCGACAAGCTCATCGCGCGACCCAATCTCAATCAACATATAAAGATATCTTTATGTGATTTAGATCAACAAGGCAAGCTGGATTCGACCAGGCCGGACAAAATTGAAAAGGGCGACCCGATGGCCGCCCCTTTTGCCTGTGCGCTTCGGCAAGAGCAAGCGCTCAAAACTCTTCCCAGTCCTTGGAGGCGGCCAGGGCAGCATTGCCCTGCACACGCGGTGCCGGAGCAGAGGCGCGAGCCGCCGATACAGGGCGGGATGACGCGGCAGAAGATGCCGCCCGCATCTGCGCGCCCGTCGCCCGCAGCTGCTGCGTCGCGGAACCCAGCTGGAAGTGCGACAGAAGCTCGCTCAGCTTGTAGCTTTCCTGGGCAAGGCCGGCGCCGGCCGCGTTCATCTCTTCCACCATCGCCGCATTCTGCTGCGTCGCCTGGTCCATGTGGTTGACGGCGGTGTTGACCTCGGCGAGGCCCGAGGACTGTTCCTGCGCGGCGGTCGCAATCGCGTCCATATGGGCGTTGATCGTCTGCACAAGTTGCTCGATGGCGCTGAGCCCCTGCCCCGTATCGCTGACCAGCTTCACACCTTCGGAAACGGCTGCCGTCGAATTGCCGATCAGCGCTTTGATCTCCTTGGCGGCATTGGCCGAGCGCTGGGCGAGTTCGCGCACCTCCTGGGCAACCACGGCAAAGCCCTTGCCCGCCTCGCCGGCACGCGCCGCCTCGACGCCGGCATTGAGCGCCAGCAGGTTGGTCTGGAAGGCAATCTCGTCGATGACGGAAATGATCTGGTTGATCTGGCGCGAGGCTTCCTCAATGCGCTCCATGGCAACGACGGCGTTGCGCACCACGCCGCCGGACTGGTCCGCCCGGCTGCGGGCCTCGCGCACAACGTCACGCGCTTCGGCAGAACGCTTTGAGGTGGCGATCACATTCGCGGTGATCTCCTCAAGGGCGGCAGCGGTTTCCTCCAGCGAGGCGGCCTGCTGCTCGGTGCGCTTCGACAGGTTGTCGGACGCGTCGGAGATTTCCCGTGAACCGTCGGTGACGGTGGAGACAGAATGGCCGACACTGAGCAGTGCCTCACGCAGCTGGCGAACCGAGGTGTTGAAGTCGGCACGCAGCGCCTCGAACTGGGTCGACATCGGCGTGTCGATCTCGCAGAGCATATCGCCCTGCGCCAGACGACGAAGACTGGTCGCGAAGGTGCGGGTCGTCTGGCCGAGGCGCTCCTCGGCCTCAGCTTCGGCCCGCGCCTGCATTTCAGCGCGCTCCACTTCGGCCCGGGAGCGGCCTGCCGCCGCGTCAGCCTCCAGCTGTGCATTGCGGATTGCTGCCTGACGGAACACTTCCACAGACTGCGCCATGTCGCCGATCTCGTCAGAGCGGTCGGTATAGGGAATGCTGCTGGCGGTATCGCCATCCGCCAGACCGGTCATCGAGCGTGCGATGCGGCGGATTGAAGAGGAAAGGCTGCGCGTGATAGCCGCGCCAAAGGCGACGACCATGAGCACGAAGATCGTGAGGCCTCCCATGATCAGCATCATGGATGTCCGTGCAGACTCCAGACGGGCCTCGGCGTTCTGAATAAGCTTGCCACCATTTTCGCGCAGGAGGCCGGCCACATAGTCGCGCCGCTTGTTCATCGCCTCGACAAAGGGGCTGAACTCTTCTGGTTTGCCCTTGAAATCCTCCAGGCTTTCCATGGCCTTGATCATGTTGGTGATAAGCCCGCCCTCAGGCGTCATGAAGAAGGCATCATAGCGCGTCAGCAGATCAGGGGCGATGAGTTCACGAAAGGCGGGTTCGAAATTGCGGATCTGGTTGATCGCGCCATCGAAACGCGCCTGCTCGCTTTTCCCGAACCTGCCGTTCTTGATGTAGAACTGGGCCATTCGGTTCAGGACGAGATAGCCTTCGTTGACCTTCATCCAGGCGTGGTAGCCGCGAATGTCACGCGCAAGTGCCACGTCATCGGTCAGGCTTCCGGCGCGCGAGGCCAGCGCCAGAGCAGCCGAGGCCATTGGCTGCGCATAACGCAGGGGCAGCAGAGGATTGGTGTCGCCGGCATCCAGCAGCTGGCGGAATTCGGGAATGCGGGCATAGTTCGCTTCAAGGTCCGCCACCAGCTTCTGGGTGAACGGGTCCGCATAACCGAGTTCCTTCAGGTGGCCGAGTTGTGCAGTCATGTCCTTGTAGATCTGATCGGTCGTGGCACGGATCGCCGGACGTTCTGCGGGAGATGCCGAGGCATCCATCGGCATGATCATCATCATCTCGCCGCCGCCGCGCGCGAGCATTGCCATCGCATGCGCGCGCTCAAGCTTGTCGTAGTTTTCATAACTCTTCCAACCAACCGCGGCACCGAGGCCGACGACGGCAGCGAGCGGAACGAAGCTGAGGAGCGAAAGCGCCTTGCGAAACGGAATTCTGCCAAATGAAATCAATAGATTATCCCCCTCTCGTCAACTGCAGCCCCATGTGCTCTGCAGTGACCTCATGATCAATCCTGCCCGGGCCCAGGCTAAGATCAGTAGACAACGAAGTCTGGTTGAGGATCAGTTTATGGGCGATGCAAAGAAATAACCGATGGTTCCTTGCAGTCGGAGAACCAAAGGGCTTTGGACAGGCAAACCCGCCGGATCATCTTCAGGTTTCGTCTGCCTCGCCGGCATGCGCCGCACGGCCGAAGGTGCGGCTGGTCTCCGTGCAGATGCGGGCAGGCCGGCACCCGTGGCGCCGCCCCTCCTCACCGCTTCCGCCTCAGTCACGGAGGGCGGAAGAGACCTTGTCCGCCAAGCGAAAACGTGATGGCCGGCCATGCCTGTCAGCAGGGCCGGCGGCTCCTTGCATCATGCAGCGCGACGGCCGCCCTGGGCCGGTGCTGACACCGGCAGGGAGAACGGGCTGATCCGGAAGCCCTGGAGCAGGGCCGACAACTGCATCGCCTCCTGTGCCAGGCCGGCACTGGCAGCGCTCATCTGCTCCACCATCGCCGCATTCTGCTGGGTCACCTGGTCCATCTGGTTGACGGCGGTGTTCACTTCACGAAGGCCGGAAGACTGCTCCTGTGCGGCGGATGCAATGGCGTCCATGTGAGTGTTGATCGCCATGACAAGCCCGGCAATCATGCCAAGCCCCTCGCCCGTGGCATTGACCAGCCTGACCCCTTCGGACACCGCAACTTCGGAATTGCCGATCAGGGTCTTGATCTCCTTGGCGGCATTGGCTGAGCGCTGGGCAAGCTCGCGCACTTCCTGGGCAACGACCGCAAAGCCCTTGCCGGCGTCCCCGGCGCGTGCCGCCTCCACACCCGCATTGAGCGCCAGAAGATTGGTCTGGAAGGCAATTTCATCGATGACACTGATGATCTGGCCGATCTGGTGCGAAGCCGTCTCGATCCGCTCCATCGCGGCAACGGCATTGCCAACCACAACGCCGGATTGCTCCGCCTGGCTGCTGGCGGCGCGCACGAGATCGCGTGCCTCTCCGCTGCGCGCCGAGGTGGACTGCACGTTGGCGGTGATTTCTTCCAGTGCCGCGGCCGTCTCTTCCAGCGAAGATGCCTGACCTTCCGTGCGGCGGGACAGCTCCTCCGTCGCACCGGCAACCTCGCCGCTGCCGCTCGTCACGGCCGTCACCGCATGCCCCACCGACAGCAGCGTCGATCGGAGCTGCGCAACGGAGCGGTTAAAGTCGAGGCGCAGGGCTTCGAACTGCGGTGCGAAGGCCTCGTCGATCTCGCAGAGCATGTCACCGGAGGCCAGACGCTGCAACCCGGCGGCCAGCGCGCGGGTAGCGGCATTGAGTCGCGCATCAGCGTCCCTCTCCGCCAGACGCTGGATTTCCACGCGCTCGGCCTCCGCGCTGCGCCGGCTTTCCTCGGCCTCGGCCTCCAGCTCCGCATTGCGGATGGCCGCCTGTCGAAAGACCTCGACTGAACGGGCCATGCCACCGATTTCATCCTTGCGCGACAGATCGGGAACACCGATGGCGTGGTTCCCCTGCGCCAATGCATCCATGCAGTCGGTGAGACGGCCGATGGGACGCGCCACGCGCAGCACGATGATGGCCATGCCAGCGGCGGCGAACACAAGCGTGGCGATGAACAGCAGCGCATAGGACACGGCACGGCCGAGTGCGTCAGACTTCGTCGCCTCGGCCCGCTGCAGCAGCACCTGACGGGAGACGGAAGCCACTTCGGCCACGGAGGCCAGCGACGCCTTGTTGCCGGCGCGCCATTCATCGGTCCCCATGGCCGGAGCCTTGCCCTGATGCAGGCTGTCAATCAGCTGCTTGCGGCGGGTCGCGAAATCGCTGGTGAAGAAATCCGCATTGCCCTTGGCATAGGCGGCCTTCAGCTCCGGTGCCGTGGCCGGATGTGCCACGAGCGCGCCAACGATCTGCCAGAGGGCGCTGATGCGTGCCTCGCCGACGATGATGCGGGCATATTCATCCTCGCTGAAGCCACGATGGCTGGCGACGGGCTCGTTGATGACGAGCGAGACATTGCCGGCGGCCACACGGGCATTCCAGGAGGACGAGGCAATCTGGCTGACCGGCACCATGGCCGGATCCAAGGCCCGGATGCGCTCGCCAACCAGGCCGGAAGCGTTCTCCATGCTGTTGAGGAACTTCTGGGTCTCATTCATCCAGAGCGTGCCGAAAGCCTTGTCGCGGCTGTCGAGCGGCAGGGTGAGCATCTGATCGAGACGATCCCGGGCGCTCTCCACCATCCGATAGTCCACAGCGACCGACCGCAGCGGCTCCTCCAGAATGTTAGCGCTAACATAAGGCCGGGAGAACAGGACATCCGCCCAAGCCTGCACCGTGTCGGCGCGGTCCTTTCGCAACTGGCTGATCGCACCATCGGCCTTGTCGGACGGAAGCGCCAGAGCTGGCGGCCCGTCGCCGCGCTCGTTGCGGAAGGCCAGCAGGGTGTTGAACAGGGCCTTGTCCAACGCCGCCAGCCGCACGATTTCGTCATAGCGGCGATAATCGCCGATGGAAGACAGGAAGGCTGAGCCGACCAGCACGCTGACAAGCAAACTGAGCGCTGCGAAAATGCCGACCAAGATGGACTTGAGCGAGAGTGTCATGGCAATCCCATTTGTGTTGCAATGCACAATGGTTAAAGGATGCCATCCCAAATTTGGGTTAAAAAACCGCCTAAAATATGAGAGACCCCGCACTGCGTTGCGGTGCGGGGCCTTGTGTTTCTTGATCGATTTCTTTCGTAGCGCTACGAAACA
>NZ_VJMG01000044.1 GCF_007004135.1 Affinirhizobium straminoryzae
CGCGGCGTCGGTCTTTCCTCGCTTCACGTAAGGCTTCACATAAGACGGCGGCATCAGCCGAACGTCATGCCCCAGTTCCTGAAGCCTGCGGCCCCAATCGTGAGCGCCGGCGCAAGCCTCCATGCCAATGAGACATCGTGGACGCTTCTGGAAAAATGCAAGTAATTGGCTGCGCCGAAGCTGCCGGCGCACAAGAACCAGACCGTTCTCGTCCACACCGTGGATCTGAAAGACACTCTTTGCGAGATCGATACCCACTGTGGCAAGCTCTGACATGGATCGCTCCTTTGATCCGGATGATGTCATCCAAACTATGCCGGAATACGCCGGCGGGAGCAGGAGCCATCCACAACATCAATCGAGATGATGTTCGCCAAGCTCAAGGCGCTCCTGCGCAAGGCGGCCGAACGCACTGTGACCGGCCTTTGGGACAGGATCGGGAAGCTGATTGACCTCATCGAGCACCAGGAGGTTCGAAACTTCTTCACATATGTGGTTACGATCCAGCATGACGGGCAACCACTCTAGTAGCCTACTTCGAATGATACCGTGGATATGTTACGCGCCTACAATATTTTATGAAGGAAAATTCACATTGCCCGTTTCCGCTTATTTAAACATTGAAATTTTATATGACGAATATCTAATCAAACCGCGGGGAAAGGACGATGCCAATAGTGAGCATGACGGTCTCAAAAAAGATTTATGTAGCGTCCGGTCTAGCAATCTCCATGATCGCCGGGTTGATCGTGAACGATTATCTGGCGCAAAAGGCCATCACCAATGCCGAGGAGGTCGTTCAACGTGAGCAGATCATATTCGATGGGATTGCTCAAGCTGAGAAGACTTTGCTTAAGTTGCAAATCTATCTACGCGACATTTGCCTTGCGGATACGTCCGAGGAGCTTGATAGGGCCCTTTCCCAAGTCGCTCCTGTTTCCGAAGCCGGGCAAAGAGGACTGGATGAGTCCATCCGAATCGCAATGAAGCCAGATGTCCTTAAAGACATCCAGACATCCCTGAAAGATTACGCAAAAGCCACTACAGTTGTCGCGGACTATGTGCGGAGCAATAATTTCACCAATCTGAAGCAGTTGGATGCCGTTCGTGCACAGTCAACGGTACCGATCAGTACGGCTGCCAAAAAAGCTATCGACGCCTCCATCACGAATGCCAAGGGTTTTACACAGGAAGCTAAAGACGCTCTTTCGGAAACAAAAGCTGCTCAACGCTGGATCTCTGACCTCATTGAATATAGTATTTTGAGTGTTCTGTTGCTGACGGCATTTATACTGCGACGGAGCGTGATCAAGCCAATCAAGGACTTGATCGAAGCGACCATTCGTCTTTCGCAGGGGGATACGAATGTCAGTTTCCCTCTTGCAAATCAGCGGGACGAGATCGGAATGATGTACGCCGCACTCGAGACGTTCCGAGATGCAACGGTCGCGAACGCTCAGTTGCAGAAAGAAACCGAAGAAATGCGTCAGCGAACAGAAGCCGAGCGGCAGGCAGCCCAGGCGCTTGCGGAGGCGCAGGCTGATGAGAGGCTTCGTGTTGCGACTAGTGGTCTCGCGCGCGGGCTCAAGCTTCTCGCAAGCGGCGAGCTGAACTTCCAGCTCGATGAGAAATTCTCTCCGGAATTTGAGCCTTTGCGACTCGATTTCAATCAGTCTGTGCACCAACTTAACGATACGCTTTCGGCTGTAAGCCAGAGCATCGCATTGATCGATACTGGATCCAACGAAATTGCGGTTGGTGCAAACCAGCTTTCAAAACGCACAGAGCAACAAGCAGCATCGCTGGAGGAAACCGCCGCGGCCGTCGAGCAAATCACTTCGAACGTCAAGAACTCTACTCAGCGTACGGAAGATGCACGACAGGTCGCGAGCCAGGCGAAGCTCTCGGCAAACAAGTCATCAGAAGTGGTGGCCCTTGCTGAAGAGGCCATGAAGCGGATTGAGGATTCATCGCAAAAAATCTCCAACATTATTGGTGTGATCGATGAAATCGCGTTCCAGACAAACCTGCTTGCACTGAACGCTGGAGTCGAAGCTGCCCGTGCTGGGGAGGCAGGGAAGGGTTTCGCAGTTGTTGCGCAGGAAGTGCGAGAGCTCGCGCAAAGGTCGGCTACTGCAGCAAAAGAAATCAAGGCGCTGATTGAGAACTCGACAGGCGAAGTCTCAAGTGGCGTAGATCTTGTCCGCAAGACGGGCGAAACCTTGAGAACAATAGGATCACTGATCGTTGAAATGAATGCACATATGGATGCCATTGCTCTTTCCGCTAAGGAGCAATTCACAGGCCTTAGTGAAGTCAATGAAGCCGTAACATCCATGGATCAAACCACGCAGCAAAATGCGGCTATGGTTGAGGAGTCGAGTGCGGCCTCCAATGCTTTGATGGGCGAAGTCAGCAAGCTTCGAGGATTGATCGCTCAATTCTCGCTTGCGACCAATCGACCCGGACATAAGGAGGGTGATGCTGTACTCGCAGTACGAAATCCGAAAGCATCTCCAAGCAGATCTGATCAACCTACCACAGCGCCTGTGCCTCGGTTGAGGGCAGTAGGACAGGGTCGTTCGAGTGGGGAGAGCTGGGAGGACTTTTGAAACGGGGCTGGCACCGGGCAAAAACTTCGCTGTTGCCCGGTGCAACTCTACTCCGTATGGCCAGTATTCCGGTCCGTTTCTCTTTGACGTGCTCCCAATAAATTGGGCCATTTGGAACTGGAATTTTCCAGCCGAACTAGCGGCTTCGAAATAACTCCGGGCGCGATCGGCAAGGTTGGCGAGATGAGGTGGCGTCGGATCCTCGCCGACGAGAGAGGGGAGTGGGCTATCGCCCGACACCTCCGGCGCGGAAACATCACGCCCGGGAGCCGTGCTGAGAGACGGCGCTGAGGTCTCCGCGACGTGATTTTCGCTGTTCTGCTCGATGATTTGGCCGTAAGCGGTGTTTTGACCACACCTTCCGGATCAGTTCGTGATTGACGATGTTGAAGCCGAACGAGGGCTTGGAGATATGTCGATTTCACAGCTTACGCTGACATCGAGTGATGAAGAGCCGGTGCGCCGGTTCGAGGTTTTCACGGGCAGCGGCCGACGGCGTGAGTGGAGCGACGAGCGCAAAGCTGAGATCGTGGCGGAGAGCTATGATCCAGCCGTAACGGTCTGCGCTGTCGCGCGGCGTCACGGATTGACGCCGCAGCAATTGTTCACCTGGCGTCGGCTTGCCCGCAAGCCGCTCGAAGTTGTGCCTGATGTCGAGGACGTTCCGATGTTTGCGCAAGCGGTCTTGGCCGTGCCTACCAAAGCGGTAGCCAAAGAGCCGGAACCGGCGCGTGCGCCGAGAAAGAAGCCGGGGAGCGGCGCAATTGAATTGGAGATCGGCGGGACGATCGTCAGGATCGCATCCGGTGCAGATGCGGCCACGATTGCTGCCGTCATCCAGGCCGTGAAGGCACAATCGTGATCGGGCCGTCGGGAGCGGTAAAGGTGATGGTTGCCACTCGGCCTGTCGACTTTCGCAAAGGCGCGGAAGGCCTTGCGGCGCTGGTCAAGGCCGAGATGGGGGCCGATCCGTTCTCCGGCGCGATCTACGTGTTCCGGGCCAGGCGGGCGGACCGGATCAAGCTCGTCTTCTGGGACGGTAGCGGTGTATGCCTGGTCTCCAAGCGGCTTGAAGATGGCGAGTTCCATTGGCCCAAGATGCAGGATGGAGCGATGCGTCTGACGGCTGCCCAGTTCTCGGCACTGTTCGAGGGGCTGAACTGGAAGCGCGTTCAAGCGCCGATCGAGGCGCGTGTTCCGGAGAAGGCGGGATAGTCGCCGCGACCAATTGAATCAGGCTCATCCACACCCTCGTCTTGGTCGCAGGATTGTGCTGTTGTCGATCCATGACGATGACGGCCGACGAGCTTCCCGACGACCTGAACGCGCTCAAGGCCATGGTGCTTTCGCGCGAGCTCGAGAACGCCAGGCTGCGTCAGATCATCAGGGAATTGCAGCGTCATCGCTTCGGCCGTCGCGCTGAGACGCTTCCAGAAGATCAGCTTCTCCTTGGGCTCGAAGAGGCCGAACAGGTCGAGGCGGACGGCCTGGAAGATAAGGAGCAGGCATCGAGCGATCTGCGCCGGGAACGGGTCGCCAGGCGGCGGACAAACCGTGGTGCCCTTCCTGCCCATCTGCCGCGCATCGATGTCGTCATCGACATCGAGAGCCATGACTGCCCCTGCTGTGGCAAAGGCCTGCATCGGATCGGCGAAGACGTCAGCGAGAAGCTCGACATCGTGCCAGCCCAGTTCCGCGTTCTGGTAACGCGCCGTCCCAAATATGCATGCCGGGCCTGCGAGGAAGTCGTCGTCCAGGCGGTAGCTCCCGCGCGGTTGATCGAAGGTGGCATTCCGACTGAAGCGACCGTCGCCCAGGTGCTGGTCTCCAAATACGCCGATCACCTGCCGCTCTACAGACAGGCGCAAATCTACAAGCGTCAGGGCATCGACCTCGACCGCTCGACACTTGCCGACTGGGTCGGTCGCGCCGCCTGGCATCTGCGCCCGGTTCATCGAAGGCTGCTCGAGCATCTGAAGGCCTCGTCAAAGCTTTTCGCCGACGAGACGACCGCCCCGGTGCTCGATCCGGGCCGGGGAAAGACAAAGACCGGGCAACTTTGGGCTTATGCGCGCGACGACAGGCCATGGCAGGGAGCCGACCCGCCCGGTGTCGTCTATGTCTATGCGCCCGATCGCAAGAGCGAACGGCCGATGGCACATCTCAATGGCTTCGTCGGCATCCTGCAGGTCGACGGATATGTTGGCTATCGAGCGCTCGCCGCCGGCAACAGTGTGTCTTTGGCATTCTGCTGGAGCCATGTGCGCCGGCGTTTCTATGAACTGGCGTCGGCCGGTCCCGCGCCTATTGCCAGCGAAGCGCTCAGGCGCATCGCCGAACTCTACAAGATCGAGGATGATATCCGCGGTCTCATTCACAAGGAACGTCGCGCTATCCGGCAGGCCAAGAGCCGCCCGATCATCGACAGTCTCGCGCCTTGGCTGACCGAGCAACTCTCGCTCATCAGCCAGAAGACCAAGCTCGCCGAAGCAATCCGCTACACGATCTCACGCTGGGATGGATTGATCCGTTTCATCGATGACGGCCGTATCGAGATCGACTCCAACACCGTCGAACGCTCTATCAGGCCGATCGCCCTGAATCGGAAAAATGCATTGTTCGCAGGCTCTGACGCCGGGGCCGAACACTGGGCGACCATTGCCTCGCTCATCGAAACGGCCAAGCTCAATGCCGTTGATCCGCTGGCCTATCTGGCCGACGTCATCACCAAGATCGTCAATGGACACCCGAATGGTCAGCTCGACGACCTGTTGCCTTGGGCCTACGCCGTGAAGCCAGAAACCAAGCACGTGGCCTGAGAACACCGCTTACAA
>NZ_VJMG01000045.1 GCF_007004135.1 Affinirhizobium straminoryzae
AAGAAACCGGCAGCAGGCCATGTCGGGCATCTCCAAGAGTCAGGTGTCTCGGCTGTGCGAGGAGATCGACGACAAGGTGAGGGCCTTCCTCGACAGACCCATCGAAGGAGAATGGCCCTATCTGTGGATCGATGCCACCTACCTCGAGGTTCGTCGCGGTGGGCGCATCGTCTCGGTCGCGGTCATCATCGCCGTGGGTGTGAACACCGACGGTCGACGCGAGGTGCTTGGGATGGAGATCGGCACATCCGAGGCCGAGCCAATCTGGACAGAATTCCTGCGCAAGCTGACCAGGCGAGGCCTGCGCGGAGTGAAGCTCGCGGTCTCCAATGCCCATGAAGGGATCAAGGCCGCCGTCTCCAAGGTTCTATCGGCTACCTGGCAGAGGCGCAGGGTTCACTTCATGAGAAACGCGCTGGCCCATGCCGGAAAGAGCGGCCGACGAGTGGTCTCCGCCTTCATCGCCACGGCCTTCGCCCAGGATACGCCGGAGACCGCAAGCACTCAGTGGCGCAACGCCGCCGACCAGATCAGGCCGAAAGTGCCGAAGCTCGCCCAACTCATGGACACCGCTGAAGAAGACGTGCTCGCCTATATGACCTTTCCCAGGCAGCCCTGGACCAAGCTTCACAGCACCAACCCCATCGAGCGCCTCAATGGCGAGATCAAACGGCGCACCGAGGTCGTCGGCATCTTCCCTAACGATGGCGCCATCGTCCGCCTCGTCGACGCACTGCTGCTTGAGCAGAACGACGAATGGGCAGTCCAGCGATCCCGCGACATGACCCGTGAGACCATCGCCACAATGAGCGATGATCCGCTCATCAGCCTGCCAGCGGCAAGCTGACACATTCCCGGCTCTGTCCGGAAGGCACGGCGAGCGCCGAAGATACACAACCTCCTGGGACACGATCCACGACGCCAAAGACCTTCCGCGTCAAAACCCCCACGCAATGAAATTCCTGTTCGTATCCGAAATCTCCAGTTTGCACCTGAGATTCAGATTCATCGCGATTTGGGAAGGCCAAGAGTCACCAGCAGTGAGAACGCCTATTAGACATCCTCTTTGAGAAGATCGAAGGCCAGCACGCCCTCTCGGTTTTGGGGACGCTTGTAGATTTCGGGATTTTCCAGCGTGTGTCTGGCGTCCTGATAGCCGGCCCGCCAGTGATCGAGCATAGTCAGCCGCGAGAACTCGTAGTCCTTCGAGTGCCCCTCGTGTCTCTGTGTCCGGTAGATCAGGTGAACGACGCTATAGACCTTCTGGTCCGCCACCTCGGCGAGCAGCTTCACATGTTCGCTGTCCTGCAGCTCCGCAGGCAGGGTCTCGAGCAGGTGGGCGAGGGCGCCCCGGATACGCTGCAGACGCTTGAAGTGGTCGGTTTCCGATCGGGTGCGGCTGGAATACTGGATTTCCTTCTGACGCGTCGAGACCTCGAACAGATTGCCCGGCAGTTCGCCGCGCGCGCTCCACAGGTCGACCTGAAAGGCCAGCGTATCCTGGCGAATGCCAGCCGTATCGACCACCCATTGCAGTGGCGTGTTGGAAATCAGGCCGCCATCCCAGTAATGTTCTCCGTCGATTTCGACGGCGCCGAAGCCGGGCGGTAATGCACCGCTGGCCATGACATGTTCCGGCCCGATGCGATGGCGCGTGTTGTCGAAATAGGTGAAGTTTCCGGTCCTGACATTCACGGCACCGACCGAAAAGCGCATGTCGCGGTGATTGATGCGGTCGAAATCGACCAGTCGCTCCAGCGTGGATTTGAGCGCTCCCGTGTCGTAGAAACTCGTCGCCTCACGGTCACCCTGCGCATGGAGAAACGGTGACGGAACGCGCGGCGCGAAGAATTTCGTCGCGCCGAACGCCATGGTGTAATTGGCGCTGATGGCATTGTGGATCCGGCGCGCCAGGTCGCCTCGCGGCGTCAGCAGTTCATGCGTCGTGATCCAGTCCAGCAGCGGATTGGCCGTAATCGTGTCCCAGAAGGCCCGCAGCTTTTCCACCCGCTGTTCCGGCGGGTTGCCGGCAATCAGGGCGGCATTCACTGCCCCGATGGAAATGCCTGCCACCCAGTCGATCGGCAGGCGGGCCTCGGCCATCGCTTCATAGATCCCGGCCTGATAGGAGCCGAGTGCGCCGCCGCCCTGCAGCACCAGCGCGATGCATTCGAAGGGCGGGCGGCCTTGAGAGGATGGGCTGCGGGCTTTCATGGAGCCTCCTGACATCACTGCATGAACCAGCCGTGGCTGACGACGATGGACTGGCCGGTCAGGGCATTGCTTTCGAAGCCGGCAAAGAACAGCGCCGCTTCGGCGACATCCTTGGCGGTGGTGAACTCGCCATCCACCGTGTCCTTCAGCATGATGGTGCGCACGACCTCCTCCTCGGTGATCCCGAGGGTCTTTGCCTGTTCGGGGATCTGCTTGTCGACGAGCGGCGTGCGCACGAAGCCCGGGCAGATGACGTTGGCGCGCACCTTGTGCTTTGCGCCTTCCTTGGCCACCACCTTGGCAAGGCCGGAGAGGCCATGCTTGGCGGTGACATAAGGCGCCTTCAGGAGGGATGCTTCCTTGGAATGCACCGATCCCATGTAGATGATGCTGCCGCCCTGGCCCTGCCGATACATGTGGCGGAGCGCGGCACGTGTCGTCAGGAAGGCGCCGTCGAGATGGATCGCCAGCATCTGCTTCCACTTGGCGAAATCATAGTCATCGACCGGCGCCACGATCTGGATGCCGGCATTGCTGACCAGAATATCCAGCTGGCCGAACCGGGCGACGGTTTCGTCCATGCCCGCATCCACCTGTGTTTCGCTGGTCACGTCCATGCCGATGCCGATCGCGGTGCCTTTTCCATAGCGCGCGTCGATCTCTCCGGCGGCGCCATGGGCGGCGTCGACATTCAGGTCGGCAATGGCGACCTTTGCGCCGGCCTCGGCAAAGGTGAAGGCGATTTCCTTGCCGATGCCGCTGGCGGCACCGGTCACCATGGCGACTTTACGGGCGAGTTTCATGGATGCTCCTGGTTTGCGAGATAATCATGGATGACCTCGCCGAGGCCGAGCGTGAGATCGGCACGGAAATGCGAGGCGGACAGGATCTCCAGCACCGGCAGGTCATTGACCGGTGCCAGCGCGTGGCTGTCGAGTTTCAGGCTGCAGGGGCCGGTATAGGCCCATTTGAGATCGATATCCTGCAGATGGTATTCCACCAGCATCGCAGATGCGCGGCGTGCCATCGACATGCGGAATGATCTTGAGCAGGAAGTTGGGTGCTGCAAGGGACGCCAGCACGGGGCCATCCTCGAGCCGCACATGCTTGTAGCCCATCGTAGCGGTCGCGACCCGCACCGAACCGTAATCGAGCGTCGCGACGATGCAGTCGGTTTCGGTCGTCAGACGGGGGCTCGCAAGCTTCTTGGGAAAGCCCCAGAGTTCACGCCCGCCGGCAATCGGCGGATCGTCATTCAGGAACATGCAGTGCGTATAGCCGCCCCTTCGCCCCTGAAAGGAAACGGGAATGACCTGGCCGCTTTCGGTGTAATCGCCGAAGCCGGTCGAATCCGGCATGCGGATGAATTCGTATTTGACCACCGGATTGTCGCGGTCGATCTCCAGCGGTTCCGGCACCAGCCGGCGCAGAATATCGGGATCGGTGCGGTAGGTGATGATCAGGTATTCGCGGTTGAAGAACCGGTAGGGTCCCTTCGGAAATGCCGGGCTGGTGAGCGGCATGGCAAAGGCGTGCTTCAGGATCTCTGCTTCATTCATAATGGTCTTCGGCTCCAGAGGGACCGTCAAGGGTGTGCGCGAAAGAGCGCCGTCCGCTGGTCTTTTCGTGCCCGCCCGCCTCATCTCGGTCCGCTAATACGGGTGAGCTGCTCCGATCCGATGTCACGCGATACGGTCCGGGTGGGCGCAGAAGATGTTTAATGGCTCTGACGATGCAGCAGGAAGTGAGACGCAGTCAGCTCACTGTGAGCGGTCGTGTCGCAAGTGTGGCGGACCAGCGCACCAAGGTCCGTAAGCTTGTGCATGAAGCGCGAATGCCGGCGCGCTATGGTCAATGCCGGGGATCAAACAGTTCGTCAGGGAAAACGGAATCCGGTTTTCCCGAAAAGACAAACGCCAACAGGGGAATGCAGAATGCGTCGCGACGGAAAGGCGTGGGCGAGATCCGGTCTCTTGCGCGCGGGGGATGCCGATGAGGATCGCATGACCTTTCGGGAACAGGCCACGCACCGAAGGGGCCGATGGCTATCCGCCGTCCTGGCCCGCTATATCGTTCCTGAGGCTTCTGCCGGGCAGGGGGTGCTCACGATCCTCATGGATCACCCGTTCGGCGGCGCCGGCGAGATCGTCGTACTGGCCGTCCGCAAGGCTCCACAGGAAGGCGATGAGAGCGGCAGCGCTGAGGACGACTGCCAGCGGAACGAGAAACAAGGCGTCAGCCATGCGACGCCTCCTCGTGGCGTGGGGCGGCGAGCCGCAGCGCATTGAGGACGACGATCAGCGAGGATGACGACATGGCAACGGCGGCCATCAGTGGCGTGAGGAAACCTGCAACCGCCACCGGCACGGCCATCGCATTATAGGCGAGCGAGAGTGCGAAATTCTGCCGGATGAGATCGGCGCTCTTCACGGCGATCCGGTGTGCGAGCGGAATGGCGCTCAGACTTTCATGCAGGAAGATCAGATCGGCGGCGGTGCGTCCGATGTCGGAGGCTGATGCCGGCGCGATCGACACATTGGCGCTCGCAAGCGCTGCGGCATCGTTCAGCCCGTCGCCGACCATCAGCACCGTGCGCCCCTGTCGCTTCAGCTCTTCCAGGCGTCGGACCTTGTCCGCCGGCGTCGCCTCTGCGCGATAGGGGAGACCCAGGCGCCCTGCCAGATCCGCCACGGCGGATGCCCGGTCGCCGGACAACAGTTCGACGGCGAGCCCGCGTCCCTTGAGGTCTGCTATTGCGTCTGCGGCCCCGCCGCGCAGGCGGTCGCGGAACCGGAAGCTGGCGAGCGGTTTGTCGTCGCGGCTCAGAGCGACGCTCACCTGCGGGTCGACCGCGTGCAAGGGGGCCGCCCAGCCGGGCCGGCCAAGGCGGAAGACGGCGCCGTCGATCCGTGCTTCGAGACCGTAGCCGGCCTGCTCGCTCAACGCTTCCGCCCGTACCGCAAGCGGCTGCGGACAGGCGGCGGCGATGGCGCGGGAATAGGGGTGGCCGGACTGCGAGGCCATGCCGGCGGCGACCGCAAGGGCGCTATTCTCCTCCAGGTTTTCCGGATTTGGCCAGAGGAGTTCCGGCACACCGACCGTCAGCGTGCCCGTCTTGTCGAAGACGACCGTATCGATCTCGCGCAGGCGCTCCAGTGAACTGCCATCCTTGACCAGGATGCCCTTGCGAAAAAGCCGGCCTGCGGCCACCACCTGCACCATGGGCACTGCAAGGCCGAGCGCGCAGGGGCAGGTGATGATCAGCACGGCAATGGCCGTGGTGAGGGCCTGATGCAGACTGGCGCCGATCGCAAGCCAGCCGACGAGCGTCAGCGCTGCGGCGGCATGCACGACGGGCGCGTAAAGGGCCGCCGCCCGGTCCGCGATCCTGCGGTAGAGGCCTCGGCCGGATTCGGCGGCTTCCATCATCCGCGTCATCTCGGCGAGGAAGGACTGGCTGGATGGTCTGAGCGCCTGCAGGGTCAGCGGTGCGGCGAGATTGAGGATGCCCGCCTGCAGTTCAGCCCCGGTCGAAACGGGAACCGGCGCGCTTTCGCCGCTGACCAGCGAGCAGTCCGCCTCGGACGTCCCACTGACGATCCGCGCGTCGACCGGTACGCGCTGCCCGGCCGCCACTATAAGCAACATGCCGGGCATGACCTCCGACAGGGCGATGTCGCGGCGGCTTCCATTCGGTGCGATCACGGTGGCGCAGGGCGCTGCCAGCCGTGCGATGCCGGCGACGGCGCTGCGCGCGCGGGCTCGCATCATGTGATCCAATGTGCGGCCGATCAGCAGGAAAAAGAGCAGCGAGACGGCTGCGTCGAAATAGGCATGCCGGCCATGCTGCATCGTCTCCCAGACGCTGAGCGCGAAGGTCAGCGTCACGCCGATGGATATCGGCACGTCCATGTTGGTGCGGCCATGCTTCAGCGCCGACCAGGCCGAGCGATAGAACACCTGTCCGGCATAGAGGACGGTCGGCAGGGCGATCAGCCCCGACAGCAGGTGAAAATATTGCCGTGTCTGCGGATCGGCCCCGAACCAGACGGCAAAGGAGAGGAGCATGATGTTGCTGGAGGCGAAGGCGGCCACCGCGAGGGCCCGCATGAGGGCGCTCAATTCCGCATCATGGTGCTGATCGCCCAGTTCGGCGGCATGGGCCGGAAAACCGATCTCATCCAGCGTCTCGATCAGCGCTGGGGGATGATCCGCGTCTCTCCACTCGACGATGACCCGTTTCGTCGAGAGGTTGACGCGGGCCTGTGTCACGCCGGGCAGCGCGGACAGCGTCGTTTCCACGCGACGCAAGCAGGCGCCGCACTGCATCGACGGGACCACCAGTTCTGCCCGCCGGGATGCGCCGGCACCTGCCGGCCTGTGGCTGAAGAAGGCGAGATCGCGCGCACGCTCGGCAATCGACGGTGCCTGATCGAGGGGCAGTGACATGATAAGGTCCTCAAGCCGGTCGCGGGCCTATGGCCGCATCGCGCGGTAACTGTGCCATGTCCCGTGTCCCAGCACGGGAAAGACGATGATGAGCGGGAGCAGCCCAGACGCGACGCTGAGGGCAAACAGCACCGAGACGATGGCCGCCCAGGCGAGCATGACCTTCAGATTGTGCCAGACGAGCACCAGGCTGGTGCCCATCGCGGTCAAGGCATCGGAAGGCTCCTGCAGCAGGATGGGAAGCGACAGAGCGCCGATAGCGAAGGAAAGCGCGGCGA
The DNA here is from genome assembly GCF_007004135.1 of Affinirhizobium straminoryzae. Taxonomy (GTDB): domain Bacteria; phylum Pseudomonadota; class Alphaproteobacteria; order Rhizobiales; family Rhizobiaceae; genus Neorhizobium; species Neorhizobium straminoryzae. The sequence continues at coordinate 6,942 of NZ_VJMG01000045.1, forward strand.
ACAGACCGCCAACCGCGCCGCCGACCATCAGCATGGCCCAGCCTGTCGGCGTGAAGGCGAGCATCGGGATCAGATGATCGAGGCCCGGGAAGGGCAGGAGACCGAAGAACAGCGCATAGAGGATGACGGCCGCGCGCAGCCACACCATCATCAGCAGGCAGAGAAGGGCGCCGGCAAACACCACCTGATAGCCGGAGACCGGCCGCACGAAGAGCATGTCGCGCAGACGCACCGGCAGGCCGAGCGACAGCCGTTTGCTCTTTTCGTAAAGGCCCATGGCGAGCACCGGACCGATCACCATGAGGCCGGACAGTGCCGGGAACAGGATGTAGTCGGCGCCGTAGGCAATCAGCGACCAGAGGGCAGCGGCAAGCAGGACCCAGACGAACAGACCGTAGCTCAGGCTGAGGAGAGGGCCGCGCATCAGGTCGCGCCAGCCGGAGCGTAACCAGCGAAGGGCCTCGTCGGCGGGCAGGTTGCGGGCCCATTGGTCTCGCCGGGGCTCGGCCGGCAGGATTTCCGGAAGGGCATCGTTCATCGGTCACTCCGCGGGTTTTCGGTGAGGTGAGCCGGGCTGCAGGACGAACCGGCGGCCGCGAAGGCACTGCCGGTCTGGCGCTCGCCGATGCGGCGGTGCGGCACGCAATCCGGCTGCGAGGCGAGCGAGACATAGACCAGATGCGCATTGGCGCCGGCGACGAGCGCTGTCAGCGCCACGGTGATGGCGATCATGAGGACACGGTGGTTGCGCCCAATGGCGGCCGGCGCACTCATGGCTGCCGCGTCCTGAGGTCCGCGACATAGGCGGCGAGCAGCTTGACATTGCGCGCCCCAAGCCGCGCCTCCCAGCTGGGCATGTGCCCCTGCCGGCCATACCATACGGTCTGAAAGATCGTTTGCAGATCGCCGCCATAGAGCCAGGTGGTGTCGGTGAGGTTGGGCGCGCCGACATCCGCTTTGCCGCGGGCATCGGCGCCATGGCAGGCCGCGCACTGCGCGGCGAAGATCCTGGCGCCGGCAGGATGGGCAAGGGCCGAAACGGCAGTTCCGTCACGGCTGAGGTCATGAACATAGGCGATCACTGCGTCCACCTCGGGGCGGCTGAGAATGCCGTCCTGGCCGAAGGCGGGCATTTGCGCTGTGCGCGATTCCGGATGGTCGGAATTGACGCCGACGCGGATGGTTTGCTGCAGGACTTCCGGCCTGTCGCCCCAGTTCAGCGCGCCGGCGGCCAGATTGGGAAATCCGGTGTTGCCCGTCGCGTGGATGCCATGGCAGGCAGCACAGTTCTGGCCGAACAGCAGGCGGCCGGCCTCGCGGATCTCCTGCATGGCGGCTGGATCGGCGGCAAAGCTCGCAAAGTCCTGCCGGTCCAGAACCTCATGCCAGGGTGCCCGCTCGGCTTCGGCGTGGGCAACAGCGCGTTCGACCACCCGACGCTCGTCATAGCCAAGCAGCCCCTTGGTATAGGTGGTGCCGAGCGGCAGGGCCGGCATCAGCAGCCAGTAGATCAGCCCGAAGGTGGTGGTCAGGCTCAGGAACACGTAGACGATGCGCGGCACCGGCGTGTTGAGTTCCTTGATGCCGTTCCATTCATGCCCGGTGGTCAGGTAGCCGGTGACCGGATCGCGTTCGCCTAGCGCCATGGGCGGTCCTCCCGGTTGAGGATCGCGGTGGATGCGTCGCGGAACTCCTTCTGGCGCGCCGGCCAGCAGGCATAGGCGACGACCGCGATCGACAGGATTACCAGATAGATGAGGCCGAAGGTCTTGGCGACCCAGACCAGTGTCTCGTGGGAAAGGTCCATGGTCACTCCAGGTCTTTCGCAAGGGTGTCGCGGCTTGCGGCATCGGTCAGCCGTCCGAGAATCTGCAGATAGGCGACCAGCGAATCCATTTCGGTCAGACGGCCGGGCGTGCCGTCGAAGGCGCGGACGGTCGTCGCCTCGCCGTAGCGCGCCGTCAGGTCCTTCACCCCGCTGCCGTCCGGATTGGCCTGGGCATAGGCATCGTCCGCCGCGTGGCGGATCATGTCCGGCGTGTAGGGAACGCCGACGGCGCGCTGGGTGGCCAGCTGGTCCCGAAGGTCGTCGATGCGCAGGTCATTCTCCATCAGCCAGCCATAGGACGGCATGATCGAAACCGGCACGACATCGCGCGGATCGAGGAGGTGGCGCACATGCCATTCGTCGGAATATTTGCCGCCGAGGCGGGCGATGTCCGGCCCCGTGCGCTTGGAGCCCCACAGCATCGGGTGGTCATATTTCGATTCCACCGCCAGACTGTAAGGACCGTAGCGCTCCACCTCGTCGCGCAGCGTGCGGATCATCTGCGAGTGGCAGGCATAGCAGCCCTCGCGCATGTAGATGTTGCGGCCGGCGAGTTCCAGCGGCGTATAGACGCGCATGTCCGGTGCCGCCTCGACGGTCTGGTCGATGGTAAAGAGCGGTGCGATCTCCACGAAGCCGCCGATGCTGGCGGCGGCGATGATGCCGAGCGTCATGCCGATCGCCCGCCGTTCCAGCCTGTAGTGCAGTGTGAACATGGCCTACTCCGCCGGCTGCGTGGCCGCATCGTCCAGTCCGTCGCGAAGCGGCTTCCGGGAAGCGGCTTCCGTCGCCGGCGCGGCAAAGCGGATCGTGAGATAGAGGTTGAGACAGCCCGCCAGCGCGCCGAGCAGGTACAGCAGTCCGCCCAAGGCGCGCGCGATGTAATAGGGCCGCATGGCGACGACGGAGTCGAGGAAGGTGTAGGCCAGATTGCCGTTTTCGGTATAGGTGCGCCACATCAGGCCCTGGATGATACCGGCATTCCAGAGGGCGAAGACGTAGACCGCCGTGCCGGAGAGCGCGAGCCAGAAGTGCACTTCCACCAGCGCCGGCGAATACATGCGCTCGCGCTTCCACAGCCAGGGGATCGATGCATAGAGCGCGCCGAAGGTGATCATCGCCACCCAGCCGAGCGCGCCCGCATGCACATGGCCGACCGTCCAGTCGGTGTAATGGGATAGCGCATTGACGGAGCGGATCGCCATGAACGAGCCTTCGAAGGTGGTGAGCCCGTAGAAGACGGCGGCGATCATCATGAAGCGCAGCGTGGCATCGTCGCGCACCTTGTGCCAGGCGCCGTTCAGCGTGAGCAGCGCATTGGCCGCCGACCCCCAGGAGGGCACCAGAAGAACGAGCGAGAAGGTCATGCCGAGGGTCTGCACCCATTGCGGCAGGGCGGTGTGATGCAGGTGGTGCGAGCCCACCCACATATACATGAAGGTGATGCCCCAGAAGCTGATGATCGACAGGCGGTAGGAGAAGATCGGCCGCCCAGCGCGGATCGGCAGGTAGTAATACATCATGCCGAGAAAGCCGGCCGTCAGGAAGAAGGCCACCGCATTGTGCCCGTACCACCATTCCGTCAGCGCATCCTGCACGCCGGAAAACAGCGAATGGCTCTTGGCACTGAGGAAGGAGACCGGGACTGCGAGGTTGTTGACGATGTGCAGCATCGCCACCACCAGAATGAAGGCCATGTAGTACCAGTTGGCCACATAGATATGCGGCTCCTCGCGGCGCGCCAGCGTGCGCATGTAGAGCACGAAATAGGTGACCCAGACGATGACCAGCCACAGATCGGCATACCATTCCGGCTCGGCATATTCCTTGGACTGGGTGATGCCGAGCAAATAGCCGGTGACGGCGAGAATGCAGAAGAGGTTGTAGCCGATGAGCACGAACCAGGGGCTCAGCTGGTCCGGCAGGCGCACGCGGCAGGTGCGCTGCATCACATAGAAGGAGGTGGCGATCAGACCATTGCCGCCGAAGCCGAAGATGACACCGGTGGTGTGGACGGGGCGCAGCCGGCCGAAGCTCGACCAGGCGCTGCCGGTCGTCCAGGTCGGCTCGACCATCAGCCAGGCCACCCAGTCGCCGACGAACATGGCGAAGGCCGCCCAGACGAAGGTCAGGATGACGCCGACCTTGCTCGGATCGTCGTAGTAGGCATTGAAGCGCTCGATCGATGGTTCGGGGTCATAAAGATGCCCCATCACCGGGAAGGCCAGTGCCAGTGAAAGCACCAGGACGAGGGCGCCATGCACCGCGATCGGATCGCCATGTCCGGCTGCGGCAAAAGTCAGCCCGACAAGCGCCATCACGAGCAGGATGAGCAGTGCCCGCCGGCGCTCGTCCATCGTCAAGTTCGAGATCACATCCATGTCCTTCCGTTTGGCGGTCAAGATTACCGTTCACCGCAGAGGTGTGCCGAGCCGACCGCCCGTGAACATCGCCTTCGGCGAACGCAAGACCTGCGGCCGGGAGATCAAGGCCCGTCTGGTCCGCTCGGCGACGGGAGATGCCGCCCGTCCAGGCCTTTGGCGTCTGGTTGTCCCGGACGGTTGCACCATCAGGGCGGCATGGCTGCCTGCGGGTCCCGAGATCCGCAGGCAGCCTCGTCCGTGCCCGGAACGCGCAACAGCCAGGTAGCGGGGGGCCTCTGGCTGTTCCACGCCGGGTCCGGCATGAATGCGAAAAACATGCGAGGGTGGACGGACATCTTTCTAGAGATGCGCCGCCGGTGCCGGAAGTGAGATCACCGTCGGCTTACTGTAAGTTGAGGTGAGGACCGCTCAGGCAATGAGCGCGCTTGCGATGCGCGCCTCGCCGGTCAGCGCCCTGAACCGGTCGAAATTGCGGATCACATCGAACCTCCGGTCCATGCGAATCCAGACGGTGGACAATTCCCGATTGCGCAAGGCCAGATGCAGATAGCGCAGGGCAGCCTCGCCGTCGCCAATGGCGCAGGCGAGGGTGGAGTGGGCGAAGAAGCTGGCTTTCGGGCTGCCGGTCTTCAGCAGGGCGGCGGCGCGATCGGGCGATCCCAGCCAGGCCTCCAGTTCGGCATTGGCAAAGACCAGCAACGGATGCGTCATCATCATCGTGCCGAGCGGCTGCAGACAGTGGCGGGCAAATTCCGGATTGCCGGCAAAGTGGGCGCCGAGTGCCAGATAGAACAGGGCTTCCATCGGCGCGTTCCGCAATGTCAGGGCGGATACCGTTTCTGAAAGCTTGGAGAAGTTCCGAGACTGGAACCGGCTCAGCGCTTCAGCAATATCCTGTTGCTGGGAAAACGGCTCGATCCGCCTTGCCTCCGCAAAAAGCCGCTCGGATTCATCCTCCCTGCCGCGCGCGGCAAGGTAGGTGCCGAACACCCGCGCGGTTCTGGCATGATAGCCATAGGTCATCGCAGCATTGAAACTGGTCTCTGCTGCCGGCCAGTCGCGCTCCAGCCAGGCCTGAACCACACCCAGAGCGGTCAAGGCTTCGGCCGATTGTGGATCGATCTCGAGCGCTTTTTCCACGGCAGGCCGCGCAAAGGAACGCGCCGTTGCTGCATCCACCATGCCGATCCGGAACATGTCGCAGTAGCAATCGGCAATCCCGGAGTGGCCGCGCGCATAATCGGCGGTATCCTCGGCAATCTTCGAGAAGATGGAAAGAGATTCACGCAGGCTCTCCGGCACCTGGCGATCCAGCAGCTGGCGCGCCCTGTAGAGCTGGCCGTGGGCCTGAACGGCCGCCGGCCCTGGTTTGACAAGGCGCGCCCGCAGCTTGGATGTATCGAACCGGTGGCGGCTGACAAAGGTTGTGGCAATCCGTTCCGGCAGGTCCGCATGTTGATCGATCGAGCCTTCAAACCGGTCGGAGGTAACGACCACGCCGCGGTGATCGGACACCTCGAGCGTGACGCGGATAATATCCGCGTGTTCTCGCACCGTGCCCTGAATGACGGCGTCGACCCCGAGCTCCGCAGCAAGGTCTCGGATCGATGGTTGCTTGTCCTTGTAGGCGAATGTCGTTGCCCGCGACAGAATATTCAGTCCGGGTTCGGAACCGAACGTAAAAATCAGCTCGTCCGTGATGATGTCGGCAAATGCCTGGGTGGCCACATCACCAGACACCGCACGGAAAGGCAGGATGGCGATCACGGCGCCCGGCCCGTTACGGAAGATGTTCCGGTCGGGTCCCTGATGCAGCGGCGACGCATCACGCTCACCGGATCTGATGACAAAGGCCGGCACATAGGTTCCTGTGGGAATCATGATCGTGATCGGGTCCGACTGCCCGTAAATGCGGCTGTGCTCTTCCAGCTTCCTGCGCAGTCGCCTTGCCTCGACGCGAACGGTTGAATCGATGCGGGGATCGTAGGGCGGATCGCGCTGGTAGACCGCGTTGCCGATCACGGCTTCCTTCAGCTCGCCCGCACGACCATTCAGCGTTTCTTCCACCACGTAACTGAGCAGTTCGATCAGGCGCTCCGAACCCGCAAAGGCCGGACTTTTGCGCAGCAGGCTCATCTGCTCCCGTATGGCCGAAGCTGGCAGGTCGGTCTTCATGAAATTCTCGTTCTCTCAAAGGCTTAGGTGCGAACCCGCGGATCCTTCGCTGTCGGCAGAGAGGCTGCTACGGGCAGCGTCACCCAAGCTCGCTCCCCTCAAACGATGTGAGTTCCTGCGAACTCACGACCAGCTCACTTCCGTTAATGCAATTAAATATTACTTTTGACCCAACTTCAACACCAGGTGGTGTGGCGCAATGTTGAGGGAACTTGGCACAACCTCGTTTCCGTCTGTGGCGTCAGCCAAAGCGCATCGGATCGATCTGCCCGGAGTGGAACCGAACCCGCCCCCTGCAGAGCATCGACCACGCGCGCCCCTGGCCGCCGCCTTAAGCTTGTCCCCGTGACACACACGCATTCGCGCTTTCTCTGAAAGGTTTTTGATAATGGTGAGTAAACTCGGCGCGGCACTCGGCGTCGCAAGCATCGCAGGCCTTGCCGGGCTGTTGTGGTTCGCCACCCGTCCACCGGCGCTTGTCGTGCAGGGGGAGGTGTCTGCGGATCGCGTTGACGTCAGCCCGCGGGTGTCCGGCCGTGTCGCACAGCTGAATGTCGATGTGGGCGATACGGTAGAGCAGGGGATCGTGATTGCGCAGCTCGAAAGTCCGCAATTGGTCGCTGCGACGCTGGCGACGCAGGCGGCGCTGGCCGTGGCAAGGGCGGATCTGGATCGTGTGAACAGCACGCGTCCCGAGGTGATCGAGGCGCATAAGGCCGAAGTGCGTGCCGCCGATGCGGATGTGGTGCTCTACCTCTCCGACAAGGATCGCCAGACCAAGCTTGCGGAAACCAACGCGGCCTCGCAGGCTCGGCTCGAGCAGTCCAGCCGCAATCTTGAATCGGCGCTGCGGGCGCGCGAGGCGGCGCAGGCCAATCTCGATCTGGCGGTGGCCGGTGCCAGCAAGGAAGAACGGGCGCTGGCACTGACAAAGGTGGAACAGGCCGAAGCGACGCTGAACCAGCAGCAGACCGACGTGAAGGAACTGACGCTGGTTGCCCCCATTGCCGGACAGGTGACCACGCGGATTGCCGAACTGGGCGAAAATTTCAGCGCCGGAGCACCGCTCTTTTCAATCGTCGACATCGCCCATCCCTGGTTTACCTTCAACCTGCGCGAGGATCTGCTGAAGGGCCTGAAGGTCGGCGACAGCCTGTCCGTCCTGGTGCCGGCGCTCAAGAATGCGACCGTGAATGCGCGGGTGACGGTGATCAACGCGCAGGGGCAATATGCGACCTGGCGCGCCACGCGTGCCACCGGCGATTTCGACCTCAGAACCTTCGAGGTGCGCGCCGAGCCGGTGGACCGGGTGGACGGGTTGCGGCCCGGCATGAGCGCCATCCTCTCCTGGTCCCGGCCGGAGCGATGAGATGCGCGGAAAAACCAGTCTGAGGCCCGGTTTCCTCATCGTCTTCGTGCGGGAACTTGGGCAGTTCCGCAAGCATCCCCTGCTGCTCGCCCTGACGGTGGTGCTGCCGCTCTTCCTGATGGGTATCCTGTCTGCCGTGTTCAGCCAGGGGCTGGCGACACGGCTTCCGATTGCGGTTCTCAATCTGGATGGCGGCGATCTCTCCCGCATGATCATCCGCACCGTCGATGCGACGCCGG
>NZ_VJMG01000046.1 GCF_007004135.1 Affinirhizobium straminoryzae
TTCGGGCTGGTGAGAATCATCATCCCCATCGCGCCGAGACAGAGGATCAGGTTGCGCAGCGCCTGCGACGCCGAGGCGCCGAAGGCGGACTTGATCTGCGTCGTGTCCGCCGTCAATCGCGAGACGATCTCGCCGGACTGATTGACGTCGAAGAAGGAGGGAGAGAGCGCCGTAACGCGGGAAAACACCTCGCGGCGCAGATCGGCCACCACGCGTTCGCCGATGGTGATGACATAGTAGTAGCGCAGTGCGCTGGACACGGCGAGCAGCGTGGCCAGGGCCAGCAGCATGGCGAAATAGCTGTTGATGAACTGGCCGTCGGCGGCAGCGAAACCGTGGTCGATCATGCGCCGCACGGCGGTCGGCAGGGCCAGCGTGGTGGCCGCGGCCAGAAGCAGGAAGAGGGCCGCGGCGCCAACCATCGACTGGTAACGCAGCACATAGGGCATCAGGCGGAGAAGAGGTTGCGGCGTGCGGCGTTTCTTCTCGTTGGTTGGTGCGGTATCGGTCACGATGCCCCCGTGATCTGCCCCGTCAACTCTCCGGCGCGGGTACTTGTGCTTTCAAAGTCCTTCCTGTATAGGCTCCGCATCGAATTGGGAAGCCGTGGCCGGACCGGTCTACGGCTTCATTTATGGAATAGGGTCTCTCGCTGCAATTGCGACAAATGGACCCCGCACAGCAGGAAGAGTGTCATGAAGGCCAACATCCATCCGGACTACCACAAGATCAAGGTCGTCATGACCGACGGCACCGAATACGAAACCTTTTCGACCTGGGGGTCGGAAGGCGCGGTTATGAACCTGGAAATCGATTCCAAGTCGCACCCGGCCTGGACCGGTGGCAGCCAGCAGCTGCTGGACCGCGGCGGTCGCGTTTCCAAGTTCAACAAGCGCTTCGCAGGCCTCGGTCTCTGATGCCCTCGCCGGGTGGCGTCCCGGCGGTGTTGACAACCGTATCCGAACCGTCCGAAGCCCAAAGCTTCGGGCGGTTTTTTGCTTAGAGCGCCCGGCCGGCCTGCGGCAATGGCGGGCGGGATTTTCGTTTACGAGGTTTCCATGCTGTCTTTGTCGCGTTTCCTGCCCCGCCTGATGCTGTCCGGTCTGCTTCTGTCTGCCGCAGCACTGCCAGCCTTCAGCGGCGAGGCCCGTGTGCTGGTCGACATGACGACCGGCACGGTGCTGGAACAGGAAAATGCCGACGCCCTGAACTATCCGGCCTCGCTCACCAAGATGATGACGCTCTACCTCACCTTCGAGGCGCTGCATAACGGGCGTCTCACCTGGGATACGCGCATCACCATGTCGGAAAATGCCAATGGCAAGGAGCCGTTCAAGTTCGCGATCGGCGCCGGCAAGACGGTAAGCGTGCGCGAGGCGGTGACGGGCATGATCGTGCTCTCCGCCAATGATGCGGCCGTCGCCATGGGCGAGACTTTGGGTGGTTCGGAAGCCGGCTTCGGCCAGATGATGACGGCGAAGGCACGCGCGATCGGCATGGGCCGCACCGTGTTCCGCAATCCCGCCGGCCTGCCGGATCCCGATCAGGTGACGACGGCCGCCGACATGGCGCGTCTCGGTCAGGCGCTGATTCATGATTTTCCGGAGGAGTACAAGCTGTTCTCCCAGAAGAGCATGGTGTTTCGCGGCATGAAGCTGCGCGGCCATAACGGCGTGCTGAACACCTATGCCGGTGCGGACGGCATCAAGACCGGCTATACCGAGGCCTCCGGCTACAACCTTGTCACGTCTGTCGCGCGCGGCGGCCATCGTCTGGTCGGCGTGGTGCTGGGCGGCAAGACGGCGCAGGCCCGCGATGCGCAGATGAAGGACATGATGGACCGGCACCTGCCGCCGGCTGACGTGGCTGCCAAGCCAAAGGCGCCCGCCAAGCCGGTTGCCCGCAAGCCCGCCACCATTCACGAAGCCGCCATCGGCAAGCCGTAAGCGGCTTTCATCCACGGTCATCAAAACCGATAATGGCTTTTGCATCCCCCTGGCCGAAACAAGGTGAGGGGGGTGTTGCCTGATGATTGCAAGCCGGTCGCTCGGCTCGCAGCGGATCAGAGAAGCGTCGGCATCCGCGCCGCGCAATGGTCGACGCAGGCCTGGATCTGCCCGAAGGTCTCAAGCCCGTACCAGAAGACCTTCCACTTCTCCTGTTTGAAGCAGCCGTCCGACTGGGCGTAATAGAAGATGTTCACCTGGTTGTTGTGGCGGGAGCGCCAGAACAGCTTCGGCGTCTCGTCCCGCATGACCTTCCAGACCGCGCGCCCCAAGCCTTCACCCTGTGCGTCGTCCAGCACCGCGAACTTGTCGAGATACGGAATGCCGTTTTCCTCGCTGAGGATCACGGCGGCGCGATAATTGTCGCTCACATAGGCCCGCAGCAGGCTGGTGCGTTCAAAGTAGTCATCCACAAGCTGCCGGCCGAAGCTCGATTCGATGAGGGCTCGCAGCTTTACCAGATCGAGGTCGTCCCAGCGGGTGACGCGCAGCACGTTTTCGCCGCGGCGTACCAGCGTGCCGGAGCCCTTGTGGGTGAAGAGTTCCTTGGCGAGATTGGCCGGGCTGGTGATCGCGATGGAGGATTCCAGCGGCAGGCGCTCCAGCATGTCCTTCATCTGTCCGATCGCGAAGGGGATCGCACTGCCGGACAGGGATTGCCGGGCAAACTGGCCGTATTCGGTGGAAAGGTTGATCGAATCGATGATGCGTCCGGTCGCATCAAGCAGACCGCCGGCGCCGGTCAGGAAAATGATCTTGAAAGGTTGCAGAACCTGTACGAGTTCGTTGATCGCGCAGTCGGAGCCAATCTTCAGGATCTGGCCGCCTGCCGTTTCGGCGAGACTGCTGATGACCGGGATCGAGCCGGCCTGCAGGCTGGATTCGATGGGGGCGAGGTTGACCGACGTCACCCGGCCGATCAGGCCAAGTGCGTCGCGGTCGATGTAATCCGCCTCGAAGACGCCGCCCATGACGGAGGTTGCCCGCGCACCGTTGTGCTGAAGGGCCTCGACGAGCTGGAGATTGAGGTCCTGGAAGGTGCGACGCAGCCGCGCGAGGGCGTCCGGAGAGACGGTCCTGCGGGGTGCGTCCCCGCCGGCGGTCCCGCCGATGACGGACAGCTCCTCTTCCAGCTTTCGCCCCGCGCCCATCAGGATGACAGGGGTGAGACCGACATCCTGCAGGAAAGACAGCGAGGAGGCGATGGCTTCCAGATCATCCTGCAGCACCGCGTCATCAAGACTGACGACCGCAAAACGCTTGGCATCCACCTGCGAGAAGCGCTTGAGATACTGGTTGATCTCCTTGGCGCTTGCCATGATCGAGAGCAAACGTACGATGGTCTGACGGGTCTGGTATCGAGGCAGAAATGACGGCATGGAGGGGCTCGCGACGCACTGGTGTTGCGGCACTAACCATGACAGGCCCGCTCAGGCAAGCGGCTCGCATGCCTCTCGTCCCGTTGGACGCCCGCGCGCAACAAAAAAAAGCGGACGAAACGCCCGCTTCTTCAAGATGGATCCGGAAAACCGGTGTCAGCTTGGGCTGAAGGCGGTGCGCAGGAGATCGAGCTGGGCGCGCACGCTGTTTTCGTTGTCCGGAACGATGGTTTCGTTCGGACGATAGATTTCGCGGTCGAGCAGGGCAACGCGGTTCTGCAGGCGCAGCGACCGCTCGACGAGATCGCGGAAGGCTTCCGGCAGATCGCCCCAGCCCGGCGCCATGCGGTCGACATTGAAGCCGTCAAGACGAACCTTGCTCTTTTCGACCACGACCTGGTCACGGCTCATCTCGCCATTGTTGACGGCGCGCTGCAGCAGAAGCCAGGAGGCCATCTGCATCAGGCGGGTGGTCAGGCGCATCGATTCGGCTGCATAGAGCACCGTTGCGAGACGCGGCAGAACCTTCGAGGCAGCACGGCCCGGGCCGTCGAGATAGGCAGCGGTTTCTTCCACCAGCGCCATGCCCTCGCTGTAGAGCGCCTTGAATTGCGACGAGTTAGCGGCACGGCCGGCGAAACTGACGGTATTCAATACCTGTTCTGACATCGAGATATTCCTGCTAACGCATCAACTTGTTGAGCAATGGCGGAGACGGACGAAAGTTCCGTACACCGCAGTTCGTGGCTCAGAAGATGCTACCAGTAGCGGAAATCCGCAAGGCAATTCTTAAGGAAGGGTTAATTCCCACAGTTTACACAGGGCGCCAAAAAAAAGAGCCGCAGGAGCGGCTCTCAAGGTAAAACAGGGAGAATCAGACCACTTCACAGCAAGGAAACCCAAAGGTGAAACTGTCTGAGTCCGGCAGAACCGGACAGTCCCGATCATCGTCGGGATTGCTTAACATGCGTTTAAAATGCCACCGGATTTTCCGGATGCCGATAGGAATTCGTATCCTCCGGCTCAACGTCTGAACAGGCTTTCGGCTGCCTTGCGGCCTGCATCCTTGCGCTGCCGCTCGCCCTCAAGCCGGATGATTTCCGCCTGAAGAAGGGCAATCCGCTGCTCAAGATCCTCGACGGAAAGCATCGAGAGATCGCAGCCGATCTCGTGTGCGGGGCGTTTTGCAGGCTTGTCGTCGTCGAAGATGCTCATGGCCGTCTCCTCGTTCAGCGCCAGAAATCGGGAATCGTCTCCGTCAGCCGCGGGCCGATGCGCAGCGGCGCGATCTTTTCCGCAAGACCCGTCGTATCCGAGATTTCAACGCCGACGCCGCAGATGGTCGCGGGGCCGTTCGCGGCCTCGAACCGGCCCTTCGGCATCTTGGAAATGAAGCGGTTGAGCGGTTCTTCCTTGTCCATGCCGAGCGAGGAATCGTAATCGCCGCACATGCCGGCATCCGACATGTAGGCGGTGCCGCCGGTGAGGATCTGGTGGTCGGCGGTCGGCACATGGGTGTGGGTGCCGACGACGAAGCTGGCGCGGCCATCGACGAAATGGCCAAAACACTGCTTCTCGCTGGTTGCTTCCGCGTGGAAATCGAAGACGATGGCGTCCGCCTGTTCCTTCAGCGGGCAGGCGGCGAGGATGGCTTCCGCCGACTTGAAGGGATCATCGAGTTCCGGATGCATGAAGACGCGGCCCATGATGTTGGCGACCAGCACGCGCGCGCCGTTGCGGGCATAATAGAGACCGGAACCGCGACCGGGGGTTCCGGCCGGATAGTTGGCAGGGCGCAGGAACTGGTCGTGACGGCCGGCAAACACCACCGCCTCCTTCTGGTCCCAGACATGGTTGCCGGTGGTGACCACGTCGGCGCCGGCATTGATGGTTTCGAGGAAGATGTCCTCGGTGATGCCGAAGCCGCCTGCGGCGTTCTCGCCATTCACGATGACGAAATCCAGCTTCAGGTCGGAGACGAGGCCAGGCAGGCGCTCCCAGACGGCCGTCCGGCCCGTCTTGCCTACCATGTCGCCGAGAAAGAGAAGTCGCATGCCTGTCCGATCAACTGTTGAATGGCCTAAAGCCGCTTTCCGTCAGGATCGCGTCCAGCCTGATGTCATGAGGTTCTGCCGGAACAGATGCCACCTCCTGACAATCAAAGGCAATGCCGATCAGTGCGGGATGCCTGCCTTTCCTGTGCAAACGATCAATGGCACGGTCATAATAGCCACCGCCATAGCCGATACGCTGGCCCTGTGCGTCAAAGGCAGACAACGGGATCAGCATGATCTCGGGGTCGAGCACGGCGGCCTCCGGTCCCGGGCCATAGGTGCCGAAGCCCATCGGCATCAGGTCCGCGCCCGGCACCAGTTCGCGAAACACGATGGTTTCCTTGTCGAGGATCACGGGCACCGCGATGCGTGCGCCGGCCATGCGCAGCGCCGAGAGGAGGGGACGGATGTCCGCCTCGGAGCGGATCGGCAGAAAGCCGGAGACGATCGTGCCGGGTTGAACCGTCAGAGCCGCCTGCCCATGCTCGGCAAGCTGCAGGCTTTTCTCGATGCGGTCGTCGGGCGCAAGGGCATTGCGCGCGGCAAGCCGTTCGCCGCGCAACCGCGCCTTGGCGGACAACGGATCGACCGAAGGTGCGGCCTGAGGGGCGGCCAGATCGCTCATGCGGCGTCTGCCAGCCTGCGCACCAAAAGCTTGTCGATGCGCCGGCCGTCCAGATCCACCACCTCGAAGCTCCAGCCGTTGCGGCTGAAACCTTCGCCGAGTTCCGGCAGGCGTTTCAACTCGTCCAGCACGAAACCCGCCACCGTTTCGTAATCGGGATCCTCCTTCATGGAAAAGCCCATCTGGTGGGAAAATTCGTCGATCGGCATCCAGCCTGCCACCAGATAGGAGCCGTCCTCGCGCTGCACGACCGGAGGCTCCTCCACCTCGTCTTCCTGGAAGACGCCGGTGATGGCCTCCAGAATGTCGCCGGAGGTGATGATGCCCTCGAAGTGCCCGTATTCGTCATAGACGAGCACCATCTGGGCCGGCGCCTTGCGCAGCGCCTGGATCACGTCGAGCGCGCCGGTGAGGTCGGAAACCACGGGGGCTTCGCGCATGTTGTTGAGGATGTCCGGATCGCGTCCCTGGCCGAGCGCCTCGTAGAAATCCTTGAGGAAGAGGACGCCCAGGATCTCGTCGGAGGAGCCGTTGCGCACGGGAAGGCGGGTGCGCTGGGTGGCGCGCAGCTGCGCGCGGATTTCCGTCATGTCGTCCTCGATGTCGATCACCTCGACATCGCGGCGCGGCGTCATCAGGCCGCGCGCGGTGCGGTCGGCCAGTCGCATGACGCCGGAGATCATCGCGGATTCCTCCGTCTCGATGACGCCGGCGCTCTGCGCCTCGGCGAGCACGCTGCGGATTTCCTCGTCCGTCATCCGCTCTTCCGACTGGCCGCGCTGGCCAAGCAGGCCGAGAACGGCCTTGCCTGAGGCATCGAGCAGCCAGACCAGAGGCAGGGCGAAGCGCGACAGAACGAGCATGGCGGGGGCGACGCGAGCAGCGACCGATTCCGGGGCGCGCAGTGCGATCTGCTTCGGCACCAGTTCGCCGAGGATCAGCGAGAGATAGGTGATGGCGACGACCACCGAGCCGACGCCGAGACCATCGGCGAGCCCGGCGGACAGGCCCTGGTCCTGCAGCCAGCCGGCAAGACGAGCACCCAGGGTTGCGCCTGAGAAGGCACCCGAAAGCACGCCGACCAGCGTGATGCCGATCTGTACGGTGGAGAGGAAGCGGCCGGGATTCTCGGCCAGACGCAGCGCCAGCGCTGCGCCCTTGTTGCCCTGGTCCGCCATCACTCTGAGGCGCACCGGGCGCGACGAAACCACCGCCAGTTCCGACATGGCGAGAACGCCATTGAGGAGGGTCAGCAATACGACAATAACAATTTCGGTTATCAAGAGACGCTCATGGGTTAACGCCAGGGAAGAAGATCCGCACAACTGCGGTTCTTCCCGGATCGGCACGATCAGCCGGCCAATCCTGCCGCGTCAACACCGGAAGGAAAAACAAGGTTCCCGGCGGGCTGCGGCTGACAGTGGGGGCAATGTAGCCTTGCGGGGAGCGCATTGCAACGCATGGACGCGAACATCGCGCCGTATCATGCCGGTTCGGCGGCGAGTTCCAGGCACAATTCCGCCCGCGTGCCGGGTTGGGAAGGCACGTAGCGGATGGCCGAGCCGAGCGTGCTTGCCATCGAGCGGATGATGCGGCTGCCAAGCCCGGTGCCCTTCGGAACCGAGCCTTCCTCGATGCCGACGCCGTCATCTTCCACCGCCAGAAGTGCGCGGCCATCGGGGCTGCGCGTCAGTGTCACCCGCACCTCGCCCTCGCGCCCGGGCGGATAGGCATATTTGATCGCATTGGTGAGAAGTTCGGTGACGATCATCCCGACGGAGACCGCACGGTCGGAGGCGAGCACCACCGGATCGGCATCGAGGCGGATGGACGGCCCCTGGCTTCCGACATTGACGGAACCCTGCACCTCCTTGACGAGCGTGCTCAGATACTTGTCCATCTCCACCTGCCGCACGTCGTCGGAGGTGTAGAGGCTGCGATGCATGCCGGCAATTGCGGTGATGCGCGCCTGCGTTTCGCTGAGCGCCGCGCGCACCGTCTCGTCGCGGCTGTTGGTCGCCTGCAGGCGGATCAGGGCGGCGACCAGCGCCAGACTGTTGGCGACGCGGTGGTTCACTTCGGCGAGCAGCACCTCCGCCCGTTCCTTGCCGAGCCGGATCTCCTGGTCGGCACGCTCCTTTTCCCGCCTGAGTTCGGCGGTCGCGATCGCCTGGCGCAGCGCGCTTTCCATCAGCGACCAGAATTCCTCGCCCACCGTCTTGATCACATAGTCGGATGCGCCGTTCTTGAGCGCATCCACGGCGATCGTCGCCTCGCTGGAGCCGGTGACATAGATTGCCGGAACGCTGTAGCCCAGTTCGCGGAAGCGGCGCAGGATATCAAGGCCGGTTTCGGCGCTCAGATAATGGTCGAGCACCACCGCATCGAAGTGGCGTGCCTGAAGCGCGGCCATGCAGGCCGCACCATCCGTGACATGGTCCACCGCATAGCCGAGCCGACCGAGCGAGCGCTGGGCGAGGCGCCCGAGCGCAACATCGTCATCGACGTAAAGTATGGTCTGCGGCATCGGCGGAACGGATCCTCAGGGAACTTGCATGACGGAGAAGAACAGGCCGAGCTGCCGGATGGCATTGGCAAAGCTGTCGTAGTCCACCGGCTTGGTAATGTACACATTGGCGCCGAGATCGTAGCAGCGCTGGATTTCCCGCTCGTCGTCCGTGGTGGTGAGAATCACCACCGGCAGCCGCTTGGCATGCGGGTTGGATTTCACCTTCTCCAGAATGTCGATGCCGGACATGTCCGGCAGGTTGAGGTCGAGCAGGATCAGGATGTAGCGACCCTGAATGTTGTCGCCGGTGCGATCCGGTCCGAGGATGTAATCGAGGGCCGCATTGCCGTTGGTGAACGGTATGATCTCGTTGTTGACGCCGGCGCGGCGCACGTTCTTCTCGATGAGGCGCGCATGGCCTTCATCATCCTCGACCATCACGATGGTGACTTCTCGGCCTGCTGCCTTCATGACCCGTTACTCCTGACATACTGGGAAAGATCGGTCGGCAGGCGGATGATGAAGGTCGACCCGCTGCCGAGCGTGGATTGGACGGTGATCTCGCCGCCGAGATTACGCACCAGAGAGCGCACATGGGCAAGTCCTATCCCTTCGCCCGGGCTGTCCTGCAGGCCGGAGCGGCGGAAAAGTTCGAAAATGCGCTCGTGATCTTCCGGCGCGATGCCGCGGCCATTGTCTGTCACCTCGATGCGCAGCATGCCGCGCCCGGCCGGCTGGGCCCGCACGGTCAGGCTGAGCGCGCGATCGGGATGCTTGTACTTCACTGCATTGTCGAACAGATTGCCGAAGATCTGTTCCAGCGAAAAGCGGTCGGTGATCAGACGGCTCGCGCCGCCAAGGGCGATCGTCACGGCACCGCCGCCCTCGGTCACCTGATGGTTGATGCTGTTTGCCGTTGCCTCCATCAGATCCTTGAGATCGACGGGCTCCGGCTTCAGTTCGCGGCGACCATCGCGCGAAATCTTCAGGATGGCATTGATCAGCCCATCCATCTTTTTGGTGGACGAGCGGATGAAGCCGATCGCCTCCGGCAGGTCTTCTTCCACCGCCAGACGCGCCTGGCGGATGTCCTCCTCGCTCGGTGGGCGGTCACCGGCGAGCACATAGGCGCGGATCGATTTCAGCGTCTGGTCGAGTTCGCTGGTGAAGCCCATGATGTTGACCAGCGGTGCCCTGAGGTCATGCGAGACGATATAGGCATAGCGCTGGATTTCGCGATTGGCCTGGATCAGGTCCTCGGTGCGTTCGGTGACGCGTTCCTCAAGGCCCGTATTCAGTTCCTCCACCGCCCGGTGGGCGCGTGAGAGTTCCCGCACATGCTGGGCAACGACCACGATTGCGCCGCCGACCACGAGCATGATCACGATGCCGCCACCCAGCGTGAACCATTGCAGTGCATCGGCGGTGTCGCGCAGGTCCTGGATGCCGGAATTCAGGCGCCGGTCGAGATCGCGCACCATGGTCACGAGCTGTGCGCTCATCTGGTCCATGATCTCGCGTCCGCTCGAATTGCGCACGATGTCGGCTGCGGCATCGAACTGGCCGTCGCGGGCAAGATCGACCGTCGATTTCATCTCCTCGAGCTTCTTGTCCAGCAGCGCTTCGAACTGGTCCAGCGGGAAGGTAACCACGGACTGGCTGGCATAGCTCTTCCGCAGCCGTTCGCGCTGACGGTTCATGCCCTCTGTTGCCGCGGTATAGGGCGTCAGAAAGGCATTGTCGCGGGTCAGAACATAGCCGCGCTGGCCGGATTCCGCAGCGCGCAAATACAGCATCATGTCGGAGGAGGCCGAGCGCAGATCGCGCAGCTTCACCACGTCGTTGAAATAGCTTTGCGTCATGCGCGACAGAATGAAGGAGGCCGTGACAATGGCCGCCAGAACCGCCGCGCCGACAAGCAGCATCAGCAGCGACGAGCGCGCAAACTTCGTGTTGGAAAATGGCATGGTACGCGGAACCCTAACCCCTTGAGCGGTAAAATGGATCGCAATCGGCGGATGTCAAGCAGGCCGCCTGCGCGAACATTACCCGCGACCGGCTGTCTCAGCCGGAACCATTGACTGGCAACAGGGCAGGGGAAGAAGAGGTGCGATCCACGGCGACCGATGGAGATTTACGATCCTGGGTGCCTACAAACGTAGGTGGGCACCGTGTGTCCAGGCCCACGGGCCTGGTCAGGGACAGCTCCCTTTGGATCGAGTATGGCCCCAGGGATTGTGGTTCCTGTCGGGAAGCGCAGACCGCAGCCGCAATATAGGAGAGGTTCGAACGTTGCGCCAGAGGTCATTCATCAATTCGTTGGCGCGGTCGGCCGGGCATTCAGCTTGGCGGTGATTCCGTTGAGACGGCTTGCAAGCTCGCTGAGGGCTGCTGCGACCGCATGGTCACTTGCCTGCTGCTGTTGTTCCACGCCGTCATGGCTCTGGCGCAGCACGGCAAGCTCGGCTTCCACCGCGGAAAGCCGGCGGCTGACCTCCGACAGTTCGTCCATCACCATGATGCCGGCCATGACCGTGACGCGCAGATCGCCGATCTCGCCGAACTGGCTCTTGAGGTGGCTCACATAGCGGTCGAACCGCAGCGCAAGGCTTTCAAGATGCGCCTGCTGGCCTTCCTCGCAGGCCATGCGGTAGGCCTTGCCGTCGATCATTACCGTGACTTGCGCCATGCCTGCCTCTTGCCTGTCAAACGGGACCTCGCGAAGCGGGCCTCTGAAACTATCGATCGAGGACGGCGCGGATCGTTTCCATCGCCGTCACCAGCCGCCGCGAGACTTCCCGGTTCACCTCTTCCAGCCGGTTCGCCCGAAATTCCGCCTGATCGAGTTCCTGTGCAAGCCGTGCACGGTCGGCATGCACGCGGCGCACTTCGTTTTCCACGTCGGCAGCCTCGCGCTGGCGTTCCATGCGCATGTCTATGGCATTTTCCAGGCCGTTCACGGCGTCCCGGAGTTCGGAAAGGGCTGCATTCAAGATCTTGTCCACCGGCATTCTGGGGCTACCCGGCCTCGACGGTCCACGCTCGAATCGCGTGCATCCGCTCCTGATTTGACCATCGACACTAAGCATCGTGGTCCACAGGGTCAATAAAACCGGAGCGGGCGGGGCGTTCATGCCTGTGGATCAACACGGTTTTCTGCTCCCGGCCGGGGGCTTCTGCGCCGTCTTTCGCGGCGGTCTTGCCGGGCGCGGCAAAACGCTCGGGAACCCGCCTGCATCCCTCCCGTTTGTTGACTTGGCCGTCGCACCTGATAAGGATCGACCGCGCCTCATGTGGTCCTTTCAGGGACCGTGATTGACACTGCGAACCAGCGGACTAGCCATGACCTCTCCCGAAAAACATAACCGGATGGCGAACGCGATCCGTTTCCTTGCCATGGATGCCGTCGAGAAGGCCAATTCTGGCCATCCCGGCCTGCCCATGGGTGCTGCGGACATCGCGACGGTTCTGTTCAGCCGCTACCTGAAATTCGACCCGAAGAACCCGCTCTGGCCGGACCGCGACCGTTTCGTCCTGTCGGCCGGCCACGGCTCCATGCTCCTCTATTCGCTCCTCTACCTCACCGGGTATGAGGACATGACGATCGAGGACATCAAGCAGTTCCGTCAGCTCGGCTCCAAGACTGCCGGCCATCCGGAATACGGCCATGCTTCGGGCATCGAGACGACCACCGGTCCGCTTGGCCAGGGCATTGCCAATGCCGTCGGCATGGCGATTGCCGAGCGCAAGCTCGCCCAGGAATTCGGCTCCGACCTGCAGAGCCACTTCACCTATGCGCTGGTCGGCGACGGCTGCCTGATGGAAGGCATCAGCCAGGAAGCCATCGCGCTTGCCGGCCACCTGAAGCTCAACAAGCTGATCGTTTTCTGGGACAACAACAACATCACCATCGACGGTGCGGTCTCCCTGTCGGACTCCACCGACCAGATCGCTCGCTTCAAGGCCGTGCACTGGAACACGATCGAGATCGACGGCCATGATCCGGATGCGATTGCGGCGGCCATCGAGAAGGCCCAGGCCTCGGATCGCCCGACGCTGATCGCGGCCAAGACGATCATCGGCTTCGGCGCGCCGAACAAGCAGGGCACCCACAAGGTGCACGGCTCGCCGCTCGGCGCCGAGGAAATCGCGGCCGCCCGCAAGGCGCTGAACTGGGAATCGGAAGCCTTCGTCGTTCCGGCCGACGTGCTGGACGCCTGGCGTCTGGCGGGCCTGCGCTCCACCAAGGCGCGCAAGGAATGGGAAGAGCGTCTGGCGACGACCGCGGCTGAAACCCGCGCCGAGTTCGTGCGTCGCTTTGCCGGCGATCTGCCGGGCGGCTTCGACAGCGCCATCGACGCCTTCAAGCGGAAGATCGCCGCCAACCCGCCGACGGTTGCCACACGCAAGGCCTCCGAGGACGTGCTGGAAGTGATCAACGGCCTGCTGCCGGAAACGCTCGGCGGTTCGGCGGACCTGACGCCGTCGAACAACACCAAGACCAGCCAGATGAAGGCGATCACGCCGACCGACTTCTCGGGCCGCTACATGCACTGGGGCATTCGCGAGCATGCGACGGCCGCAGCGATGAACGGCATCGCGCTGCATGGCGGTCTCATCCCCTATTCGGGTGGCTTCCTGATCTTCTCCGATTACTGCCGTCCATCGGTGCGTCTCGCCGCCCTCATGGGCATCCGCGTGGTGCATGTCTGGACGCATGATTCCATCGGCGTTGGCGAAGACGGCCCGACCCACCAGCCGGTCGAGCATGTCGCAGCCCTGCGCGCCATTCCGAATCTGCTCGTCTTCCGTCCGTGCGACGAGGTCGAGACGGCGGAATGCTGGCAGCTGGCACTCAACGACAAGACGCGTCCCTCCGGCCTGGCGCTGACCCGCCAGAACCTTGCGCCGATGCGCAAGGAATACGAGGAACGCAACCTGTGCGCCTCCGGCGCCTACGAACTCGTGTCGGCCGCTGATGCGAAGGTCTCGATCTTCGCCTCCGGTTCGGAAGTGGAAATCGCCGTCAAGGCGGCTGAGCTTCTGGAAGCCAAGGGTGTTGCAACCCGCGTCGTGTCCGTTCCCTGCTTCGAACTGTTCTTCGAGCAATCCGAAGACTATCGCGAGGCGATCATCGGCCACGCGCCGGTCAAGATTGCGGTCGAAGCGGCGGTGCGCGAGGGCTGGGATGCCTTCATCGGCAGCGATGGCGCCTTCATCGGCATGAAGTCCTTCGGGGCCTCCGGCCCGGCCAAGGACCTCTACAAGCATTTCGGCATCACCGCGGAGGCTGTCGTGGCTGCCGCCGAAGCCAAGCTCTGAGCCAGCACGGGGGCGCCCGCCCGGCGCCCCTCCATTACCCTAAAAGCGCATTTTCAAGGGAGTGAATGCACATGACTGTCAAGGTTGCCATTAACGGCTTTGGCCGTATCGGCCGCAACGTTCTGCGCGCCATCGTCGAGTCGGGCCGCACCGACATCGAGGTCGTCGCGATCAATGATCTCGGCCCGGTCGAAACCAACGCCCATCTGCTGCGCTACGATTCGATCCACGGCAAGTTCCCGGCCGACGTGAAGGTCGAAGGCGACACCATCATCGTTGGCGGCGGAAAGCCGATCAAGGTCACGGCCATCAAGGATCCGTCGACCCTGCCGCACGGCGAGCTCGGCGTCGACATCGCCATGGAATGCACCGGCATCTTCACCGCCCGCGACAAGGCTGCCGCCCACCTGACGGCTGGTGCCAAGCGCGTGATCGTGTCTGCCCCGGCCGATGGCGCTGACCTGACGGTCGTCTTCGGCGTCAACCACGACAAGCTGACCAAGGACCACCTCGTCATCTCCAACGCATCCTGCACGACGAACTGCCTCGTTCCGGTCGTCAAGGTGCTGAATGACGCGCTCGGCATCGATCATGGCTTCATGACGACGATCCACTCCTACACGGGCGATCAGCCGACGCTCGACACCATGCACAAGGATCTCTACCGCGCCCGCGCGGCAGCGCTCTCGATGATCCCGACCTCGACCGGCGCCGCCAAGGCTGTCGGCCTCGTGCTGCCGGAACTGAAGGGCAAGCTCGACGGCACCTCGATCCGCGTGCCGACCCCGAACGTCTCGGTCGTCGACTTCAAGTTCGTCGCCAAGAAGAACACCACCAAGGAAGAAGTCAACGAAGCCATCATCGCTGCCTCCAACGGCGCGCTGAAGGGCATTCTCGGCTACACTGCCGAGCCTCTGGTCAGCCGTGACTTCAACCACGACAGCCATTCCTCGATCTTCGCGCTCGACCAGACCAAGGTTCTCGAGGGCAACTTCGTGCGCATCCTGACCTGGTACGACAACGAGTGGGGCTTCTCTAACCGCATGGCTGACACGGCGGTTGCCTTCGCCAAGTTCATCTGATCCCGAAAGGGATTTGCATCAGGGCGGTCGGGTGCTTATCCGGCCGCCCTTTTTTCATGGGTGCACGCGCGATGTTTTTTACGCTCCGCCCTTCTCCTGCCGAATTTGATGCTGCCTAATGGGGCATCGCCTGATTCTCCGGCATATGCCGGATCTGCATAGACTTTTTTGCCCCCCGCTTTGCCCCCGAAGCGGTCACGCCCGGTGCCTTTGCGCCGATGGTGGCGAAAGAGCCGTATGCGATGCGCGTCGCGGGCGGAGCCTTCGCGCAAGGCTCTTCACGCAGGGTCAGACGAGAATGGTCGCGCCGGCCTTCGAGGCGGCGGTCGAAGTTGGGTCAAGGGTCGGTGCGCCTCGCGTCACCGGTGCCATGCGGTGGCGGTGCCATCGGCGACAGGGAAACGGAGGGCGCAAGCCTTGGAGGCATTCTACATCATCCTGCTGGTCGGAACCGTCCTGGTTCTGGCGGCGGCCTTCTCCAGTCTCCTCGCCTTCCGCTTCGGTGCGCCGCTTCTTCTTGTCTTCCTGATGATCGGCCTGCTGGCGGGCGTCGATGGCATCGGCATCCAGTTCAACAACTATCCCGCCGCCTACATGATCGGCTCGCTGGCGCTGGCGGTCATCCTGTTCGATTCCGGCTTCGGCACCTCCCTGCACGCCTTCAAGATCGCTGCTGCACCCGCCATTGCGCTTGCTTCGGTCGGCGTCATCCTGACCGCCTCGATCTTCGCCTTCGCGGCCTCCCTGATGCTCGGCCTCAGCTGGCTGGAAGGGTTGCTGCTCGGCTCGATCGTCGCCTCCACCGATGCGGCGGCGGTGTTCTTCCTGCTGCGCATCGGCGGCATCCACATCCGCGACAAGGTGCGCTCCAGCCTGGAAGTCGAATCCGGCACCAATGACCCGATGGCCGTGTTTCTCACGGTGGCGCTGGTGGAACTGATCAGTTCCGGTCATGGTGCCGGCGGCTTCAACCTCGATCTGCTGGCCATGTTCGTCAAGCAGATGGGGCTTGGCGGCGCGCTCGGCCTGCTTGGCGGCATCATGATCGTCGCGGTGCTGAACCGCCTGCCGGTCGATCGCGGGCTGGCGCCGATCTTCGTGCTGACGTTGTCGCTTCTCGTCTTCGCCTTCACCGGTGCCGTCGGCGGCAGCGGCTTCCTGGCGGTCTATGTCGCCGGCATCTTCGCCGGCAACCGCAAGATCTTTGCCAAGGAGGCCATCACCCGCTTCCAGGACGGGCTGACCTGGCTCGCGCAGATCATCATGTTCCTGGTGCTCGGCCTGCTGGCAACGCCCTCGCAGTTTCCGGCCATCCTGTTGCCGGCGGTTGGGCTTGCGCTGTTCCTGATCTTCGTCGCGCGCCCCATCGCGGTGTGGCTCAGCCTGCTGCCCTTCGATTTCACCCAGCAGGAAATCGGCTTCGTCGCCTGGGTCGGCCTGCGCGGGGCCGTGTCGATCCTGCTCGGCATCATGCCGATGCTGGGCGGCGTCGATAGCAACCACGTCTATTTCAACATCGCCTTCATCATCGTTCTCGTGTCGCTGATGGTGCAGGGCTGGACGATCCGGCCGGTGGCCGAGCGACTCGGCCTCATCATTCCGCCGCGCATGGGTGAGGTTGACAAGGTGGAACTCGATCTGCCGGGCCGGGCGACGCACGAACTGATCTCCTACCGCGTCATCAAGGACAGCCCCGTGCTGCGTGGCGAGCGCATTCCGCGCTGGGCCATGCCCTCGCTCGTCATCCGTGATGGCCGCAGCATGCGCTACCAGTATGCCGGCCGGCTGCGGGAAAACGACTATGTCTATCTCTTCATCGCGCCCGGTTATTCGCGCCTGCTTGACCGGCTGTTTGCAAGCCGCGCGCCGGTGGACGAGGATGACGCCGATTTCTTCGGCGCCTTCGCCATCTCGCCCACGCGCCCGGCCAAGGAACTGGATGCGGCCTATGGTCCCGGCCTCCTGACGGTGGCCGAACAGGCCATGACGATCGGTGACCTGATGGCCTATCGGCTCGGCGGTCATGCCGAATATGCCGACCGCGTACGCCTCGGCTCGATCATCCTGATCGTGCGCGACATCGACGAGCATGGTCATATCGAAACCGTCGGTATCTCGCTGGAGGCTGTGGAGCCGGCGACCCGGCTGCCGATCTTCATCAACATGCGCGAAATTGCCCACCGGGTGCGGGATACGCTGCGGCGCTATCGCGGCAAGACCGTTCCGGCGGTGGCCTCGGGGGCTGCGGGCGCTTCGGCAAGGTCGGCCCCGGCACCGGCGCAGGCCCCCTCCGACCGCGACGAAAAACCCGTCTGAACTGCCTTGCGTCACCGGTCAGGTGGGGTATGGTCCGCTTCGAAATTCCAACCCAGAACAACGGATCCAGACCATGGCGGCCTTCAAGACCCTTGACGACCTCTCCGACATCGCGGGCAAGCGCATCCTCGTGCGCGTCGATCTCAACGTCCCCGTTTCCGACGGCAAGGTGACCGACACCACCCGCATCGAGCGCGTGGCGCCGACGATCCTGGAACTGTCGGGCAAGGGCGCGAAGGTGATCCTGCTGGCCCATTTCGGCCGTCCGAAGGGCGAGCCGGTGGCCGACATGTCGCTGAAGCTGATCGCGCCGGCCGTGGAACAGGTGCTCGATCATGCGGTTCTCTTCGGTGATGACTGCATCGGTCCCGCCGCTGCCGAGGCGGTGGCCAGGATGCAGGACGGCGATATCCTGCTGCTCGAAAACACCCGCTTCCACAAGGGCGAGGAGAAGAACGACGCGGACTTCACCAGGGCGCTGGCTGCCAATGGCGACATCTATGTCAACGACGCCTTCTCGGCCGCCCATCGCGCGCATGCCTCTACCGAAGGACTTGCCCATCACATGCCGGCCTATGCGGGCCGCACCATGCAGGCCGAGCTGGAAGCGCTGGAAAAGGGGCTTGGCCAGCCGAACCGCCCGGTCGTTGCCATCGTCGGTGGCGCCAAGGTGTCGACCAAGATCGATCTCCTGATGAACCTGGTGAAGAAGGTCGATGCGCTCGTCATCGGCGGCGGCATGGCCAACACCTTCATCGCCGCACGCGGCACCAATGTCGGCAAGTCGCTCTGCGAGCATGACCTGGCTGAAACCGCCAAGCAGATCATGATCGAAGCCGCCAGCGCCCAGTGCGCCATCATCCTGCCGGTCGATGGCGTCGTCGCCCGCGAGTTCAAGGCCGGTGCCGAGAACGAAGTGGTCGATATCGAGGCCATCCCCGCCGATGCCATGGTGCTCGACGTCGGCCCGAAGTCGATCGAGGCGATCAACGGCTGGATCGAGCGGGCCCAGACACTGGTGTGGAACGGTCCGCTCGGCGCTTTCGAAATCGCGCCCTTCGATGCCGCAACCGTTGCCGCTGCGAAATTTGCCGCGGCCCAGACTGTTGCCGGCAAGCTCGTTTCCGTCGCCGGTGGCGGCGATACGGTTTCGGCCCTCAACCATGCCGGCGTCGCAGACGACTTCTCCTATGTCTCGACCGCCGGCGGCGCCTTCCTCGAATGGATGGAAGGCAAGGAACTGCCGGGCGTGGCCGTGCTCTCGAAGGTCTGAGCACAGCCGATCCTGTCTGTCATGGTCCGAAGGCCGCCCGTCCCGCGACGGGCGGCCTTCGCCGTTCGGGGCCAGCCTGCCCTGGCGGATGCAAGCGCAATGCTGTTTTCATTCATCTAAATAAAGGATTGCTAATATTTTGCGGTTAAACGAGAGGGGCTGCAATCTGTCGGGACCCATCGATGCTTACGCTCAAGAACACCAATCGCGCGCTGTTCGAAACCCTCTGCGACCTCCTGGCCCAGCACTATTTCGTCATCAAATTCGATACGCAAAGCGGCCGCGTGCTGGATCTCAGCCGCCACGCGCTGGATGTGCTGGGCGGAACCGAGGCGGAGCAGAAGCGGCATACCTTCGCCGACCTTCTGATCTCGGACGAAGGCCAGCGTAGCGTCTGGTGGGAGAAGGCGCTGGCGGGCGAGTTCCAGGATCTCGCGGTGCGCGCCGTCGATGCCCGGGGGGACGCCGTTCGCCTGCTCGGCCATCTTGTCAGCGGCGACGAAACGGGCTCGACGGTGCTGCTCGTTGCCACCCGGATCGAGGCCGACAAGACCGATCTTCTCGATCTGCGCGGCCGGGCGGATGCGCTCAGCCGCTCGCAGGCGATCATCGAATTTTCTATGGACGGCACGGTGCTGGCGGCCAACGACAATTTTCTGGAGCTGATGGGCTACAGTTTCGAGGAGGTTCGCGGCAAGAAGCACGCGCTGTTCTGCGAGCGCAGCCATGTGGCGAGCGACGAGTACCGCGCCTTCTGGGAGAAGCTTGGCCGGGGCGAGTTCATCGATGGCGAGTTCAAGCGGATTGGCCGCAATGGCCGCGAGGTCTGGATCCGGGCGAGCTATACGCCGATCTGCGATGCCTCCGGCAAGGTCGTGCGCGTCATCAAATACGCGATGGACGTGACCGAGACGAAGAAGGCAACGGCAGAAGCCTCCGGCAAGATGGCGGCCGTCGATCGGGCGCAGGCGGTGATCGAGTTCGATCTGGCTGGCAATGTTCTGGCCGCCAACCAGATCTTCCTCGACCTGACGGGTTATGGCGCCGACGAGATCGTCGGCCAGCACCACCGTCTGTTCTGCGACAAGGAGTTCGTAAGGTCCGGTGAGTACAAGCGCTTCTGGCAGCGCCTCACCGAGGGCCATCACGAAAGCGGTGAATACAAGCGCTTCGGCAAGGACGGCAAGCGTATCTGGATCCAGGCGAGCTACAGCCCGATCTTCGATCTCAATGGCAATCCGTTCAAGATCGTCAAGTTCGCGATGGACGTGACGGACACCAAGCTGAAGGCTGCCGAGGCGGAGAGCAAGGTGACGGCGATCGAGCGGTCGCAGGCCGTGGTCGAGTTTGACCTGAAGGGCAATGTCCTGCGCGCCAATCCGCTGTTTCTCTCGGCGCTGGGATACGAGGCAGACGAGGTTGTCGATCAGCATCACCGGATGTTCTGCGATCCGCTCTTTGCCACCACCGATGCCTATCAGCGCTTCTGGCAGAAGCTTGGGCGCGGCGAGGTGGATTGCGGCATCTACCGCCGCGTCGGTCGTGACGGCCGCGAGGTCTGGATCCAGGCCACCTACAATCCGATCTTCGACATGGAAGGCAAGCCGGTTCGGGTGATCAAGTTCGCCACTGACATTACCGAGCAGCGCCGGCGCAATGCGGAATTCGAAGGCAAGGTGCAGGCCATCGGCCGCAGCCAGGCGGTCATCGAATTCGACATGAAGGGCAATATCCTCGCAGCCAATCCGAACTTTCTCGATCTGCTCGGCTATCACGAGGCGGAACTCGTGGGCAAACACCACCGCATGTTCTGCGACGTATCCTACGCCAAATCCGACGAATATCGCCTGTTCTGGGACAAGCTGGCGGCCGGTGAATTCCATTCCGGCGAATATTATCGCCTCGGCAAGAACGGCAGGGAATTGTGGATCCAGGCGACCTACAATCCCATTCTCGATGCCAATGGGGTGCCGCAGAAGGTGGTGAAGTTCGCCTTGGACGTGACCGCCAGCAAGCTCAAGAATGCCGAGTTCGAGAGCCGGGTCAGCGCCATCGACCGCTCGCAGGCGGTGGTGGAGTTCGATCTGGAAGGCCATGTGGTGGGCGTCAACGAGAACTTCCAGCGCGTGATGGGCTATTCGAAGCGCGAACTGCTCGGCCAGCATCATTCGCTGTTCTGCAGCGTCGAACTGGTGAAGACGCAGGCCTATCGCGATTTCTGGATCGACCTGAACAAGGGACTGACGCAGACCGGCCGCTTCCACCGCATCGGCAAGTTTGGCCGCGATGTCTTCATCCAGGCCTCCTACAATCCGGTGATGGATGTGAAGGGCCAGATCGTCCGGATCATCAAATATGCCTATGACATCACCGATCAGGTCAAGCTGGAGCGGGAGATCCGCACCACATCCAGCCAGATGGAGACGGTGGTGAAGGATCTGACCCAGTCGATCGAGGAGATCACCAGCAGCGCCTCCAATGCCACGACGCTCGCAACGCAGACGCAGAAGAATGCCGAGGAAGGCTATGCGGCACTCGCCAACGCCATCTCCGCCATCGAACTGATCGAGCGCTCCTCCAACGAGATCTCCGACATCGTCAAGGTCATCTCCGAAATCGCCAACCAGACCAATCTTCTCGCCTTCAACGCGGCGATCGAGGCGGCGCGTGCGGGCGAACACGGTGTCGGCTTCTCGGTGGTGGCGGGCGAGGTACGCAAGCTTGCCGAACGCTCCTCGCAGGCGGCACGCGAGATCACCAAGCTGATCGATGAATCCGTCAGCCGCGTCGGTCAAGGCACCGCCCGGTCACGCGATGCCCGCTCCGCTTTCGAGCGGATCGTGGAAAGCGTCGGCCAGACCAGCCAGTCGATCCACGATATCGCCGACTGCACGGGCGCGCAGCAGACCGTGTCGAGCGATGTGGTGCGCCTGATCCACGATCTGTCGCGGGCGACCTCGGAGGCCGCGGCCTGAGCCCCGGCGAAGGGAGGATGCCATGCAGATGATGCCGCTCGCCCTGCCGGTTGCCGCAAGCGCGACAACGGCCCGTCTCGATGGTCGGCGCGCCTATGGCACGATCCTCGCCGGCGGGCTTCTCGTTGCCCTGCCCGTTGACCATACGCGCGAGGTGGTGCCGCGCCCGGACGAACTGCATCCCTTTCCGCAACTGTGCCCGCTGGTCTGTGGCGCCTTGCTGCTGCGCGGCTCGATCATCCCCGTTGTCGATCTTGGCCGGCTGCTCGGCGTCTCGCTGGTGGCAGCGCGGGTGATCGTGGTGATGCGCTGCGAGGGGCGCCTGCTCGGCCTGCTCGCCGATGGTGTCGGGGATATCGATCTGGTCGGCGCCGACCAGCTGGAGGATCTGGTCATACCGGAGCAGGGTGGCGGCACCGGCGCGATCCCTGTGGTGCAGACGCTGCGGCTGGAGGATCGGGTGGCCTCCGTTCTCTGTCCCCACCGGGTGCTTGCCCATCCCGGTCTGCCGAGCGTGCCGGAGACGTCGGGAGGGGAGCGCGAGGGCGATGCCGAGCGTTCGCAGCCGCTTCTGCTGTTTCGTCTGGCGGGCTATGTGTTTGCCGTGGCGGCCGATGCGGTCGCCACCACTCTTCCGATTGCCGAGCTTGGCGCCTCGCCCGTCGTGTCGGATCTCTGTCTCGGCGTGGTGATCTATCGCGAGCATCAGGTGCCGGTGATCGATCCGTTGTTCCTGCTCGGCATCGACCGGGTCGAGCGTCCCGTCCGGTCGGCAGCGGCATTGATCCTGCGTCTCGGGGCAGACAGCCATGTCGGTCTGCTGATCCATGATGTCATCGACATTCTGCGCTTCTCCCGTACCTCGATGAATGCGCCGCCCGCCGGCATTTTCGGCGATGCCAGCCTGCTGGAGGCGATCTTGCGGCTTTCCGACGGAACGGATGTGATGCTGCTCGATCACCGCCAGCTGGAGGGTGAGGAGCGGCTGTGCGGGCTGGCGGCGATCGCCAGGCTTTCGCAGCAGAAGGCGCAAGCGACCGCCGCCGAAGGGGGCCGTCGGGTGGCGGGCGAGGGCGAACCCTTCCTCGTCTTTTCCGCAGGCGGGCGGTTTGCCATGCCGCTGATCGAAACGAGCGAAATCATCATGCCACCGGCCCATGTGACGCGGGTGCGCGACCGCGCGGACGGCATTGCCGGTTTCTTTTCCTATCGCGGCAGCGGCGTCACGATCATCGACCTGGCGGCCTGGCTGCGGCGCATGCCGTCCACATCGAATGATGCGGAAGCCCGGCTGCTGATCGTGCGCGGCACCCGCAATGTCATGGCCTTCCAGGTGGAGGCCGTGCATGCGATCGAACATGGCCGCATCCGCCACAGCTCGCCTGCTGCGCGCGAGGGCCGTCCCGGCGCCCGCTACCTGCCGGACGAGATGCTGGAATATGTCGAGGACGGTGAATTGCGTTCGCTGAGCCTGCTGCATCTTGCCAGACTTGCGGATGAGATCTAGGCTGTCTGTCTGCGCGCCAGGGATGCGCGGATCCGCAGCCTGGGCGCGAGTGCTTGCGCCTGTGGACAGCCTTTAAACAATTTAGATAATTTAAACGATTGAATAAAATTCAATCGTTTCAAGCGCTAAGCGCAGGATTTCCCTCTTAAAAAACTTCTGTTATCCGCGGATGGTATCCATCGGGATACGAACGCGTTGTGCGCCGACCTTAGGGACAGGAGTGTAAGCATGGGGTATGCCAAGATGTTGGACAAGATGAGTTCCGCGCCCGGATTTATCGCGGCGCTGGATCAGAGCGGCGGTTCAACACCCGGAGCCCTGCGTCTCTATGGTATCTCCGAGTCCGACTATCAGACGGAAGAGGACATGTTCCGTCTGATGCATGCCATGCGCGTGCGCATCATGAGCGCACCGGCCTTTACCGGCGACAAGGTGATCGGCGCCATCCTGTTCGAACGCACGATGGATGGCGACGTGGATGGTGAGCCCGTTCCCACCTACCTCTGGGAAAAGCGCGGCGTGGTGCCCTTCCTCAAGGTCGACAAGGGCCTCAACGCCGAAGAGAACGGCGTGCAGACGATGAAGGCCATGCCGGAGCTTGACGCGCTGCTGATCCGTGGCCGCGAAAAGGGCATTTTCGGCACCAAGATGCGATCGGTCATCGCCCATGCGGACAAGGCCGGTATCGAAGCCGTTGTCGCCCAGCAGTTCGAGGTGGCACGCCAGATCATCGGCCAGGGCCTGATGCCGATCATCGAACCGGAAGTCTCGATCAAGAGCCCGACCAAGGTCGAGGCCGAAGCCATTCTGCGCGATGTGATCGCCGAGCATCTCGACAAGCTGCCGGCCGACGAAACCGTCATGCTCAAGCTGACGATCCCGACCGTTGCCGATTTCTACGCGCCGCTGGTCGCCCATGGCTCGGTTGTCCGCGTCGTCGCCCTGTCGGGCGGCTACAGCACCGTGGATGCCTGCGAAAAGCTCAGCCATAACCACGGCATGATCGCCAGTTTCTCGCGCGGCCTCACCGAAGGCCTGCGCGTTTCGATGACCGATGCCGAATTCAATGACAGCATTGCCGGAACGATCGACCAGATCTACGGCGCCAGCGTCAACAAGGTCGGCTGAGACCCCGGATTTGATGGAGGGGAGGAGAGGGGTCGCTCCAGCGATGGGGCGGCCCTTCACTTTTTCTGATCGGTTGCGTCAGAAACTTTGGCTGGATGGATGGAGTGCGCCGGGCTACCGAAAGGCGGAAAGGGTGTCCCCGGTTCGTCTGGAACGGGCCGTCCTTGAACCCGAACAAGACGTCCGGGCAAGACCGGACAGCGAGGCCATGCCATGACCGTATCCGCGTTCGTCACCGTCGACGTTTTCTCCGACGAGCGTTTCAAGGGCAATCCGCTCGCCGTGTTCGTCGATGCGCGCGGTCTCGATCACCAGACGATGCAGCAGATTGCCGCCGAATTCGGCTATTCGGAAATCACCTTCGTGCTGCCGCCGGAGGATCCTGCCAACCACGCGCGGGTGCGCATCTTCACGCCGGTGACGGAAGTGCCCTTCGCCGGCCACCCGAATGTCGGCACGGCCTATGTGCTCGGCCAGCGGTCCGAACTGTTCGGCAGGCCGGTCGGCGACCGTCTGTTGTTTGAGGAAAAGGCCGGGCTCGTGGAGGTAGAGCTTCGCCGCCGCAACGGGCAGGTGACCGGGGCGGCGATCCGCGCGCCCCGCCCGCTGGAGGTGCGCCAGAGCGTGGCGCCGGACACCGTGGCGGCCTGCGCGTCTCTTTCGCCGCGCGATGTGCGCACCGAGCGGCATCACCCTTGCGTCGTCTCGGTCGGCCTTGCCTTTGCCGTGGCGGAACTGGTGGATCTCGAAGCCCTCGGCCGTGCCCGTGCCAATGCCGATGCGGTGCGGCAGGTGCTGGCCAACCAGGTGATGCCGGAGGGCGATTTCCCGCTGTTTCTCTACGTGCGCGATCCCGCCGATCCTTTCAGGCTGCGGGCGCGCATGTTCGCGCCCCTCGACAATGTGGCGGAAGACCCCGCAACCGGCAGTGCATCGGGGGCATTGTCCGCCTTCCTGTCGACGCTGGAACCGGTCGCAGAAGGCCGCTTCGATTTCACCATCGAGCAGGGCGTGGAGATGGGGCGTGCCAGCCGCATCGAGGTCAGCGTCGAAAAGCGCGAAGGGCGGCCGCACGCCGTCATCATCGCGGGCGATTGTGTGCCGGTCTTCGAAGGTGTCCTGTCACGATAGCCGATCGCCTGAGCCGCCGGCGCACATCACCCGCCGGCGCCCGTCACGGCAGCAAAATTCACTCGGAGGGCAGGCGTTTCTGACGCGGAAAGAGCAGCCAGACGACCAGGGCCAGCAGCAGCAGCGCCGGCAGGACGAAGACGGTTGCCAGAACGCCGCCGACGATCGCCAGCGCGAAAAGCGCGGACAACAGGCCGATCGCCGCGCCGAACACGCCCATCATCATGCCGAACAGGCCCATCGCCAGGCCGAACAGCCACATCAGGGCCGGGAACCAGAAGGGAAAGGTGACCGCAACGGCCAGCATGCTGAGGAAGACGGTGAGCATGGCGCATCAGACCTTGCCGGAGTTAGGAACCAAGCATAGGCCGGTTTTCACCGCCCGTCGAGCGGCCTTCCTGCATTTCGGCCCGCTTCGCGCGCCTGCCGGCATCAGGTAAAATCGCGTAGCAACAGGATGACGGTCCACGAAAGGAAGGCCACCACCGCCAGCTTCCAGAAATCGGCGCGACGCCGCAGGCCGGGCAGGCCGAGCGGCTTGATGATCTGCACGATCATGGCCAGAAGCAGCAGCAGGCCGATAAGTTTTGTCATGATTTTCCTGTCGCAGAATGGCCTCAGCCACAGGCTGGACATTTTTTGTCGTCACCACACATAGCTGCGGGGAGCGAGATTCGGAACCATTGTTGTGCTGGTCAAACCGGGGCGCGCCTGCCGTTTCGTCGGTTGCTGTCTCAATGCATTGCCTTTTGCAGGGACTGGCGGATCAAGTTTAACGATTGGCGTGCTTTACTGTTCGCTGAACCTGAACCGGAATATCTGCGGTCCGCCAAATGCCTCGTAATCTTCTGCCCGTCCTCAGTCTTCTGCTCGGCACGCTCTTCCTGTTTCTCGGCAATGGCCTGCAGGGCCTGCTGCTGCCGGTGCGCGGCACGCTGGAGGGTTATTCGAACGAGGTGCTCGGCCTGCTCGGCACCAGCTGGGCGGGTGGTTTCGTGGCCGGTTGCTTCGTCGCACCGCTTTTGGTGCGGCGCATCGGCCATGTCCGGGCCTTTTCCGGTTTCGGCGCCATCATCTGCATGAACGTGCTGGTCACCGGCATCGTCGTGGATGACGTTGCCTGGCTGACGTTGCGCGCCGTGACCGGTTTCTGCACCGCCGGCACCTCGATGATCATCGAGAGCTGGCTGAACGAGCGCGCGACGAACGAGAGCCGCGGGGCGATCTTCTCGCTCTATATCGCGATCACCCTGCTCGGCGTCGTCGGCGGCCAGCTGCTTGTGGGCATCATCGATGTCTCGACACCGGTCCTGTTCATGGTCTGCGGCATTCTCTACTGCGTCGCCATTTTGCCCACCACGCTGTCGACGGCTGCCTCGCCGCAGCCTCTGAAGCGGGTCAGCCTCGATCTGCCGAGCCTGTTTCGCAATTCGCCCGTCTCCTTCGTCGGCATCCTGATGATCGGCATCGCGAACGGCGCCTATGGCACGCTGGTCGCCGTGTTCGCGGCACAGGCCGGGCTGAAACAGGCGGCGATCGCCGTGATGGTGTCGATCACCATCTTTGCCGGCGCAATCATCCAGTTCCCGGCAGGGCGGCTCTCCGACCGGATGGATCGCCGTTACGTGCTGGCGGCACTCTCGGGCATCTCCGCCACCGCCGGCATTCTGCTCGTGCTGCTGCACCCGATGAATGTCTACGTGATCGTGGTGCTGGTTGCGATCTACGGGTCCACCGCCAACGCGCTCTACCCGATCGCGGTTGCCCATGCCAACGACTTCGCGGCGCCCGAGGATTTCGTGAAGGTGTCCGGCGGCCTGCTTCTGCTGTTTGGCATCGGCACGATCATCGGCCCGACGCTCGGCGGCCCGGTCATGACGCATTTCGGCCCGCATGCGCTGTTTGCAGTGACCGCCGTCGCGCATGTCTCCGTGGTGGTCTATGCCATCCTGCGCAGCCGCATGCGTGCCGCCCGGTCCTCGGCGGAGAAGGACAATTACACCGCCGCCCCGGCTGCCATCACCTCGCTTGCCACGCCGGAAAGCGTCGCGCTCGACCCGCGGGCATCCGCGGACGGCGATGGCCGATGATCGCCAGCCGACTTTGCTTCGGACCTGGCTTCGAATGACGGGAATGTGAGCATCCGGCGCGATTTCGCGCTGGACGTGCCCATGACCCTGCCTCATCTTTTTCCCGCAGGAAGACGAGGGGGAGTGGCACATCATGCTGCGCACTGTCGCATTCGCCGTTGTTGCATGCCTGTTCGGACCGGTTGTGGCCCTTGCCCAGGGCGTGCCGGGCAATCCCGCGACCGGCCCGCGGGCGCAGATGCCTGTCAGTCAGTGCCAGGCCATTGCCGAAACCATTCCCCGCGCGACATTTGCCAGTGCCAGGCCCGTCAAGACCACGGAGCTTGCCAGGCGCGAAGAGGTGAAGATCACCTTCATCGGCCATTCCACCTATCAGATCGAAAGCCCCGAAGGCGTCGTCATCGCCACAGACTATTCCGGCGTCCATCGGCCCACGCTCACGCCCGACATCGTGACGATGAACAAGGCGCATTCCACCCATTACACGCTCGCGCCACCGGCCGGCATTGCCCATGTGCTGCATGGCTGGAGCGATGTGCCCGGCGAAAAGGCGGTGCATAACATTCTGGTCGGCGATACCTATGTGCGCAATGTCGCGACCGACATTCGCGCCTATGGCGGTTTCGAGGAAAACGGCAATTCCATCTTCATCTTCGAAATGGCGGGCCTGTGCATCGGCCATCTCGGCCATCTGCATCACGAGCTGACGGATGCGCATTATACGGAAATCGGCAGGCTCGACGTGCTGATGGTGCCGACCGATGGCGGGCTGACCATGGGCGCGGACAGCATGAGCCGCGTGGTGCAGCGGCTGCGCTCCTCGCTCATCCTGCCGATGCACCGGGGCGGCCCGCCGCTCGACCGCTTCCTCGCCATGTTCGATGGCCGCTATGACGTGGTCTATGGCAAGGACGATGCGATCACGGTTTCGATGCGCAGTCTGCCGCGCAAGCCGCAGATCGTCGTGCCGCCCGGACTGTGAGACGCGGCGGCCGATCCGCCGGATTTTCCGGCGGATCGGGACAACAGTCCAACGTCCGTCAGGCGAAGCTCAGGTGCTGGCGAATGCCGATGTCTGGCGTCTTGTCTTCCTTCAGGTTCGCCTTGGCGATTTCCCAGCCGAATTTCAGGCTGTTGTCGGTGGAGGCCCAGATCTCCGCATCGTCCACATGCAGGGCGAGAAGGATCAGCGACGGGTCGTCCTTGCCGTGTTCGTACCAGGCGGCGGTGATCGAACTCCAGTATTCCTCGATCTTTGCCGTGTCCCGCCGCGCCTCGATCACGCCGGCAAGGCAGGCATGATAATCATGGTTCTTGCCGACGACGCAGAAATGCGCCCGGGTGCCGGGCCGGATGGCCTGCACCAGATCGGTATCGGTGCGGGTAAAGAACCAGATCGTGTTTGTTTTCGGGTCCGCGTGCGGGGCCATCGGCTGCATGTGCATGGAGGACCCTTCGATGCCCAGCATGCCCGCATGCACGCCGTTGATCTCGTCCCACAGCTGGCGTGCCGGTGCCTCGCGTGCTTCCGTCAGACTTACCATTGCCAATCCTTTCCTCGTCAAGTGTCGGGGAAAGAACGTCGCCCTGCCGGGCTTTGTTCCGCCGGCGGCAATGGTGTGTCGATCCGCTTTTTTCTTGAACGCGCCCGGTTTCGTGCCTATAAGCCCGCCATTCCAGACATATTACGCGATGAAGGGGTGCCATGGCTGGCCATTCACAGTTCAAGAACATCATGCACCGCAAGGGTCGGCAGGACTCCATCCGGTCGAAGATGTTCTCCAAGCTTGCACGCGAAATCACCGTCGCCGCCAAGGCCGGTCTGCCTGATCCGAGCATGAATGCGGCCCTTCGCCTGGCGATCCAGAACGCCAAGGCCCAGTCGATGCCGAAGGACAACATCGACCGCGCCATCAAGAAGGCATCCGGCGCCGATGCCGAGAGCTATGATGCTATCCGCTACGAAGGCTATGGCCCGGGCGGCGTGGCCGTGATCGTCGAGGCGCTCAGCGACAACCGCAACCGCACGGCCTCCAACATCCGCTCGATCTTCACCAAGGCCGGCGGTGCGCTCGGGGAAACGGGCTCGGTGTCCTTCTCCTTCGATCACGTCGGCGAAATCGTCTACAAGGCCTCGGCCGGAAGCGCCGACGCCGTGATGGAAGCCGCCATCGAGGCGGGTGCCGATGACGTTGTCTCGGACGCGGAAACCCACACCATCATTTGCGGTTTCGAAAGCATTGGCGAAGTGTCCAAGGCACTCGAAGCGACGCTCGGCGAAGCCGATACCGTCAAGGCCATCTGGAAGCCGCAGAACACGGTGCCGGTCGACGAGGAAAAGGCCCAGTCGCTGATGAAGCTGATCGACAGCCTGGAAGACGATGACGACGTGCAGAACGTCTATTCGAACTTCGAGGTGTCCGACGAGGTGATGGCAAAACTCTCCGCCTGACATCCTGCGGGGTTTGAAAGATCGTGGCGCCGGTCCCGCAAGGGCCGGCGTTTTGCGTTTTGCCGGACAGTCCGCCGGTCGCGGATGGCATCGCCATTTCCGACCCCGACTCCGATTCTCCAGCTTGAGGCAGGTTTCGGGTGGAACTGTCCCGGCGAACCAACCGGTCTGCCGCGTGAGTCTGTTCGACCGGAACCCCGGAGCGCTGTCAGCGCCCGCAAGACAGGAGACAGCCATGGTTTCTTCCATCGATACCGTTCGCCTGTGGTCGACACAGACGGCCATCCGCGTGTTCAAGGAAACGGAGCAGCAGGACACGGAGCAGCAGAGTCTGGCCAGCACGCTGCTTGCCCATTACGGCATCGACAGCAGCGATGACGGTAGCGCCTCGACATCCACCTACAGCCTTGCCGATGTTCTGACCGGCAACACCACCGACAGCAGCAGCGAGACGGCCCCGAAGACGGTCTCTGCCGATATCGGCAGCGAATCCTTCATGCAGGGGCTGCGCGACAAGCTTGCAGAACTGAAAAACTCTCCCGCCACCCGCGCCCAGGCGGAATCCATGCTGAAGGCACTCGATGCCGGCAAGCTGACGGTGACCGATGCCGAAGGCGGAAAGAGCGTGACCGCCTGGGATGCCACCAGCAAGGATGCCAAGCCAAACCAGCCGGCAACTGCCACGGCCGCTGAATGGAGCGGTTTCCTGAAGGCACACCTGCAACGCGATGGTAGCGGAAAATATGTCCGCAACGACGATGGCAGCTATATCGACAAGGCAAATGGCGCGAGTGCCTATTTCGGCATGATCGGCGACAAGTATTATTATCTCAGCTGGTCGACAGCCGAAGCGCCTGTAACGGGCGCCACGACCGCCTGATCTGCTCCCGGCCCCTCCTGGGCCGGTTTCTGATGTCGGGCTGTTGGGCGCGGGCTTCCCGGCAGTTCGCCGGATAGGGAGTGTGGCGGTCCCGCTCAGGCCGCCCTTGCTTGCGCATGCTGCATCAGTGGCAGGCCGGCAAACAGTTCGACGGAGCGCAGCCGCTTTTCGATGTCGTGCACCGGCATCGAGATGATCAGTTCGTCCGCCTCCGTCTCCTTCAGGAAGGCGCGAAGCTTCGTCTCCACCGTGGCTGGTGAGCCGACGGCGGCATAGCGCAGCGTGTGCTCCACGTTCATGCGTTCCATCTCGCTCCAGACGCCGTCCATGCTCTCGATCGGGCGCGGGAATTTCGTGCGCACATTGCGGCGCAGGTTGATGAACTGCTGTTGCGCCGAGGTGAAGAGATGCGCCGCTTCCGCATCGGTCGGGGCCGCCACGCCCATCACGCCCACCATGGCATAGGGCTTGTCCAGCTGGGCGGAGGGCTGGAAGCGGTCGCGATAGATCGCCAGGGCATCCAGCAGCATGTCGGGCGCGAAATGCGAGGCGAAGGCATAGGGCAGGCCAAGCGCCGCCGCAAGATGCGCGCTGTAGAGGCTGGAGCCGAGCAGCCAGATCGGTACTTCGGCACGCACACCGGGTACGGCGAGGATGGCCTGATCTTCACGCGGTTCTCCGAGAAGCCGCTGCAGTTCCACCACATCATGCGGAAAACTGTCGGCGCCGGCCTCGAGGTTGCGGCGGAGCGCCCGCGCAGTGCGCATGTCCGTCCCCGGCGCGCGACCGAGGCCGAGATCGATGCGGCCCGGAAACAGTGCTTCCAGCGTGCCGAACTGTTCGGCGATCACCAGCGGTGAATGATTGGGCAGCATAACCCCGCCCGAGCCCACTCGGATATGTTTCGTTGCCGCTGCGACATGACCGATGACAACGGCGGTTGCGGCACTTGCAATGCCCGGCATGCCGTGATGTTCGGCAAGCCAGAGCCGCCGGTAGCCGAAGGCTTCCGCCTTCTGTGCGAGGCGCCGCGACTGGTCGAGTGCGTCGCTGACGCTGGACCCGTCCGCCACGGGCGACAGGTCGAGAATGGAAAAGGGGATCATGCGTCACCACTCAAACTTTATGTTGTGTCAGATCTCCATTTAGGAAAGCCGTGGCCGCATTCTAAGGGGGCGCGGGATTTTTCCCGCACGGGTCTGCTGCAGAGGGTCTGATCGTCCGGTCAGCCCTGCACGGTTCACGCCATACTTCAGCCAGCGGACAAAGGCGAGGGGTCTCAGGTCACGCTGCGCAGCGTCGGCTTCAGTCCGCGTTCGCGGCGGACGGGCTCGTCCTGTTGCGTGAACGCGAAGAGGGACAGACGCGTATCGATGATCGCGACATCGCCGGCCACCTTGACGAGGCATGCCTCCGTGGATGCAACGATCTCGCGGCTGCGCTCCAGCACCACCGCCGTCTCGCCCACGGTCTCGTGCGCCAGCGTCAGGCGCTGGTGTTCGAGGTCGACGTTGTGCGACAGGCGCTCGGCCGGCTCGGCCATTTCCGTCAGCGCCTGCCCGACACAGTCGGTCTCGCGCAGCACCCGCGACAGGGCATGCTGGGTATCGGCCAGATGGCTGTCAACCTGCCGGTACTGCAGCATCAGGCTGCGCGCGGCCTCGGTACAGTCGGCAGCCAGCTGGCGCAGCGCATCGGCTGGAATGGGCTGCACCGTTGGACGGCCATGTGCAGCCGTCGGATGGCTGGAGGCTGACGGTGCCCTGAGCCGCTGTTCGCTGGCGCTCGCAAGGCTTTCGGCGCGGATCGCCAGATCGCCGACGCGCTCGATCAGTTGCGACAGGTCCCCGAAGGTGCTGGTGGCAGCGGCAGCGGCGTCATGCGCTTCGCCGGCCGCCCGGCCGAGACGCCAGCTGGCCTGCTGCCCTTCGGCGGCGCTGCGGCTGACTATGCGTGCATCCTCGCCGCGCAACCGGGTTGCCCGCTGCATCACCTCGATGGCGCTCAACGCCTTCTGCATGGCCGGGCGCGCATTGACGAGCCGGTCCCCGATGACCGTAAGATCCGCCTGGCTGGAGCGGGCCTGCTCGCGCATGCCCTGCGTGGCACGGCTGATCACCGAAAGGTTCAGGTTCAGCATTGAAGCGAGACGGTTGAAGCGCACCCGCAGGCCTTCCATGGCCTCCGGGAACGGCTGCTGCACCAGCGTCGTGGCGTCGCCGTTGGAGAGACGGCGCATGGCCTCATCCAGCACGCCGCGGGCGGCCGAATGATCGGCTTCGTTGTCCTGAATGGCCTCCTTCAGGCCCGAAATGCCGCGCGCCAGCGTGCCGATCGTATCCGTCCGTTCCCTGTCGGCAAGGTCTGCCTCCGTGTCCGGTCTGTTCCATTCGCTGGCCTGCTGGGCAAGCCGGTTCAAAGGGTCCGCGAGCTTGAAGGCGAGGATGGCGATTGCCGTACCTGCCGCAAACGCCGCTACAATGCTGAAGCCCAGTATTTCGGGCGAGACACGCGCCGCCTTGATGGCGATCAGCCCCACGGCCACCAGATTGAAGGTGGCAAGCAGCAGGATCGTCTCGATCGACTGGTTCTTCAAGCGGGTGAACATCATCATGATGGACCTCCAATCTTGATCTACGCACATCACCTAATGTGATTCGGTGCGTAGAGTTGCCGAAGTTGAGGCTGCTGTCCGAGGATTGATGGGCCAGCCTTAACGGGTGGTTAACGGGATTCGCGCAAATGTTTTCTTTTTGTTCGCGTTGCGTCTGGTCGATACAGGTCACGTCGC
This sequence comes from Affinirhizobium straminoryzae, assembly GCF_007004135.1. Taxonomy (GTDB): domain Bacteria; phylum Pseudomonadota; class Alphaproteobacteria; order Rhizobiales; family Rhizobiaceae; genus Neorhizobium; species Neorhizobium straminoryzae. Next base: position 33,521 of record NZ_VJMG01000046.1, read on the forward strand.
GATAGGATGGCACACATGACACAGACGATTCGCATCATCGGCATCGACCCGGGCCTCCGCCGCACCGGCTGGGGGGTGATCGACACGCTGGGCAACAGCCTCAAGTTCGTGGCCTCCGGTACGGTGACCTCCGATGGCGACATGGATCTCGCCTCTCGTCTCTGCCAGCTGCATGACGGGCTGGCCGAAGTGGTGCATGCCTATCGGCCGGACGAGGCGGCGGTGGAGCAGACCTTCGTCAACAAGGATGCCGTGGCGACTCTCAAGCTCGGGCAGGCGCGTGGCGTTGTGATGCTGGTGCCGGCGCGCGCCGGTCTGCCCGTCTCCGAATATGCGCCGAATGCGGTGAAGAAGGCTGTCATCGGTGTCGGCCACGGCGAGAAGCAGCAGATCCACATGATGCTGAAGATCCTGATGCCGAAGGTTGAGTTCACCGGCAATGACGCCGCCGATGCGCTGGCGATCGCCATCTGCCACGCCCATCATCGCGGCGGCGAGCGCATGCGCCGGGTGCTGGCCCGCGCCTGAGTTTGTTCTTGACTTGTTCCAGTTTGCGCTCTAGGCACGAGGTAAGGGGACAGAGGTGGCAGGCGGCAGTTCGATGCGGGCGGGTGCGGGGCGCCGGTGGGCATTTCCGCCGGGCGCGGGCGCATCCCGGGTTGCGGCCAGCCGCGCTGACAATCGGGCCGCCAGCGTCTTCTTTTCCTGCGGCATCATCCCGGACGGATCCCCATCATGATCGGCAAGCTCAAGGGCACCATTGACGAAATCGGCGAGGACCATGTGCTGGTCGACGTGCACGGCGTCTGTTACGTCGCCTATTGTTCGTCGCGCACCCTGGCACGTATCGGCTCTGCCGGCGAGGCGGTGGTGCTGTTCATCGAGACCTATGTGCGCGAGGACCAGCTGAAGCTGTTCGGGTTCCTCAGCGCGCTGGAACGGGAATGGTTCAACCTGCTGCAGAGCGTGCAGGGCGTCGGCTCCAAGGTTGCGCTCGGCGTGCTCTCCACCCTGACGCCGTCGGAACTTGCCAATGCGATCGCGCTGCAGGACCGCACCTCGATTTCCCGCGCACCGGGCGTCGGCCCGAAGGTCGCGATGCGCATCGTCACCGAACTGAAGAACAAGGCGCCTGCCTTTGCCGGCGAAGCCAGCGCCGGAATCGGCCTCAAGCAGGAGCTGGGGGAGGGCGTTGCGGCAGCCCCCGTGGCGGATGCCGTTTCGGCGCTCACCAATCTCGGCTATTCGCGCGAGCAGGCGGCCAATGCCGTGGCGGCCGCGCTGAAGGCTGGCGGCGAGGGCGCCGACAGCGCCAGGCTGATCCGCCTCGGGCTCAAGGAACTCTCCCGATGACCGCCTTGTTTGCGGCACCTTTCCTTACTATTGTGAAAAAGTAAGGAGGTTCGTCATGAGCGTATTTTATGGCACCATGACATCGAAGGGACAAACCACCGTTCCAGCGGAGATTCGGGACTTGCTGAAGCTCAAGCCCGGCGATCGTATCCGCTATGTCGTCAGGAATGGGGAAGTCACGCTCAAGGCCAAGAACAAGCGGTTGATCGACCTGGCCGGCATCCTTCACCGTCCAGGCATGCCGACGATGACGATCGAGGACATGAACGAGGCCGTCGGCGACGCCATTGTGGATCATGTCATGGGTCGCGAATGATCGGGCTCGACACGAATATCCTACTGCGTCTGATCCTTCAGGATGACGAGGTTCAATCCAGGCAGGCGCTTGTGCTCGTCGACAGTCTTTCTCCGGAGCAACCGGGTTTCGTCAATAGCGCGGTACTGCTGGAATTTATCTGGACAGCCCGGCGACATGTGAAAATCACCCGTGAGGAATTGAAGACCATTCTTTCAGGGTTTCTGGATTCCGGTAATCTGGTGCTCGAGGATGAAAACATCATAGAAATGACGTTGGACGAGATGGACCGCGGCGGCGAGGAATTTGCCGACATCTTCATTGCTCTCAGGAACAGGGAGCTGGGATGCCGAACCACGGTGACGTTTGACAAGAAGGCGGCACGCGCTATCCCCCATATGGAACTCCTCGCATGACCCTGCCCAACCCCATTCTCTCGCCGGACAAGAAGGGTGAGGATTTCGACACAGCCCTTCGGCCGCAGTCGCTGGACGAGTTCACCGGCCAGGCGGAGGCGCGGGCCAATCTGAAGGTGTTCATCGAGGCGGCGAAGAACCGTGGCGAGGCGCTGGATCACGTGCTGTTCGTCGGGCCGCCGGGACTTGGCAAGACGACGCTGGCGCAGATCATGGCAAAGGAGCTTGGCGTCAACTTCCGCTCCACCTCCGGCCCCGTCATCGCGAAAGCCGGGGATCTCGCCGCACTTCTCACCAACCTCGAAGAGCGCGATGTTCTCTTCATCGACGAGATCCATCGTCTCAATCCGGCGGTGGAGGAAATCCTCTATCCGGCGATGGAGGATTTCCAGCTCGACCTCATCATCGGCGAGGGGCCGGCGGCAAGGTCGGTGAAGATCGACCTGTCGAAATTCACGCTGGTGGCGGCCACCACGCGTCTCGGCCTGCTGACCACGCCGTTGCGTGACCGCTTCGGCATTCCGGTGCGCCTCAGCTTCTACACGGTCGAGGAACTGGAGCTGATCGTGCGGCGCGGTGCGCGGCTGATGGGGCTTGGCATGACGGACGAGGGCGCGCGCGAGATTGCGCGCCGCGCCCGCGGCACGCCGCGCATTGCCGGCCGCCTGCTGCGCCGGGTGCGCGATTTCGCCGAGGTGGCCCGCGCCGAGGCGGTGACGCGGCAGATCGCCGACGAGGCGCTGACCCGCCTCAACGTTGACAACATGGGCCTCGACCAGCTGGACAACCGCTATCTCTCGATGATCGCGGTGAATTTCGGCGGGGGGCCAGTGGGGATCGAGACGATTGCCGCCGGCTTGTCCGAACCGCGCGATGCGATCGAGGACATCATCGAGCCCTACATGATCCAGCAGGGCTTCATCCAGCGCACGCCCCGCGGCCGCGTGCTGACGGCAACCGCCTGGAAGCATCTTGGCCTGCAGCCGCCGAAGGATCTGGAAGCCGCACAGTTCCGCCTGAGCCTCGACGATGAGTGAGGGGACCCGCATCCGCATCAAGGCGAAGCCGAAGCGCACCTTCCAGATGCGCATTGCCGGCCTCGGTTTCCGCAACGGCCATGTGCTGGTGCATCGCGCCACGCACGAGACCTTCTGGACCTTTCCCGGCGGCGGTGCGGAAATCGGCGAAACCTCCGAAGAGACGCTGAAACGCGAGATGATCGAGGAACTGGGCGTCGCCGTCGAGGTCGTCCGTGCCCTGTGGATCGTGGAGAACTTCTTCCATTACGAAGGCCGCGACTGGCACGAACTCGGCATCTATTACCTCATGCAGATCCCCGAGACCTTTCCGTTTGCAGCGGACGGCATCGTGCACCGCATTCAGGACGGCGACAACGATCTGGAGTTCAAGTGGGTGCCGGCGACGACGGCGGCGCTGACGGCGCTGGATATCCCGCCCTATTTCATCGCGGGCGAGATCGAAAACCTGCCCGAGGTGCCGCGTCATCTCGTCTGGGATGACAAGAACCTCGATCGGGGCTAGAGGGTCGCCCCGAATCCCTGCCTGATCAAAGCGGACCAGAATTGATGGACGACCTCACCGTTTCTCTCGCCGGCCTGTTGACCGATACCGGCCACCGCCTTGTGCAGCGGGTCTATTACGAGGACACCGATTTTTCCGGTCTCGTCTATCATGCGCGCTACCTGCACTTTCTCGAGCGCGGTCGCACCGATTATCTGCGCTGCCTTGGCTGCGAGCAGAGCGCGTTGCTGGCGCTCGACGAGGAGGGGCTTGTCTTTGTCGTGCATCGCATGGAGATCGACTTCAAGGCGCCGGCCCGCATGGATGATATTCTGACAATCCTGACGCGAACGGAAAAGGCGGGCGGTGCCAAGATGGTGCTGCAGCAGGAAATCCGGCGGGGCGAAACCTTGCTGATTGCTGCAAGGGTGGTGATCGCCGTGATCAACCGGCACGGCCGGCCGCGGCGGCTGCCGGAAAGTCTTGCCAATGCTTTCACGGGCGCGTGATGCGATACGCCTGTGATGCAGAACCGGCCGTAACCTATTCTTAACGATAATATTGTCTTAATGGCCTCCACGGAAATTGTGCGGTGCACGCCTTCGTTTGACCAAATTTGAAGGCGAGAAGGCCTCCTGAAACCTCAGGCATACGGGCACTTCAGCGTACGCGCGCAAATCACAGACTGCGCTTGCGACCCGGTCCGTATTATGCGTGCCGGGCGTTGGGATTCGGGGATAGTGAACATATGGAACACGCGGATTTGGCGGCGGCTGCAAGCTCGGTAAGCCTCTTGTCGCTTTTCATGCAGGCAGGTCTGATCGTCAAGCTGGTCATGATCGGCCTGATGGGCGCTTCGGTCTGGACCTGGGCGATCGTCATTGACAAGTACATGAACTTCACGAAGGCCAGGCGCCAGTTCGACCAGTTCGAGCAGGTCTTCTGGTCCGGGCAGTCGCTGGAAGAGCTCTATCGCACGCTGGCCGAGCGGCAGAACACAGGCCTTGCCGCCATCTTCGTCGCTGCCATGCGTGAGTGGAAGAAGAGCTTCGAACGCGGCGCCCGTTCGCCGATCGGTCTGCAGATGCGCATCGACCGGGCCATGGACGTGACGATCTCGCGCGAAAGCGAAACCTACGAGGCGCGTCTCGGCTCGCTCGCCACCATCGGTTCAGCCGGTCCCTTCATCGGCCTCTTCGGCACCGTCGTCGGCATCATGACCTCCTTCCAGGCGATTGCCGGTTCGAAGTCCACCAATCTCGCGGTCGTGGCCCCCGGTATCGCCGAGGCGCTGCTTGCCACCGCGATCGGCCTCGTTGCGGCCATTCCCGCTGTCATGGCCTACAACAAGTTCATGGCCGATGCCGGCAAGCTTGGCGCGCGCATGGAAGGTTTCGCGGACGAGTTTTCCGCCATCCTGTCGCGCCAGATCGATGAAAAACTGCAGCCGCGTCAGGCCGCGCAGTAACGCGCGACGCTGAGGAGTATACGCACATGGGTATGTCTGCAGGTGGAGGCAATGCGGCGCGCGGCGGCCGGCGTGGTCGTCGGGGTGGTCGTGGTCGCGGCGGCGCGATCAGCGAGATCAACGTGACGCCGCTGGTCGACGTCATGCTCGTTCTGCTGATCATCTTCATGGTGGCCGCGCCGATGCTGACGGTCGGCGTGCCGATCGACCTGCCGCAGACCCAGGCGAAGGCGATGAATTCCGATACCCAGCCGATCACCATCTCCGTCAATCCGCAGGGTGAGGTGTATCTGCAGGAAACGCCCATTGCCATCGAGGAAGTGGTGCCGAAGCTCGAGGCGATCGCCACCACCGGCTATAACGAGCGCATCTATGTGCGTGGCGATACCGCCGCCGCCTATGGCGTTGTCATGAAGGTGATGGCGCGCATCTCCGCTGCCGGCTTCAAGAACATCGGTCTCGTGACGCAGCAAGAACAGCAAAAGTGATCCGTTCGCGATGAAGGGTAGCCTTGGCACATCGCTGGTCCTGCACTTCCTGGTTCTGACCTGGGCGCTGTTTTCGTTGAGCGCGCCGGCCAAGTTCGAGGTCGGGGACGTTGAGGCTCTGCCGGTCGATATCGTCCCGGTGGAATCGATCACGCAGATCCAGCAGGGCGACAAGAAGGCGCCGATGGCGGAGAAATCGGCCCCGAAGCCGACGCAGAAGCCGAAGGTCGTCGAGAATGCCGAAAATTCGGGCGATAACGACGTCGATCTGAAGACGCCGCCGACGCCGGTGAAGAAGCCGGTACAGACGGAAGCGGCCGCCGCGCCGCAGAAGACCGAAAAGCCGTTGCCGAACCCGACGACCGAGGACAACAAGGTCAAGGAAGTGGCGCCCGAGGAAACCGCCCCGAAGCCGCAGGAGGTCGCCGCACTTCCGCAGCCGCGTCCGGAGCCGACGCCGCCGATCCCGAAGCCGGAACCCCAGCCGACGCCGAAGCCCGAGGAACAGAAGGCAGAGGAGATCCCGACGCCGGATTCCGTGCCGGTGCCGGCCGCCCGCCCGAAGCCTGACGTGCCGAAGCCGCAGGAGGCCAAGCCCGTCGAGAAGCCTGAGCCGAAGAAGCCCGATACGCCGAAGCCCGCCGAAAAGACGCCGGACCGCAAGGTGGCCGACAAGAAGCAGGATACCGCCAAGTCGACCTCGTCCAAGCAGAGCGATTTCAACGCCGACGAGATCGCGGCCCTGCTCAACAAGCAGGATGCGGCCGGCGGCGGCGCCAAGCGTTCGTCCGCGCCGGCAGCACTCGGCGGCAAGCGTGACACCGGTGGTTCGAAGCTCAGCCAGAGCGAGATCGACGCGCTGCGTGGGCAGATCCAGAACAATTGGTCGGTCATTTCCGGCATCGAGGGGGCCCAGGGCATCATCATCACCGTGACGATGAAGCTGGACGAAACTGGCGCCATCATCGGACGGCCCGAGGTCAAGGCCACCGGCGGTTCGGACAATGCCCGCCGCACGCTGGAATCCAGTGCGCTGCGCGCCGTCATGCGCTCGTCGCCATTCAAGAATCTTCCCGCCGACAAATACGACGCCTGGAGCGAAGTCGTCGTCAACTTTGATCCAAGCGAACTGCTTTGAAAGGCTTTGTTATCATGATGAAACGTTCTTTCATCCGCGTGCTGCTTGCGCTCGCCGGGATGGCCGTGATGTTCGCGGCCCCGGCGCAGGCGCGCGTGGAAATCAACATCAATCGGGGTAATGTCGAACCGCTCCCGATTGCCGTCACCGACTTCCAGTCGGCCAACGATATCGGGGCGCAGATCTCGTCGGTGATTGCCGCCGACCTGCAGCGCTCGGGCCTGTTCGCCCCGGTCAACAAGGCGGCGTTCATCCAGAAGATCACCGACCCCAACCAGATGCCGCGCTTCGAGGACTGGAAGGCGATCAACGCCCAGGCGCTGGTCACGGGCCGCGTGACCCGCGAAGGCGATGGCCGCCTGCGCGCCGAGTTCCGCCTGTGGGACACCTTTGCCGGCCAGCAGATGACCGGCCAGCAGTTCTTCACCCAGCCCGAAAACTGGCGCCGCGTGGCCCACATCATCGCTGACGCCATCTACAAGCAGGTGACGGGCGAAAACGGCTACTTCGATACCCGCGTCGTCTTCGTTTCCGAAAGCGGCCCGAAGACGGCACGCCAGCGGCAGCTGGCCATCATGGACCAGGACGGTTTCAACGTCCGCATGCTGACCAATTCCAAGGATATCGTGCTGACGCCGCGCTTCTCGCCGAACCGGCAGGAAGTCACCTACATGTCCTTCGAAGGCCAGCAGCCGCGCGTCTACCTGCTGCAGCTCGAAACCGGGCAGCGTGAGGTCGTCGGCAATTTCCCGGGCATGACGTTCTCGCCGCGCTTTTCGCCGGATGGCCAGAAGGTGATCATGAGCCTTCAGCAGGACGGCAATTCCAACATCTACACGATGGATCTGCGCTCGCGCACGACGACGCGCCTGACCAACACCGCTGCCATCGATACCTCGCCCTCCTATTCGCCGGATGGTGGCCGCATTGTTTTCGAAAGTGACCGCGGCGGCCGCCAGCAGCTCTACGTGATGAATGCCGATGGCACCGGCCAGACCCGCATTTCCTTCGGTGATGGTTCCTATTCCACGCCGGTCTGGTCGCCGCGCGGCGACCTGATCGCCTTCACCAAGCAGTCGGCTGGCAAGTTCTCGATCGGCGTGATGAAGCCGGACGGTTCGGGCGAGCGCATCCTGACGACCGGCTTCCACAATGAAGGCCCGACCTGGGCGCCGAACGGCCGCGTCATCATGTTCTTCCGCCAGGCGGCAGGTGCCGGCGGCCCGCAGCTTTATTCCATCGACCTGACAGGGTACAACGAACAGATGATCAAGACGCCGGCCTTCGCATCCGACCCGGCCTGGTCTCCGCTTCTCGAGTAGGGCCTCACCGTGCCCCGCACGGGCGCGTTTCGGCTGCGTGCGGGGCAATTGCCTGAATTTGCGCTGAAATAGCCGTTGATAGCAGATTATTAACCATAGGCATTGACTGGCCGTTAACCAGGTGCAGTTACGGTTCGGCAACGCCAGAATGTTGATCAAGGAGAGATCGGCCATGAGCCGTACCCATACCCCGGCGATGAGCCGCATGCAGAGCCTCGCACGCAATCCCGCCGTCATCGCGCTCACGCTCGCGCTGGCGCTTGCCGGTTGCGCCAACAAGAAGAACATGCCGAACAGCGCCGGCGAACTCGGCCTTGGCGCCGGCGGCGCCGGTGCGGCAACCCCGGGCTCCAGCCAGGACTTCACCGTCAACGTCGGCGACCGCATCTTCTTCGATACGGACTCCACCTCGATCCGCGCCGACGCCCAGCAGACGCTTGACCGTCAGGCTCAGTGGCTGCAGCGCTATCCGCGTTATGCGATCACCATCGAAGGCCATGCCGACGAGCGCGGTACGCGTGAATACAACCTGGCGCTGGGCGCCCGCCGTGCCGCCGCCACCCGCGATTACCTCGCCTCGCGTGGCGTTCCGGCCAGCCGCATGAAGACCATCTCCTACGGCAAGGAACGTCCGGTCGCCGTATGCGACGACATCTCCTGCTGGTCGCAGAACCGTCGCGCCGTCACGGTTCTCGGCGGCGCCGGGTCCTGATCGGTCCCCGTCGATTGAAAGTTTTCGGAAAGGGCGGTCTTCGTGGCCGCCCTTTTTGCTTGTTCATAGTTTGGCCGAAGTTCGGTTATCTTTTGATGGTTAACGTGATGGCCTTTTGCTGGTAACAGGAATCGCAACGGCGCGCGCCATCCTGGCGCCACCGAGACATAAAGCGGGACGGACGACATGAAGAAACTTGTCTTGGCAGCAATGCTGGGGCTTGCGGCGACGAGCGGGCAGGCGAGCGCATTTTCGCTTTCCAATTTCCTTTCCGGTGGACACAGGGCCGGCCAGGTCACGCGTGTGCCCGAGGCGCCCGTGGTGCAGGTACAGAGCGCCAATGATGCGGTGCGCATCCAGCAACTGGAAGAGGTTGTTCGCCAGCTGAATGGCCGCGTCGAGGAAATGAGCTTCCAGCTGCTGCAGATGCAGGAGCAGATGCGCAAGACGCAGGAGGATAACGAGTTTCGTTTCCAGCAGCTTGAAAAAGGCCAGTCTGGTGCGCCTGCCGCTCCTTCTGTCGCTGCCGTGCCGGCAGCCGGCTCAAAAAAAAACGATGAAATTACCTCCATCATAGACGCGCCGGCCCCTGCCGCGCCCTCGGCACCGGCCACAAGCCGGCGTTCGACGGCGCCGGGAGAGACGACGCTCGGTTCGCTGGAAGTCGACAACAAGGGTGCGCCTGTCGGTGCAACGCTCAACCAGGGTGCGCGCAATTCTGCCGGCCTGCCGGGCGTTGATTCCGGCAGTGCGCCTGCTGCTGCCAGCGATCCGACCAAGACGGCATCGCTTGGCAATGAGAGCGATGCCTACCGCGCCGCCTACAATCACGTTCTCTCGGGCGACTATGCGCTCGCCGAGACCGAATTCAGCAGCTACATCACCGCCTATCCGAAGAGCGCCCGCGCCGCCGACGCCAATTTCTGGCTGGGTGAAGCCCAGTATTCGCAGGGTAAATATAACGAATCCGCGAAAACCTTCCTGAACGCACACCAGAGCTATGCCAATTCGCCGAAGGCGCCGGAAATGCTGCTGAAGCTCGGCATGTCGCTCGCTGCCCTCGACAATCGCGAGACCGCCTGTGCGACGCTGCGCGAGGTGAACCGGCGCTATCCGAATGCCGGCAAGCCGGTGCAGGCGAAGGTCGCCAGCGAAGTCAAGCGCCTGGGTTGCTGACCATGCCCCCCGAGGGCCTTGCGCAGGCGGCCGGCTCGTCCCCGCTCGCTGCAGCGTGCGATGTCCTCCTTCGACTTCCGCCCTCCGCCCGGCTTCTCGTCGCCGTCTCCGGCGGCAGCGATTCGAAAGGATTGCTTCAGGCATTCCACCTTGGCCGCCAGGATGCCGGTCGACACGACATCCACCTGTTTGCCGCCACCATCGATCACGGGCTGCGCCCCGAGGCGAGGCAGGAGGCAATGGCCGTTGCGGAATGGTGCGCCGGTCTCGGCATCCCCCATGCCACTCGCGTCTGGCAAGGAGGTAAGCCGGCCACCGGCATCTCCGCGGCGGCGCGCGCCGCACGTTATGATCTTCTCGCCACCCTTGCCGATGACGTCGGCGCCGATGCGATCCTCACCGGCCACACACTGGACGACCAGTGGGAGACGCTCGCCATGCGCGCCAGCCGCGCGGGGGGGGAGGGCGGCCTCGGCCTTGCTGGCATGGCGCCGGCGGTGCTGCTGTCTGGTCGTTACTGGCTGCTGCGGCCCTTTCTCGGCGTCCGCCGGCAGGCGATCCGCTCGTTTCTGCGCGAGGCTGGCCTTGGCTGGATCGATGACCCCTCCAACAGCGACCCGCGTTTCGAACGGGCTCGCATGCGTGCCGCACTCGCAGGGGCCGGATCCTGTCCGTCGCCCGAGGATCTGGAGCGGCTTGCGACGGAGCGCCGTGCAATTGCCGGGGAAGTGGCCGCCCGGTTTCGTCAGGGACTGTCGGTGGCCGAGGGCGTTCTCGCGCGGCTGGACCCCCAGATCTTCGCCGGCGCGGACGAACTCTTGCTCCGTGCCGCTTCTGCCGCGCTGTGCGCGGTCTTTGGCGGGCGCACGCATCCGCCCGGGCGCGAGAGCCTGGGACGGATCGTCGCATTCCTACGCACGCAGAGGCGCGGTCGCCTCACTGCGGGGCGCGTTCTCTTCGATCGACGCGGCGATCATCTTTACGTCCTGCGCGAAAGCCGTGACCTGCCGACCGTGATGGTCGCGCCTGGCGAATCGGTGGAATGGGATGGCCGCTTCCTGCTCCACAACCGCACACAGGAACAGCTTTCCATCGGCCCGCATCCGGCTGATCGTGTGCGCGCAGAGCGGACATTTCCCCAGGCGCCGGCCAGTCTGGCGCTTGCCGCGCTGCGGGCGCTGCCGGCCATCGCAGGGGAGAGCGGTGGCGAGGGGAGCAGGACTGGAGAGAATCTTTGCCGTCAGCCGATTCTGCAGCCCTACCGGGCATTCCTGCCTGCCTTCGAGCTGGATTTGGCAAATTGTTTTACCGAACAGATGGGCTTGCGGCCATTTCCGCCATTACCGTTTAACGTTTTCGATCGTAAAAGAGGATCGGCGGGGAGTGTTGCCTTGGCAACGCCCTGCCGCAATCCTATGTTATGCGACAAGTAAGGCGGCGGCTGATCACAGCCTCCGTCATTGTCCGGGGAGTTCGATGAACCCAAACTTTCGCAATTTCGCCCTCTGGGCGATCATAGCCCTCTTGCTGATCGCCCTGTTCAGCATGTTCCAGACGGCGCCGACGCAGACGAGTTCGCGGGAAGTCCCGTATTCTCAGTTTCTGCGCGACGTCGATTCCGGACGCGTGCGTGACGTTGTCGTGACCGGCAACCGCGTTCTCGGCACCTATGCCGAGAACGGCATGGGCTTTCAGACCTATTCTCCCGTCATTGACGACACGTTGATCGAGCGCCTGCAGTCCAAGAACGTGACGATCGTGGCGCGGCCGGAATCGGACGGGTCTTCCGGTTTTTTGAGCTATCTCGGCACGCTTCTGCCGATGCTGCTGATCCTCGGCGTCTGGCTGTTCTTCATGCGGCAGATGCAGGGCGGCTCGCGCGGCGCGATGGGCTTTGGCAAGTCCAAGGCCAAGCTTCTGACCGAAGCGCATGGTCGCGTGACGTTTGATGACGTCGCTGGCGTTGACGAGGCCAAGCAGGATCTTGAGGAAATCGTCGAATTCCTGCGCGACCCGCAGAAATTCCAGCGCCTCGGTGGCCGCATTCCGCGCGGGGTGCTGCTCGTCGGCCCTCCGGGGACCGGCAAGACGCTTCTCGCCCGCTCGGTTGCCGGCGAGGCGAATGTGCCCTTCTTCACCATTTCCGGTTCGGACTTCGTGGAAATGTTCGTCGGTGTGGGTGCAAGCCGTGTCCGTGACATGTTCGAGCAGGCCAAGAAGAATGCGCCCTGCATCATCTTCATCGACGAAATCGATGCTGTCGGCCGTCACCGTGGCGCAGGCCTCGGCGGTGGCAATGACGAGCGCGAGCAGACGCTCAACCAGCTGCTGGTCGAGATGGACGGCTTCGAGGCGAATGAGGGCATCATCCTGATTGCCGCGACCAACCGTCCGGACGTTCTCGACCCGGCGCTTCTGCGTCCCGGCCGTTTCGACCGTCAGGTCGTCGTGCCGAACCCGGATATTGTCGGCCGCGAACGCATCCTCAAGGTGCATGTCCGCAACGTGCCGCTGGCGCCGAATGTCGATCTGAAGACGCTTGCCCGCGGGACGCCCGGCTTCTCGGGTGCCGACCTGATGAACCTCGTCAACGAGGCTGCCCTGATGGCCGCACGTCGCAACAAGCGCGTCGTCACCATGCAGGAGTTCGAGGACGCCAAGGACAAGATCATGATGGGGGCGGAACGCCGCTCCTCCGCCATGACCGAGGCCGAGAAGAAGCTGACCGCCTATCACGAGGCCGGCCATGCGATCACCGCGCTGAACGTGCCGGTGGCCGATCCGCTGCACAAGGCAACCATCATTCCGCGCGGCCGTGCGCTCGGCATGGTCATGCAGCTGCCGGAGGGTGACCGCTACTCCATGAGCTACAAGTGGATGGTGTCGCGCCTCGTCATCATGATGGGTGGCCGCGTGGCGGAAGAGTTGACCTTCGGCAAGGAAAACATCACCTCCGGGGCGTCCTCTGACATCGAGCAGGCCACGAAGCTTGCCCGCGCCATGGTGACCCAGTGGGGCTTCTCCGATATCCTTGGCCAGGTCGCCTATGGCGAAAACCAGCAGGAAGTCTTCCTCGGTCATTCCGTGTCGCAGTCGCGCAACGTCTCCGAGGCGACTGCTCAGAAGATCGACAACGAAGTGCGTCGCCTTATCGACGAGGCCTATACCGAGGCCCGCCGCATCCTGACCGACCATCACGACGATTTCGTCGCGCTTGCCGAAGGGCTGCTGGAATACGAGACGCTGTCCGGCGACGAGATCAAGGCGCTGCTGAAGGGCCAGAAGCCCTCCCGCGATGCCGGTGACGACAGCCCGACGACGCGCGGCACCGCCGTTCCGAAGGCCGGTGCGAAGAAGGACGAACCGAAGGGCAACGGCGAGCCGGAAAGCGGTCTCGAACCGCAACCGCACTAAGGCCACCCCTGCCTGATCGTTTCAGGGGCCGTCCGGGCAACCGGGCGGCCTTTTCTCGTTGGGAACAGAGCGGGGTTTACGCTTCGGTAACGGGATATAATGGATTTTGACGGTAATTTATGTGCCCACAAGCGCAAACTATGGCATGAGCGAGCATGCCAGTCCCGCGCGGCCGCGATCCGCCGGCTGCTGCTCGGGACAGAAGACGCGCAACGAGCGCGCGAGCACCAAGGAGCATTCATGACACGCCGCTATTTTGGCACAGACGGCATTCGTGGACAGTCGAACGTTTTCCCGATGACGCCAGACCTCGCGATGCGGGTCGGCATCGCCGTCGGCACGATCTTCCGGCGCGGCAATCATCGCCACCGGGTGGTGATCGGCAAGGATACGCGTCTCTCGGGCTACATGCTGGAAAATGCGCTGGTGGCAGGCTTTACCGCAGCCGGCCTCGACGTCTACCTGCTCGGCCCCATTCCGACACCGGCCGTCGCCATGCTGACCCGTTCGCTGCGGGCCGATATCGGCGTGATGATTTCCGCCTCGCACAACCCCTTCGCCGACAATGGCATCAAGCTCTTCGGCCCGGATGGCTACAAGCTGTCCGACGAACTGGAGCAGGAGATTGAGGCGCTTCTCGACAAGGATCTCTATTCGCAGCTGGCAAAACCTGCCGAGATTGGTCGCGCCAAGCGCGTCGATGGCGATATCTATCGCTATATCGAATTCGTCAAGCGCACCCTGCCGAAGGATGTGACGCTGCACGGCCTTCGCATTGCCATCGATTGCGCCAATGGCGCCGCCTACAAGGTGGCCCCGGCGGCCCTCTGGGAGCTCGGGGCTGACGTGGTGACCATCGGCAACACGCCGAACGGCACCAACATCAACCTCGATTGCGGCTCGACCAGTCCGGACGCGCTGAAGCGGAAGGTGCATGAGGTGCGCGCCGACATCGGCATCGCCCTCGACGGCGACGCCGACCGCGTGATCATCGTCGACGAGCGCGGCGAGATCATCGACGGCGATCAGCTGATGGCCGTCATCGCCGAGAGCTGGGCCGAGGACGAGAAGCTGCGCGGCGGCGGCATTGTCGCCACCGTCATGTCCAATCTCGGTCTCGAGCGTTTCCTGGGCGACAAGGGCCTGACGCTTGCCCGCACCAAGGTGGGGGACCGCTATGTGGTGGCGCATATGCTCCA